>CACYJV010000032.1 GCA_902774815.1 uncultured Prevotellaceae bacterium | reverse complement strand
CATGCTTCATGACGAAGTAGTCGCCATAGAGCAGCTGGGGCTGGTTTGTGAACACCACGTGGTCGTAAGCAGGCACGTCAACATAGCGTTCGAGCCACGAAAGGATGCCTTCGGCATGAGCATGGTCGGTGGACGGGCAGGGCGCAAGGAAATAGACGTTGTAGGTTTCGATGAGCGCCATGACCGCCTTCTGCACGCTGGAGACAGGCTTGTCATAGGCATCGCGCATGGCATCGACGCTGATGAACACGATAGGACGCTGGCGACGCTCCTGCCGGTCGTCCATCCAACGGATGACAGGCACAACGGCATGCATGAAGGAGTGGTCGTCCATGCGATGCTCACCATGGAAACGGATGGCACAAGGATAGTGCTGGAGGAAGAGGTCGTAGGTATGGACCAGCGGATCGTTGTCGCCAAAGAGTCCAACGACGAGGCTTTTGTCGTCGTTTACGCCCGTGAAGCACTGCTCAGAGACATCGCGATAGGCCTTGACAAGCGGTTTGTCAACATAGAACTCCTGCACGCCGTCGGCACGCGGATTGAGGAATGTCTGCTTGCCCATCATGTTATGCTCACGCATGGTGTCGGCAATCTGAAAGGCAGGGTTTACGAGGATGCGGTCGTAGCCATGCAACTGCTCGGCAAACATGCCACCCATGGAAGTGCCTAGGATAAGGTCGGGATGGAGCTCGTCGCACTTGCCGCGCAGCAAGTCCAATACCGCGTTGGGATCGACAGGCAGGTCGAAAGCCACTACATCGGCCTCAGGAAATGTGGTGCGTAGCCGATGGACGGTGCCGCTTTGGGCCGAGGAGGCAAAGCCATGGACGTAAAGAATGCGCTTGCCGCGCATGAGATTGGGAAAGGACATGTTGATTTACGATTTACGGATTTACGATTTACGATTTTGCGACCACGGATGACACAGATAAAACGGATGTCACGGAGTTTAATCACAGTGGTTCCATGTAGGGGCAGACTCCCGTGTCTGCCCGTTGTTGATTGTTAATGGCGGGACGCTGTTTCCCTCTGTCTCTTTCGGGCAGACACGGGGGTCTGCCCCTACGCGTAGGTGCGGCTTGCCGCACTGTTTTCCCCGCGATTGACAGATGGTAATCATAATTATCAATTGTCAATTATCAACTGTCAATTATCAATTGTCAACTGTCAATTATCAACTGTCAACTGTCAACTGTCAATTTAGAAGCGAGTGGGTAGAGAACGATGCGGGATTCCTGTAGGGAACGCTGCACATCGATGATGCGCTGGTTGGAACTGCCACGGAACACCAGGTCGCTGTCCTTGCAAGCCTTCAGGAAAGGGCCGTCGACAAGTACGTCTATCAGCTGGAGGAGTGCCCGTTGGCGCGGGTTGCCCAGCAGTTGCTCAAAGGTAAAGCCCGTGTAGCACCATATATCCTTATCGGTACGCGTGCGTATGGCTTGTGCCAGTTCGGCAAAACCCTCCGGCTGATACATGGGATCGCCACCCGTGAAGGTGACGTTGGCATAAGGATCGGCCTCGATGATACGCATAATCTCTTCGGTTGTCATAGAATGACCTCCCGAAAAGTCCCACGACTGTGGGTTATGGCATCCCGGGCAGGCATGGCGACAGCCCGCACAATAGATGGAAGTACGGAAACCAGGCCCGTCGACCATCGTGTCTTCTATGATGCTTAGTACGCTGATCATCTTTTCTTTAGTGAAGAGTGAAGAGTGAAGAGTGAATAGCGTATGATTACCCTTTCTTTAGTGTAGAGTGAAGAGTGAAGAGTGAATAGCGTATGATTACCCTTTCTTAGTGAAGAGTGAAGAGTGAATAGCGTATGATTTGCTTTCCTGTTTGCGGATACTTAACCGCTTGCAAAAGGTTTCCCATTTGTGAATGTCACTCTTATTGCGACATGCAGCAGCAAGAGTAATCATACACTATTCACTCTTCACTATAAACTATTCACTATAAACTATTCACTGCATCAGAGTCTGTCGAAGAGTTCCAACTGGTTACCATTGTCGATGTGAGTGACACGATCGTTGAGCTCAGAGAGCTTGCCGTGGTTCCATCGGTCGGTGGTTCCGACGAGGTAACCCGTGATGCGCTGCAGGCGATCGATGTTGTCGCTGCCACAACGAGGACACCGTTTCATGTTGGGATCGGCATTCTCATAGCCACAATCCATACAACGGTTTCGGTTGTGGTTCACGGACCCATAACCCATGTCAAGGCGATCCATCATATCAACCACGTTCATAATGACCTGCGGGTTGTGCGTTGCATCGCCATCAATCTCGACATAGAAGATGTGACCGCCACGTGTGAGCTCGTGATAGGGTGCCTCCACTTCAGCCTTATGACGGGCCGAGCACTTGTAATAGACAGGTACGTGGTTGGAGTTGGTGTAATAGTCGCGATCGGTAACGCCGGGAATGACGCCGAAATCCTTGCGGTCGACCTTCGTGAACTTACCCGACAGGCCTTCGGCAGGCGTGGCCAACACCGAATAGTTGTGCTGATACTTCTCGCAGAAGTCGTTGACGCGCTGACGCATGTAGCCCACGATACGGAGTCCCAGCTCCTGTGCCTCCTCGCTCTCACCGTGGTGCTTGCCTATCAGGGCCACCAGACACTCGGCCAGACCGATGAAGCCGATGCCAAGTGTGCCTTGGTTGATGACCGATGCCACCGTATCATTGGGCTTCAGCTTATCGCCACCAATCCAAAGCGAACGCATGAGCAGCGGGAACTGCTTGGCGAGGGCCGTCTTCTGGAAGTTGAAGCGGTCGTTGAGCTGCTCGGCTGCCACCTCGAGCTGCTCGTCGAGCTTGGCAAAGAACATGTCGATGCGCTTCTGCTGATCCTTCACGCCCATACACTCAATGGCCAGTCGCACGATGTTGATGGTTGTGAACGAGAGATTGCCACGTCCGATGGACGTCTTCGGTCCGAAGCGATTCTCAAAGACACGCGTTCGGCAGCCCATCGTGGCCACTTCGTGCTCGTAACGCAACGGGTCGTCGGCACGCCACTCGCTGTCCTGATTGAACGAGGCATCGAGGTTGAGGTAGTTGGGGAAGAAACGACGTGCCGTGACCTTGCAAGCCAGTTCGTAGAGGTCGTAGTTGCGATCGTCAGGCAGATAGTTGACGCCGCGCTTCTTCTTCCATATCTGAATGGGGAAGATGGCAGTTTCGCCATCGCCCACGCCCTCGTACGTGGAGAGCAGGATTTCGCGCATCACGCAACGTCCTTCGGCCGAGGTGTCGGTGCCATAGTTGATGGAAGAGAACACCACCTGATTGCCACCACGCGAGTGAATGGTGTTCATGTTGTGGATGAATGCTTCCATGGCCTGATGCACGCGTGCCACGGTGCGGTTCATGGCATGCTGAACGACACGGTCGTCGCCCTGCAGTCCGCCAAGGTCGCGCCGCAGGTAGTCGTTGAGTTCTATATCATACAGGTGTTCGTAGCTCTTGCCATAGAGTTCCTCAAGACTCTTCAGCTCTTCCTGGAACGTCATGCGCACGAAAGGAGCCAGATAGAAGTCGAAGGCCGGGATGGCCTGTCCGCCGTGCATCTCGTTCTGGGCACATTCCAACGAGATACAGGCCAAGACCGATGCCGTCTCGATGCGCTTTGCCGGTCGCGAAGCACCGTGACCAGCAATGAAACCGCAGTTGAGGATGTGGTCGAGCGGGTGTTGCACACAGGTGAGCGACTTCGTGGGGTAGTAATCCTTGTCGTGTATGTGCAGATAGTTGTGCTTCACGGCCTCGCGCGTACGCTCGGAGAGCAGGTAATCGTCGACGAACGGCTTCGTGGACTCCGATGCGAACTTCATCATCATGCCAGCCGGCGTGTCGGCATTCATGTTGGCGTTCTCACGGGTGATGTCGTTGTTCTTCACATTGACGATATCGAGAAACACGTCGCGCGTCTTTGCCTTTCGTGCGATGGAGCGCTGGTTGCGATAAGCGATATACTTCTGAGCCACATCCTTGCGACTCGACTTCATGAGTTCCATCTCCACTGCATCCTGAATCTCCTCGACGGTCATCTGTTCGCGTCCGCGGGCTGCTATTCGGTCACTAATCTGCTGCAGCAACACCTCATCCTCACCCTTCTCGGTGGTGAGCATGGCCTTGCGTATGGCGGCCATGATTTTCTGTTCATTGAAGCCGACGATTCGTCCGTCGCGCTTCTTGACGGTTTGTATCATATCTCTAAGTTTTAGAGTTTAGGTTTGAACGTTTTGAGCAATCGCGTTTCACCTCGATGGGGATGAAACGCGATTGCAAAGTTACGAAAAATTGTTCAAAGACAGGTATCGAAAACCGAACGATTTCCGCCCTTTATCTGTTAATAATTGTCAAGTCGGTGATAGTCATATCTTTAGCGAATGAAGAGCAATTCGCGGTACTTCGGAAGCGTCCACAACTCGTCGCTGACGATGAGTTCAAGCTTGTCTATCTGATAGCGAATGGTCTCCAAACGCGGTGCCACCGTGTCGTGATAGGCCAGTGCGCGCAGGTGTGCATCATCGATGCGATTGGCCACACGACGTGCTTCAACCAACTCTTCGACACCTGTTTCAATGGCCTGCGTGCGCTCACCTATCTCGCGGATAATCTTCTTGTTGCGGGCAGTGAGCGATTCGGCTTCGTCGTGGCTGAAGATTTCGTACATGTTCTGCACGGTTTTGGCCAGCCGGCTCTGGTAGTGGGTGGCCACAGGCACGACATGGTTCATCGTGATGTCGCCCAACACACGCGCCTCAATCTGTATTTTCTTCGTGTAGGTTTCCCATTTCACCTCGTTACGGGCCTCGAGCTCATAGCGGCGCATGACGTTCATGGACTCAAACATGTTAACTGAGTCGCCGTCGAGGTAGCGTTCGAAGATACGGGGGCACGACGTTTCCGTGTCCAACCCGCGCTGACGGGCCTCTTCACGCCATTCATCGCTATAGCCATTGCCTTCGAAATGGATGGGCTTTGACTGCCGGATGTCATCGCGTAGCACTTCGATGATGGCCTGCGTCTGGTCCTTTCCACTGGCTACAAGGCTGTCGACGCGCTGGCGGAAGTCAGTCAAAGCCTCGGCCACGGCCGTGTTCAGCACAATCATCGCGGCTGCACAGTTGGCCTCGGAACCCACGGCACGGAACTCAAAGCGGTTGCCCGTGAAGGCGAAGGGACTGGTTCGGTTGCGGTCGGTGTTATCGATGAGCAGTTCAGGAATCTCGGGTATGTCGAGTTCCATGCCCTTCTTGCCAGCCACAGTGAACAGGTCTTCGGTCTCAGCAGTCTCGATACGGCTGAGCAAGTCAGTGAGTTGCTTGCCGAGGAAGGTTGAGATGATGGCAGGCGGAGCCTCGTTGGCTCCCAGTCGATGGGCATTGGTGGCACTCATAATGGAGGCCTTCAGCAGTCCGTTATGACGCCAAACGGCCTTCAAAGTCTCAACGATGAACACCACAAAGCGCAGGTTTTCCTCGCTCGTCTTACCGGGAGCATGCAGCAGGACGCCTGTGTCGGTGGACAGGCTCCAGTTGTTGTGCTTGCCCGAACCATTGATACCGGCAAAGGGCTTCTCATGGAGCAGCACGCGGAAGCTATGGCGACGTGCCACGCGCTTCATGAGTTGCATGAGCAACATGTTGTGGTCCACGGCCAAGTTGCACTCCTCGTAGATGGGAGCCAGCTCAAACTGGTTAGGCGCTACCTCGTTGTGGCGCGTCTTCACGGGGATTCCCAGCTCCAAAGCCTGTATTTCCAGGTCCTTCATGAATGCCTGTACACGCTCGGGAATGGCTCCGAAGTAGTGGTCGTCCATCTGCTGGTTCTTCGCAGAGTCGTGCCCCATGAGCGTACGACCGGTAAGCATCAGGTCGGGACGTGCCGAATAGAGGCTCTCATCGACAAGGAAATACTCCTGTTCCCAGCCAAGATTGGCCTGCACCTTGCGCACTTGCGGGTAGAAATAGTGGCACACGTCGGTGGCAGCCACGTTGACGGCATGGAGCGAACGCAGCAGAGGTGCCTTGTAGTCGAGTGCCTCGCCTGTATAGGAGATAAAGATAGTGGGTATACAGAGTGTGTCGTCGATGATGAAGACGGGCGAAGTGGGGTCCCAAGCCGAATAGCCACGTGCCTCAAAGGTGTTGCGTATGCCACCCGAAGGGAACGAACTGGCATCGGGCTCCTGCTGTACGAGCAGCTTACCCGAGAACTCTTCGATCATTCCGCCCTTGCCATCGTGCTCGATGAAGGCGTCGTGCTTCTCGGCAGTGCCCTCGGTGAGGGGTTGGAACCAGTGCGTGTAGTGCGTGACACCCTGCTCGTCGGCCCATTGCTTCATGCCTTTTGCCACGGCATCGGCGATAGAACGATCAAGACGCGCACCGTTGTCAATGACATCGATGAGCTTCTCGTAGACATCGCGCGGAAGATATTTGTACATCTTCTGCCTGTTGAACACGTATTTACCAAAATAATCCGACGGACGGTCGGAAGGCGTAGCCACCTCTTGAGGCTTCTTACGGAAAGCCTCGGCTACGACCTCGAATCGCAGGTTACCCATAGTCTTTTACCTTAATAATAAATACCACCACCATACTAGTGGGTATGGGGCAGTGAGCCCCTTTCGTTTAGAATCTGTGTGCAAAGGTACGAATAAGTGAGCGAAATGCAAAATTTTCGCAAGGATTTATGTACCTTATATATAATAGCTATCCCTTATCGAAGGGGCAGCATCATTCTGTCTTTATGAACTTTCCCTTCTCCTGATCGGCCAGGATTTTGTCGTACGACTTACGGATCATGGCTGTCAATGCATCGTAGCTCTTCTCGTGGGCCTTGATGTACTTCTCGAGGTAGGCCACTTCGCCCGTCAGTTCCTTGTTGGCGATATAGTGATTGAGCATCGTTATCATGGCATACTCGTACATTTCGTAGCTGAAATCGGCCGAGTCGGTTTCCAATGCATACTGGGCGCAACCCGCCATGTAACCCACGCCGTAGGGCATGGTCTCGGGAGTGGCGAGCAACTTTGTCTCTCCCTCGCCTACAAGGATGTGGACGTCGTCGGAAACGGTTGTCCATTGCATGATGTAGTTAATGGCCTGCATCATCTGAGGTGCCGAGAAGTAGTGATTGAAGTAGTAGTTGCAGTACTTCAGCATATCAGCATTGTGCTCATGGCAGAGCTCTGCCGAGGTGAAGTCAACGGGTTCAGGTAAGTCGGCGATGCCTTTTTCAGCCTCTTCCTTCAGTTTAGTGATGCGATCCTGCAGTTTCTTGGCCTTGTCGGTCTGCCCTGCCTTCTCATAGTAGGCCTTCAGGTAGGGAAGCTCGTTCAGGTATTCCTCAGAATGCTCACCATACTCGTTGCGCATGATGTTCAGCGCCCGCAGTTCGTGGCGGATGGCCTCCTCGGAACGGCCCTGATCGTGGAGGTTTTCGGCCACATGCATCAGGATGATGCTCAGGTCTACATCGTGCAGGCCAGCCTTGTCATAGACGTCGAGTGCCTTCATGCTGTTGGCCAGGGCATCCTCATTTTGGTGGTTGGCAGCCTGATAGAGAGCCAGGTTGTCCAGATAGAACGCGTAGCTGCGGTCGGTGGTGCTATGGTTCTGCCCGTACAGGTCGACGATGCGCTGTGCTGCCTCAACAGCCTTGGGCAGACGCTCGGTGCGATAGTAGCACTTGGCCAGCTGAACCAATGCCTGGATGTAGGTGGAGTCGGTCTCGCCGTAGAGCTGACGGAGCACATCGAGGTGCTGTTGCCGCACTTCGGTGGACTTCAGGAAGTCCTTTTCCAAGAACAACCGCATGGCCACGCTGTCCAGTTCATGGGCTTTTGCCTTCAGGGGGCTATCGGTTTCGGCCGCTGAAGCGGTGACTTTCGCGGTCGAAGGCACGTCTTTTTGAGCGTGAACTGCCGTCGAGAGGCAGACCATCAGGATGAGAGGGAGTATATGTTTCATAGCTTTCATCATTTTGACCATTGTATTTCGAGGGGCAAAATTACATAAAAAATCAGAAACACGCACAAAATATCAAAATAAAAATGTACCTTTGCACCCACATAGGGCCATCATGGCACATGACCATGCCCTGGAACTAGACTGATGAAGAACGTGAATACAACCCGACGATTGTCGGCATGGGTGTTGCTTTCGGTATTTTTGCCGATGCTCATGCTGACCACGCTCCACCGCCACGAGGCCATGGAGGATGCGGAAGTCGTGTGTGTAGACTGTGCA
Organism: uncultured Prevotellaceae bacterium; assembly: GCA_902774815.1. Lineage (GTDB taxonomy): Bacteria > Bacteroidota > Bacteroidia > Bacteroidales > Bacteroidaceae > Prevotella. Next base: position 31,417 of record CACYJV010000032.1, on the reverse strand, counting down.
CATCACGTCCATCACAGTGGACACCTGCAGGCTGGTGCGGCAAGCATCGACTATTGCGTGCTTTGCCAGTTGGCCACTACGCCCTACGTATGCCCACTTCAGCAGCTCGTCAGCGGGTTTCTGCCTGAACTGGGCTTTGTTGTTGCCACGCCGGCAGACCACTTGCTCGGCGGTATGGTACGGCAACAGCAGTCGCGTGCTCCCCCTTTTGTTGCTTGAACGGGGACCATTGTACTTTTTTATTTCATATTTTCAAGCAACAAGTAAATGAGAAAAAGCATATTACTGATGTTGTTGTCGACTCTATATGTATCGGCAGCAACGGCTCAGGTGCATGACCATGCCGATGGAAAGGGCGTGCACAAAGAGCATGTAGACTCGCTTTGCGAGGACGACGAACTGCACGTGAAACTTTCAGAGGTGGTCGTCACGGGCGTGACAGGTCAGTCACTACTGCGCGAATCGCCCCTGCCCTTCATGGTGGTGTCGCAGAAAGAACTCGCAGCGGCCAGCACCACGAACATCATCGATGCCATTGCGCGCATGCCAGGCGTGTCGCAACTGACCACAGGCGGTGCCATTTCGAAGCCCGTCATACGCGGATTGGGCTACAACCGCGTGGCTGTGGTGAGCGATGGCATTCGTCAGGAAGGTCAGCAGTGGGGCGATGAGCACGGCATAGAGCTGGATGCCGCCGGCGTCACGTCGGTTGAAATCCTGAAAGGGCCTGCATCGCTGATGTACGGGTCCGACGCTTTGGCTGGCGTCGTGGTGTTCCGGTCGCAGCCAGTGTTGCCTCAAGGCACGATGAGGGGCAACGTCCTGACTGAATACCAGACCAACAACGGTCTGTTGAACTACTCCATCGACTTCGCAGGCCATCAAGGCAGCACCCTTTGGGATGTGCGTTATTCGGAGAAGTTCGCGCATGCATATAAGAATAAGGTGGATGGTCGTGTGCCCGGGTCGCAGTTTCACGAGCGCTCTTTGTCGGCTTTGGTGGGGCAAAACAGGCAGTGGGGCCACTCTCACCTGCGCCTTTCCTACTACCATCTGACGCCAAGCATCGTCGAAGGCGAGCGCGATGAAACGACCGGCGAACTCCTTCACGACGAGCAAGTCAGCCTGTTGAGCTATCGAAAGGCGGCTCCTTTCCAGCAGATACGCCACTTTAAGGCCGCGTGGGACAATGCCTTCAACTTGGGCGAAGGCCGCTTGAACGCAGTGGTGGGCTATCAGCAAAACCGCCGACAGGAGTTCGAGGAACCCGAAGAGGCTGAACTGGACTTCCGATTGCACACCGTTAACTACGACGTGCGCTACATCTCGCCCGAGCTGACGGGCCGTTGGAAACTCTCAACGGGCATCAACGGCATGTGGCAACAGTCGCAAAACCTTGGCGAAGAGGCCCTGATACCTGCTTACAGGCTGTTGGATGCCGGCGTGTTTGCCACCGTCACACGCTCGTGGGACCGCTGGAACCTGAGCGGAGGCGTGCGCTTCGACCACCGATGGCTGACCGCTGACGACCGCGAAGAGCAGTTCCGTCACTTCCGAAAGAACATGAACGGACTCTCTGGAAGTGTCGGTGCGACCTACTGCCTGACCGACCAGATGCACCTGAGGCTGAACCTGGCACGCGGATTCCGTGCTCCCAACCTGAGCGAACTGGGCTCCAACGGCGTGCATGAGGGCTCCCTGCGTTACGAACTAGGCAACCAACAGCTGAAGCCCGAGGACAGTTGGCAGCTGGATGCAGGCATCGATTACTCGTCGCACATCGTGACGGCACAGCTATCGCTGTTTGTCAACCACATCAGTAACTTCATTTTTCTGCAGAGAATGGATGAAGGGGAGAGGTTGAAGGATGAAAGATTGGAGATGAATGATGAAGGATTCCCTGTCTATCAGTATGCTGCAGGCACGGCACGCCTATGGGGAGGCGAGGCTACGGTGGTGGTTCACCCCATGCGCAGGCTACACATCGAAAACACATTTGCCTACGTGGCAACACGCCTGCTGCACCAACCCGACGACAGTCGCTATCTGCCGACGACACCACAGCCCCGCTGGACGGCCACCATCAAGTGCGACCTGCTGCGCCAATGCCGCCACTTAAGCAACTCATACGCCTCGATTGGACTGGAGTGCTACCTGCGCCAGCACCGTATCTTTGCCGCCAACGACACCGAAACTCCAACTCCAAGCTACACATTGCTGAACGCTGCCGCAGGTACCGACGTGATGCACCACGGGCGAAGGCTGCTGTCGGTCTTCCTGACGGCCAACAACCTGCTCGACAGGGCATACCAAAACCATCTCAGCCGACTGAAATATGCTGACGTGAACCCTGTGACGGGACGCCGGGGAGTGAGCAATATGGGACGCAACATTGGGATAAAGGTGGTGGTACCCATCGAATTTTAAGACCTAATGAAGCAAAAAAACTTGGGAATAATATAGCAGATGGCACAAAGACGCCCTGCAAGGGCAGCACCTTTAGGACACGTTTTATGATTCTGCCCCTGTAGGGCGCAATTTCCTTTTGTGTCTCCCCATCTCCCATCACAACATTCACGGGCAGACACGGGAGTCTGCCCCTACGGTGGTGCTGGCCTTGCAGGCCGATTCTATGCCATCTGCTATATCATTCCCCCAAAAAAACTTCGTCTTTTCCTTTGCTTTCCGCTCGCTTATTCGTACCTTTGCACGCACAAAAACTATCGTAACGAAAAATGGCTAAGCAACAGATACTCCTGGTCAACGACATGGCGGGGCACAGCAAGGTGGGAATGGGAGCTATGATTCCTATTTTCTCCTACCTGGGCTACCCCACTTTCAACCTGCCAACGGCACTCGTTTCAAACACGTTCGACTACGGACGGTTCAACATTCTGGACACGACTGACTACATACGGGGCACACTTCCCGTGTGGAAACAGCTGGGATTCAGCTACGATGCCGTTTGTACAGGGTGCATGTTCACCGAGGAACAGGTGCGGCTGGTGGCCGACTACTGCCGCGAACTGAAGGAGGAGAAGGGCTCAACGGTGTTCGTCGATCCCGTGATGGGCGACGGTGGCCACCTCTACAACGGCATGACAGAACACAATGTGGAGCTGATGCGCATGATGGTTGGCGTCGCCGACCTGACATTCCCGAACTTTACAGAAGCAGCATTGCTGACTGGCCATGCCTTCCGACTAGAGGGAATCTCGCCCGAGGAGGCCTCTGACATGCTCGACGACCTGCAAAAGCTGGGCTGTGGGGCTGCTCTCATCACCAGTTGCATCGTCGATGGGCAGAACTGCGTGGTGGGACGTTCGGCCATTAGCGAAACGTTCCTCCTGCCCTACGAGGAGATTCCAGGGCTGTTCCATGGTACTGGCGACCTGTTTTCGGCCATTCTCATCGCTCAGTTGCTGAACGGCAAGTCGCTGAAGGAGAGTACTCGCAAGGCCATGGATGTGGTCTATCGCCTCATTGACCGCAACCGAAACCTGCCCGACCGCAACCGCGGTATCCTGATAGAGCAGTTCCTCGACGAGTTGGACTGACCTCTGGACGCTGTGTCAGTGAGGTTTCGCAACTACTTTACGATGGTACAATTCCCGGAAAGCATAGCTTTTAGCACACGAAAGCAATGGTTTAGTCCAAAGAAAACATAGGTCTTAGTACCACGAAAGCTATGGTTTTAGTACATAAAAGCAACGTGCCGCGTTACTGGAATGCACAAGGCAAACCACGTAACGCGGCACGTCGCATCTGTACTCTTTATCTGCTAAGGATTGAAAACGCCCCCTCTACCGCTTGAAAGTCAGGCGAACGAAGATGGGATAGTGGTCGGACGGCAGGCGATGCTGATAGCGGCTGAACGAGATTTCCTGCGGTGCATCGGATGCTTTCTGCTGCTTGTCGGAGTCGGCAACAGGCGTCCAATAGCCGTTTGTCATCAGTCCGTAGGCCTCAACGCGCGTCTTTGGCGATACGAACACATGGTCGATGCGACTGGTTGTGAACATTTCGGGCTTGAAACTGTTGAACGTTCCGTTCTCTGCAAACCGCAGTCGGGCGGCATGATAGCTGTCTTTCAGGATGCCAGAGTCGGTAAAGATGCGGTAAATCTCATTGGTTTGGTCGACGTTGAAGTCGCCCGTCAGCACCACGGGAGCACCCTTTGCAATCTCACGAATACGCTGAACGACCAGTTTGGCGGCCTCACGGCGAGCCACAGTGCCCACGTGGTCCATATGAAGGTTGAAGTAGAAGAACTTCTCACGCGTGCGTAGGTTCTTGAATTTGCCCCATGTGCAGATGCGAATGCAGGCCGCATCCCAGCCCAACCCAGGCTTTTCGGGCGTCTCACTCAGCCAGAAATGGCCCTTGTCGAGCAGACGTACGTGGTCCTTCTTGTAGAAAATGGCAGCATATTCGCCCTCTGTCTTTCCGTCGTCGCGCCCCACTCCGATGTAATCGTAGCCGTCGAGCCCCTTCATCAGGTCAAGCAACTGCGGATGAAGCACCTCCTGAGCACCGAAAACGTCGGGTGAAAAGAAGTTCACTTGGTCGCAAATAATCTTGCAACGCTGCTCCCATGAATTGCCTCGCTGTACGTCTTCGGCGTTCTTATAGCGAATGTTGTAGGAGCCAACGAGCATCTGGGCCGACAAAGAAAGGGTCCCCAAGAGCAGGAAAAGCACTGAAAAGGCTGCTCTTCTACAATGTTTCCGATTGTTCATTTGTTCATTCAACATGACTGTAATAGGTTTGTTTTAGTTCCAATCTGCAAAGTTACGAAAAATAAGTGCAGAACAAAAGAAATTCGTTTGTTTTTTTCCGACAGCCAACCACCACCTATCCTTACGGCAGGAAGCGCAATCCCTTGACGTGAGGGCCCAGGTAAATGGGCACATAGTCGGCCGTCTGATACCACCGAGGCTTGCCCGGCATGTCGTCATAGATGCGTTGGCCATTGATTTTCAGCCCTTCGAAGGTGACGTCGGTAACGCGCCGCTGCTCGTCGTAGCCAGCTATGACCGACAAGCCACCACCTGTCCAACCGCCGAGGGAACGGGTGTTGTAGCGAATGTTGCGGAATGTGACGTTGCTCACACCCCTTCCTGGTGCCGTACAGTACTTTTGGTTGAAGCCGACCTTGATCTGCAGGAGTGCTCCCTGATGGATTTGCTCGACGCGGATGTTATCGAAAACGACGTCACGCACCAGGTTGTTGTCGCCACAGTTGATAGCCATGCACCCCTGATAGTCCATTTGTGCCTCGCTTTGGCAAAGGATGTCGATGTTCTCGTAGCGCAAATGCTCAATGGTGTCCATGCGTTCGGAGTCGCCATGGATGCCGATGAAGATGGGATGGGCCACGTCTGCCCATAACGTAGAGTTACGCATGGTGACGTTACGGGCCGACCCTGAGAAGCCTTTCCGCGTGGCATAGGCCGTCGTACAGTCGTCGCTGTTGCGGCAGAAGACGCGGTCGTAGAGCACATCGGACGAGGCAAAGACGTTCAGACCATCGCCCCAGCCTGGGTGGGAGATGCTCCTGACGTCGTGAAGGGTCACACCTCGGCTGCCCCCAACAGGACAAGTGCAGAGGATAAGGCCATCGATGAGGACGTTCTTGCTGCGCGATACGTGGCAGCCTTCATAGCCTCGCGGCGGACGAGCCACCCCTCGGCCGAGGATGCTGACGTTCTCGGCATCGTCGATGGCAAAGGTTCCGTTGAAGTAGGAACCTCCTTCGAGATAGACAGTGGTGTTACTGGCCAGGCGAATGGTGTCCTGACGGTAGAAGCCTGGGGCGTAGCTGACGAAGCGACGACCTTCCTTCCGTGCCTGACGTTCGGCCTCTTGCCGGGCAACAGGTGGCTTCGAGGTAAAGAGAAACAGGTTGTGAGCCAGGTCGCCGTCGAACTCTACGCTGACGTTCTCAGGCTGAAAGAGCAGGAATTGCACCGTGGTGTCGTTCTGAACGTTAGCGATTACGCCCTTGTAGTCAGGCCTTACGCGTGCCTCTTTGAATGGGTTTCCCTTCCTGACGACACGTATAAAGACATCGCCCGTGAAGTCAAAGAAGGCGTAAGAGATTTCGCTGATGCGATGGTTGGTGCCCGCCTTGCCCCCCAATCCACCTGAAACGGGTGTCAAAGGCTCAGGGTTAGGAGCGTTCACGCGGGCCATATAGGTGTCGATACGTGTCCATTCCTTACTGCCACGCGGTTGTATGAACACGTCGTAGTCGTGCTTCAACGGGGCTCCTGCAGGTGCCGGATAGGTGAAAACCTGATGGAGTCGCTGCCCCTCCTTGACGCCTGGAGCACGCACCTCACGGCTTTGGCCCTTGCGTTCGGCCTTGTCTTGCAAGGCAAGCACCCGCTTGGTGTACGGCATCTGCAGTCCGCAGACCTTCACATAGTGGTCGTAGGGCAACTGATAGATGTCCCATAGCCGGCCTCGACCCATGCTTCCAGGCTCCGTCCAGTCGCAGTAAAGGCCGGTGCAGTCGGTCCACGTCGTGAAGGGAACATCGTTTCCGAGGTTGTAACGGGCTGTGTATTCGAAGCCTTTCATAAGCCTGTTGTCGCAGGCTGACCACAGATTGTCGCCCTGTTCGAAGGCCATGGCACAGGTCTGGGCCAGCGCTTCCAGCCCCAACTGAACGTGATTCTGGTCGCGTCCCGTCTCCTGGCACTGTCCGGAGGGGCCGATGTAGCGGGGCAACGAGCCGTTGTCGTTGGCATGAAGGTAGTAGTCGATGCTGCTTTTGTAGAGTGTTGAGTCCTTGAGAAAGATGCCACAAGCCATACGACAGCGGTTGACGATGGCTCCCCAGTTGCCGTTGGCATAGGGCGAAGCGGCATCAAACTGCTCGATAGTGGGCAGGATGGCACGGCGAACCATGGCGGTCCATGAGGAGGGCCCACCCCCTTCCCCTCCCCAAGGGAGGGGAGTTTGATTGGCTTTAGAGTCTTCGTTATTTGCAACGATGGTCATGGCTCGCACGAGGTCATAAGCCTGGATGAGGCAAAGGGGTGCGTCGTGGCCGTCGAAGCCCTGCAATGTCGAGGCATAGGCATCGATAATGGCACGTGCCTGCTGGTATTTACCCTGCTGAGCAAAGGTCAATGCCATGCGCATATCGCGCTCGCTGCCGCCCTTGGTGTGGCGATGCTGTCCGTCGCGCGCCACGATGGCATAGGGACCAGCCATCTTGTAGTCGGTCTGTGCATACAGTCCGCCGGTGAAAAACGGAAGGAAAAGCAGGCTGAAGGAGAACAGTAGTTTTCTCGTCATGGTCGTTTCCGCGTTAGAAGTTATAGGTTTGAGCGAAACTTTCAGTTCGTTTTATCTCATCGAATCACCCTTTTCTGTCCACCAACGATGTAGATGCCACGCTGCAGCGGGCGTCCTTTCTGCGACAAAATACCATTGTTCAGGCGACGACCGCTGAGGTCGTAGACAGCTGAAGTTCTGCTTTCAGGTGCGGCATCGGCATCGATGGACTCGATACCCGTGGGGTCGTAGTCGACTTTCTGCAGTTCAAAGGGGAAGTCACGCAACGACTTCTCGGTGCGAAAGTCCAGGGAGAGGTCGTCGGCCACCTGCAGATAGTAGCCCGAACGCAAAGAGATGGCCACGTAGTTGCTGCCTGCTGCAGGCGTCAGGATGAAGGGCTGGCTCTGCCGAGTCTCCAACAACGAGAACGAAAGTGTGGCATATAGAGTTGTGTCAGCAGCCAGCCGGAGGTTGTAACGGCCATTGTCAGCCGAGCGTTCCAGCAGCCATACCTGTGCCGAAGAGTCGTCTTGCTGGTCGTCAAGGAATAGTCGTTTGCCCTTGCCGTTGGAGGTCAGGTAGGTGTTGCTGGCCACATGGCGAATCAAATAGTAGCCTGTAGCCACCGCGTCGGCCTCGTCGACGACATAAAGGCGATAAGGATACGTGGCCACCACATTGCCATTCCGACGACAGGTCAGCGTGAACAGTCCCGACTGTGTGCACTCCGCGAATGTCAACGTGCGCGCATTCAGGTCGAAAGACGCCATGTTGGCATCGGTATCGGTGGCCGTCCACTCGTAAGTCATGCCGCTCAGCGAGGCAGGAACATAGGGAGACAGCACCACGTTGTCGCCCTTTTGGACGATGGCCATGAGGGTGTCAGTGAGCTGAACGCCGTTGACAACGATGTCAGGGCGCGTCAACTGCACGTTCAGATGGAAACGCACCTCCGTCGGCGTGTAGCTTTGGTTCATGTAAGTGGCTGTGATGATGGTGTCGGAAGTGATGCGGCCCGTCGTCAGGCTTGCTGCCGTGGTGCCGTTCTGCCAGCGATACGTGCCATAACCGTCGCCTCCGCTGATTTTCAACGTGGCCATTTCGCCATAAAACAGCGTGAGTATCGTGTCGTTGACGGCCTGCCCCTGATAGGTAATGCTGCCCTCAACGGCAGCAGCCCTGTTGTCGCCCTCAACGGCAAGCGTGAATAGCAACTCGCTGTCGATGCCCCGTGCGTTTGTATAGGTGACACGATAAGCCTGGCTGCGGTCGGTCGTCACCGTGATGTCGCGCGTCTGCTCGCCTGTATTCCAGCGCCAAAGCCCTGTGTCGGTCTCCCCGTCGGGCAATTGCGGACGAAGCTTCACCGTATGTCCCTTGGGCAGACACGTGCGATTTGACGATTCGTAGGTGTTTACCAGTCCTCCGAGTTCGCTATGGCGTAGGGTAGAGCCGTCGATATTGCCCTGTTGCCGCTCCTGAGCGAGACTGGGAACGAGCAGATTCGTCAGCGTTGCATCGTACTCCATCAACGGTGAGAGTTCCGTGGGGACCTCGTCGGCAGGGCGAAGTTGCGGGGTGAAAGTGTTCATCAGCACCGAATAGCCCAGATGATCGTATCCGCCGCTGGTGCTACCCATGCCACCTGCATCGATGCCCATGTCCTGATAGGAAGCCTCAGCGAATGGCATGCGCACGCCTTTCACGCCCTCGTAGAGTCCAATCACGGTGCCCCAGTAGGGCCGCATCTGTGCTCCAAGGGCCGGCTCGGTCATCAACCAGGCACGTGAGTCAGTGTAATAGTAGCCGCTGGAGCCATAGTGATAGTTGGTCCAGGGCAGGTTGGGCACGCTTTGTGTCTGCGCGGCCACGTATTCAATGCCTGCAGCCAGGCGGTAATCCATATAGCTGAAGAGGTCGTCGCCTTGGTTCCATCCCATTTTCGCCAGGTCTACGGCCAATCCCAGTGCCATTGCCGAGTGCCCCGTATCGCGTCCGCTCTCGTTCATCTGCCCCATCTGTCCGTAAGCACCTGTCTCAAGGTCGGTATCGACCGTCGTTACCACCAGGTTACCAAGGAATTCGGTCAGCCCATCGTTCTTGATGGGCACCTCAGTCCGTGGGTTGCGGTATGTACCCACCTGGTCGTATTTGAAGAAACTCATGCCTTGATTGTAGATAAAGACATCGTCGCACAGCACGCCGATGGACACGACGCACAGGGCATTGCACAATCCCCAGTTCGACCAATAGTGACCGGGAGCCTTCCACCACTTTCCACTGTTCTCCCACGTGCCGTTGCGACTGCGGAGGAAGTGGATGGCCTTCGGATACCACAGCTTCAGCATCCACTGCTGGAAGGTTTCGAAGTCATCGCGCGACCAACCGGCATAGTCGCGCATCAGTTCAGCGGCCTGCGCGAACTCATAGCCGTAGAGTCCAACGGCCAGACACTGGTCGCTACTGCCTGATATATCCTTCGTGGTGTTGGCCCATGCCATCAGTATACGTACCGCTCCGCGGGCGCAAGCCTCATTTCCTTCAATCTTCCAGCGTAGCGCATTCTGGTAAGCCATGGTGGCTCCACGGGCAGCATTGATATAGTTTTCGCCCGTACCGCCGCGCACGATGGTCTCCACAGGATAGGTTTGCACACCTGGTTGGGCATAGGCGGCCGTCTTCAGCACGTTGTAGGCAGCCGTAACCCGCTCGTTTCCATCCGCCAGCTGTGCCTTCACGCGGTCGAAATCGGCCTGGGTGTGCAGTCCTCCAGGGTGACGGAAGCCTCGGTTGGCATCGTATGTCTGTGCCATGGCCGCCATGATCGTGGCCAGGAAGAGCACCAGCAGTAGTGATCGTTTGTCGTTCATCGTCGTTTTCGTTTATGATGGTAGTGAGAGTCGCCGTGATATGGCAACTATTGGAGGGGAAAAGCTATGCAAAGGGTATGGCCGGCTCATTCGTATTGCCTGCTCAGGGCTGCTATGTATTCGTAAAGCTTGTGATAGAAGGGATGTTTGGTCATCGTTTCGGAGTCGCCCATGATGATGAGTTTCATGCGTGCCCGGGTGATAGCCACGTTCATTCGTCGCAGATCGCGCAGGAATCCTATCTGTCCCTGCTCGTTCGAGCGCACCAGTGAGATAATGATGATGTCGCGTTCCTGGCCTTGGAAGCCATCGACAGTATTGATACTGATGATATGGCGCAGGGGTTTCAGCTGATCGTCGCGCTTGACGAGCTGGCGCAAATACTGCACTTGCGCGCGGTAAGGCGAGATGATGCCTATGTCAATGCGCTCCTCAAGGAGGCGCTGACGACCGATTTTGTTCAGGTAACGATGCAGGATGGCCATCGTCAGGTGGGCTTCCTCGCGGTTGATGCGGCCGAAAGTCTCGCCGACAAAGGCTTCGCCCCACTCCTCGCTGGCCGACTCCACCCACTCCATGGGCACGTCGAAGTCGAGAATGCTACGGTGTCGCACCTGCGGAGCACTCTGAACCTGTCCGCCATAGAACCAGTCGGAGGAGAAACGCATGATCTCTTCGTTCATCCGATACTGCACTCCGAGGAGCGTAACCACCTCGGGCTTCTGCTGAACGATGCGCTCCATGAGGGTTCGCCCTAAGCCTGCCTTCAAGGCAGCGATGCTTTTCACCGTCGGAGGAAGCTGACAATGGTCGCCTGCCAGCACCACCCGGCCCACGCGACGGATAGGTATCCAGCAGGCAGCCTCCAGCGCTTGGGCAGCCTCATCAATGAACAAGGTGTTGAAACGCTGCCCTTCGAGCAGGCTGCTGGCGGAACCTACGAGGGTGCAGGCGATGACTCGCGCCTCGCCAAACAGCTCGCTGCGAATGCGGATCTCCAGTTCGGCGGCACGACCTTTCAGCCTGTCCATCTTCTGATGCCAGTTTTCGGAGCCGCGTTTCTTATGTTGACGCAGTTCACGGATGGCCTTTCGGATGGCCCAAAGCATCTCATAGTCGGGATGAGCCTCGAAACGGCGCTCGAAGGTGAACGACAACATCTTGTCGTTGACGCGCGTTGGATTGCCAATACGCAACACACTCACGCCACGATCGACAAGACGTTCGGATATCCAGTCCACGGCCATGTTGCTCTGGGCACACACCAGCACCTGGCTTTCGCGGTGGAGCGTCTCGTAAATGGCCTCCACCAGCGTAGTGGTCTTGCCCGTTCCGGGAGGTCCATGCACCACTGCAACGTCCTTGGCACGTAGCACTTCGTTGACAGCATGCTCCTGCGTGGGGTTCAACCATGGGAAACGCATGGGCTGAAACGAATAGTGCTGGGCCGGCATCTTGGTGTAGAAGAGGTCGCGCAGATAGGCCAACCGATTGCCTTTGGCCCGCATCGTGCGCTCCAAGGCATCGAACATGGTCCGGTAACTGGTCTCATCGAACGACAATTGCACACCTATTTGCATGGGAGCTGCGATGTTTTGCAACTCCAAGATAGGTGCTGAGTCGGGCATACTGACCACCATGCGGTTGCCATCGACATAGCTCACGGTGGCGGTGAACTGATACCAAGTCACACCCTCGCCCACTTCGCCGGCCGAACGGAAGAATTGCACGGGCCGACCGAACTCGAAATTGTGCTCAATGTCCTCGTCCTGCGTGCGGTGAACCTCCAGACAAAGCTGATTCAGGGAGTTGTAGTAGCTCTTTCCTATGCGTAGCGGAAACCACGCATCGCCACGCTTCACCCGACGGGCCATGCCAATGGTCTCAGTGAAGCGGCGAAAGGCTTCTTTCTCTGTGAAATACTCGATGTCGAGCAACATGCGCTGTCGCTGAAGTTCGAGCAAAGGAGCCCCACCACGTACATCCTCAGGGGGAGAAGGTGTCTTTGGATTGTTCATACTCGATGGCAAAGTTACGAAAAAGTTGAGAGTTTTGAGTTGAAAGTTGATAGTTTTTTGTACCTTTGGCGCGAAAAAACAACACCAACATGTTCATCCGACTCGAACATCTCGACATTGGCTATGGTGGCAGGCACCGTCATATCGTGGCTACCGACCTCAACTTCGTGGCTGAGGGCGGACAGTTGACGTGCCTTTTGGGACGCAATGGCACGGGCAAATCTACGCTGTTGCGCACCTTGGCGGGCCTGCAACGACCTCTGGGGGGTAGGATTGTGCTGGAGAAAGAGGAGGGTGACGAGTTTCAAGTTTCGAGTTTCGAGCGTCAATCGCATAGCTTTGAGAGCGATGGCAGATTGTGCAGCGTGGTGCTGACCGACCGTATCGACGACCTGTCGCTCAGCGTTGAGGAGGTCGTTGCGATGGGACGTATGCCCTATACAGGCTTCTGGGGGCGGCTCACCGACCAAGACCGACTCATCGTCAGCGAAGCAATGGCCACGACTGGCATCGACACCATGGCGAGAAAGCCATGGAATACGCTCAGCGACGGCGAACGACAGAAGGTGCTCATTGCCAAGGCTCTGGCCCAGCAGACACCCTTGATGCTCCTCGACGAGCCCACGGCGTTCCTCGACCATCCCAGCAAGATTGAAACGTTTGCACTCCTGAAGCGACTTGCCCACGAACAGGGAAAGATCATCATTCTTTCCACCCACGATCTGGAACTCGCCCGACAATGGGGCGACCACTTCTGGGAAATGTCCCTAAGTGCCTCACACGCCACTTAAGCCACTTCGCTCCGGAAAACCTATGCCTTGTTGAATGGAAAGCATTGGGTTGGATACAAAAAAGCATTGCTTTGCAGACGTCAAAGCAATGCTTTTTCATAACAAATGTACCACCTTATTGTTCGACGTTACGCTGCATCACGGCGCGAACAGCCTGGACATCGCTGCTGAAAGGACCGTGTTGCTCGAGCTTAAGCGTACACATGGCTGCTGCAAACTTACCACTTTCGAGTGGGCTCTCGCCCTGAGCACGGCAGTAGAGATAGCCGGCAGAATAGGTATCGCCACAACCTGTGGCATCGACAAGGTGCTGCGGTTTGTAGGCAGGCACCTCGAAGAACTGGTCATCGGCATAAATGAGCGAGCCATAATCGCCGAAAGTCAGCACCACTTCGCGTACTCCCATCGAGGCAAGCTTGCGAGCTACGGTGTGCGGATCGTTCGAATCGGTGATGACTTGCATCTCGTATTCGTTCAGTTTCAGGATGTCTGTCATGGCAAGGACATGCTCTTTGCCGACCCACTGGCAGGGATGGACGCTCTCTCCCTGCACGTCGCGCAGATAGCCCTGCACATCGATGCTGATAAGACCTTTCTTACTGAGAGCCTCAACCACATCGATAGGGAAGTCATCGGCCAGCAATGAGCCGAGGTGGAACACGCGAGCCTCCAACGACTGCACCTCTTTGAGCGTGAAGGGGTCGGCCTTTGCGAGCACCCGTTGTGTGCGTCGGTTCGTGTCAGCACCATACTTATTTTCGAAATAGACCGAATGGCGGCTCGGATAGCACAGCACGTCGATGCCTTCCTGCCGCATCTTCTCGATTTCAGGCATTGACTCCTCGCCCACCTTCGTGACGAGTTGGAACGAAGTGTTGCCCTTCGGCAGGTGGTTCAGTGCGTGCGCGAAATAGAAAGAGGTGCCACCAGCCATGTAGACGGTGCTCTCAGGTGTGATGATTTTATCGCGGGTCAGATGCCCGATGCAGCAGATATCTTTCATAAGTGTGGAGTTTGAATCTATACATAAGGGATGACAGCCAATATGCTTCGTATTACGGCAAGGGAAGGATGTTTTCTACCGTCACCTTCCAGTCCTGTGGCCACCGATGGTCGGCAATGGCCAAGAGGAAGAGCGGACCCGGCAGTTGGTCGGAGGCCATTGGCAGGTGGAACATCTTCCCGGCAGAGGGCTTCAGCAGTTCGAGAGACTCAGGGTCAACCAGCCAACGTCGTGCAACCGATAGCAGTTCATCGCGGTCGAGGTAGTCGGGGACGGCAGACTGATTGCTTTCGAGGTTCTCGCCAGCCTTCTTGATGACATGAACGAAAGCGTTGTAAATGGTAGCGTAAAAGGTACCGACGGTTTCTTCATCCATATTGAAGCGCTCAATCACCTGTGGCATCGTATAGGCACGCAGTGTCAGCAGCGAAGCAGCGATGAACTCAGGTTTTTGCGACAGTTCGTCAGGCGAACGGCGACTTTTCGTCGTAAGGATTGGCACGATTTGCTTGGCAAAACCATAAGCCGTGAGCGGAGCCTGCGACCACCAGTCTGACGGAGTGTCGACACTGAAGTCATAGAGGGTTTCTACAAGGTGACGCTCCATCGCCTTGGCTTCAGGCGTGTTCGTTGCCGAGAAATCGGCGATGCCGCATTCATTCCAGAAGTTAGCCCATCCCGCCGCAGCATGCAGGGCATATTCTGTGAATGGCATATCGACAGGAGTATTATAGAACCAGTCGCTGGGTTTGCTTGACATGGGATACATGATGATATCCAGTACGTATTGCTTCTGTTTCTTGCCCTCTACGACAATCTCATCGCCCTTGCAGTGAAGGCGCATCTGCCCTTTGCTTTTCTTCATAGAGGTGTTACCGCGCCAACAAGCGGCAAACCAGTGTGTGCCAGCTTCGTCGCGCAGTTGGAAAGCGGCATTCTTTTTCAGTGACTTGACGTCCGATGACTGCAGTTTTCCTTGCAAAGCAGCCTCCTGAGGGCGCAGAATGACATCGAAAATGCTATCGCTCGTGATGCGCACAGCAATGATTGACTTTCTATGCAACTGGTAGTCAAAATCATCAGTGATGGTTGTGTAGACGGTTTCTACACGAAAGAACCGACCATTGTTGTAAAAACGGCTCGTTGCCTTACCCGTCCATCGGTCGAGTTCCATTGTGAGCTGGCTCAGATGAGTGGTATCGGGAATATCGAGACCGATATTTACCATATTGCCACTGTCGCCGATAAAAGTCTGCAAGGCCGTGGCATCGACCTTCATTTGAGCATTGCCAATTCCGACGAGGAACTGCTGCTGCCCTACATGGTGCGTTTGAGGATTGTGACGACGAACAAGAGCCTTCCTATCGATAGTCATTACATGGTTATTTGGATTGCGATGTAACAACCCGAAATCAGCGCTCTGCCCCCATGACAAAAGAGGAAAGAGCGTAAACAGCAGGCATATGATGACAGAATACTTCCGAATTAACATATCTAATAGTTGCCATTATGACCACGCAAAGATAGAGAAAAACAATGTAAGCAGGAAACTTTATAACATTTTTTAGTCTTTCGACGCATAATTTCCTTATTTTTATTTGGGCGTATCAAAGAAAACTCCTAAATTTGCAGCGGAATCTATTAACTATTATGCCCCTGGCCAGCAATGGTCTCAGGCCTTATCCGAAAATAATAACTATTAAAACAAAATTTTTCTAATCATGGAAATGAAAGAAGCTATGGCCGGAACACTGGAGTCTGGCGATATCCTAATTCAAATCTCACCAGCCGATGCACCGGGCCTGCAAATTGATCTTGACTCAACGGTGGAGTTCCAGTTCGGCAAGCAAATCAAGAAAGTTATTACCGAAACCCTTGAGGGACTGAACATCAGCGATGCTCACGTGAAAGCTACCGACAAGGGTGCTCTTGACTGCACGATTCGTGCCCGTGTGACGGCCGCTGCCGTACGCGCAACGGGTGTTGACGTCTGGAAATAAAGGCCTTTTGAGGATTGAATACCAAGAATTGAAAACTGAAAACCTGTAAATCGTAAATACAATGCAACGACTTAGAAGAACTATGATGTTCGTTCCGGGCAACAATCCCGGAATGATGGCAGACGCACATATCTACGGTCCCGACTCCATCATGCTCGACCTGGAAGACTCTGTCACCATGGCTGAGAAGGATGCAGCACGCCTGCTGGTGTATAACGCTCTGAAAACCATCGACTACGGCGACACGGAGATGGTGGTTCGCATCAACCCGCTGAACACTCCTTATGGTAAGAAAGACGTCGAGGCCGTGGTGAAAGCCGGTGTCGACGTAATCCGTATGCCGAAGACCGAAACCGCCGACGAAGTGCGCGAGGTAGAGGCTGAAATCCTGAAGTGGGAGACCGAACTGGGCTGCGTTGGACGCACCAAGATCATGGCTGCCATCGAAAGTGCACTGGGTATCGTCAACGCCTACCCCATCGCCACGGCTTCGAAGCGCATGATGGGCATCGCACTGGGCGCCGAGGACTACTGCGCCAACCTGAAGACACAACGCACTCAAGGTGATAACCCCAACTTCGGCATTGAACTGCTGCTGGCTCGCCAGACTATTGTCGTGGCTGCACGTGCTGCCGGCATCGATGCCCTTGACACCGTGTACTCCAACCTGAACGATATGGATACCTTCCGCAGGGAAGTGGAACTCATCAAGGCTCTGGGCTTCGACGGCAAGTCGATTATCAACCCGCGTCAGATTGAAATCATCAACGAAGTGTTCGCACCGAAGGAGAAGGACATTGAGAAGGCACTGAAGATCTTGGCCGCCATCAAGGAAGCCGAAGCTAAGGGCTCGGGTGTCATTGCCGTGAACGGAAAGATGGTGGACAAACCCGTCGTCATCCGTGCCCAGCACACCATCGATCTGGCCATTGCATCGGGTGTACTCAAGAAGGAAGACATTCTGTAATGATGTGTGTATAACGTTAAAAATTCAAAGTATATGAATTACGCAGAAAGAATCAACGATATAAAGGCTGCAGCCGAGAAGTTGGGAAAGCCCGTTTTCCAAGTAATGGATGGCCGCAAGGACACGACTCCACGTACCGCACAAGAGCACAATAGGACCAAACTCTGCACGCTGGAAGAGGCTATTCGCCGCAGCGGACTGAAGGATGGCATGACCATCTCTTTCCACCATCATTTCCGTGCTGGCGACAAGGTGGTGAACATGGTGGTCGGAAAGTTGGCAGAAATGGGATTTAAGGATTTGCATCTGGCTGCTTCGAGTCTGCAGGATGTTCATAAGCCCCTGATAGAGCATATTAAGAACGGTGTCATCACACGCATTTCAACGAGTGGTCTGCGTGGCGACCTGGCCAAAGAGATCTCCCATGGCCTGATGAAGGAGCCAGTTGTGTTCCGCTCACATGGCGGACGCGGCTCGGCCATCAAGAATGGCGACCTGCATATCGACGTGGCTTTCCTCGGAGCATCATCGAGCGACTACTCGGGCAATGCTTGCGGCTATTCACGTTCGCAGACAGCCAAATCAATCAGCGGTTCGCTGGGTTATGCAAAGCCCGATGCACAGTACGCCGACAAGGTGGTGATCCTTACCGACGACCTCGTGCCCTATCCTAACACACCGAATGCCATTTCTGAGCACAATGTAGACTATGTGGTGCTGGTTGACTCGGTGGGCGACTCATCGAAGATTTCGTCGGGTGCTATCCGCGACACCAAAAATCCACGCGACATCCTGCTGGCGAAGCAGGCTGCCAAGGTGATTGTCAACAGTGGTTACTTCCGCAATGGATTCTCCATTCAGACGGGTTCGGGCGGTGCATCGCTCGCTGCCGTGAAGTACATCCGTGAAGAGATGATCAAGCAGGGCATCAAAGCTTCGTTCGCTCTCGGCGGAATCACTGCTCACATGGTGAAGTTGCACGAGGAAGGACTCATCGAACGCCTCATCGACGTACAGTCGTTCGACAAGGTAGCCGCTGAATCCATCATGCGCGACCCGATGCACAAGGGCGTTTCGGCCAACGAGTATGCCTCAGCCGACGAGCCGGGTGCAGCTACAAAGTACCTCGACATCGTGATACTCTCGGCTCTTGAGGTCGACGTGAACTTCAACGTGAACGTTCTCGTGGGTTCCGATGGCATCATCCGCGGTGCCATTGGCGGTCACCCCGACACGGCTGCTGATGCTGCCCTGTCAATCATTGTCTGCCCGATGCTGCGTGGTCGTATTCCTTGCATCGTCGACGAAGTGACGACGCTCATCACACCGGGTTCGACTGTCGATGTCGTCGTCACGGAGTATGGCATTGCCGTCAACCCGCGTCGTCCGGAGATTGCTGAGCGCCTGAAGGCTGCTGGTCTGAAGCTCGTAACGCTTGAGGCATTGCGCGACAAAGCTCGTGGCATCATCGGAAATCCCGACCCGCTGCCCTTCGGCGACAAGGTCGTGGGCATAGTGATGAACCGCGATGGCTCTGTCATGGACGTGATCAAGAATATTGTAGAGTAATCATATCATCTCTCTATGAAGATTTCGCTTGACCAACTCTTGGCAAGTCGCGACCGGCGATGGCATCGGCAACAGGAACTCCTGCGTGAGCACCCTGATGAAACGTTGCTATGCCTGACGGTCATCATGCCAGGGGCGGTCAAGCGAAATCGTTTTTCACTTGTGGTGGCACAGGCGGCCACGGAAGCCATGCGTGTAGCCTTTGCCGACAGCATCACGTGGATGGAGGAACGCGACTTGGAGACGGGTTTCGAGGCTTATGCTTTCACAACGCATCCATTGCTCGATGCCAAACGTATGGCTTGCCACATCGAAGAGGAACATCCTCTCGGTCGGTTGTTCGACCTCGATGTCATCGACACAACAGGCACACCCGTATCTCGTAGCGCCATCGGTGCCGAGCCGCGATGCTGTCTTCTCTGTCAGCAAGAGGCTCGCTTCTGCATGCGCAACCACACTCACAGCCGTGAAGAACTGCAAGCCCGTATCGAGAAAATCGTAGACGAATATGTGCATGGTGGATTATGAAATCCATAGCGTTCCCATGTCGATGCCGCTTTGGCGTCGGAAGGTGGAGCGGTTCCTCGAGGCCAACCAGCTACGACTCGATGAGGTGGATTATTATGCCATCGTCACTGAGCCCGACGGCGATGAGATTTTGGCTGGTGGAGGCCTGCAGGGCGACATCATCAAATGCATCGCGGTAAGCGAAAGGCTGCGCGATGCCCATCTTTCCAACCGGCTTATTTCCCATCTCATCAGCGAGGCTGCCCAACGTGGCCATCACTCGGTGAAGGTGTTCACGAAACCGCAGAACCGTGAGGTGTTCGAGAGCCTTGGTTTCCGTCTTATCGGCGAAGCACCGCTCGCCATCCTCATGGAGAACGGACAGGGGTTGGAGCATTACAAGAAGTACCTCCGCTCCTTTGCTGCGACAATGTCGCAGCATACTGAGCACCAAACTTCTCCTTCTCCCCTTGAAGAGGGCCGGGGTAGGGCTTCAGTTGGTGTCGTTGTGATGAACGCCAATCCCTTCACACTTGGACATCGCTTCCTCATTGAACAGGCAACCCGGCAGGTGGATCGTCTTTACGTGATCCCTGTAAAAGAGGAACGCTCCCTCTTCCCTTACGCTGAGCGCAAGGCGATGATTGAAGCAGGACTGAATGGAACTCCCGTCACTGTCCTTTCAGGCAGTGACTATGCCATCTCTGCCGCCACTTTCCCAACCTATTTCCTCAAGCAACTCAGTGATGCAGCCGACACACAGATGCTGCTTGACATCGACATCTACCGTCGCCACATTGCTCCCGCACTGGGTGCCACGGTGCGCTTTGTCGGTTCTGAGCCTAACGATGCCCTCACACGGCGCTACAATGAACTGCTGCAGCAGCAATTGCCTGCCGTAAAGGTCATTGAACGAAAGCAACAGGATGGCTCAGCCATCAGTGCTTCACTCGTAAGGAAAGCACTTGCAGATGGGCGTTTCGCTGATGCAGTCTCACTGGTGCCACCAACCACCATTCCCTACCTCCTTGCCCACCTGGCTTGCGATGCGCTGCAGCAGGAACTCGATACGACGCCGAAACCTGGTCTTGTGGATCGTCACGACTGTGGCGCACATACGGACATGGACTACCGGCTGATGCAGCGTAGTATTGCAGCCCTGCGCCCCTATTTTGTGAAACTCGCACAAGCTGGGCAGGAAGGAATGCTCGATCATGCCACCGTCTCTGCTATCGGCATCGAGGCCGAGCGCGCCATGCTCGCTGCAACGGGTGGCGTGAACACACATCGCGGTGCACTTTTCTCAATGGGCCTTGCCCTTGTAGTCCGAAGTAACAAAGCAACAAAGGACCAAAGGACTACTGTAAACGATTTGCAGGATGCCATCATCCAACTGGCTCAGCAATTCCCAGACACGCAAGACACGCACGGAAGTCGTGCCGTCAGCCAATATCAGGCAAAGGGTGCACTGGCGATGGCTCGTGAAGGCTACAACCAACTCTTTGCCGACTGGCTGCCTTTCCTGTCTGACCTCAAACGGCAAGGTGATCCATACGCTCATCATAAGACCTTGTTGTGCATTATGTCGCAACTCGACGACACTAACATCCTGCACCGTTGCGGGGCAGAAGTGGCTCAGCGAGTGAAGTCTGAAGCTGCAGAACTGCTTGCCAACTTTAGCATTGAGCGCCTTGAAGAGATGAACCGACGCTACATAGTTGAGAACATTTCACCCGGTGGCTGTGCGGATATGTTGGCACTTACCATCTTCCTGAATGCAATAATGACCTCATAATTACGTTATAACGTTATACGTTATATTTGAATAACGATAATAACAAGAACACTATTTAATCAAATCCTATAACAAAAAACATTATGGTAGAACTAATCAAACACGGAGTTTACCTCCTGAATGGAAAAGAAATCGTTGCCGACGGTGCCGGTTTGCCTGCACCCGACGAGGCACGTGAAGAAACCATCACATACGGCATTCTGCGCGCTCACGACGTAGACGGCTCGAAAGGCAAGAAGATGCGCATCCGCTTCGATGCCATGGCATCTCACGACATCACATACGTGGGCATTATTCAGACAGCCCGCGCCAGTGGCCTGGAGAAATTCCCCATTCCCTATGCCATGACAAACTGCCATAACTCGCTCTGCGCCGTTGGCGGAACCATCAACGAAGACGACCACGTGTTCGGTCTGTCGGCTGCCAAGAAGTACGGCGGCATCTACGTGCCTGCCAACCAGGCTGTCATCCACCAGTATGTGCGTGAGCAGATGGCCAAGTGCGGCAACATGATTCTGGGTTCCGACAGTCATACGCGCTATGGTTCGCTCGGCAACATGGGTGTCGGCGAAGGCGGTGGCGAGCTCGTGAAGCAGTTGCTGAAGAACACTTGGGACATCAACGCTCCCGAAGTGGTGCTCGTATGGCTCGAGGGTGCTCCGAAGAAGGGCGTTGGTCCGCACGACGTGGCTATTTCGCTCGTGAAGGCAACCTTCGAGAGTGGCTTCGTGAAGAACAAAGTGCTGGAGTTTGCCGGCCCTGGCGTGAAGAACCTGCCCATCGACTTCCGTAATGGCATCGATATCATGACCACCGAGACCACCTGCCTCAGCTCTATCTGGATTACCGACGACGAGGTGAAGCATCACTATGAAATCCACAAGCGCCCCGAGGACTTCAAGGAACTGCAGCCGGGCAAGGTGGCTTACTACGACGCCATGATCCGCATCGACCTCTCCACTCAGGAGTCTATGATTGCCCTGCCGTTCCACCCGTCGAACGCCGTGACCATTCACGAGTTGCAAGCCGATCCCGTTGGCATCCTGAAGCGCATCGAGGAAGACGCCCAGAAGCGTTTCGGTTCGAAGGTCGATGTACATCTCGTCGATAAGGTGCGCGATGGCAAGGTTTATGCCGACCAAGGCATCATCGCGGGTTGCTCGGGTGGTACCTACGACAACCTCGCTGCTGCCGCTGCCATCCTGAAGGACAAGACCATCGGCAACGACTACTTCACAATGTCTGCCTATCCACAGTCAACGCCTGTCTATCTGGCTACCACGCGCAACCACATCGCCGAAGAACTGCTCGAGGCTGGTGTCGTCATCAAGCCTGCTTTCTGCGGTCCGTGCTTCGGTGCCGGCGACGTACCTGCCAACAACGGACTCAGCATCCGCCACACCACACGTAACTTCCCCAACCGCGAAGGTTCGAAGCCTGGTCAGGGCCAGCTCTCGCTCGTTGCCCTGATGGATGCACGCTCCATCGCTGCCACGGCTGCCAACGGTGGCGTCATCACCGCTGCCACCGACATCGACTTCGAGGACAACCACGCCCGCTACGAGTACGACGCTAAGATCTACGAGCGCCGCCTCTACTACGGCTTCGGTCATGAAGACCTCTCCACCGAGTTGCGCTACGGTCCGAACATCAAGGACTGGCCCCGCATGTACCCCATGCAGGAGAACATGCTCGTCGAGCTGGCTGCCGTCATCCACGACCCCGTTACCACTACCGATGAGCTCATCCCTTCGGGCGAGACCTCGTCGTATCGCTCCAACCCGCTGAAGCTCTCTGAGTTTGCCCTGTCACGCCGCGTGCCTGAGTACGTAGGCCTGAGCAAGTGCATCCAGCAGCAGGACCTCGACCGCCGCGAAGGCAAGGTCAGCGACAACATCGCCGAGGCACTTGCAGCCGTTGGTGCCAAGGCTGAGAACACCTCGTTCGGCTCGTGTGTCTTCGCCAACAAGCCCGGCGACGGCTCTGCCCGCGAACAGGCTGCTTCTTGCCAAAAGGTGCTCGGTGGTGATTGCAACATCTGCTACGAGTATGCCACGAAGCGCTATCGTTCGAACTGCATCAACTGGGGTATCGTGCCCTTCACGATTGCTCCCGACGTGCCCTTCGACTACGAGCCTGGCGACAAGGTCTTCATCCCCGGCATCCGCGAAGCCATCCTCGGTGGCAAGGAAGAAATCGATGCGCAGGTCATCACCAAGGCTGGTGTGAAGCCCATCCACCTCTTCTTCCAGAACCTCACCGCCGACGAGCGCCAGATCCTGGCCGACGGCTGTCTGATGAACTATTATAAGAATAAGAAGTAATAGTCCCTCCCCGCCCCTCCCTCAAAAGGGGAGGGGCGGGTGCTTTCCAGACAAACATCAAACATCATTTTAAAACATTCAACATAACCATATTGACTATGCAACAGAACAATGCATCTACCCCCCTCTCTATGGGAGAGGGGCTGGGGGTGAGGCCCAAGATTCAAATGACCACTCCGCTGGTCGATATGGATGGCTACGAGATGACTCGCATCCTGTGGAAAGTCAGATCGGTATTAACCGTTTTTATTCTGATGTTTGTTTTTGGAAGCCTATTGTCATGCTCAGATGACAATGATGTATGGGAGGAAGTGTCAATGCCAGGCGGAATTGTTGTTCCTGTCGAACTGGTTGATGAGGAAGAACTACCAGCATTTATTATAACATTAGCTGATCAGTATCCCACTTCTCACACAAATCTTTATGTATTTTCGGGATTCTGGAAAGGTAATGTTCTGTATTTGCTCCACCATTCGCTGATGTCATCATTCTATTATGACCTTTATGACTCCGATGGAAATCGGTTGGAATATGGAGACAATACCGAAGTTGTTAAACAAGCTAAGAATTGGAAATGTATCTATATCAAACATTAATAATTATAGAGATATTGTGAAGAGAATATTTTTATATTGTTTTTAACAGTTCTAGCAAGCCAAATTGGTCATTGTCAAAAAAGAAATAAAACCTTATAAACAAAACATTTATTTTTATATCACATGAAAGAAAAAATTCAAATGACCACTCCGCTGGTCGAGATGGATGGCGACGAGATGACTCGTATCCTGTGGAAAATGATTAAGGACGAACTGATTCTGCCGTTCGTTGATCTGAAGACTGAGTACTTCGACCTCGGTCTGGTGAAGCGCGACGAGACCCGCGACCAGATCACCGTCGAGTCGGCCGAAGCCACGAAGCGCCTGGGCGTTGCCGTGAAGTGTGCCACCATCACCCCGAATGCCAAGCGCATGACGGAGTACAACCTGCACGAGATGTGGAAGTCGCCTAACGGTACCATCCGTTCCATCCTCGACGGCACCGTGTTCCGCACCCCCATCACCATCCCGAGCATCAAGCCGGCCGTGAAGAACTGGGAGAAGCCCATCACCATCGCCCGTCATGCCTATGGCGACGTTTACAAGAGCGTCGAGCTGCGTGTCGATGAGCCGGGCGTTGCCAAGTTGGTCTTTGATGGCGAAAGCGGCAAGCACGAGGAAGTGGTCATTCAGAACTTCAAGGGCGCTGGCGTTCTGCAGGGCATGCACAACCTCGACAAGAGCATCCGCTCGTTCGCTCACTCGTGTTTCAAGTTCGCACTCGACATGAACGAGAGCCTGTGGTTCTCCACCAAGGACACCATCTCGAAGAAGTACGACGCACAGTTCCGCATCATCTTCGACGAGGTGTTCCAGGAGTACAAAGACGAGTTCGAGAAGCGCGGCCTAGAATATTTCTACACGCTCATCGACGACGCCGTAGCTCGTGTCATCCGTTCGAAGGGCGGCTTTATCTGGGCTTGCAAGAACTACGATGGCGACGTGATGTCGGATATGGTCAGCACCGCTTTCGGCTCGCTGGCCATGATGACCTCTGTGCTCGTTTCGCCCGAGGGCAACTACGAGTATGAGGCAGCCCACGGCACCGTCACACGCCACTACTACAAGTATCTGCAGGGCGAGGAGACAAGCACCAACCCCATGGCAACCATCTTCGCATGGAGTGGAGCACTGCGCAAGCGTGGTGAGAAAGACGGCCTGAAGGACCTCATGAACTTCGGCGACCAGCTCGAGGCTGCCTGCTTCGACGTGCTGAACGAAGGCATCTGCACGAAGGACCTCGTGAACCTCATGGAGGGTATCGAGCCGAAGTGCGTCAACTCAGCCGGTTTCATCGCTGCCATCCGCGAGCGTCTGGAGAAGCGATTGGAGAACTAAGCTTGGTTAAGTTATCCAGAGTCTCGACAGACGAAGACGACTGTCAACGTCTGGAGAAGCGATTGGAGAACTAAGCTTGGTTAAGTTATCCAGAGTCTCGACAGACGAAGACGACAGTCAACGTCTGGAGAAGCGATTGGCTTGCTAATCGAAGTTGATATCTATTTAGTAGGGACGGGCATGATTGTCCGCCCCTATTTTTTTATATGGAATGATGTACCTCACTCATGTAAACTGATCACTTTACTATAGTAATTGATTGGAAAGCAATGCTATTGCCCTACTGTAGCATTGCTTTAGACCTACTGAGGCATTGCTTTAGCCCCGCTAACCCATTGCTTTCGTTCCATAAAACCAATGCATTTTCCCTGAAGCAGCAACGCTTCAGACCCGCATAACGAAACGAATGGTGGGACAAAACAACAAACACAAAAATGAGGAACACGGCACGCCATGTCCCTCATTCACATATCTCGGGCGGGCAGACACGGGAGTCTGCCCCTACATTTCACTCTCACTATAACCTATTACCTATCACCTATTACCTATCACCTATCACCTATCACCTAAAAACAGCCTTTGGCTATTTGTTCAGTTTCAGCAGTCGCTTGTACTCCTTTTTCGTAATCCGCATGAACGAACCATGCTGGGGAGCTGTCACTCCCTTGATGTCCTGCGGATCGTGGAAGCCACGCAGATGCTCGTCGGCCTTGCAGATGCGGTAGTGCTTAGGATTGTCGCTGTACTGAATGTAGGCCACGCGCCACGTCTTGTCGCCAATGAGCTGGAATGCGCTCGACCCTTCGCAGTTCTTACGTCCCTCGAACGACACGTAGTCGTCCTCAACAGGCTCGCCCCATCCCGTGGTGAGGTTCTTCGACGTAGCCGTATAGATGCCAGGCTTACCGCCTTCCTTCTTGATGAGCATATGGTAGAGCCCGTCGTCGAGCAGGTTGATATCTGCATCAATCGTAGCATATCCCCAGTCGAAAAGCAGGCGAGGCTGTGTCAGTCGGGTGAACGACTTGTCGGCATACGAATAGTACATACGGTCGTACTTCTCCTCCGGACGGTTCAGCATCGAGTAGTAGATCATGTAGCCACCCTTTTCGCCATTCTCCCACACGTAGTTCGGGTCCCAGAAAATCTGCGGTGCCCATACGCGGTTGATGGTCGACCAATCCTTGTAGACGCTCTCTGCCTCGGGATTCGAGAAGATCTGCTTACCCTTGCGATAGTCGAAAGTCACCGAAGTCCAATGAATCAGGTCGTCGGACTTCAGCAAGTCGATGCCGTAGTTGTCCCACTTGTGCGACTTGCGCACGCACATGTCGGTGCAGACCATCACATAGCCCTTGCCATTCCATGCACGGGTGATGAAAGCATCGCGCTGTCCACCCTCGATGCGGGCGTGTTCCTCGGGATCCATGATAGCTTCGCCACCAAGGATGTCCTGATAGTTCATGCCGTCGCGGCTCACTGCATAGGCTGTGTACTCGCCACGGTCGCTCATGTGGCAATACAGGTAGCCATAGCTACCCTTCACTTTGTTTTGTGCAAAGGCTCCGCCGCAACACAGCAGGCACAGAGCCAGGAGTGTCATTGTTCTTCTCATCGTAATTCCCAATTTTCAATTCTCAATTTTCAATTCCCAATTTTCAATTCTCAATTCCCAATTTTCAATTCTCAATTTTCAATTTTCAATTTCTCATGCTGCCATATCTCAACGGAGTTGATGCCGTTCTGCCAAAGGATGTAGCAGCCAGGGCCTACCGATGCCAATGGGTTCAGATAGGTGTAGGCAATCCAGATGGCAAAGGCGGTATTCTTCTGTCCCAGTGCTTGTCCTGCCTCGTTAGTGCAACCGAAGTAGTGGCCAATCCAACGGCCCACGGCAAACTGCACGATGCAGAGCACCAGTCCCAGCAGGGCTATCATCATGAGGAAGAGGGCCGACGTCTGGGCGTTGCAAATGTTCTTCACCGTCACGCCCGTCACGATGGTCAGCGAAAATGCCCATAGATAGTACGACAGGTCTTTCACGCTGACGATGCGCCGATGCAGTCCCTTCATGTAGTGCTTCACCACGTAGGCCAACAGCATAGGCACCACAAGGACCGTCGTGACACCCTCCAGGATGGTGACGAAAGCCGACCAAAACGTCAGGTGTTCGCCACGTTCAATCATAGGAAAGCACAGCGGTATGAATAGGGCCGTGATGAAATTCGACAGGAAGGTGTAGGTGGTCATCTGTTCCAGGTTACCTCCCAGTTTCTGCGTCACCACGGGAGCTGCTGCGGCACAAGGTGCTACGATGCAGGTGAGCAGGGCTTCCAACAGGATCAGTTCATTGCCACTGACGTGATAAGCCAGGATGATGCCCATGACGATCATGATGAACAGCACCTGGAACAAGCCTGTCCAGAAGTGCCATGCCACAGGACGCATCTTGTGGAAGTCCACCTTGCAGAAGGTTACAAACAAGATGAAGAACATGAACAGTGGCACGATGTGGTCGAACACTGGTCCTGCCACACGTGCGATGCCATCAAGCATAGGCACATTGGCAAAAACCAGATAGACCACTGCGCCAAAAGCCATGGCTACGGGCAGTGTCCAATCCTTCAGGAGCTTAATCATCCCAGACATTATGCGTACTGATGCAATAGTCGCCAGTCTCCTCGTCGTACTGCCACTCACGGCTGAGCGCAGGCTGATCGGAATAGGCATTCGAGAGTTCCAGCTGCATCAGTTCGTCAGCATTCATCTCCTGCATCTTTATTTTCGGTGCTATATAGTGTTTCATCTTTAATTTCAGTTCCGAGTTTCGAGTTCCAAGTTCCAAGTTCCAAGTTCCTAGTTCCAAGTTCCTAGTTCTGAGTTCCTAGTTCCAAGTTCCTAGTTCCGAGTTTTGTGCTAATCGTCTAATGAATGGCTACTTTCTTGCCGTTAACGATATAGATGCCCTTCTGGAGCTGTAGGGGCAGACTCCCGTGTCTGCCCGACACCTCGCCTACCTTGCGTCCGCTCAGGTCATAGACGGCTGAATTTTCAATCTTCAATTCTCCATTATCAACTTGGGGTATGCCATCGACACTTTCGTCCAGCATGAGCGACTTCGCAGCACCTGCCGACACGGGCACCTTCAGGTAGGCCTTACCTTCGGCCACGTTGATGCTATGACCATCGGCCGAATCCCAGAAGAAACCCAGGCGTTCGCCAGTCTGGTCGAGCGACAACTTGTAATAGTAATGGTCGGGATCGTTTTTCACCTCCGTGCCTCCAGCCTGCAGCATGTTGCTGGCAGGTGCTGCCGACGGCGTATCGTACAGCGTTGAGCGGAACACAGGACTGCTCTGCAACAGCCTTCTGACCAGCACAGGCGTGTTAGCGGGAATAATGGAACGGCCAGAATAGGCATTGCCCAACTTAATGGCACCACCCTCTACGGTCACAGGATAGGCCGTTGCACCTGCAGGCACCACCAACTGGTGGGGCGAGCACATCGTGGCATAGTAGTAGTTTTGCGACTTCACCGGCGACATCGTCACCGACTGGCGGTAGACCAGCTCCAGATCGTCCAAGTAGAGCTTGTCGTTCACATTTCCTTTTCCTGCCTCGGCATTCGTCGATATCGTAACAAGGATTGCCTTGGGCTCAACGTTGGCATTATCCACTACAAAAGGAATGGAGATGCGCTGCCACACGCTGCCATTGCTCACGATGTCGGTCTTCTTTGCCTTGGCATAGACATTCGTATAGGTCTTGTCTTCTGGATCCTGATAGTAGGTACCATCGGTGATGGCAGCACTGACCGATGCATTTGGATACGACGTATTGTTCGATGTGAACTTCAGCCATACCACCAGCGAGTCGGGCTTGCCGTTGAGGGCAGCGTAGAACGGACTGCCGTTGCTCGTTTTCCCATCGTTGAGTGTCATCTCGGCATGGTTTGCAGGATCAGAGGCCGACATCGAACCACCACACATCTGGCCAGTGGTAATGGTACCATTGGCAATGATGCCTAAGAACACGTTACGAGGCTTCAGCAGCAATGCCGATGAGCCCTTTGTGCCGGGGCGAAGATTCTCCGTTTCCTTTGCCGTATGGGCGGTACTCTTAATCATGTCTATCAAGTTGGCGTCACCC
Organism: uncultured Prevotellaceae bacterium; assembly: GCA_902774815.1. Classification (GTDB taxonomy): domain Bacteria; phylum Bacteroidota; class Bacteroidia; order Bacteroidales; family Bacteroidaceae; genus Prevotella. The sequence goes on along the minus strand of CACYJV010000032.1, from coordinate 2,200 downwards.
GTAGGATCCTCGAAGCTATGCCAACCAAAGGGAACGTTGTTCCACGTCGTGCCCCACTCCTCAAAGTCGGAGTTCTCTATCTGATAGACCTTCTGTGCCTGTGCCGTCACGGCCAGACAAAGTGTCCATAGAACCAATAAAAACAATCTTTTCATTTCCTATTCTTTTATTTTAAGTCCGTTTTAGGCTTGCAAAGTTACGAATAAGTGAGCGAAATGCAAAGCAAAAACAGAAAATTTTGATTTTGGCACTAAGGTTTTCGTCCTTTTCGAGTTTTCCGACTTTTTGGGAAAGAAGGGGCGTTGCGCATTTATGAAAACAACAATTCTGTACACTATTAAGTCGCACACAGATCAATGCGGCAGGCCGCAAATTGAAATTATAATCCCCCTATGGTTGCTTTATAGGAAAGAAATTAATGGAAAATTACATGGGACATTCGTGATAATTATATGTTTTCTATGCTATCGAACATTAATTACCATTAATCAGTCATATAATTATGGGAATGATATAGATGAATACCCACCGACCTTGGAGAGGTCGAATTTCAGAAACCCCAGGTCTACCGACCTGGGGACAGGTGCAACCCGAAACAAAAAAAAACGACTTCGAAGATGTCGCACCTAATGGAACAAAGCATATAATATAGAGCAGTCACATCATGAAGAAATAATTTCGTGCGACATCTTCGAAGTCGACATTCCCACACGGCATTTCCTATCCCCAGGTCAGTAGACCTGAATTTCTTTCTCCGCTACGCTACGAAAGCGTCCCTTTGGGTCGAGCGCTGATTATTCGACCACTTCGAGGTCGGTGGGTCAACTGCTATATTATTGCCATAATTATTAACAAATTATCTGTAAACTTCATCCGTGTTCGCAAACCCGCGTAATCTATAGAAAAAGTGTTAATTTTTAGTTAAATCGCCGTTTACTGCCGTTGCTGCCATATTATTGCCATACTGTAACACGCTGTACGTCAATGACTTTTGCAACATGGCAGCAATTGCAGCAAAAATAAACATTTTGGTGCGCGCGCACGCGCGCGAGAAGGCGCGGTAAATTGATAGTTCTTTATCGGAAATTATCATTATGATCATCATTTCGTGCAGAAAAGTATAATATAATCTGTGGAAATCTGTGTAATCTGTGGGCAAATGAACCTCCGTGACATCCGTTGAATTCGTGTCATCCGTGGTTGCGAAATCGGACTCGAGCTTTGCTCGCTTTCGTAATGAAATGGAGAAAGAAATCATTATGGTCCGTGTCATCCGTGGTCGCAAAATCGTAAATCGTCAATCCGTAAATCGTAAATAACATGATGTCATCCTTTCCCAATCTCATGCGCGGCAAGCGTATTCTTTACGTCCATGGCTTTGCCTCCTCTGCCCAAAGCGGCACCGTCCATCGGCTACGCGCCACATTTCCTGAGGCCGATGTGGTGGCTTTCGACCTGCCTGTCGATCCCAACGCGGCATTGGACTTGCTGCGCAGCAAGTGCGAGGAACTCCATCCCGACCTCATCCTAGGCACTTCCATGGGGGGCATGTTTGCCGAACAGCTGCATGGCTACGACCGCATCCTCGTAAACCCTGCCTTTCAGATTGCTGACACCATGCGTGAGCATAACATGATGGGCAAGCAGACATTCCTCAACCCGCGTGCCGACGGCGAGCAGGAGTTCTATGTTGACAAACCGCTCGTCAAGGCTTATCGCGATGTCTCTGAGCAGTGCTTCACGGGCGTAAACGACGACAAAAGCCTGGTCGTTGGCCTCTTTGGCGACAAAGATCCGCTGGTCCATACCTACGACCTCTTCCTCCAGCACTATCCTTGTGCCATCCGTTTCCATGGTGAGCATCGCATGGACGATCACTCCTTCATGCATGCCGTTGTGCCTGTCATCCGATGGATGGACGACCGGCAGGAGCGTCGTCAGCGTCCTATCGTGTTCATCAGCGTCGATGCCATGCGCGATGCCTATGACAAGCCTGTCTCCAGCGTGCAGAAGGCGGTCATGACGCTCATCGAAACCTACAATGTCTATTTCCTTGCGCCCTGCCCGTCCACCGACCATGCCCATGCCGGAGGCATCCTCACGTGGCTCGAACGCTATGTTGACGTGCCTGCTTACGACCACGTGGTGTTCACAAACCAGCCCCAGCTGCTCTATGGCGACTACTTCGTCATGAAGCATG
>CACYJV010000031.1 GCA_902774815.1 uncultured Prevotellaceae bacterium | reverse complement strand
GTTAAGTTTTTGTTTTAGAGGAACAAAATGTTTGTAATTTGAAACTTTATACTTAATTTTGCACAGATTTATACATATCTATTGCGCACCTCCTCGCAGGAGGTATGCACTGATTTGGAAGGAATCGTATATATATACAAAATTACAAACTAAAAAGAATCGATTATGGGTGAAAGGATTACTACTATTCTAAAGACGTGCAGGCCATGTGTCTGCACAGCCTTGAGCGTATAAGTGTAACCAAGTAAAAAGGCTAACACAAAAAGGTTAAAAGGCAACAAATAACCAAGTAACATTTAAGAGTTAAGTAGCAAAAAAGTAAAACAAACAATAAAAACTAAAAGACAATGAAAAAACTTACTCAAAAATTGTTTCTGCTCACGGTAGGCATGCTTCTGTCGGTGGGCGCAAGTGCACAGGAGGAAATCACACCTCCCACCATCGCTCTTAAAGCTGATGTGAAAAATGTTGTAACAATTACCGTTGGCGCTACTGCCAGCGCTGAAGAGACCGTCACGACCTATTACACGACTGACGACTCTGATCCCTCTGCCGAAAATGGTACCGCCATTACCGAGAATACCGATATTACTCTCGGCTATTCAGGTTTCCGGGTTAAGGCCATCGCCATCAGCACGTCTGGTGCACAGAGCGACGTGGTTTCCTTCGACTTCTGCTATCGCGGTCCTTGGGAGGAATTTGAACTAGATGGCAAAAATCATATCCAAGGCTTGGTGAAGTACAAGAAGGCAAAAGATGGTGAGGTTTACATCATTCCTGCATGGGACCGTCGATTGGAAGCCACTAGTGATGGCAATGGATTTGTCCGTGTGCAAAGGAAAGCCGACGGAAAAGGCAAGATCGTCACGGCCATGGGTGTGTGGTATAAAGATGATGGTACATTAAACTTTAATGGACAGTTTCAAACAAGTGGATTGTACGTGTGGAATGAGAAGACAAACACTTGGTTGCACGTAACTAATCTTGGCACCCTTCAATATAACCAAATTTTCAATACAGGAGAAGGTGGTAGCGAGTCTTATGTATTCAAAGACAGTAAAAGTGGTTCTGTAAATAAGCCCATGCAAGTTGGAAGAACGAATCCTGACTACACCGTTCCCAATCAGGCAACGTGGCTTACGACCGATCAATATCTTCCAGGTCAGACTAGTGAAATTGACGAAATAGGCATTTACGCTTATGGTAACTCAACCTATTCTCCTGATGTAGCTAACCGTAGTATTATTGAGAAATTGACTATTCCTGCTTGCATCAACAAAATTGGCTTTAGCGCGTTCCGTGGTATCAGCACCCTTGAAGAAGTGATGATTGAAGACGGAGGCACTTTAGCTGCCATCCCTGAAAGATGTTTCGATGCTTGCTGGAATTTAAAGAAGGTGGAACTTCCCAGCTCAATTACCAGCATAGGCGGTGCTGCCTTCGGTGGTTGTGCAAATAAGACATCCAGCAACTTAAATAGAATCGTGTTCAAGTCTGCCAGCGCGCCCACTTTTGGAAAATTCAACAACACGCAAGACATTTTCACAACGCCATTGACGAACTATTCACACTCTAACATCGATCCTGCCCAATGCATTATTGAGGTACCTCTGGGAGCTGTAAATGCTTATGTCGCTTCGAACGACGGTTATCTTGCAACCAAGAAATTCCCTCTTTGCTCGAAGTTCCCTCTGGAGACCTCGTCTGGTTTGATGACCTATTGCAGCGAAACTGACTTCACTTTCAAGCAGTATAACACCTCTACCAAAGGTTGGGAAGCTGGTGAGATGAAGACCTATTATGTGAAGAAAAAGGACGTTGAAGTTGAAAACAGTAAAGTGGTACTCACGGAAGTCACTGAGAATGTCATGATTCCCGGATGGGCAGAAGATAATGATTTCGGCGTAGTCCTGAAAGGTACTTCTGGTACGACCTATGACATCTTCTATCCCAACGGCCGTGGCATGACCACAGCATTGACGATGGACGATACTGACAACAGCCTTAAGGGTTGTGTTACGCCCACCGATGTAGCTGCCGGAACAGATGAGAACAATTCGTACTACATTATGAATGGCGGTGTGTTCAAGCGCATCACGAAGAATGGTCAGTGCAAGGCCAACAGAGCATACATCAAGATTTCCGGTGGCGCAGACATTGATGTTCCTGTGGGATCTGGAGAATCACAAGCGCTCGCACTTTCTTTCCCGGGTGACGACACAACCGGCATCACAACCCATGAGGTGCAAGGTGCTCAGAACGATGCTTGGTACACGCTGCAGGGTATTCAGGTGAATCAGCCCAGCAAGGGCATCTTCATCAAGAACGGCAAGAAGTTCGTGATTAAATAGGAGCCCCACCCCTTCCCTCCCCGACTGGGGAGGGGGAAAGAAAGCCCCACCCTAACCCTCCCCCGTAGGGAGGGAAGAAAACGGAATAAAAACAAAAAACTAGAATAACAACATGAAAAAGGAATATATCACACCGGAAGTGCTTCTTCGCACAGTCGTTTTAGAAGGCTTCATAGCCGACAGTGTGCCACTCGTTGACAATCCCGATCCAGATCCAGAATGGGATGACCAGGAAGCGCGAGACGAAGGCGGGTCCTTCGACTTGTGGGAAGACTAAGAGATCATACATATAGTGTCTCCTCCGTTCATCCACTCGCCCGCACGACACGCGCTGCCGCCGTGACGAATGAAAGGACGGGGGAGACTCGCAAATAAGGAAACCACGTTATTCTATCAAACTGCAATTCAAACAACAACAATTAAACAATAAAGAAACAATGAAAAAACTTCTACTGACAACGGTACTGGCCGTGGCTACGATAGTTGCTATGGCTAACCCCATCGGGCGCACCGCCGCCATGCAGAAGGCTCAGGACTTCATGCAGGGAATTAACCCGCAGGCCCAACTGCAAGCACCCGCTACCCCGCGTAAGGCGATGGGTAATCAGGCTCAACAACCTTATTATATTTTTAATGCCGAAAACAACAAGGGCTTCGTCATCGTCAGTGGTGACGACCGTTCGGAGGAAATCCTCGGCTACAGCGACGAAGGTCACATCGACGTCGACAACATGCCGGAGGGACTCCAATACCTGCTTGAGATGTTTACGGAAGAGCTGCAGGCACTTGGCGACATAGGAAATGCTGAGGCTGCTGCCGGAACTCCCGCACGTGCCCCGAGGAAATCCATGTCCACGGGTCGCCATGCCGTTGCTCCGATGACCACTTCGATCTGGACACAGGGTACCCCGTTCAACAACAAGTATCCTAAGTATACAGGAGGTGCAAACCAAGGTAAGACTCCCCCATCAGGTTGCGGTATTATCGCCCTGAGCCAGATGATTTACTTCCACAAGTATGTCAACATGCGCTATGATCTTCCTTCGTACAAGATTGACACCGAATTCTACCAGGGAACCATTCCCTCGCTCCCCAAGCGTACTTTTGATTTCTCGAAGCTGAAGGACAGCTACGAGAACGGATATACCACAGCAGAAGCCGACTCCATCAGCACATTCATCAAGTATGTGTTCACGGCCATGCGAGGCTATTTTGCTAAGGCCACTTCTACACAGACTCCCTCTGCCAAGATTGAGGAGCGCATGTCGACGTATTTCAACTACGAGATGACCTTCACCGAGCGAAGCGCTATCCGTCCTGAAGAATTTGAGGATCACGCCTACAACGACATCCGTCAGGGTCTGCCGGTCATGATGTTTGGCTCCGGCCCCAACTGGGATCACTTCTTTATTGCCGATGGTTACAGCTATGACAACTTTTTCCATTTCAACTTTGGTTGGGCTGGTATGTGTAATGGCTACTACCGCCTGTCGCCGCTGAACTTCTACAACTATGCAACGCCCAACGCCGTAGGTAAGAAACTGAGAGGCTACTTCGGTTTCCGCCCGAAGGACGGCCGTCCCTATGAGAAGTATGAGAGCGTCGAAAACATGGTTGGTGGCATCCGTCGTATTACTTTCTCTGACGGCACGGACGATGTCATCTACAACACGAAGACCATTACCGCCACACGTAGTGCCGACGGTACGTTCAACTTCAACACATACAAGGGATGTGTGCTACTGGACAACTATACGAACCTGGAAGGATCGGAGCGCATCTTCAACACCGATTTTGCCGTTGTTGACAAGGACTTTAACATCATAAGCACTTTCGGCGCACAGAATACGACCATTCCTGCCAAGGACTATGTCACGCTGTACTATGACTTCAAGGGCATCAGTGTTCCTCAGGGCGACGGTGAATACTACTTCGTGCATCGCAGCAAGGCAAATGCAGCCACCGACGGCAAGTTCCATATCTCGGAAGTCAAGGCTAGCTATTGCCACTACAAGGCTGTAGTGAAGAACAACAAGATGACGCTTACGGTCGTAAAGACCTTTGACTTCGACACCAGCAAGACCGAGATCATCGGCCAATGCGCTAATAACTGGCACTCAGTCGTGAGGTTCTACGCAACTAACAACACGTTCAACACCATGACACGAGTCTATAACCTGTATGTCGGTAGCGTGGCAGATGCTAATTTCCAGGACAACAAGCCTTTGAAACTTGCTGGACGTGCTTCCGGTTATATTGAATTGAACTTCAATCCTGGAGAAACCGATAACAAGCTGGTTCTCTACGATACAGACCGCGCAATTACCGATGCTTCCTATAATTATACGGTGCAGACAGCCGTCAACCGTAACCTGACTTGCACATGGTACATGACCAATGGTGTAACTAGCAGCACAAGTACCACAAATAACACATTATATGGTAATGAGGTGAATGGATATATCACAGTGAAGAATAACAGTACTGCGGAGTATAACGATATGCTCACTCTATCCACTTACCTTGGAACATCTGCTTATAACGGTTCTAGCAAATCCACCGCTCATCTGTTCCCCGTCAGCATTCCTGCCGGTGGTACCGTGAAGATTGATTTGTCAGAACTCGACTATTCCGACTTGTTCGACTTGTACAGGGATGGTTTGGACTATGGTCTCAAGTTGACGCTTGACCTCTATAGTGGTAAGGGTGACAGAGCAGACAAGATTACATACAAGACCTATACCATCACCAAGGGCCTCTTGTGGTGGGACGACAAGGGTAAACTGCACGGACAGGCCAGCAGCAACACTTTGAACTTTACCGTTCCTGAAAATGCTGTTGCATTGAGCTTCCAAGGTGCAGCCACTCCAAAGAGCATCCGGGCTAACAGCAATCCTAACACGATCTACTATGTTGATTCCGACAGCGAAGTGACACTCGTTAAGAATGGTGGAGCAAAGAACGTCGTAAAGGGTACGTCTGCCGTGACCGACATTGTTTTCAACGACAACTACGCAGCCTTCGTTCCAATGTCCTTCCATGCTGGCAAGGTTTCCTACACCCGCAAGTTCACCCACGGATTCGAGGGCAACGAGGCTACCCGTGGCTGGTCGACCATCTGTCTGCCGTTCAACGTGCAGAAGATCACTAATGCTGCCCAGAACGAGGAGATTGACTTCTTCCGCAACAAGGACGACAAGGGCAAGAACTTCTGGCTCCGCATGTACAAGGGCCATGAGTTCCGCACCCTCTACTTCGACTACCCCACTGCTTTCGAGGCCAACGTGCCCTACATCATCAGCATGCCGGGCCAGACCTACCAGACGGAAGGCGACAAGTGGTGCCTGACGAACAAGGACATCGTCTTCAGTGCTGAGAATACTGAAGTTGAAAAGTCATATGCCATCGTCGATTGCGACAACTACGACTTCTTCGGTACCTCCACAGCTACTAGATTCAGGTTCAACGAGGTGAAGTATCTCTACTCGATGGAGGGCAATGGTAACTACTTTACTTATCAGAACGGAACTTCCGGCGAATACACCGGCTTCAAGCCCTTCCGTGGATACATGGGTAGCGAGAACGTTCCTGCTACCGAAACCGAAATGCAGGTCAACGTCGTACAGCTATCGCCCATGGACTTCTACGAGGCACGCGAATACGTCAAGCATCGCTACCCCGCTGTCCAGTTCACCTACAATGGCCTGACCTATGAGGTTCCCGCATGGGACGAGGTGGCCGAAAGCGGTGCCGTGAACACTCGTCTGCAGGCTGCCACGAGCATCAAGGACGGTGTGACCAACGTTCCAGCAAAGACCGTGACGAACCGCGCCTGGAGCGTTGAGCCCGATCCCGAGACTGGTGACATGGCATTTGCCGCATTCGAGGGTGGCACAGGCACAATTACTGTTGGCAACGCCAGCAAGTCCGTCAGCACGTTGACCTATGGCGAGACTGCCGACCTGCTCGGTCTGAGTGTTGCTACTGCCGACCGCAGCGTGAAGGTCTTCGACTTCGCTTCTGCCGGCACAACGGCCGTGACCGTTCCCGGACAGTACAATGTGACTCAGGGCGTCAATGCCGGACACACCTTCGTGGTAAGTGAGATTGGTGCCGGTACCTATAGCAGCCCGACGATGACCGAAGTCAGCATTCCTGCAACTGTAACAACCATCAAGGACGCAGCCTTCAACGGATGCTCCATGCTGAACAAGGTGACCTTCGAAAGCGAGGTTCCTGCCGCTGTGGTAGGCGATCCGTTTGTTGGCGTGACGAAGAACAAGTGCGCCGTCTATGTACCTGCCAAGATGGTGAAGACCTATCGTGAGAGCAACGACCTCTGGAACGAGTTCATCTTTGCTTCGCCCGTATCGGCTACGAAGAAGTTCGTGTCGTTCACCAGCGGCGTGCCCTTCACCACACGCCAGTTCAACGGAAAGAGGTGGGTTGACCCCGTCTCAGTCTGGATGTACTGGGTGGACAAGGCCAAGAACAACACTTCCGCCTCTATCACGATGACTGCTACGAGAGACTATGAGACCAAGGTAATTCCTGCCGGCTTCGGACTTGTCATGAAGACAAGCAGCACTGGCGGCAGCGGCTACATCTTCATGCCTCCCGTGGGTGCTGTTGAGAAGTCTGACCTCATTGCCGACAACAACCTGCTGAAGGGTGTCTTGGTGGCGACTCAGATGAAGGATATCGTAGATGCTAATCCTGAAAACAACTACTACATCCTGACAAATAACAACTTCCAGCGAGTTATCAGCGGAAACCTTGCCGCCGGACTGGCTTACCTTGAGTTGCCAAGCAATTTAGGCAGTGCAAAGGTCATCACACTGGATGACGAGTCCACTGACGGCATCAAGATCATCGACGCTGATGAGCAGAATGCCGTTAGCATCTATGACATCCAGGGCCGCAAGGTGGAGACGCTCTCTAAGGGCATCTACATCAAGAACGGAAAGAAGTTCGTGGTTAAGTAAGGAGCCCCACTCCATCCTGCACATTAGGATGAGGTAATAATACAACAGCAGCTATACGCTTCAATTGTGAGGTATATAGCTGCTGTTGCTTTTAGGCAATAATATAGCAGATAGTACAGAATCGGCCTGCAAGGCCAACACCACACAGCCCAGGGCTGCGCCCTGGGAGATGGGATGACACAAAAGGTAATGGCGTCCTACAGGGGCAGAATCATAAAACGTGTCCTAAAGGAGGTGCCCTTACAGTGCGACGATGGAGCTTTCTCCACGCTGTTACGAAAGCGAACAAGTTCTTTCTCGACGAAAGCGGCAAAGCCGAGCGCGAGCGCGTAGCAAAGCGGAGAAAGAACGCCCTGGGCTAGGAGATGCAGCCCCTTCGGGGCGTCTTTGTGCCCGCTCGGCCCATAGGGACGCTTGCGTAGAGTAAAGGAGCAAGAACTGCTATATTATTCCCTTGTATAAACGTGAGTTCGACATAAGAAGGTGATTCCCATAAGTATATCGACTTCTCCTAAGTCTTTCAGCCTCTTATAGGTAAACTGATATATCATTGCAAAATTTAATCCCAAACCGACATAGCCGATTTGGGATTAAAACATTGTAAGCCAGGACACTACTCTTGCCAATTGCCGGAGCTGTTATTGCCACGAGCGTCAACGGGGAGGTCGCCATCACCTATGTCAATGGGTGGGTCGGTGCCAATGCCCGGCGTGTCTGGGTCATCATTGCCGCCGCCTGAATTACCTAGGATGATGTTCACGAGAGCAGTGACGTCGGCAATCGTCACGGAGCCATCTTGGTTGACATCGGCTACGTTCTCCTCACCTTCTTCAGTGGGGTTGGCAGAGTTACCAAGAATGATATTTACCAAAGCCGTCACGTCGGCGATAGTGACGCTGCCGTCGCCGTTGACATCGCCGTTGGTGGCTGCTTTGATAGCCTTATGCGCACCGATATCGTTCACCGATAAAGAGTGGGCATTTGCTCCGATGATGCCGAAGACCAGAGCAATAAATGTCGTCAATCGTCTTCTCATTTCGTTACCTTTCATTAAGTTATTATCTTCTAAAATCTTTACACGACGCTATCATCGCAAGATACACTGCAAAGATACTATATTACATTGAAATAAACAAGTATTTGGGGAGAAAAATGTGAGAAAATAAATAGAACGCAACACGCCGCGTCCCTACAGAGAGGAACGCGGCGTGGTAGTTGAGAGAGCTATTGCGAAACTCGGAAGTCGAACTATGGCTCGTAGCACTTCACACGGGTACCATCGAAGCCTACTGCCATGATGTAGGCAGGCTGTTCGCTAGTGTTCCAAACCACGGTTGTCGACTGCGGTTTGTTGGCGCTGTTGCCATGTCCATAGTTGGTGATATGAAGCAGTGTGCCATCGGCCTTGTAAGTCTCGAAGCCCACGACATTCTTCCACTGGTTGTGCTGGATGATGACGTTCGAGCCCGAACGTGAACAGCCTGCACCGACATTGCCTGCCACGAGAGCAGCCTTGTCGCGGAATACCGGGTAGTTGTTGACATCGATGAAGTAGAATGCTTCAGGCGGCTCAGGATAGTTCAGGGCTTCGATCTCTGTCTTCAGCGTGTTGAGCATTGTTTCAGTGATGACGATGGTACGCGTCGCATAATCGCCGATTGTGGCATCAACGGTCTTAAACAGGCCGACCTTCTTGAAGTAAGGCAGCCAGTTGGTCTTCGTGATCTTGCACCACTGACGCATGAAGTTGACCTGCCACTGCCCATCGCTCATCGAGCTGATGCCCGGCGTGTTGCGCAGGGTTTCATAGAGCTCAGGATAAGCCGACTCCTGGATGCCGGCGATGCGGGTGTAGACGAGCAGCTGCCAGAAGGGAACGAGCGTGCAGAACACATCGTTGTTGACGTGAGGCAGGAACTGTCCACCCGTCAGCACATTGTACTGCAGGAAGTCGTAGTAGCGGAAAGCATTGGACTCGTTCTCCAGACGATGGTAGCCATCGGTACGCAACTTGTGCTCAACATAAGCGGACATGATGTTGTTGGTCACCTCGGTCAGACCAATCCACTTCAGACCGTCGGTCTGGTTGTTGTGGCCCAGCTCGTGGGCTGCACCCCAGAAGTCGAAGTAGGTGCGGCTGGTGGGATCGCGAAGTGCATTGACGGGTACGCAGAAGCCATCGTTAGAGGCGTGATAGAGACCTGCACTGGTGGCAACGGTGATGACGCACTGGCGATTAGGCACCTCGTGGTTGTAGCGGAACACGCCCATGAGCTCGCGCTCGATGCTCACGATGCTGTCGTAGGTGGCCATGAGCCACTCGCCATCGTTGGGGCAGTTGGCCCTCAGGGCCGATACTGGGAAGACGCCATCGATGAACTCGCCATGGAAGTCGAAGCAGTCGCCCTTGGCATTGGCCAGCAAGCGCTTCCAGTCGGCATTGGTGTGGCCCTTGTACTTGGGGCTGAAATAGCCGTTTTCGACACAGCCAAGGAAGTGGATCTTCACGGCTGGAGCCGTCTTCCAGTTGGTTGTGTAGTAGTTGATGTAGCCATTACCCTTGTTGAGCGGCTTGATGATGTTGACACCATTCTGCAGCGGATAGGTACTCGTGGCAAAGTCGTCTGGTCCGAAATTACGAATCTGAAGTGCCACGCCAGCATCGCCGATGCCCTCAACGAGCACCATCACATTCTGATCCTTCTCGAAGGTGATGCCAGTGGGGTTCTCGTGGTTATTGTAGGTATTGCTGTTCTTGAGCTCGTTGCGCAGCTCGGTCAGCGGACGATAAGCCGTGAACTCGCCAAGACGGAACTCCGTGGAATAGGTACCGGCAAGGATCTGCTGTGCAACCTCGCGGATCTCGGCCACAGGAATCTGTTCAATCTTGTCGGCCGTAACTTCAGGCTTCAGCTGCGTGCAAAGCACATCGGCAAAGAACTGCTTGAGGATGTCGTTCATGTAGTTGTCGCGCTCGTAGAAGGCCATTTCGGCACAGCTGGCATAGCCATTGGTTCCACTGAGCACACTGAAGCGCACAGCCTTGACATTGTCAACGCCCTCATCGCCAAAGGTGATCTGTGCAGCACTGCCGCTTCCACCGAGGTCGATGGTCTTGAGTTCTGTCCACGAGGACGAGCCATTGAGCTGATACTCAACCTTGACACGCTCGAAGTTACCATTGACGTTAGCATCCTGACGCGGCGTATAGACAGCATAGTCGACATGGGAAGGCTGAGAAAGCTGATAGGTAAGGATGACGGGGAACTGCGTGCCGCTGTAGGGCGAATGATAGAGCGTGGTGAGATCGCCGTCGTAGCTCTTTTCGATGCCCTCGCCCGTTCCTGCGTTGTACTGCGAGGCTGTGCCGGAGGCTATCGTCAGTTTGTGGTCAGTGGCATCATGACCATCCTGAACGACAGGCAGGGTGCGAACAACGCTGCCATCGGCCGAAGTAAAGGTGATGGTGCCCGTACGTGCCGACATGTCATAGTTAGGAGAGGCGAACACAGCCGTGTTGCCATTGGCCATCCTCTTGACTGTCAGCCAAGTGTCGCTGCTGGAAGCCTGGTAGTCGCAATTAGCAGCCACCGCCACGGTCGAGAAATCGTTGTAGTCGATGTGCAACTCCTGCTTGCCCAGAAAGAGCTGTTGAGTCTTCAGGTTGGAGTTGTCGAGCTTTAACGACTGTGCCGTGGCCGTCGTCAGTGCAAACAGGCAACTCACAAAGAGAGTTATATATTTCATAATTACTGATTTTTACGAGATGAACATGTTAAACTACCATTATTTCACGACCACCTTCTTACCACCGATGATGTAGATGCCCTTGGGCAGCTGGCCATTGGCCGTCTTGCCATTGGCAATCTGGCGACCGCTGAGGTCATAGACGGGTGAATTCTCAAGGCTTTCGGTTTCAAGCAGAACGATGCCGTTAGGATCGCTGACGTTGAAAGGCTTCGAAGAAAGTACCAAGTCGGGATAGTTGGCCGAGGTGAAATTGACGACAACACCCTCGTGAGGAGCGGTGAGGAAGGTCAGACGATAGCTGCCATACTTGTAGTCGGTGTCGGCCACAAGCTCTTTACCACTGCCATCGACAATGGTAACCTTGGCCGACGTGGGTGCACTCCAGGCGTTGCGGCCAATGAGATTGACCAGCGACTCTGAGCGCTCGTCGACATTCATGTCGTTGAAGATCTGCGTGGGGCGCTGTGGTGCCACCGAGCCATCGAGGGTATAGGTGGCTGACGTGGAGTTGTAGATGGTGGGCAGGGAGTTGAAGAGCAGCTCGTTGTCAGAGAGATCAACGGCCTTCAAAGTCTTCTGAATGGTGCGATTGGTAAGCACTTCAGTAAGCTGGTTGTTCTCGGCACAAAGCGTTGCCAGCACAACGTCGTCAGAGAAGTCGAGCGAAGGCAGTTTGTTGTTGCCCAGCCATACGTTTTCCAGTGCAACGAGGGGTTTGGCATTGAAGGCGGTCAGCTTGTTGTTAAAGCCGAGGACATCGACCAAGGCAACATTCTTCGAGACGCCAGCCGTTGACACGGAATTGTTCTGGAAGAAGAGCGTCTTCAGCTTGGACATGCTCGACAGATAGCTAAGAACGGTGATCTTGTTGTTGGCACAAACCAGCGACGTCACATTCTCAGCACTGCGCAAGCCGTTGGTGGTCAGCTGATTGTCGGCGATGTTTAAGTCTTCAATGTTGGGGCTGAGTACACTCAACGAGCGAAGCTTGTTGCCCTGACAGTCGAATGACACGAGATTGGTGCACCCGCTGACGTTCAGGGTTTCCAGCTGGTTGTCGGGACAGAAGAGGCGGTGCAGCGTGCCGGCCACACCCGTCACATCCAGAACCGTCAGCCCACACTCAGCAAGATAGAGTGCCGTGATATCCTTGTCAGAACTCAGAGTCAGATTAGCAGCCTTCACGGTGATTTCCTGCAACTGTCCTGTCGTGAACAGTTCCTCAGAGCTTCCGTCGCTCCAAGAGAGGGTAACGGGAATGCCTGCATTGAGGGCAATAGCCATGGTCTCGCCTGCAGCCTTAGCCGTTTTCATCTTCACCTGCCCTGCAGAGGCATGAAGAGAAAAGGCCATCGCAAGCAAGAACAATAAGGTTTTAATTGCTTTCATTTGGTTAGTTCCTTTCTTTTTTTGTTGTAAATGATGGTAGATTTGAGATGTTAAATGAGATGGAAGGTTTATCCTTTGGAGAAATATTTCAACGCTGCACCGATGGCTGTGCTGAACTCGCTGTGCTGAGGTACGTGGAAGTGAACACCATAGAGGCTTTCGCATGCGGCAAACACCTGCTTGCACAGAGGGAGTTTCGACAGTTTGCCTATCATCACGAAGTCCTTGATGCCACAATCCATCGACGAGAGGATGGCAGCACTGCAGATGCTCTGCAACACAGTCCAGAGGATGCCCAAGGCAATGTCTTCACGAGAAGCATCGCTCTGTGCATTGCCGAAGAGTGAGGCAATGGCGTCACTGGGCAACCCGGGTAACGGGCGGGGACTGATGTCGCCAATGAGTACATTGATTTTCGAGAGGTCGCCACTGTCGGCCAGTTCCACTACTTGAACGATGTCGTCGGTCTTCAACATGATGCGCGACAAACCCTGCAAGGTGCCGCCGCCCACGCCGATACCACCCGTATGGCGGATGCTGTCGCCATCGCAACGGACAAAGCTTGTGCCAGTGCCCATGCTTACGACAACCATGCGATCCAGACGAGTTTCGAAGCGTGCTCCAAGACCATCGGCGATGAATTCTTCCACCTTGTCTGTTGGCAACTGATAGACAGGATCTTCGATATAGGCACTGCCCACACCTGTGAGCATTACCTGTTCGACGTCCTTCAGGCTGATACTATTGTCGTGAAGATAGCGTCCGAATGCACCATAAAGAGATGCAACCGGGTCAGTGGCCTTGATGCGAATGGGGGAGATGATATCGCCATTCGCATTGATTCCTACTATTTTGGTCGTGCTGATGCCGACGTCTATTCCTATTACTATTCCCATCGTTATTAGTTGATTGTTGAGAGTTTATTGTTGAGAGTCTATTGAATGTTGGGTGTTGAATGTTGGGTGATGATGGATACTATTGTCAATTATCAATTTCGGCTTTGCCGACAACCTCCTCCCACCTGAAGACGGAACCATTGCGACGAGCGGGGTCGGGACCGGCAAAATCCATGGAATATGGACTGCCTGTGGTGGGACTCTTTCCGATGTAGCGATGATTCTTCAGGGAATAAAGCATGAAGTCATGGTCAAGATAGTCCTGCCAGAGGAACACCTCTGCCTCTTGAGGATTGTCCGTGAAGCGCACATCGCCAGCCAGACCCTCGCCATAGACCTTCACATAACGGCCATCGACACACTTCAACGACACCTGGCCTTGTCCACGATCGACAAGTTGGAAACGGGTGCGCTCGCTTCGGTCTCTGGGATGCGTGTCGTAGAGCAAGCCATGAGGATCGCAGACGGCTGGACGATTGGTAGCCTTATTGATGATTCGGAATGTCTTACCGAAGGGGATGTTGCCAGAACGATCGGCACAGGGTTCATCCACCGTGAAATTATCGAACTCGGCAAAGCCGCCATTCTTACCCTTCGTGTTGAAAGCGAACAGGGCATGGCGAGAGCCTTGGAATGTGATGAGCTGATAGCTCAATGGCATCATGCGACCAACGGTCTGGAAGTTCACGCCGTCGGTGGAATAAGCATACTGAGCCTCATCATGGTCGTAGTCGCCAATGCTGCGCAGCCAGATCTTACCCTTAGGCAATTCAACCGTCATATCGATCGTGTCGTTGGTCAGCTGTTCAAAACAACGCAACCTGTACACGTATTCACCTTTACGAGTTGGGGTTGAGGGGAGGCTCACACCTATCCACGAGCAAGGCACGTTGATATTGCCCAAGCCGCAGACATCACCATCCTTCAGGTTTTTCACGGTCAGTTCGACTGTTGCTATCGATTTCGGACCAATAACGCGCTGCGTCAACGTGTTGCGAGCCCACATCAACTGTTCGGCGGGCATGCTGACAAGGCGCAACTTTCCACCACGAAGGCTCCACATCTTGTCGTCAGGGTTGTGGTTCCACTGCCATATACGGCCGAGCTGCTTGCCGTCGAAGCTTTCGCTACGTACATAAGGAGCATGAGGGCTGTCCACAGGCTCGTCAAGACCATAGTAGCCATGGGCTGTGCCTGGATTGAACCATGTGCGCGGCGCACGGCCATAATTTCCCTTGAATCCTACCATTGGCCAACCATCCACCCACGTCATGGGCATAAGGCAAACCGTGCGGCCAATGGAATGGAAGTCTTGCATGAAGAGTGCCCACCACGTGCCGTCCTTATACTGCACGATGCCGCCTTGATGGGCATTGGTGCAGGCCGTGGCGTTCTTGTCGAGAGGACCAAGTGAGAATTGAGTGCCGTCTTGTCCGATGCGATACTTCTCGCCTCGCGGCACCTGTGTCAGCGAAGCAGCATGGTAGCCATAGGTCTCGTCGGCAGTGATGACACGCGTTTCGTAGGGTCCCCAAATAGACTTCGAACGTGAACAAAGCGTGCGGCCATTGGGACGGTAGTCGGTGGAAATGAGGTAGTACATGCCATCGATCTTGTACATGTGATGGCCCTCTCCCACTCCATTACCTTCAGGAATAATTACGCGCTCAGTGCCATCTACGGGGCCACTCATGTCGGCCTTCAACTCTGTGCACTTCACTTCGCCATAGCCATGGATGGCATAAACCTTCCCATCGTCGTCGAAGAGTACGCCCAGATCGTAGATATTGCCCTTCATGTTGTGATGCGTCCAAGGCCCATGGATATCCTTTGCCGTATAGCACTGCAGGCCCTTTCCATTGACGTTCGAGAACACGTAGAACTGCCCGTTGGCATAGCGGATGCATGGAGCCCAAATGCCCTGACCATAGATTTCCTCGTGGTTCTTCAGCGAGAAACGATCCTCAGTAAAGTCAAAGCGGTCGAAGCAATAGGAGATGTTTTCCCAGTTGACAAGGTCCTTCGAATGAAGGATGACGAGACCAGGAACGGCATGCATCGTCGTACCAGCCAAATAGTAATCGTCGCCCACGCGCAGGATGTCGGGGTCGCTGAACTCATCATAGAACAAAGGATTCGTAAACGTGCCATTGCCATTGTCGGCCGTCCACGACTGAGCATCTGCCGTAAGAATGCAAATGAGCAATCCTACGACAAGCAGGAGGGGTTTCATCTTCACTATTTTCACTCTTTTCAATTAGTAATTCGCTGGCAAATATACATAAAATAATTGAAAGAGCACTTCTTTTGAGTAAAAAATGACTTTTTTTTGCAAAAAGCCTCAACGATGTCCCTATACCATTATTCGACTACCAATCACTAATTGTCAGGATTTTTCTCTATACCTTACCTATTTCACGAGAGGTTCCAACTGACTCACAGCCCGTTGAATCATGTCGCGCGTGCCACTGCCATCGTTCACGTATTTCGTGACCATCTGGGCATAGCGAAGTGCCTGACGTAGTTCGGAATTCATCTCACGCCAATTCGTACCTTGCGTCTTCTCCATGAGTGCTGCCAACGGTTGCAACTCTTCCGGCTCGGCAAGATTACCCGGGCGCATCGTGTTCAGAGCGGCATTGAGGGCTGCCGACGTCTTATCGAGTTCAGCACCGTTGTCGCCATTGGCCAACAAGCCTACAGCCTTCTGGTATTGCTCTGCCATGCGGGCATAGCCATAGGGAGCCCACGGAGCATGTTCAGGCACCTTCACGACGAGGGCGTTCCAAGCCTCTTGTGCATCCATGCGTTTCTTGGCCATCTGCATCAAACTACGCAAAACCTTCAGCGAAGCTTCGCCGCCTGCGGCAGATTGCTCGACGCGGGCATCGATACGGAAGTAATGGGTAATGTTCTCATCGGCAGCGTAGTCGGGAAGAAGGCGCAGACCACTCAAGTCCTGACCATCGCGAAGCGTTGCGTCCTCCCAAGTGCTGATGCCCTGTGCAGCCATCACAAGGGGACCTTCCATAATGGCAGCTGCCCAACGAGGTTCATATGCCGTGCGGCGTTGGTCAATCTCCATCTTATCGGGTGTGAAATCGAGATGCTGACGATAGGGCATCGTCACCTCCACGAGGTCTTTCTTCGACCATTTGCGAAGAGGTATCTCTACATAGCTACATGGTTGATAATGAGCAGCTATCGACTTTCCGTTCAACTTAACATCAAAACCTTCTGTTGCCCAATAAGGCACACGCAACTTCATGGCAAAGCGCCCCTTTCCTTCGACAACTTTGATGACACTTTTCTCGGCAGGCCATTCACACTCCTGCTGTAAGGTGATGCCCATGGCATCCCAGCGTGCCGTAGTAGGAAGATAGAGCGCCACCCAAATGGTAGGTTCAGATGCCCCCTTCGACACGAAATAGGCAGCTTCCTGATACTTCACGTGGTTCTCGGCACCTGTACCTCCGCAACAAGTGCTCTGAGGTGTCTCGTTGCCCCAAGGCTTCGAGGCATTCAGGCCAACGGCATACTGATAGAGTACTGCATAGTTGTGCTGATGGAGTGAACCGATGAGCTGGTTGTAAAGCACACGCTCATAGTAATCCATGTAACGTGCATCGTCAGGATTGAAACAGTTCAGATCCTTCGTAAGCTTGGCCAGGTTATAAGCACAGCAGGTCTCGTTGAGCGTAGGATCGTTGTTGGTAGCCATCGAGAGCATCTGTGTATAGGGCTGGCGGAACATCTCGCCATTGCCTACTCCACCCATGGCATAGCGATAGCGGCCTTGCACCATCGTCCAGAAGTTCTGGGCAACATGATAGTAATAAAGAGGTGAGGACTGGAAGGATTGTGGCAAGAGCCCTGACGTGAGCGGTGATTGCTGAGAAGCACGGTGTATGCGCAATGCTCCTGTCACCATTGGAATGTGTTGATTGGCATGACGCGTGCGGATGGCATCGACATTCTTCGACAACGGATCGAAAAAGGCGGGACTGTCAAAATAGGTGGCTGCTTGCAACAAATGCAACTTATCGGTCATATCGCTTACCATCTCGGAAAGACGCGACAGAGCCTCAGCCATGCCACCCACCTCACCGGCGATGTACATGTTCCACATTTCATAACGGTTGCCAGGACGGCTGCGGCGTTGCTCCTGCGTTCCTTCTTTCGAGACGAAGGTGCGATAGGTCAGACGGTTCCACACCCAGAGTCCCATGTCCTTGGCAATGAGCAGAGCCTTGGCGGCTATTTCCTTGTCATCGACATAGTTGGCAATGTCGATGAGTCCGGCAAGTTGCTTGTGAACGGTGTAGTAAGGAGCCCACACCCAATCTTCGTTGTTGTAGGCACGGTACATCTCAATCAATGCGCAGTGCTGGGCAGGAATGGCGTTCAGGTAGCCATAGCCATAGTGACGGTAGTCTTGCTTGTAGCGGTCGAAGGCAGCCCATGTTCCCTTCAACTGACGTAGCTCTTCCTCTGGAGCCAGATCACGAGCCTCGAAATATCGGCCCAGCGAATCACTCCATACGAATGTACGCTCCTGACAGGCACGTAGCTCGTCGACCATCAGACGGATACGGTCGCGCAACTGCTGGCGCTTCCCTTCATCTGAACAGCTGGCAAACGCCATAGCCAAAGCCGACATATAGTGGCCCGTACCATGTCCTTTCAGCTTGGTTGTGGGCGAATCCCAACCATCGGCTTCAGGATAGCCATCGGTAGGTAAACCGTAGGTGTCGTGATAGTTGTAGAGTTGCTGGCGAACATCGAGTGAGAGCAAATGATCGATGTCCATATCGCGATTAGCGGTCAGGCGGTTCGTACCCGTCAGCGACACCTTGTCGAGAGGCAGCGGCTCGGCAACCAACTGTGGACTTCCGGAAATGAGGGAATTGCCTTGACCGTCAACCTCGACCACCTCCACATGGGCAATCACCGGATAGCCGCCCTGTGTGGCATTATCGCCCACTACATAGCCTGCCACGTCGTAGGTTGTTCCTGCAGGTGTCACTGAGGCATCGGCCTCAGCCTTCTCCTCATCGGCCAAGGCATTCATCCAGCGAACTGTACGCCACTCACCCGAGCCATCCTTGTAGTCGACCCACAACTGATAGGGCAACTGGGGAGCAGTACCTGCCATGGTTGTTACCTTCACATCGTCAACATGAACGATCTTATGCAACACGAGACGTGTGTCCTGACTCCATGCAGCGACACAGCCCATTAGGAACGAAGCAAAAACTATGAAGCGTCTCATCGTACGTATTATTTATTTTGTAGGCAAAGATAAGAAAAAGCAGTAGAATAGCCAAATAATTTGTACTATTCTACTACTTTTTGGAAAATGTTAATATAAGAGGGTTATTTCCCTTTCCCAAGAATAATATTCACCAGTGATGTCACGTCAGCAATGGTTATCTGGCTGTCGCCGTTCAAGTCGGCCACACTCGTATCTCCTCCCTGGCTTCCAAGAATGATGTTCACCAGTGCAGTCACATCGGCGATAGTCACTTGGCCATCGCCATTGACATCGCCACGAAGCGCTGTCTGTTGCTCACTTTCGTATGTGACGGCAATCGTATTAATCTTTTGTGTACCCGTAAAAGTAAACGTCACAGATTCGGCGCTGCCATTCCAAGTCGTCAGTGTAGAACCATTATTTTGGATACCGCTCACAGCAGTTCCTGCAAATACGATTTCCTTAATCTTTGCACCTTCCGGAACAGAAATCGTCATCGTACATGCTTTATACACACGCAGTTCATAAGAAGATGTCGTCTTCCAATAGCGTGAAGAATTGTTCCCTACCATCGTAAGCGTTACGGAGCCAGAATTGATTGTTGTTGGATTTGGATTATAATCTGGCGTATTACCGCTTAAAGGAGTCATTCCGTAACTATTATTCGGGAAATCGAAAGTCTCTGTGCCAGAGACACCTTGCTGACCGCCAGACTCAACAACCGTCAAGACATAACTGGCAGAGGAAGAATTATAGTAGTCATTGCCTTCAAATGAGGCAGTTATCGTTGTTGTTCCCTTGGATCGTATCGTCACGCTCCCCGTTGAGCTGTTGACAGTGGCCACGTTCGTGTCGGAACTGCTGTAAACAACGGCTAAACCAGAAGGCGTCGTCGACAAAGTCGGTGCCGTGAATGCCTGGCCGAGCGTAGCAGTCACAGAAGTAGCACTGAACGTCATCGTGACATCCTGCTTGTCGGTTGTACCGCCACCACCTTCATAATTATTGTAGCTGAATGCCTTTGTCTGCTTCGACCCCCAGATGTACTGTTCAAGACCAGGATAGTCGATGAAGGGGTTACGGTTACGCTGTTTGCCATAGATGGCATTGTTACGTGCAGTTTCAATTGCATCTACTGGGTCTTTGGCCGACCATTCAAGCATCATATTCGTCACCCATGTGGTAAGGCCAGGATAGGTACTACCATCGAACACGTATGATGCGGTTGCATTTGAATTTCCATCAGCATTCCATCTAGGGATTGAGTCCTCATAGCAAGTCACCATATAGAAATAAGCGCGAGCAATGTCACCTTTTACCTCATCATTAGGCTCAAAAACGATACCAGTGTATCCAAGGCCGCTCTTTGCATAGCCCTTTTTGCTGTAATTGTTTTTTGAAGCTTCAATGACAGTACCAACCTCACCAAGCGGTAAGTCGGCTCTCATACCATTAATCTTGGCATCGGTGGGAACAACATGAAAAATATCGCATCGCATAGGATCCCGCTTTGAGAACCAAGACTGAGGAACAAGGTGTTCACGATTGTAGCCATCGCCCTCCTTTTCATAACTGCCAGCACAGTTTGAACCAGGAACATAGCTCGTCGTGTTCGAATACCAGTCACGCAGATAACCATCCGGACGCATATCGGTCGTTTTATAAGCCGTCTTCAAACCGTCATAGCTCCATCCAGCTTGAGTTATCTTGATGATGTTGAACATCGCCGTCTTCAGTGCTTGTCCTTTCTTTCCATCGGCATTCATATAGTAAGTGCCTGTGTTGTTAGGAGCTTGTGCACATACTACTGAACAGATGAGCGCAAACATCGTCAGTGTAGTCAGTATTCGTTTTTTCATTGTCAAATCTTTTCCTTTGTTTATTTCGTCTGCAAAGTTATAACAAAAAAAGGAAATCTTTGCAAGAAACTCAATTTTTTGTTTTAACTTTGCAGCCAAAAATAGAGATACTCTATCTTCTACAACCAACGAAACCAACAGAAACCATCATGAGAAAGTTTGCTTTCCTACTCACGATCATATTGTTCTCGTTCACGCTTTCTAAAGCCCAGACGGGTTCAGGAACCGACGTGACGAGCCTCATCACAAATCCCACGTTCAATGGCAACGTCAACGGATGGACTGTCAACATGCCTAATGCGCAGAACAAGGGCTATCAGGGATCATCCTATACCAACGGCAATGTCAGCATCAGCCAATTTGCCGAGGCATGGCGCTCCAATGGCCAAGGACTGGGAACAGGCAGCATTACTCAGACCATCTCAGGGCTCAGTGACGGCACTTATGTGCTGGAGGCCGATGTGATTGCATGTAACCAAAGTACCGGCCAAACCGTCAGCGGTGCATTGCTTGTGGCTGAAAACGACGTGAACTACTCACTGTCGCTGAGTACAGGCAACCATCTGCCCGAACACGTCTCCCTGAAATTTCTCTGTTCAGGAGGAAAACTATGCATTGGCTTGCGCACCCTTTCGACGACCAACGCCAACTGGGTGGCAATGGACAACATCAAACTTACATACATGGGATTCATGCCCAGCGATGCTTCCAATCTCAGCATCAATCCCACGGTTGGCAACCTGGTAGTTGGCGAGACCATGCAACTAACAGCGGACGTGGCAACAGCGGACGCACTTTTCAACCAAGTAGTATGGACATCGAGCGACGAGAGCGTTGCCACTGTCAACAGTGAGGGCATGGTGACTGCCAATCAAGCGGGAAGAGCAACCATCACGGCATCGGCCATCTTCTCAGATCTCACGGCGCAGGCTACTATTACGGTCGAAGCAAGTCACCCAGAACGCCTTGTCATCAACGAGATACAAGTGGCCAACATCGACATGTTCATTGATCCCTCCGTAAACTATGGTGGATGGATGGAACTCTATAATCCCACTTCATCACCCATCAGCTTGGCTGGCATCTATATAGAAGACAACGTAGGGCATAGCCATCGAATGCCATTAGATGCCGGCATGGTGCCTGCTGGAGGTTTCAAGACCATCTGGTTCGACCACTACGATACTGGCAATCAGTTCAGTGACGAGGCTTACAAGCAGGTAAGCTTCAAGTTACAATATGAAGGAGGCGTCATCAGCGTGAGCAATGCCAATCACCAGACGGTCCTTTCACAGGAATATCCTACTGCCATTTTGCGATGTAGCTATGCTCGCACCACCGACGGCGGCAACACATGGGGATGGACCTCCACCCCATCGCCCGATGCCAGCAATACGGGAAGCACCTTTGCACAAGAACAACTGCCCATGCCTGTCATTGATAAGGATGCGACCGTGTTTACATCATCATTCACAGCCAATGTCAACATTCCGGCAGGAGCGACGCTTCGATACACCACCGACGGCTCCACACCAACGCTTGCCAATGGAGCTACCAGTAGTACAGGTCGCTTCAACATCAGCAGTAACACGGTGCTGCGACTGCGACTCTTCCAAGACGGTTACCTGCCCAGTAACGTTCTCACGCGCACGTACATTTATAAAGATAAGGACTACTACCTGCCCATCGTATCAGTTGTGACGGCTGACGAGAACCTGAACGACGACGTAATTGGTGCATACGTGGACGGAACAAACGGTATATCGGGCAACCACAAGGATTCGAGCAACAAAAACCGAGGATGGGAACGTCCCGTCAACTTCGAATATCTTGTACCTGCCGCTGATGGCAGTGGCTACGAGACAGCCCTTAACCAGGAATGTGACTTTGAAGTGTGTGGTGGATGGAGCCGGCACTTCAGCCCGGCAGGCTCCTTCCGCCTGAAAGGTGCCAAGCAATACGAGGGAAAGAACTTCCTTCCCTACCCCTTCTTCGAGGAGAAACCCTACATCAAGAACAAAACGTTGCAAGTACGCAACGGCGGCAACGACAACCACGGACGCATCAAAGATGCTGCCATCCACGAAATCATCCTGACCAGTGGTTTCAACGTCGACTGTCAGTCGGTGCAGCCGGCCCATATCTTCATCAACGGCCAGTACATGTTCATGTTCAACCTACGTGAGCCCAACAATAAAAACCACGGCTACAGCAACTATGGCATTGATACCGACGAGATGGATCAGTTTGAGATCAATGGTTCAAAGGGCTACGAGCAGAAATCGGGCGACGACATCGTATTCCGCCGTTGGATGTCGCTTGCCCAACAGTTGGCCAACAACCCAACCAACGACGCTCTCTACCAGCAAATCTGCCAAATCGTCGACATCGACGAATACTGCAACTACATGGCAGTCGAATGTTACTCGGGATGCAACGACTGGGCCACCAACAGCAACAACATCAAGGGCTACCGTTCGCGTCAGGACGGTAAGTACCACCTGATATTCATGGATCAGGACCAAGGATTCGTCACGACGAGCATGATTAAGAATCTTGCCAACTCGCTCTACGACAGCCGCTATGACACGGGCAAGAACTTCATCATCGACATTTTCCTGAACATGCTGAAGAACGAGACGTTCAAAAAACGCTTCATCGACAGTTTCTGCCTTGTGAACGGAAGCGTGTTTGAACCCAGTCGCGTCAGCGAGGTGTTCGCCACCCTGAAGAACCGCGCCGGCAAAGCCATGTCGTTCGATGGCGAAGAAGGCAGCATGAACACTTCGGCTAACGATCTTGAGAATACCATCAACAGCACCAACAACCGAAATTCGCGCATGACGAATCTCCGCGAATACTTCGGTCTGAACAACAACAGCAGCTATGCGCTGAAACTGAGCAGCAACATCAGCGATGCCACATTCTTGGCAAACGGCCTGGAAATACCCACAGGACGCTTCGACGGTACGTTCTATGCCCCTATGACACTCACCGCCAAGGCTCCGGCAGGCTACCGCTTCAAAGGATGGATGATCGACGGTGCACAGACAGTCGGCAATCTTAGCACGGTCTTCGACACCAATACACCTTGGCGTTACTACGACCAGGGTTCGCTTGACGGAAAAGACTGGAAATCAGCAACCTACACCGACACATCGTGGCAGCAGGCCAACGCGCCCTTCGGCTATGGCAATGTGGGAATGAACGGCACCAGCGACTATTCCACAACGCTCGACTATGGAACTGACAGCAACCAAAAGCGCCCCACCTACTACTTCCGCAAAACCATCACACTCGACAGCGCCCCGACTGCAGACGAGGTCTATCGACTGACGTACTATGCTGACGATGGCTTCGTGGCCTATGTCAACGGAACTGAGATAGGACGCTATCTCATGGATGCAGGCACACCTTCCTACAGTCAGTACTCCAGTACCTACGTAGGTTCGACGGCAGGAACTGGCACTATCGACATTGACGGCCAACTGCTTCGCAAAGGGAACAACGTGATTGCCATAGAAGTCCATAACACGTCTGCAACCTCGTCTGACATCTACTGGACAGCAAAGCTCAGCCACGGAACACGAGAGGAATCGTCCTACTTGTCCACCGACGAACAATTTGACATTACGACGCTCGGCAGCAACACTGCCACCCTCGTCGCCACTTACGAACGAATGCCTGACGATGAACTGCTGGCGGCCATTGCCACTCCCATCAAAGTGAACGAGGTGAGTGCCGGCAACAGCATCTTCATCAACGATTACATGAAGAAAAACGACTGGATTGAACTTTACAACAACACCGACGATGATTTGAATGTGGCCGGACTCTATCTGAGCGACGACGTCGACGACCCGCTGAAATACCAGATTCCTGCCAATACCGTGGCCAATACCATCGTACTAGCTCACGGACATCTCACCGTATGGGCCGATGATCTTTCGCCCATCAGCAAACTGCACACCGGCTTTAAGTTGAGCAATGCAGATGGACAAATGGTGGTGGCAACGGCATCAGACGACTTTGTGAGTGCAAATGCCGACTACTTTACCAAGCATCCGGCACTGACCGACTTCGCCGATGCATTGTTCTATGGCACCCACAAGGGCGACCAGTCGGTGGGACGCTATCCTGATGGTGGCAACACGTTCTACCGAATGTCACGACCCACCATCGAAGCATGCAACACGCTGCTTACCACAGACGTTGCCACTGGCATTGATGAGGGCGTGATGGAAACTGGCGAACCTACGTTCGTGCTCGACCTTGCCAAGGGATGGAACTGGATGTCGCACCCCATGGCGGAAAACCTCAGCGTGAACTACTTCAAAGACTTTGCTTCCTACATACAAGGACAGACGTTGGAAGCCTACTATAGTGACGAACAGGAGTCTATGGCTGGTTTGCTGAAGACACTGACCGCCGGGCAGATGTACAAGGTTGAAATGAACGAGGCTCATACCTACACATTCACGAAGCGATTACCGCTCTCGCCCGCCCCTGTTGCCCTGCAACCCGGATGGAACTGGATTGGCTATCCACTGGCTGGCCAACAGACCATCGCCGCAGCACTGGCTGGATCGAAAGTCGACGAAGGCGACGTGCTGATGGGGCAAAGCGGCTTTGCCACATATAGTGCCACCGACGGATGGGTTGGCACACTCAGTTCATTGGCTGCAGGACACGGCTATATGTACAAGACATCCTCTACAAAGTCGCTGCACTTCACCCGATCGGCTAACAACGTCAGGCTAAAGAAACCTCGCAGAGTTGAAGAACAGCCGATGAACAGCGCCAGCCGTTACGACTATCCTGAAGTGATGGCTGTGATAGGCGTGCTCACTTGCAATGGCGATGTGGTACCTGCCGAGCAGTTCCGCATCGAAGCCTATGTCGACGGTGAGTGTCGCGGAAAGAGCGAAGTGGCAGGAGGCAAACTGTTCCTGACCATCTATGGCGAAGGCGGCGAACATCTGTCGTTCGTGGCTGTCGATGAACTGGGCAACGTGAGCGATGTCAGCGAAAAACTGACATTCAACGCCGATCTCACAGGCACGCTGACGAATCCCTTTGCATTCACTCTGGAGGCTGGAACCGTTGACCAAATTGTCCTGCCCGACCACATGACGACAGAAAATGCATCTGATCTTCACCTGCAAGGCTTCTTCACACTCAGTGGACTCTATGCCGGACAACGTGCCGATGCACTTCGTCCCGGTCTCTACATCCAGCGTTTCCACCAAGGCTTCAGCAAAAAAGTTATCATCAAATAAGGATTCACAATGAACATGCGACATATCATCTTTGGCGCCCTGCTGACACTATTCTCTACTGCTGCCCTCGCTACCGAAGGCGATACCATTGACGTCGTCTTTCGCGGAACGACAGCCGAAGTGAACATTCCAGCAACGGCAAACGTCACCTTTGCTGCCAACGGTGCCCACATCAATATGAACTCAACGTCGCTCAGCGAAGAATATGTATACCGCCTGTCAGGACAGACCGACAACGGATCGCTGACGCTCACGGGCAACTACAAGCTGACGCTGATTCTCAACGGACTGAGCATCAAGAGCGAGCAAGGAGCTGCCATCGACATAGAGTGTGGCAAGCGTATCGCCGTGGTTTTGCCCAACGGCACGAACAACACGCTCGTCGACTGTGCGAATGGAGCGCAGAAAGCGGCTCTTTACTTCAAGGGACATCCTGAGTTTGAAGGAGGAGGTACACTGAATGTAACTGGCAACACAAAGCATGCCATCGCAGCCAAAGAGTATCTTCAAATCAAGCGAACCACGGGCACCATCAACGTGCTTGGAGCCGTCAGCGACGGCATCCATTGCGGAAAAGGTGTCTACGACCAACACTACTTCGAGATGCAAGGAGGCTTGCTGAACATCAGCAACACTGGAAGCGACTGTATCGATTCTGACGACTTTGGCATCATGCGCATCTCAGGCGGCAGCATCAATGCCGATGTGACGGCCGACGGCAGTGCAGGCTTAAAGAGCGACAGTACGTTAACCATGACGGGTGGACGACTGAACATCTTCGTGAGTGGTCGCGACTCCGAAGGATTGCGTACCAACTACGATGCCCAACTTATGGGTGGAAGCATTAGCATCCGGGTGGCAGGCGACGGCTCAAAGGCCATTAAGAGCAAGAACAAGGACAACAGCCTGACGGTGCTCGATGGAGGACGGTTGACCTTTGGAGGAGCCGAATGCCTACTCTACGTACATGCAGTTGACTTCATTGATACGCTGACCAACGACACCACCAAATGCCGTGCAGTCAGTGCCGACAAGGATATCAACAGGACTGGTGGCGACATCGAGATCTACTCTTATGGAACGCTCCACAATGCCTTCCACAGCGACTCGACCATCACAACCACTGGCGGAACACTCACCATCCACCAGGCACCCTGGCAGTTCTACTACGGCGACTTCCAACACGACATGACTGCATACGTGGCTCTTGAAGTGAACGGCAAGCGTGTGGATTCGCTCAACGACTATGCCATCGGGGCATTTATCGGCGACGAATGTGTGGGAGTCGCCATTGATAACTATCTGCGCATCTACAGCCACGACACCGACGAAAGCCCTGTGGTTTTCCGTGTGTGCAACCTCACAACAGAGGAAGAATTGCCAGTTACGGCTGTCAGCCAGCAGGTGAATTTCGTCAGCGGATCGCGCATAGGTAAGCCTAACAACCCTCTCGTCATCAGTTGTGGAAGCAAGATTGGCGACGTTAACCGCGATGGGCAGATTACGATAGCCGATGTGACGGCATTGGTTAACATCATCCTTGGAAAGGATAGTACAGTTCCCTATCTGTATGACCATCAAGCAGCCGATGTTAATGGCGATGATTCAATCACCATTGCCGATGTAACGGCTCTTGTCAACATTATATTGGGTAAAGATTGAGAAAATGCTCAAAATGGTTTGGAACAAGCGTGAATAGAAGAAAGGAAAGTAGTGACTTCATATTAAAAAACGTTAACTTCAGCAAAATAACTCACTACTTCTAGCTTCTAACTCACATCTTTTTATTACCTTTGCACCCGCTTACGACCGCGATACTTCATCGCAAAGCAAAGGAGAGATGGTAGAGTGGTCGATTACAACGGTCTTGAAAACCGTCGTACCGAGAGGTACCGGGGGTTCGAATCCCTCTCTCTCCGCAAATTAATGAAAAGGGAACCTTACGGATTCCCTTTTTTTGTGTCTGATTTTCAATAACTTACGTTTTTAACCTGCTGAAAATGAGCATTATAGAGGGAAGAGGTTCCCAAAAAGTACATCAGTAATCATCAGATGTTACCCGACATCATGAGGACAAAATGTATTACCGAACGTATTACCGCCCCCCGCTGTCAATAATTTAAAGTAATACTTTTAGTTAAAAATGAACAAGACACCGTTATTAGAGTTCGTGTTTAACCGCAAGAAAACAGCGGGTACGAACAGAGAAGGAGCTGTTGAGCTGCGAATCACTTTCGAGCGAAAACAGAAGTACATGACCACGGGAATCAGGGTGCTGCCGAAGCAATGGCACAAAGGGACTATCGTCAACCGCCTTGATGCCCATGAGCTGAACCAGACACTGGAGAAGCTGATGAAGGAGGTGCGCCAGGTTATCCTCGAAATGTTGGATAACGGACACATCGATATCTTTGCTATTCCAGAAAAGTTGAAGCGTATGAAGGAGGGCAATATCTCATTCATTGAGTTCTGCTTTAATCGGGCTGAGATCCGTAAGATGAATAAGGCCGATGACAGTCAGGAACGGTATGACCGTTTCCTGAAGTTCTTAGTGTCCTGGGGGAAAATTGTCTCTTTCGATGACATCACGGACACTAACATTAAGGCTCTTGATGACTATCTGGTTAAAAAGAAGCTGAAGCCTTACTCCAAATGGAACAACTACCACCGTTTTCTCAACTCGTTCATCCTCGATGCTATCTCTGAAGGATATATTCACAGGAACCCATACAAGTGGGTTCCCATCAATAAGGACAAGTCCAAAGGTGGCATCGGTAAGTATCTCTCGCCGGAAGAATTTGAGCTTATCAAGAATGTCTCCCTACCCTCTGAGTCCCTTCGTCAGGTACGCGATGTATTTGTGTTCCAGACCTACACATGTCTGTCATATACCGACCTCAAAAATTTCGATCCGAATCAAATACAGGAAGTGAAAAACATGAAGGTATATACAGGCAAACGTGCCAAGACAGAGCAACCGTTTACAATTCCCTTGCTTTTACCGGCACTTGCCATACTGAAGAAATACAAGAACCAGTTGCCTATCATAAGCAATGTGAAGTATAATGAGTTTTTGAAGGCCGTTGCGCAACATGCTGGAATAGACAGACCTGTGAGTAGCCACTGGGCCCGTCATACCGGTGCAACTTTGCTCTTAAATGGTGGTACTGACATGAGAATCGTTTCTAAGATCTGCGGTCACTCATCAACGAGGATAACAGAACAAGTCTATGCCAAGCTGCTCGACGAAACCGTTGTGGATGCCATGGCCACTTACCAAAGTGGGTTGAAGTGACAGTTACCAAAGAAAGATACCACCGTACACGAGCCAAAGGAACAGCAGGAGGAAGCCCCAAAAGCATCCTCCGCTGACCTCGAACTTGTATTTTCGTGCAAGCATCTGGACTGCCGTCAGCAGCAATAGAATTGTGCTGACTACTAACATGACTATCAGATGCCATCTCATATCTTCTCAGTTAAGTTCTGGTAGAGCTTGAATAGTTCTGCCACACACATGCTTTCGGTGAACTGGCTGCTGGCCTTCCAACCGTATGCCTCCATGACGGCACGATCATTAGCCTGGTGTGCCTTACGAAGCTCAGGTGGCATAGTTACCTCATCATAGAGGTCTGCAAGGCTGCTTTCTGGATATAGAGCACGTGCATCCAGTACTGCCTGTGCTGTCTGTTCTATCTTCTCTCGTTGTGCTTCCGTGGGTGATGGCCATGGGAGATTGTTGTAAACCAACGTACTTGAATAGCGATAGTCGCTTTTCATGCGTCCACATACGACACGCATCCATGCATTGTGTACGTTTGACGTAAGCACTCCAAAGTGGTAAAGAGTGGCATTTGGTAGAATTATAGTGTCTCCTGCTATGACTTCTGCAGGGAGAAAGCCTATAGGCAGATACCTGCGACGTTCAGAAGATGTTCTGGGAAACAGTATGTAGTTTGTTTCAGGCTGGCGAATCTCCGCAAACAGATGTGGGATATCTGCCCTTCGCTGTGTCTGCTGTTTCTTACTGGACAAACGGAAATCGCGGACTGCGGCAACCCTTGCCTTAACTAAAGGCATAGTCCTAAGTTCCTGCGGAGTACAATCTTTCAGCCAAAGACAATATCGCTTTTTGGCGTTGATAAACTCCAAAGGACCAATAAACGGGCGTATGAATTTCTCTGCTGCTGGCTCCTGCTTGATAAAATCATCCAGTTCGTCAGCTTGAATTACAAGATTGCCTCCGTCTGTCGGGAATGAACCAACAGCCGATTTGGGAACATCACAAATCGGATCGTGGCGGTCGTCAATTATGACTGAAGGGGCATCAAGCAAATAGGGGTTAATGTTACTTGCACGTACAGGTGCTTTCCCTTCATACATAATGATTTTATCCTTGGTGTCATAGAAACTGAAGCCTACTATCACGCAATGAACTGCAGCTCCATCGTTAGACTCACTTTTCCATTTGAATGATGGATAAGCGAAATTGATTTTGACACCTCTTTCAAGCAGATGACTCCACAGTGGCGGTACTGCTATTCCTTGACAGACAGAGTTTGTTGAAACCAGAGCAGCTTTACAACGGGTTCCTTCCATCAGGTCAGCGCACTTTTTATACCATGAAGCCACATAGTCAAGATTCCCGTAGTTTTTCACTCCGTCAAATACTTGTTTCATGTCTGCCTTTTGTTCATCCGTCTGGAAACTTTTCCCGACGAAAGGAGGATTGCCTACGATGTAATCAGGATGTACAACTTCCCTCCAGTCAACTTGAAGGGCATTACCCTCCACGATGTTTGAATAGGCTTTCAGCGGCAGAAAGTTGATGTCCTGATGGATAATCCTCTCCGTCTCGGCTAACATCTGGGCTTCGCTGATCCAAAGTGCTGTCGTGGCCACCGTCACGGCAAAATCGTTGATCTCTATGCCGTAGAACTGGTTGATGCTAACCTTGATGGGGTTCACTTCCTCAAATCCCAGGAACGATTGCCCGTGATGCCGCTCGCGTATCACCTCGTTCTCTAACCGGCGCAAACTTAGATATGTTTCTGTCAGGAAGTTACCAGAGCCGCAGGCGGGATCAAAGAACGTCAGTGAGGCTAACTTGTCCTGAAAGCCGTCCAGACGCTTCACGCGCTGTTTCTCTACCTTCTCTTCCAAGATGGT
Source organism: uncultured Prevotellaceae bacterium (assembly GCA_902774815.1). Taxonomy (GTDB): domain Bacteria; phylum Bacteroidota; class Bacteroidia; order Bacteroidales; family Bacteroidaceae; genus Prevotella. The sequence goes on along the minus strand of CACYJV010000031.1, from coordinate 17,041 downwards.
ATCGAACTCCCGGCGCAGGTCACTCAGGAATAGTGGATCAATCACCTTATGAATGTTCTCGATGCTGGTGTAATGCATTCCTCCAGCCCGACGGGTCTCAGGATTCAAGGTGCTCTCAAACACAGCACCAAAGATGGTAGGGGATATCTCGCTCCAGTCGAAATCAAGACTGGCATTCTGAAGGAGTGTCTGGCGCAGTTCATCAGTGAACTGAGGAATGTCTATCTGTTCGGCAAACAAGCCTCCGTTGGTATAGGGGAATGCTTTCAGGTCATCCATCAGATAACGGCTCCGCTTATCCTCGGGGGTGTTCAATACCTCAAACAGTCGGATAAGCGCATTGCGCATATCCATTGCTTCATATCGTATCAGATAGTTGTGGAACTGGTCACGTCCGAAGATGCCTGCATCCTCGGCGTACAGGCAGAACACAATACGGACACAAAGTATATTCAGCCATCGCAGAGCTTCTGGCGAATTGTCGTCATACTGTTCAAGTAGAGCCTCGTAGATATGCCCTACTATTTCACCGGCTTTCATCGACACCTGCATCTCCTTTGACAGGTGTTCGCTTTTCTGGTCAACGAGAAACTGCAGACGGTAATACTCTTTCCCCAGGTCTTTGAGCCAGATTTCTTCCGGCTCTCCGTTGGGCTGGTTCATATCATAGACCAAGAACTGCTCAAAGTTGCATGTTACAATCCATTTGGGGTGTTCATCCACAGGCATGTTGGCCACATACCGCTTCGCCTGTTGGAACGGATTAAGCTTTGATCCGTCACTCTGAGGGATAGGCAGGCGCAAGTCCTTTCCAAGCGACTTCTGCTCAATGAGGACCCTTGTTGTGGGTATATGACCATCAATGAAGTTGGTGGAGTCCACCATGTTCTTTACTTGCTCTTCATAGCGGATGAAGGACGGCAAGTTCTCGACACCATACACGTTAGTCAATAGGTCAGCCCAGAACAACTGGCTCTCACCACGCTCATACCCTCGGCCTTGCCATCGCTCAGCGAACTCGGCGGCAGCTGCCGCCATCTGCTTCTCTGTTTTCATAAGCCTACTGCAATTTGGGGACAAAGTTACAAAAAAATCAGGAATATAAGTCGTAAAATTGTTAATATACGACTTTTTATTTTTCCATCCCTCTTAATTTTACGATTAAGAGTATCTTTGGCACGTTGTTGACGCACCCAACGTGCGGGGAGGCCGTTGGCGCGATTGTTGCTCCAGTTCCGGTTGCCCGGATTGAAGTTCAGACCCTCTCACGGGTTGGGAGGGTTTCCTAAGATTAGATAGAATATGGAACAAGTTCAGGAGAATCCGAATAGTCAAGTACACTATGTGTATGTCGAAAAGAAAGACGGGTGTTTTGCTCGTTTTCTGAAATTGGGCTGTGGAATAATTATCGCATTCTGGGTGGTCAGTATTATTGTATCTATTGTTGCCTTTATAATCGCAAGATCTACCGTTGAGGAACAGAAAAATTCACAGCCGATCGAATATTTTCAGGTCACTAACGGAAAAAAAGATGTAACCATTCATACAGGAATGTCGAAGGATTCTGTTATCATTCTTCTGGGTCAACCCACGAAGTTTGATAAAACCGAGTATCTGGATGAGATAACGTACAACTATGGTAGAAGAGGTTTTAGCCGTCTTACCATTAAATTTGAAGAAGGGAAGATTTCGAGTGTCCAGAAGGATGATAACGAATACATCTATGAAAGACTTAATAATATTTCAAATATAGAATGATGAAGAAGATAGTTTGTATTATGGCGTTGATGTTATCAGTGATAATGACATTCGCGCAAGATATTGGTTCGGAAACATCAGTTCTTTATGATGTTACCTTTGAAAGAAAAATAGACATGCTCAACCTTGAAGGGGAGTGTTATGACAGTGTGTTGGTAAGATTCGATGTCGGTAGTGTGCTTGATGAATCTGTTAAGGTTGAATACAACAGAGAGCAGTCTATCTACCCGCAAGCTTTAGTTTCCTATTCTATTGATGCTGAAGGCTGCGGTTTTGAGGATCTTGAGAAGATCTATAGCAAGCTATGTGATATAGCTCAGGAAAAAACCGCTTCTCTCAATATGGATGAAATTGCCAGGAAAGCAAAGTTCGTCACCATTCCTGGTTCTGATGTTATGACTTTACGGTTTGACATCATACCGGAAGTGAATATCGAACAAGAATCGGCTTCCACTGTACCTACAGAGGAAAATGAAGATGAACTTTGTCGTAGGAAAATACATAGATAGTTTCTGGTTATGATTATAATAGAGGCAAACCGTCTAATTTCGCTATACAGACGAAACTGGGAGGGAGAAATGGAAGAATTGCTCTCCCCGTCTGACGTACCGTCAGTTGAAGAGTTGAAACGGCAAAAACGTTTTATGCGCGTCTTAAATATTTCAGATATTAGGCGCTCGATGCGCTTTAATCCTATCCAGTTGAAATATCTTCCTACACTTCAGGACACAACGGCCTTTGCCGAAAAATTACTCAATGTCACGGGCATAACTGGCGAAACATTTTATATGAAAGCAGCTGCAAATTTCTTAGCTGCTTGCTTATGGTTCTTTATGAACTACCGCAAGAAACCATTTGACGCGGATAGAAATATGTTATATCCGGAATACCGCGAGGATCCTGAGACTTATCATCAGATACTTACAGGACGTGTATTCCTTACTGAGGAATTTAGAGACATGGCCGAAAAGGATAGCATAAAAAAGCGAGTCAACAGCGTAGGTCTGACGGAACCGGCATTCTGGCTGGGTAAGTATTCGGACATGCCTCATGTGCTGTCTTTCCTTAACCATGACTATAATGACATGTTCGAGGTGTTAAAGACCGATCCGGAGATATACTCCTTAATCAATCCTTTCATTACCGCCTACAATCGGAAAGCATGGGAACAGCTGGTAGAGATGATCGATACACTCCGAATAATGATTTCCCGGCTGGTCTCAAAAGAACTCTTCTGGATATTACACCGGGACGGTGACGATTTTGATCTGTCTGACAGATTCTGTCATGACTATCTCATGATAGTAGGCTCGCCTACTCACCAGCTTCTCCTAAAACCGTTCAGTCAGCTTGTCACTGGTTTAGTACCGTCAGGCGAACCGCATAAATATAATATCAGTGAGGGTTATAAATGGGGGTCTTATGATTTGATTAGCGAAGCTGTCAGTTCTGTCAACCCGTATTCATTTGATTCCAGAGAAGCCCAAGAAAGGGTTCTGTATGCAAACTTCTATGGAGTACAGAAAGATATAGATGAAATGGTAACAGAAATAATGCATGAGTATGCCTTTAGAAAAGATTGATTTCAAGCAGCCGAAGTTCGTCCTTCCGGCTATTGCATTCATAGGACTGGTTTTGTTAGGGTATCTGGCAATAGACTTATTCCAAACACCCACAGAACCACCACACAACAGATATTCATCTGTAGAGCAAGAAACGGGGATTAACGAGCTACAAAACAAGACAGACAGTTTTTACCTCACAATAGTTGAATCTGATACAATCTCTATCAAAAAGGATCATAGAGTAGATATATCAACAGAGGATAAAACAACACAGCAAGAAGTTAGAAGAGAACCTCTTGACAGAATAAAGCTTTGGGCATCCAATGCCGTAAGTTTCTTCGGTGACATCTTCACCAGGGGGGCAATAAAAGTATATATAGAAAATGAAATACCCAATGATAGTATCAACTAAAAACAATAGATTATGTCAGTATTCAGTACATATGTTTTCATACTTATAATAATCCTTTTGGTATATTACGCCATCGTCATCCTTTGGGAGATCAAACGTCCTCGGACAAGTGATGATAAGACTCGTGATGATATAGCTGGTGACGATGCCAATGTCTTCGGTTATACGAAAATGTATGTTATTGAGAATCCGTCCTTGGACGGCACTTTCTGCGTTTCGGAAGATGAGAATTACTATTTTGCCACAGATTATGACGAAAGCTTAGAAGAGACTGGAGATTCTCCAGAAGAAATCTGTCTAGATGATGAAGATCTCCTGGAAGAGGAGAGCGAGGAATCCAAGGCCGCATACGAGAGTTTGAAAGCCATTCAGGAACAGATGAAAGCCGTGCAACCTTCTTATGAAGAAGACTATCAAGGTGATGAGTTTGCCGTCATGATGGCTCAGCCAATGGAATCCTCTCAGAAGATTATACGTCACATTATGATGCCTACAGAAGAAACAAGCCCGACGGATTATGAACTTGAAGACTGGATTTACTATGCTCGCGTAGACTTTGAACTGGATGCCAGTTTTATACATCTTCAGATATGCCTACACATCAACCGAAGGACATATAAGAAAGACTTGGAAGCTAAGGATGCCCGTGAGTGTATGACCTTTTCCGATTATGGAATTATAGCATCGTATATATCATCGTGGTGGTATAGGAGTCAGCTTGCTGTAAAATACTTCAGGGATGAAATAATAGCAGAACATGAGATTGTCAGAGAAAGAGGTGAATACTGTGGCTATATCGACGCACCAAATGTGTGGAATGTCGAAGTAAGGGACATCAATGTGTCAGACCTCTGGTTTGACGTAAAGGACTGTTGTGTCCGCCGGACAGGCTATGACGAATACAGGATATGTGCTATCGTTGATGATGAACCGCTTCAGGCGAAGCTTTCTGACGAAGACGTCAACCTTTACCTTAAGAAGGATAAGGACGGAAACTATACAAGAGAGGTTATTCCACAACAGTTGATGGTCAAGTACTTTTTCCATCATATCACAAAGCGGAACCCGAAGAATGATGATTTTGTACGTGTCGTGGACAGTTACACGCCTTATCCTGGACCTGTTTTCCGTATGGATGATAAGTTTTATATGACTGATGAAGCAAAAGCTGTTATTTTTGGTGGTTCTACAAAAATCATCTGTGTTAATTCTGACAAGAACAGGACCTATTACCTTGAAGCATGTATTTATGGTATCAAACGTTCTGTCGAATTGGATAGAAGAGTTGTCTTGGACTTGCTGGAACTAAACGAAAAGCTTGAATTTACTCACAAGAAGAGTCCTGACGATATTGCCGGGTATTATTTCGGCCACGAGTTGGTCTATCTGCAGAATGGTCATATACCAGATCGGATAGAAGAACGCGTACATGTGAAACATTCGTACTACAAGCCTGAGAGTAAATTATTCCCTGAGTTTTTTGATTACGAAGACTATCCAGATACTGACTATTTCAATATTCTGAAGATTGACCCCTCAAAGGTAGAGGTACTCTGGAATAATCATAGAACCTGGAATGACATTCAAGAGTTTACTCTTAAGATTGTCATAGGAGGATGGCATTTTGAGTTTAACATTACTTATAACGACATTTATAATTATCTCGAACGAGATGCAAACGGTAAATATACCAGAAGAGTGTCGGTAGAGCAGTTATCATCCAAATATATCAAGAAATACGCAGGTATGGTCAAGATGTATGAAGCTGGTGTACCAATAGCCATTATTGCGAGAGTTCTGGATTTCCAGTTGTCAGAAGTCAAGAAGATAATAGATTCTTTAGGCGTTGTAAAGGCCGACTGTCATACCGACAACTTAGATGATGCAACAAGGAAAAACATCATAGAAGAGTATTCAGAGAAAGCAGAGCTGACAGAATTAAAGGAAAAATACGGGTTTACCGAGTATGCAACTCTATACAGGATATTAGGTAACAGAGCCATGGGAAAGAATACTGTTTATCCTGGAGAATTTGCAGAATTTGTAAACTGCAACAAGGATGCATAGTCCGAAGTCTGATTTTTTTATCCATATTTTTTGATTGAGCCACCCGCCTGAGAAGGTTGGTGGCTCTAAAGATCTACAGAAGCTTGTCCGTACCAGACAAATGTAATTAATATATTTGTCAAAACCTCCCAAATAACACTTATATGGTAGGTTAGCAGTCTCAGACGGCTCCGTCCGTTCTTTGATTTGTTTCTTTCTCTTTCGTATGTGGGAGGGCTTTCTTGCCCTTCCTGCTTCTTTCTTCTCCTTCATGTCACCTGGTTCCATTCCGGCAGTGTGTTCTCTCGTGACCTTTTCGTCCTGGTGCTGCTCATAATCCTTGGACTCCACTACCATAATGCATTAACCTTTTCATTGGTTCCTGAACATCCTACCTTGGTTCTGTGTTCGTCTGCTGGGCAGAACTAACTTCCCGTCTCTCTCATCCTTTTACGGTTCTCTGGGGTTGGTGGTTGATCCTGCTCCGCTTGCTGTCCTCACTGGCACCATCCATGCATCTGCGGCTTTCGTACCAGTCACTTATTGCCGTTATCGGTTGCCTCTTTCCTTTCTTATGCGGGTCCACTCATATTTTTCCTTTGCAAAGGTAGCCCAAGCGTCATCCGTCAAGTACCAGTCGAGGACTCCTTATCCCTGCACAAATTTGGCGGCAGCCTTCCGCATTTTCTTCTTAACGGTATGCCTAAAGGAAATGGGGTATTCCGCTAAATTTCCTTGTTATTCCTTGTCTTTGCATGACTGTTCCTTGTTGGCTCTGTATTGCACGTAAAAATTATAAGTTAAACCCTTTAAAATTAAAGATTATGGCAACTAACAACAATTTCACAGTGACCGGTTTCGTAGCAGCAGACGCTACAGTTAAGAACAATGAGAACGGCAGCGCATGGGGCAGATTCCCTCTCGCAATCGCCCGCACCGTCAAGGACAAGGATGGTAACGAAAAGCGCGTCTCTGCTCTGCAGGACATCGAAGTGAATACCAAGGTGGGCAGTCCCAAGCTGGAACTCCTGAAGAAGGGCACCCTTATCAAGGTGGAAGGATTCTTCGAACCACGCACCTTCGTCGGCAAGGACGAGAAAGAACACTTCGCTCTCTCATGGAAGGCTACCGCCATTGAGAAGATCGAGAAAAAAGATACACAGGAGGGTTAGAGAACCCTCCTTCAGTTCATACGATTAATATAAAATTCTTTTTCATTTGGACGGAGGCCAGTCGTGAGACTTGCCTCTTTTTCTTGTGCTATTCAGATTTTGACTTCTGTACTGAAAATGGTCATCAGATCCAAAAACTCACTCGCGGCGTGACCCCATTGGCGGACATGACCCATTCCGGGCAGCTTGCTAATGTGCTGTCCTGGATCATTCCCGGCATCAGGATTGGGGAACCATCCCTGACGGCACGTCAGCAGCTTGCGGAACCGTCCAAAGTCTGCCAGTGTGGCCTCTGTCTCGCCAGTTCATGCCTCTGATGGGACTTGAACAGGATGCTTGCATTTGGCACCACCAAAGCCTCTTAATCCTCCTGAAAGTGAACAGGTATCTCCCTGCAAGGGTTCCTGCACGACGGGCGAGGTTCCCCAAAGGGGCAGCAGAGTCCGGCGGTGTCCTATATCGTCATCGTCGTACTGTTCGCTGGATAGAGTATGCACGGCAAACCGTACATACACAATCCACCGTCTCACAAACACATGTGTCTGCAAGACCTCAGTACCATGATGACGGGACACGGCCTGACACTACCACCTTCCTTTGTTGAATCTCAGCCCTGCTTGTTACCTTCTCTTGTGAGATGCCCATCCGCTTTCCTGGAGGGAGTCTGTGATGACAGCCAGACGCAGCTTCACCAATACAACCGTCAATGCTTGACGGCACCCGAAACGGGGTGGGTGTCTTTTCTGGCTTATCTTCGTCCTGTCCATGTGTTATTTCCACCTCATAGGGTTCATGTCGCTTTCCTGCGAGTCCTTTTCCCTTGCAAAGGTAGGGAGGCTCGTAACCATGCCAAGAACCATATACTATTCGGAAACAAATCCAGCAGCAGCCTTCCGCAGATTCATGAATCTGGGTATTCCGCTATATTTCTTCCCGAATTTCTTGGCGAAGGCTACTTCATTGGCCTCTCTTTGGGGTAGCAAGGAAAAAGACTCAAAGCGATATGCAGTCGATGACGACTGGAAATTTTGATAACATAAGGCTGACTTCGGTAAAAAAAGACTTTCAAAGGAAGAAAGATCTAAAACTCAATCAGCCGATAACTTCAAACAACAGCGTCACAAACAATACTCACTAAAACCGATGCCGACGGGATAGAAACAGGCACAGAAGATATGATACAGTTGACATTCCCTGACAAGTGTGTGACATACAGCACCTTCATTAATGACCTTGCGACGGCACTGGTACCGAAGCTGATGGAGGCTATGGAGAATCCGAGTGACCTTATTTCCCAGAACAAGGCTTTCAAGATTTTCGGACAGGGAAATATTCGTCGGTGGCGAGAGAAGGGTTTGCTCGAGCCCGTCAGCAAGCGTCCGGGGAAGATTGAATACCGTCTGTCAGACCTGCGTATCCTTCAGCAGCGCAAACAGGACTATTTCGAGTGAATAATCACATAAAATATACAATTATGGAACATTTGACAGATTTTGAACTGGTGCTCACTGGAGCATGTATCGCCACCTTCTGCTTTGGCTTCAGGGCCTTCATTAAGAATGTATTCCTGCAGAACTTCAACACTCACAAGTTATGATTACGAATTATAGACAAGAACGTGCAGTCGGCGAGGTCTGGATAGACTCTATTGACGGAGCCAAGGTAATTACCGTTGCAGGTGATGGGTGCAAGAACTGTGCCTTTGCCACCTTTGCCGGTGGTGCCTGCCCTGGTGCCGTTTACGATTGACACCCTTGCTGTGCTGCTGACCGCTCAGATGGACGTGATGTTTACTTCAAGTTGATTCACTACGTACCGGAAGCCAAGGCTAAGCCTCTAAGGATGGCCACCTTTGGCTCTGTGCCATTCAAATCATTGTCGATATGAATAGAACATTGAACATAGCACTGCTTTGGATCACCAGTGCCGCATTGTTGGCTGACCTTGCTTTCATCGGTTATCTCATGCTGTCATGACCGACGAATGGGCGCAGTCCGCTTTACCGATGCCAGAGATTTAAAGTAACATAAATTGTTATATTAAAAATCTCGCGGCTGCTTCCCTACGGTCGCAGCCTACAGATTTATTCGCATGTAGTGCAGCTATGCTTTCTACTGTTCCTTGAAATTGTTGACGCAGTGGGTCGACAATTTTGAGTAGTTACATATTTTTACATTTTTATAGTGCAGAACTTGCGTTATGCTTGGTGTATATTCCTGTGTTGTTTCGCGAGATCATAGCGATACAGTTCCTTATATCAAAATTAGAATCTGATAGTACGGAACAGAGAGAATTTGCAAGCTCCAACTAACCCTCTTTTGCTTTGTTGCTTCGGATTAGTTGAATAAACTTATGGTTTTAAGTATGGATAACAATAGTACAAGACGGAATCTCGTTCTGAACTTATTATTTTGGGCGTGACAATATTATAAGGAGTAGTCGTAATCTGTATGAGCGCAGTCAAAACCAACAGCTCTGATATTGGACTAATGTATTCTCTAATGTAATATGATTATCATTGGTGCGTTCATACGATAATGCTATCTTCTGACTTTTGATATTTTCATGAGTGTCACTCACGAAATCGTATATAAGAGGGTCGTAAAATTGTTAATATACGACTTTTAATTTTACAAGGCATTCTATCTCAATTTTTCGGCATACTTTTGTGAATGAAAATCAGCAGTGATTTCCCGCACTCAATTCAACATAAATCTATGAGGATTTTTATGCGGGATTCTATGTGGAATTTTTAAATAGGTATACGATAATCTCACTATTGAAATGGATATGCAAAACAAAGAACAAGACAAAGCCTGCAAACAGATAACACTCCAGACGGATATTCGCCTTTGGAGTTATCTACTGAGCGGACAAAAGAAAACGACTCGAAAACTGTCTCGTGTTGAAGCGTTTTACGACCTTATGCAACGGCAATACACTGCGCTGCATGATGGCCGTGAAAGATGGCTTCAGGGAAACGTGTCTGAGCTTTCCTGTGCATGGCACTGGAGTCGAGATACAACTGCAAGTTTTCTTGACAAACTTGAACAGCTGAATGTTTTAACCAGTCATGCGGTCGGTAACAGCAAGGCTTTCATGCTACAATATAGCTTCAATGATGAAAACGTCTCTGGGGCTTCAGAAAATCCCTCAGAGCCACGAACATAGTCGTTCCCTTGCAACTCCTCATGAATGTCTTTCTGAGGCTCTACGAGGCTCCAAATGGTGCGAAAGCGAAATCTGGATGTCAAGACGGCAAAGGCGGCACGCCTCCTTCGTAACTGCCTCGCAGAGCATCGGAAAACCGGAAGGCGCTTGCGCGTATTGCGACAATGCCGCAATAGTGGTAGCCTAATACCACCTTCTAACAGCAATGCCGTTGAAGGTGAGAGCCACACACCAAGGTTGAGCAAGCTCAGTGGCAATATTAGGCTTAGGGTTTCACCCCGAGACCCCCAACAACAGATTTTTGAACAACAAAAACAATACGAATATGGCAGGACAAAAACAGGTAATAGACATGAAGGCGGGTAAAAGAATGTCCGTCGCCCAAAGCAACGAGCATCTTCGTGTCGGCGCAGACTCGGCGAAAGCCGCTAAAGTTGCTGGGACTTATGATGAAACAAGAACTCACCTCAACTTTGAAATTGGTAAGGGTGGTGTCGTAAAAGAGGTTGACAAATCCACCTCAATACCCAAGCGTATTAGGGCGATACTTGACAGTCATAATATCACTGATCCAAACATTGGATTATCCGATGAAAAGCTGGCACAGAAAAGAGTAGGTGTAAGAACGCATTGTAACATTATCTTTGAAGGTTCCAGAGAAACCATGCGCAAACTGGCTTTTGGGGATCAGAAGGTAACGTTTGAACACGGATCAGATAATTCACATATTACACGTTCATCTGGGATAGAGGAATGGGCAAAGGATATGTATAACTTTGTTGCGCGGAAATATGGTGAGGAAAACATTGCGGCATTTGTGGTACATCTGGATGAGAGTTTGCCACACATTCATTGCACATTGGTTCCCATAAACCAATCCGGCAAACTTTCTTACAGAGATATTTTCTCAGGAAACGATAAATATGAAATGGCAGAACGAACAAGACAGCTACACAACGAATTGGCGGAAATTAATAAAAAATGGGGTCTTGAAAGAGGTGATAGTGTAGCAGTTACTGGTGCACAGCACAAGTCATATCTTCAATGGTTAAAAGAGCAAATCTCCGGCAACAAAAAAACTATTGAAGAGCAGGATAGAACTATCAGCGAACAGGGACAGACCATCTTCCATCAGGCAAACACTATCTCTGAACAGAAACAGCAACTATATGCCATCAATGCAGAAATAAAGAAAGCCGATAAACGTCTGAAAGGTCTTACGACAATGCTCACAAACTTGGAGGCTCAGAAAGACAACCTCGAAGCGCAGATTGCAGCTCTCGAAGATGAATATTCTGAGAACAACGAGCAGATGGAAAAGAAACGCTCTGAGCTGTTATCGCAACTGTCGGAAATAGAAGAAAAAATTACCGACAAAATACAGAAGCGTGATGAAGCCGAAAGAAAACTGATGGAACTGGCTAAGGAAAAGAATAAACTCCAGGAACATTATGATGATCTTATGCGTGAGAAAGTGAAAATAGAACCTGACGTGTTCGATAAGGTTCAACGGGAAGTCAACTCTACTATGTGGGAGGAAGCAGCCCGTGAAATGAAGAAAGATTTCTCAACCATAGAGAACTTCCTGAATAAGGTTCTTACGCCCAGACAGATGGATGAATACAAGAGCCTCACAGAAGGAACCATGTTTGAAGATCTTGCCCAACGAGGCGAAGAAATTGCAGGAGTAGCAGCCGCACTTTTCCTTGGCTATGTTGACCAGGCGATAACGTTCGCCCGCAGTTCAGGTGGAGGTGGTGGCAGTCCAGGCAGTGGATGGGGACGCGACAAAGATGAGGATGATGAAGCATACCGCCGCCGGTGCTGCATCATGGGCAGGATGATGATGAAGCCCGCAGGAAGGAAACGGGAGATGAAACGATAGTCTGAATGGGAGTTTTTTAATGCGCATTTTTTTTGCGCATTAAAAAACTGGCCGTCATGGTGTCTGTCTCATAAAAATAAGTGGAGCCGTCAACTCTACTTCCTTTTCTTTTCTAAATTCGGTTGCCAACATCTATCCAAACGTATATTACAGTTTCGATAGATGTCAGTCGGAAATTCTGTCCCACCATCAAAAGAATTAAACGCAATGTGTGATAATTCGTTTGGAAAATAAAGGTATTCTTTTATTTTATCATTTTTTGATAAATTAAAACCCGGCATCGGTAATGACGTCCGCGAACGTTACTACGACTTTACAACTTTTAACGGTTTTGAGCCGCTTTCTGATTCTGGCTCAGTTTTGTTAAAAGGTGTAAAACCGTCAATAGAATTAAATGCCGGATGTTCCCAAAACGTTTGATTGTGCCACTTTCTGAACAATCCCATTCCATTTAAAGATGTACCGAAAATGGAATGGAATACACCTCGATCTGTTGGATATCGCATTTTTACGACCTCCACCGAATTGTTCTAAAGAGACCAGCCAGTGGTTCTGTACTGTCCCCTGGCTTTCATTTCCCTTATGGCATCCTCTGGCGAGTATGGCGGCAAAGACGCTTGAAACTTCTTTGCTCTTTCCTTCATTTCCCAGAAATCCGGGAAGGGAACCCTCTTCAACTGTTCTTTTGTTGGTTTGAATGGCTTTATTCTGACTTTATTGAAAGATTTTTTTAGATAATGCTGAGAGACAGGTGTTGTTAGTTCCCGTCACGGGCACCTATAGCCTTCTTCACATGGCTATTATTTTGGCGGTTACGGTATTCTTCCGTTCTGCTTTTTCTGTTTCCAAAGTTAGTTTCTCGGAGAGTTTGTTATACTTTTGCATCCAATAGATACACAAGTCATCTTTTTCGGCTAACCGTTGCTCCTGATTCAAAATATGTTTGGAAAACTCTATTATTGTCTTTCGCTCCTTTTCAACCAACTCTCTTAGAGATTTGACTTCCTCTTCGAGATTTTCCACATAGTCTTTTGTATACTGCTTCTTTGCCATATTCCTAATACTTTTTTCGTCCAGAACGAATACTCCTGGCTTCGCTGTTAATTTCCAGTATCGTCAATCCGTAGCCGTTTTTGACACAAGATAAGATACCTAAAGCAACCCAGTAGCGATCTTCCTCTTTCTCTTGCATCACATGTTCCCAAGCATTGGTACCATTGTGGATGGTGATGCCTTGAAGCGTCTGTTTTTGCTCCTCTGTAATATCCATAATTGATTTTGTTACAATTTCATAATCCATTAAGCAGTACCGTCATGGCGGACTCCTGGGCCACAGCCACAGAAGCACCGTCACGACGGATATTCTCATATTCCTCAGCAGCAAGGTCTGCCCGGCTACTGATAAACTCTTCATCATTCATGAGGTCATTTCCAGTGTCCCGCAAGAACTTCAGGAGATAGAGGCTGTAATAGTCAAACCTTATTGGCATAATACATTTGGTTTCGTATTCTACTGACACACTCGCTGACTGCAGAAGCTCTGATGTCGGCATTGTCACAGTGTGCAGCCAACAGTTCTAACACGCTAATCTGCTTCATACTCAATCTGGACGTCCATAGTCGTTTTCTCTTTACGATTTATAACACTTCTGCCTTTTCTTTCATATAGCACTTCACTTCATTTATTTCACGAAGAGATTGAAGTACCTGCTCGTTCTTTTCCGAAACATTTGCCGGATTGATACTCAGCATTAATTCAATTGCATTCTGAAGTGTCTCAACGTAAGTGAGTAATCTCAATTTTTCTTTTGAATTTTCTTCACTCATGATAATGTACCTTTAATAGTTGAACTCCTGAACATTGTCACCCTCGTTAATCTCGCTGAAGAAAGTGATGATCTTAGTCTTATTATTGTCCTCTATCGTGAAAGTCTGCTCTTTCTTCTGGTTCCCGTTCACATATCCCCTCATGCGGATGGTGATAGGCTCCAACGTTGTGGAATGAGTGTTTGGGCGGATATAGAGGACACAGCAGAGTGTCTGGCATCTGTCATCGGTGCTGATAGAGTAACTGCGGAAGGTGTCCTCACTCCAGCTTCCGGCACTCATATTCAACTCCTTACCATTCTCATAGAGTTGGGCACCCATGCCTGAAGCAGATGCCTTGACAGCACTGAAGCCGACTGTCGTAGTCCAGGGAGTTGTGTTACCCTCAAACTCCACGTCGATACGATGGGAACCGATGGAAACGTCAGAATAGTCAGTTCCCAAAGCGTCATCATCATCACTACCACCGCAAGCAGTGAAAGTTGTCACACATACCATGGCCACCATAGCCATAAACATAATTGAAAATAACTTCTTCATAATTTTACTATTTTATTTGTTAGACATTATTATTATTTTACTCGAAATGTGCCTACTGGTATAGCAGTAGCCGTGATGATACTGGTAAAAAAGATACCATACTCGCCCTTCTCCAGTTCCGATGCAGGGATGGTGAGCAAGTAGGACTTTTCTCCATACTTTTGACCTGCGAACTGTACATAACCAGCTTTCTTGGTCTCTTCTGAGCCAATCAGGGCAGACTCGAACTCCACCCACTGGATCCTGCGCTCCTTCTTACTTTCATTGAAGCGGACGATGCGGTACACGTCCATGGGGTCGTACTCGTTATTTTCTCCTTTGATCAGCAGACGGACATTCTGACCGTCGGACTTCAGGACATAGCTGGAGTGTCCGCCCTTGAAGATTACATCCATACCAGAGGAACCGGCAAGGCCGCTTACAGTTCCAGCTGCACTGGCAACTCTACTGGCAGTACTGGCGACACGTATGCCATTGATGACACCATCGACGGAACCAGCCGTAGCAGCTCCTACCATGCCACCAGCACCAGCCAAGTCGGCAAGTCCCCTAATCCACTTAGACATTTTCTTAACCTTATTCTCATGTTTTCCTAATGTGCCGGACTCCTTGGGGAGTGCAGCATAAGTAGAGTCACTTGTGAGAATGTTGTAACTGCCGATAAACTCCGGCTCAGAAACCGTTACCTGTGCAAATGTACTGCCAGTGGCCAGAAACATTGCAATGCTAATCAAAAACTTTTTCATAAAAAATACTGTTTCAAGTCGCCCCTGTTCAGCCTGTCAGGGCTATTCATTATAGAAGTGAGCTGCCGTCTTTTAGCGAGGCTCGCCGATAGCCACCGCCAGAGACAACAGCCCACGATATAGGACTATTGGTACTCCATCGCGAGATTCGGCGTTTCTTGCGGTTGAAGACCACTTCTTTTAATTGAATTGGGACTGGAGATAAACTCGATCTGGTTCTTTAAAAGGAAACCACCCTTGTCAAAATACTCTAAGTTTCCCAGTCCGTCGGAAACCTGAAACCTTTTAGCGCCTTCAACATCAGTATTTGGGCGGAACACCTATATCGGCAACAGCCTTTAGTATTCATGTGCAAAGGTACAAAAAATAAATGATTTAACCAAGAAAATTGCGAGTTTTTTTTGAGTTTTTTTTTCAAAATGCCACCGACCTTCACAGGCAGGTGGTCATGACTCACAATAAATGTCTTATACCCTTGCAAATCAATAACTATTCGGACTTTAAACTATCTTTTAGAATTTTCTGTTCGACATAACCTTGGAACTCCAGATCTTTCTTCAACTTAATGGCGGAGTCCACACTGAGACCTTGCTCAACGGCTATGCGTATATGCGCGAAACCAGGATCGTCTCTCACCCTGATCCATGCTAATATTGGCAGGTAGAAAATGATAAGCGCGAAAACCAAAAATTTCATCACTGGATTCGAATCAAAGTAATTGTTCACCGACTTTATGAAGTCTTTTATGTTTATTATTATTGTTTTCATCATATTATCATATTATCGCATTACACTCATTGCACTTTGCTTAACTCCACTGGCTACACCTTCGCCAAAGCTACGGGCAGCAAAAGAGGTATCACCCTCCGGAATCATCCATGCGGCAAGGTCTGGAACAAGGTTCAGACACTTCAACGCAACTATACTTGCGGCCAGCATATATCCAGCTGTCAGGAATGTGTTCTGAAGGTAGCCTTGGAAGTTACCCGGGGAATCAACTATTTCTTGTAGATTTTCCGTCTGGATACTTATCACAATATCGAACAGCAACAAGACATAGAAACCGACGAAGTAGAGCATCGCGCCATAGAAATGAACAGTGAGATACCTCGTAATCCACTTTGCCCATGAGCCTTCCCACTTGGGCAAGATACTGAACGCCCACATGATCGGACCGAATATGGTAAGCATGCCCAACATAATCTGCTGTATATAGATGGTTGCCCACCAGCCTATTCGGAATATGACAAGAGCAAGAAACATAACAATTTTGTCGAATGCAATCATCATGCCCGCATAAGAACTGCTTATCCAGGCTAACGATCCATACTTTTGTGCCTCTGTCACAGCTTTGTAGTCACCAACTGTTGCAGTTACACTACTACCAGTATTTGATATGCCTTCATTCGCGGTCTTGTATTCCGCCATCCGGTTAGTCAGCATCGTGTCACGCTTCAGAATCAGTGGGCGCATTGCATCCAGGCGTTCCTGCACTTGTGCAGCCTCTATCTCATATAGGTCATGGGTATAGGAGCCGATACAGTTAGGCACATATGCAAGGACACCTAACACTGATGGGCCACTCCCACCGTGAGGGTACCACCAGAACATGACTATGGCAATGCCCAACACACGAAGAATCTTCAACACGTCGAAAGGCTCTCCCTTGACCATCATCTTATAGGCCATGCCAGCAGCCATGATAATGGAGAAAAGGGCACCCAAGGCCATACACATCTCCAAGATCCACCAGTAACCACCAATTATCCCAAGCGGGTCTAACCATCGGAAATGAAAGGATAGTAAGGTGATGTAATGTTACTGATTTACAGTCTATTAGGAATGAAAGCCGATTTTGGATTGGTTCGTTATTCTTTCCTAAATTAGCGGATTGTTTACCCACTTTTGTCTCGTTTTTG
>CACYJV010000030.1 GCA_902774815.1 uncultured Prevotellaceae bacterium | reverse complement strand
TAAAAACCATCAGAAAATGCAAGAAAAACAATGTGCAAAAACTGTGCATTTTACGTAAAAACGCGTAGTTGCTGCCACTTTGCCATATTGTTGCCATATAGAAACACGCTGTGTATCAACAACTTTTGCAAAATGGCAGCAATTGCAGCAAAAAATAAAAACATAGGTAGTATAGGATTTAAGCAATGCTTTACAGGGGTATAGAGCTATGCTTTAGAACCTCAAAGGCATTGCTTTGTAAGCGACAAAGCATTGAGTTACGACCTCAAAAGCATTGCTCCAAAGGTTGCGAAGCAATGTTCATGAAGCGACAGAACAAAGCTCCTTATGCCATGAAGCAATGTTGCCTAATAGAAAGAACTGTACTGCTTAAACAAAGGGAATGATATAGCAGATGGCATAGAATCGGCCTGCAAGGCCAACACCACACAGCCCAGGGCTACGCCCTGGGAGATGGGTGACACAAAAGGAACTTGCGCCCTACAGGGGCAGAATCATAAAACGTGTCCTAAAGGTGCTGCCCTTACAGGGCGATGATGGGGTGTTGCTCCCCACCCAAGGCGTTCTTTCTCCGCTTTGCTACGAAAGCGTCTCCTTCGTCGCCGAGCGGCCTTGGGCTAGGAGATACCGCCCCTGCGGGGCGTCTTTGTGCCATCTGCTATATTATTCCCTAAAAAAAATAGTCGGCGGTTACTTTCCACCGACTATTTTTTTGATATCATTGAGCTTGTTCAGGGCTTCGACGGGTGTCAGGTTGTTAATGTCGAGACCAAGGATTTCGTCGCGTATCTGCATGAGCACGGGGTCGTCGAGCTGGAAGAACGACAGCTGCATGCCCTCGCGGCTCTGGCCGATGGCACTGGCTGGGGCCTTCCTGACGGCGCTGCCGCCGCTGTTGTTGTCCTCGAGTTGCTTCAGGATGACATTGGCTCGCTTCACGATTGACTTCGGCATGCCGGCAATGTCGGCCACATGAATTCCGAACGAATGCTCCGAACCGCCTGGTTCCAGTTTGCGCAGGAAGATGACCTTGCCATCGACCTCGCGCACCGACACGTTGAAGTTCTTGATGCGCTTGAACGAGCGCTCCATTTCGTTCAGCTCATGGTAGTGAGTGGCAAAGAGCGTACGAGCCTGTGCCTTCGGGTGTTCGTGCAGATACTCCACGATGGCCCAAGCAATGGAGATGCCATCGTAGGTGGACGTTCCACGGCCCAACTCGTCGAACAGTACCAGTGAGCGCGGCGTCACATTATTTAATATATTAGCCGCCTCCGTCATCTCGACCATGAACGTCGACTCGCCAAGCGAGATGTTGTCGCTGGCCCCGACGCGGGTGAAGATCTTGTCGACCAGACCTATGCGCGCACTCTCGGCAGGCACGTAGCTACCGACCTGTGCCATGAGCGTGATGAGAGCCGTCTGGCGCAGCAAGGCCGACTTACCCGCCATGTTGGGACCCGTGATGATGATGATCTGCTGGTGCTCCGTGTCGAGCATCACGTCGTTCGGCACGTAGTGTTCGCCCAACGGCAGTTGCTGCTCAATGACAGGGTGACGCCCCTGACGAATGTCGAGCACCTGCGATTCGTCGAGGACTGGCCGCACATAACGGTTCTCCTCGGCAGTACGGGCAAAGGACAGCAGGCAGTCGAGCTGTGCCACGACAGCAGCATTGGTCTGTATCTGCGGGATGTACTGTTGCATGTCGCGAACCAATTCCGAGAAGAGACGTTCCTCAAGTGCCAGGATGCGCTCGTCGGCTCCCAGAATCTTCTCCTCGTACTCCTTCAGTTCAGGCGTGATGTAGCGCTCGGCCTGAGCCAGCGTCTGCTTGCGTATCCAGTCCTCAGGCACACGGTCCTTATAGGTGTTGCGCACCTCAAGATAATAGCCGAACACGTTGTTATAGCCAATCTTCAACGACGAGATGCCCGTTTTCTCCACCTCGCGCTCCTGAATCTGTAGCAGGTAGTTGCGCCCGTTGCTCGAAATGTTGCGCAATTCGTCGAGTTCTTTGGAGTATCCGGCAGCAATCACGTTGCCCTTGTTGACCAACTGAGGCGGATCGGGCTGCAGTTCACTACTTATGCGGTCGCGCAACTCCTCGCAAAGACTCAGCCGCTCGCCCATGAGAGCAAGCGAGGGAGGAAGCCCGTTGGCAGAAGCATCGGCCCCACCCTCACCTGAAGAGGGAATGGAAGTAGGCATCAAGCTCCTCTTGATGGGCTCGATGGCCATGAGGGCGTTCTTCAGTTGTACGACTTCGCGCGGAGAGACACGCCCCACGGCCACTTTCGAGATGATGCGCTCGAGGTCGCCAATGCGCGAGAGCTGCTCTTCAACCAGATAGCGGAACGAAGGCACGCGGAAGAAATACTCCACCACGTCGAGTCGCTGGTTGATGGCCTTGACTTCCTTCAGCGGGAACATGAGCCAACGACGCAAGAGGCGGCCAGCCATCGGTGTGGTGGTGCGGTCGATGACCGACAGCAGCGACTGCCCGTCGTCCTGCATAGGCTCCAGCAGTTCCAGAGAGCGAACTGTGAACTTGTCGAGGCGCACGTAGCGGTCTTCCTCGATGCGCTGCAGGTGGGTGATGTGGCCGACCGACGTGTGCTGAGTCAGCTCCAGATACTGCATGATGGCACCTGAAGCCACGACGCCATTGTGTAGATGGTCAACGCCAAAGCCCTTCAGCGACTTGGTTCCGAAGTGCTTCAGCAGTTTCTGGCGGGCGGTTTGTTCGGTGAACACCCACTCTTCGAGTTCGAAAACACAATACTTTGTGCCGAAATAACGCTCGAAGTCGGCCTTTCGTTCACGGCAGTAGAGCACCTCTTTCGGCTGGAAATTGCCGAGTAGCTTCTCTACATGGTCATAAGGTCCCTCACCCGTGAGAAATTCACCCGTTGAAATATCAAGGAAAGCAACGCCACAGGTCGACTTTCCGAAGTGGACGGCAGCCAGGAAGTTGTTCTCCTTGTAGTTCAAGACGTTGTCGCCCATGGCCACACCTGGCGTTACCAATTCAGTAACGCCACGTTTGACGAGCGTCTTCGTCAGTTTCGGGTCCTCCAACTGATCGCAAATGGCTACGCGACGGCCTGCCCTGATGAGCTTGGGCAGATAGGTGTCAAGGGCATGGTAAGGGAAACCGGCCATCTCTGTGTCGCCGGTGTTGCCGCCATTGTTGCGCCGCGTGAGCGTGATGCCCAGGATTCGGGCGGCAACGACAGCGTCCTCGCCATAGGTTTCATAGAAGTCGCCGCAACGAAACAGCAGTACCGCATCGGGATATTTCGCCTTGAACGCGAAGAACTGCTTCATCATCGGCGTCAAGCCTTTTTCTTTTGTAGCCATCGGAGTTGTTTTATTTAAGAGTTGAGGAGGTAATGGGAGGTAAAGAAGTAAGGAGTTCAAGACAAAAGCCTTGACTCCTTGACTTCTTTTTATTTGAACACTTAAATGATCTTACTTCACCAGTACCTTAACAGTATTGCCATCGGCCATGCGCACGATGTTCAGACCACGCTGGGGCTGACTGACTTGGCGACCATCAACCGTGAAGTAACTGTCGGCAGCTGACTCAACGACATTGTTGATGCCGCGGATGCCAGTAGCATCGGTAACTTGCACCTCGTTGGCATTGTAGATAGCCATGTTCTTCAGGTCGGGCGACGTTGCGCTGGTGGGCTTTTGGCTGATGAAGGCAACAACCTTCAGATTCTCAACAACCCAGTCGCTGCCAAGAGTCACCGTGTAGGTGTTCTCGTACTTTCCACCATCGGTCCAGTTGATACCATCGCCTACTACTTTCGTGACAAGGTCACGCAGCACGTGGTTATGCGTATAGTTGTTCACCCATGTACCAAGGTTCAACTGCTGACCTACGATGCCGTCTTCGACCACATAAACTGTCAGCGAAGCATCGTTCAGATAGCTGGAAGCCAACTCACTACCACCACCGTTTACCGTAATGGCGAGGTTGCCGTCAGTAGCTGTAGCTTCGATATTGACCGTAGCAAAAGAAGGAAGGCTTTCCTCCTTCAAAATCCCATAGAACATTTCAGAAACCTGGTCGGCATACTGCGGATAGTAGCCGAAGCCACGGGTGATGTCACCACCCTCATTGTCGTAGATACGGTTCAGTGCACCAGAAGGCCATGAACTCAGGTTGAGCAGGGTGTTAAGAGCTTCACATTCACTGGTGTTCCAGGGATCCTGACGGTTTTGGTTACCATGGATGCAAACAACTGCAACATCGTTGTACTTCTCGGTCATCTTCTCCATAAGCGTAGCGCCATAGGGGCAGTAGGTGCAAGAGTGCGACGTAAGTTCCTCGATGAGGTACTTCTGGCGGTCAACAACGTCGTTCTCATTGTAGAAGTAGAACGTGGTCTCAGCCTTATCGTCGTCGAGGTTCTCGGTAGGAACAGCACCGTTGACAGTGTTCACTGAAACCGAGAGCGTATGATTACCATATGCAAGGCCTTTGATGAGCGAAGCCTCAATTTCACCCGTCAGAGTAACGGGGCTGGCACCCAGTGTCTGAGTGAAGTCCTTCGTGATGACCTTGGTTTTATCAATGGCAAAGTCAAGCGAGAACGTCTCAATGTCTTTCGTTCCAAAGTTGTGAAGATTCACCTCATAAGCCAATGGTTTGTCGGCACTTACAAACTTAGGTGCTGTAATGCCGTCGATGACGATATTTGTTTCGGGGAAGTTGTCGCTTTCGACGTAAGCCTGCACGCTGAGGTTGCCATAGCTGTTGCCAAGGTTATACCAACCCTCGCCCTGGCCCAGGTTACCATACATGTAGACATTCTGAAGTTCGCCTACGTTGACCATGGAAAGAGGATACGACTCATTGCCCTGAGTGTTCGTCTGTGTATAGTCGAAGCCCATGAGGAGAGCAGAAACGCCCGCGAAGTCGAGCGTGACGGGGCTCTCAATGTCGAACTCGTTCCATCCGGCTGCATTAGCATTCACATCCTGTGAAAGGATAGGTTCGCCAATGCCACTATTGGTAACAGGGAGAATGAAAATACGGGTGATGGCAGCGGTATTAGCCAGTCCGACGCGCATCTTCACCACTTTACCACTATCGAAGTTCTTCACCACTTCAATAGGAATGTAAGTAGCAGCACCGAGTGTGCCAGGATAGCCTGTAAGACCTAATCCTTCATTTGACGTAGCCACTTCGTCACTCGTATAGTTACCCATGATGAGAGCATTCGTGGCTGCCATCACTTTGGCAGGCGACTTCTTTTGCTTGCCGACGAGTTCCTTTACTGCATTCTTTTGCAATGCTCCAGCAGGAGCATCCTTGAACATTTGAGCACTAACAGTTGTTGCCAGCATCGTGGCAATAACGAAAGAGAGTAGTTTTTTCATCATACTTTCTATCAATGAATGTTTTATAAATAAGATAAAGCGATTCTATTTGAAGTCTTTCCTACTTCTGCATCACCTTCTTCGTCTTGCCATTGCTGAGCTTCACGATGTGGAGACCGCGCTGACTGGCATCGATGCGCTGGCCGGCAGCATTGTAGCGAGCCACCTCAGTGGCCTGCTCGCCATTGAGATTGTTGACCGATGCGGGGTCGCTGTAGATCATGTTGACTGTGATTTTCGGACCCTTCGAACCCAAACCCTTGGTCAGGACGAGCTGCAGCTCAACGCTGCAGGTGCCATAAGCATCCTTTTTGGGAATCCATTCGGCCTGCAAATCCCTCTTTTCGCCAGCCTTCATTGAGCCAGAATTGGTCTTATAAGAACCTGTTGCATTGGCATACATACAGCTCATGGGGAAGCAAATCTGGAACGATCCGTTGGGCAACGACGTGACATTGTAATCGACACGCAGGTCAAGATCCTCGTCATAGCTGTTCGTCACGTATAGACCTGTGGGGAACATCAAGTCGCCCCAGAAGTCTTCTTCGCCCTCAGTGATGTTCACCACCGAACCATCAGGCACGACATTGCCATCTTTATCGACGAACTGCAGCACCTCCTTGGCGTTCTGAGCAAAGGCAAAGGACGTCATGAGTGCCATAAAAACAAGTGTAAAAATTTTCTTCATAAGCGTTATTGTTTTAATTGTTATTGATTATCGGATGTAAAGGCGACGAGCGCCACCCCAATAGCTTAGAGTGGGGTGGGCTCATCGAAGTCTTTGAAGGCACGACGGGCGACCTGCAGGACACCTTCAGCCTCGTTCCAGATGAACACAACCAGCGAGAGATTCTCCTTTTTCCAGCCCTCTGCGAGCTTTGCCTGATAGGATATGGCTGGCAATTGCTGTCCTAACTTCAGTTTGACGTCATCGCCATAGGGGTCGTTGGTGATGCTTGCGCGGAACACATGGTTATGGACGTAGTTCACGTCGGTGACGTTATTGGGGAAGAACTGCGTGTAGAGGCGGTTGCCACCCTCGCTGTTGATACCGTCTTCGACTATCCAAACCTGCAGCTTGCCAATGATGTCAGCCGTGGCCATGCCCAAGACAATATTGAAAGTCATCTGGCCGGCACCGTTCGACTGGCCGTATATATTCTCGATGGCTACGGGTGCATTCTTCTGCATCTCTTTGCTCACGGCGGAAGCATACTGCGACGGGTCGTAGATAGGTGCGCCGCGGTTGATCTTCACGCCAGGCTGGCCCTCGATGTTCCAATGATTGAAGTAGTCATCGCCCTGCTCTGTGCCGAGGTCGCTGATGAAAGGACTTGTCAACGTGGAGCGATGGGCAAAGGGTCCGCTATGAATAGCCACGGCAATGATCTTGTCGTCGCCATAGGCTTCTTGCAGTTGATGGATGACATCGGTAGCGGCAGGACAGTTAATGCAGCGCTGTCCGGTGAAGTCCTCAATGAGTACGGCGCGTGCCACGTCGGCAGGCTTCACGTAAATGAGGCGTTCGTCTTCGTCGATATGGGAGCAAGCTGTCCCCATGATTGCTATGAGTGCAAAAACAAATATCTTTTTCATATTCATTGTTCAAATATAGGGACGCCCCATTAGAAATTATAGTTATACGAAATGGTGAAACCCTTCTGGGCAGGCACATATCTGCAGACGCCACCTGAGCAGTTGTAGCCGGCACGAGTACGTCCGTAGCCTGCCTGGATGCGGTGCGACTTGTAGTTGAACGTCACCAAGCCCTGGTAATAGTGCAGGTTGGTCTCGCCACAGTTCCACTCGTCGGAGACGGTAAACATCCAATTGGGCAGCCATGAGAGTTCGAGCAATGCGAAAGCCCAGTCGCCTTCGTCCTGCTTCGTGGTGAGATACTGCAGCTCACCGCGCAGCGTGAGTTTGCGACTCATCTTGTACTTACCTTCAGCGATGAAGATGTTGGAGTTGATCATGCCACCTTCGCCCTCGACAATCGTCTTGTTGTAGCGCTGGTTCATGTACATCAGGAAGAGTTTGAAGTCGCGAGAGAGTCGCTTATCAATCTGTACGTTCAAGTCCTGATAGTAGGTTTCGTCGCCCCACTTCCAGAACGACGATCCGTAGCCGTTGCTTCCGGCATCCGTAAGGAAGTGACCTGGGCTCACCTCTGTGGCACGTGGCGACTGGTCGATGGCATGTACGTGCGAGAAGTTCACCTTCACGCTCGTGCCATATTTACCACCAAGGAATGTCTTCTTCTTGAACACGTAGCCCAACTCAGCCTGATAGGCCCACTCACCCTCAGGATGCGTGGCATAAGGATAAAGGGCGGCCAGCGTATAGGTGTGGTCCATGGTGAAGGCGGGCAGGTGGTTCAGGAACGACGACGTGCCATTCATGGAGCGACGCGAGCGGAACGACATGTTGTCCGAGCGCTTTGCCTGCAGCAAGAGGCTGAGTCCGCGCTTCGAATAGGAACTGCTGAGCATGGCCACGTAGCCTTTGCGATAGATATAGCCATTATCGAACGACGGGTCCTGCGTCTTCTGGGCATACTCAGCCAGCATGCTGAAACCACCGTGCGACAGGTTGGCACGCACGTCCCATGCATTGACGTTCTCAGGCAGGTTCAGTTTGTAGATGGGCGATGCGAAGACGTCGTCGTGTTCAGCATTCTCGTGTTTGTTAACCACCGATGCTCCGAGCGTCAGGTAGGTGTTTCCCTCGGCCATCGCCTTGATCCACTGGTCGACATTCAGTTCAACGTCGGCGCCATTGATCCACGCTTTGTTCAGGTCCCAATAGCGACGCTGCACGCCACTGACACCTTTCAAGGTCAGTCCGTGGATGGGTTGCCACATGATGCGGCCACCGAGCAGCGAGTTGTCGATGCCCAGCGAGCGCTCTTCGTAGGTACGCAGGATGAAACCCGATCCAAACTGCTCGTAGAAGTTACCCAACGTCAGTTCGGCCTGGCTCTTTTCGGTGGCGCGCTTCAACTTCACGTAGACGTTAGGCACACCCCAACCCTTGAAATCCTTCTCGAATCCAGGCAGCGGATGCTCCAGAAACTCGAAGCGGGCACCTGCGTCGATGTACTTACTCTGCAGGCTTACGTCGGCATAGGAATTGGTCAGCGCCCAGTCACTGGTGTGTTCGGTACCAATTTTCTCGTCGTCTTGCGGAATAAGGATGTCGCTTTGGATGCTTCCCGTCACCACTACCTTGTTGTCACTCTGTGCATTGGCGGCAGTTACCGTCAGCACGGCGAGCGCAGCAATCCATGTTGTCTTTCTCATACGGTTACGTTTTCTTATTCAGCTGCTACCAGTTCCCTGACTTTCTCTATGAGTTCTTCCTCAGCACCCTCGGTATAGCCGTTGTGCTTGTATACGATTTTACCCTCGCCATCGACAATCAGGACGTAGGGAATCATCTGTATGCCCAGCTGGCGCTTCAGTTCGCTGTTAGGATCCAGCAAGACCGTCTCGTAAGGCCACTCGTGCTGGTCGACGAGGGGTTTCACTTTGTTGATGTTCTGTGCCTGGTCGATGCTGATAGCCACCACTTTCACGCCAGTTTCCTCCTGCCATTCGTCGTACACCTCGCTGATTGCGGTGAGTTCGCGATTGCATGGCTTGCACCAAGTGGCAAAGAACGAGATGATCATGGGCTTGCCTCCATTGTTCAAAGTATCGGTTCGTACGGTCTTTCCGTTGATGTCTTTGAGGGTTACTTGTGGCAGTTGCGCACCCACTTCGAGTGCAATGCCCAACAGCATCATGGCTGCTGCGAACAGGGTTTTCTTCATAGTGTTTCTGCTTTTAAGTTTGATTATTCTTATTTCCACATTCTTTAATGATGTTCACACACGTGCACACCACGCTGCAAAGTTAGGAAAAAAAAACAGAATAATGCCATTCATCGCCAAAAAAATAGGTTTAATAGAAATAAAGCACTGGTTTTGTTGAGCGAAAGCACTGGTTTAGAGGGACGAACGCATAGGTTTAGAGGGGCAAAAGCATAGGTTTAGAAGGGTGAAAGCACAGGTTTAGCGACACCGTATAAGCCTTGTAGAAAAACTGCCAGATGCATGTAAATGGGTGGGATTTGCGAGTTGCAAAAGCCATTATGAACACTCGAAAATAGAAAAAACTGCCTTTATAATAAGGTGTGTGCCGTTTTTTTTGTATCTTTGCACGGAAATTGAAAAAATCAACCATAAAACTTTCTTAAAAAACGTATGGACTATAATTTCAGAGAGATTGAGAAGAAGTGGCAACAGCGCTGGGTTGAACAACATACCTATCGCGTCACGGAAGACAAAACCAAGCAGAAATTCTACGTACTCAACATGTTCCCCTACCCCAGCGGTGCCGGTTTGCATGTGGGTCATCCGCTGGGATACATCGCCAGCGATATCTATGCACGCTACAAGCGACTGAAAGGCTTCAACGTGCTGAACCCGATGGGCTACGATGCCTATGGACTTCCTGCCGAGCAATATGCCATTCAGACAGGTCAGCATCCTGCCATCACCACCGAAGAGAACATCAATCGCTATCGCCAACAGCTGGATAAGATAGGCTTTTCGTTCGACTGGAGCCGCGAAGTGCGCACCTGTGAGCCCGGTTACTACCATTGGACGCAGTGGGCATTCCAAAAGATGTTCAATTCGTTCTACTGTAATCGCTGTCAAAAGGCACAGCCTATTGAACTGCTGATTGGCCATTTCGCCGAAAAAGGCACTGAAGGACTCGACGTAGCCCAGTCGGAAGAACTCTCGTTCACGGCCGATGAGTGGAACAACTACTCCGAACAGAAGAAGCAGGAGGTGCTCATGAACTACCGTTTGGCCTACCTTGGCGAGACGATGGTGAACTGGTGCCAGGAGCTGGGCACCGTGTTGGCCAACGACGAAGTGGTCGATGGCGTCTCGGTACGTGGCGGTTACCCCGTCGTTCAGAAGAAGATGCGTCAGTGGTGCCTTCGTGTGAGTGCCTATGCACAGCGTTTGCTCGACGGACTCGACACCATTGACTGGACAGAGTCGCTGAAGGAAACCCAGCGCAACTGGATTGGCCGCTCGGAAGGTACCGAGATGCAGTTCAAAGTGGCCAATAGCGACCTGTCGTTCACCATCTTCACCACTCGTGCCGATACCATTTTCGGTGTGACATTCATGGTGCTGGCTCCTGAAAGTGAACTCGTTCAGCAGCTGACAACTCCCGATCAGAAGCAGGCAGTTGACGAATACCTCGCCTACGTGAAGAAACGCACCGAGCGCGAGCGTCAGATGGATCACCGCGTGACTGGTGTGTTCTCGGGAAGCTATGCCATCAACCCGCTGACAGGCAAGGAAATACCCATCTGGATTGCCGAATACGTGCTGGCTGGCTATGGTACCGGTGCCATTATGGCCGTGCCTGCCCACGACTCACGCGACTATGCCTTCGCCAAGCACTTCGATCTGCCCATCATCCCGCTCATCGAAGGTGCCGACATATCGGAAGAGAGCTTCGATGCCAAGGAAGGCATCATGACAAACTCATCGAATGGCGAGTTCTCGCTGAACGGTCTTACCGTGAAAGAGGCCATTGCTGCCACGAAAAAGTATGTCACCGAGAAGGGACTTGGCCGTGTCAAGGTGAACTACCGCCTGCGTGACGCCATTTTCTCGCGCCAGCGCTACTGGGGAGAACCGTTCCCTGTCTATTACAAAGACGGCATGCCCTACATGTTACCCGAAGAGTGTCTGCCCCTGGAGTTGCCCGAGGTGGAGACCTATCAGCCCACTGCCACCGGCGAACCGCCCCTTGGCAATGCACAACGCTGGGCTTGGGATGAAGAAAACCGTCAGGTGGTCGACAAAAACCTGATTGACAACGTGACCGTCTTCCCGCTTGAACTCTGCACCATGCCTGGTTTTGCAGGCTCCAGCGCCTATTACCTGCGCTATATGGATCCCCACAACACGACAGCCCTGCTCTCTGAAGAGGCTGCCACGTACTGGCAGAACGTCGATCTCTATGTGGGCGGCTCCGAACATGCTACCGGTCACCTCATCTACTCACGCTATTGGAACAAGTTCCTCTATGACCTCGGCGTGAGCAAGGTGGAGGAACCCTTCAAGAAACTGGTCAACCAAGGCATGATACAAGGTCGTTCGAACTTCGTCTATCGCGACAACAAAGCCAGCGAAGAGGCCGGCCATCCGGTATTCGTCAGCTATAATATCATGAAGCAGCGTCCTGCTGCCGACGGCGACTACACTCCTATTCACGTTGACGTAAACATCGTGTCGGCAGACGTGCTCGATCTGGAAGCTTTCAAGGCCTGGCGCCCTGAATATCAGGATGCCGAATTTGTGCTGGAGAACGACAAATATGTCTGTGGATGGGCTATCGAGAAGATGTCGAAGTCGATGTTCAACGTCGTGAACCCCGATATGATCGTTGAGCGCTACGGTGCCGACACATTGCGCCTCTACGAGATGTTCCTCGGCCCCGTTGAGCAGTCGAAACCTTGGGATACGAACGGCATCGACGGCTGCCACCGCTTCCTGAAGAAGTTCTGGAACCTCTGCAGTTCTGTATGTTGCGATTCCATCGCAACAAACGCAACAGCCTCGCCTGCTGAGTTGAAGGCGCTGCACAAGCTCATCAAGAAGGTGTCGCAGGACATTGAGGTATTCTCCTATAACACTTCCATCTCGGCCTTCATGATTTGCGTCAACGAACTGTCGCAGTTGAAGTGCCGAAACCGCAGCATCATGCGTACGCTGAGCGTACTTATCGCCCCGTTTGCACCACACATTGCCGAGGAACTCTGGCAGATGCTGGGTGGCGAAGGATCGGTTTGCGATGCACAGTGGCCTGAGTGGAACGAGGAATACCTCGTGGAGAACACCGTCCGCCTGGGCGTTGCCTTCAACGGTAAGACACGTTTTGACATGGAGTTTGCCGCCGATGCCGACAACGCCACTATCCAAGCAGCCGTGATGGGCGACGAACGCGCTCAGAAATATATGGAGGGCAAGCAGGTAGTGAAGGTCATCATCGTACCGAAACGCATGGTGAACATCGTCATCAAATAGACTCATGACTCTCAACTGTCAACTCTAAACTCTCAACTATTCTATGCCATGACAATTGATAAGAAACTTATGTGGAGCGAGGCCAGGGATTACGCAGGTATAACCTTTGGCCTCATCCTCTATGCTTTCGGTTTCACCTTCTTCCTGATGCCTTACGAAATCGTCACGGGAGGCGTTGCCGGTGTGGCTGCCATCGTTCAGTATGCCACACAGATACCTAACCAGTACACCTATTTCCTCGTCAATGCGGCATTGCTCATCATGGCACTCCGCATCCTGGGTGCTAAGTTCTTGATGAAGACCATCTACGCCATCTTCATGCTGACTTTCCTGCTTTGGTTCATGAAGGAACTAGTCCCACACGACGACGCTGGAAAAATGGTGAAGATACTTGGCGAAGGTCAGGACTTCATGTCGCTGGTCATAGGCTGTATGATGACGGGCTCGGCCTTGGGTATTGTCTTCGTAAACAATGGCTCTACGGGTGGATCTGACATCATTGCCGCTTCCGTGAACAAGTTCTACAACATGTCGCTGGGCACGGTGTTGCTATTGCTCGACTTCGTCATCATCGGATCATGTCTTTTCATCCCCCAATTCGGCACGATGCTGCAACGAGGCTATATGGTGGTGTTCGGTTTCTGCACCATGGTCATCGAAAACTACATGCTCGACTACATCTATAACCGTCGTCGCTCGTCGGTACAGTTCCTCATTTTCTCAAAGAAATACCAGGAAATAGCCTACGAGATAGGCACGAAGATGGAACATGGCGTCACTATTCTCGATGGACATGGCTGGTACACAGGTCAGGAACGAAAGGTTCTCTGCATCCTGGCAAAGAAAAACGAGAGCTCTATGATATTCCGAATCATCAAAACCATCGACCCGAACGCTTTCGTCTCGCAGAGTGCCGTTATCGGTGTCTATGGTGAGGGCTTCGATACCATTAAGGTGAAGACGCAGAGCAAGGAGGATTGATAGGTAATAGGTTAAAGGTTATAGGTAATAGGTTAAAGATTATAGGTAATAGGTTAAAGGAAATAGGTAATAAAGCTATGATGAAGAGAATCGTTTTCGCAACGAACAACCAGCATAAGCTGGACGAAATCCGGCAGATACTGGGCAATGACTTCCAAATTTTGTCGCTTGCCGACATTGGTTGCCACGAAGAGATTCCTGAAGACCACGACACGCTGCAGGAAAACGCCCTGCAGAAGGCGCAATACATCGTCGACCACTATCACGTGAGCTGCTTTGCCGACGACACAGGCCTGGAAGTGGATGCGTTGGGCGGTGAGCCAGGTGTGCACAGTGCCCGCTATGCCGAAGGAACCGACCACGACAGCGAGGCCAATATGCGAAAATTATTGCTAAAATTAGGAAATAATAACAATCGTCGTGCACGATTTCGCACCGTCATTGCGTTATTGTTAGAGGAAAACGGCAAGTGGAGAGAGGAAATCTTTGACGGAATCGTCGAAGGACACATTGCCCGCGAGAAGAAAGGCAGTGAGGGATTCGGCTATGACCCCATCTTTGTGCCCGACGGCTACGACCTTTCGTTTGCCGAACTGGGCATGGACGTGAAGAATAGCATCTCGCACCGTGCCCGCGCCGTCAGGAAACTGGCCGACTTCCTGCTGCAATAGCACACTCAAAAAGGTAACACAACTAACGAGGACTATAAGGAAAGAAACATGATCAGACATCTATATCTCTTGAAAAGGACTGTTTTCAGCATTGCCTTGCTGGCATGTTGCTATGCTGTCGTGTTGCCTTGCAGGGCGGGTTCCATAGGTTCGTGGAAGGCCTACCTGTCCTATCATAACATCACTGAAATTGAAAAGGGTGGCGACGTGCTCTATGTACTGGCCAGCAACAATCTCTTTGCCTATAATACTGTTGACAATAGCATCCAGACATTCAGTAAGATGGACGTGCTGAACGACTGCAGCATCAAGCATATAGCATGGAACAACAAGGTGAAGAAACTGCTCATCGCCTACCAAAACAATAACATCGACCTATTGGAAGCAAATGGTAACACGATGAATATGTCGGAGTATTACCATAAGGCGACCATCGCTGACAAGACCATCAACAGCATCTACATTTACGATCAGTATGCCTACCTTGCCACAGGACTGGGCGTTGTGAAGGTGAATATGAACAAAGCCGAGTTCAGTGACACCTATCAGCTGAACGTAAACGTCACGCAAGTGGCCATCAGTGGTAACACTATCTATGCCAAAACCAATAATGGCGTCTATCAGGCACAGATGAACAACAACCTCATCGATACCAAAAACTGGAGCCTGACCACCAGTTATCCAGCCAATATCTTCAACAAAGATACGTCGGTGTGGGACCAATACATTGGCCAACTGCGCACGTTGTCCACCGATGGGCCACGCTATAACAACTTCGGATTCCTGAAATACGCCAACGACCGACTCTAT
Organism: uncultured Prevotellaceae bacterium; assembly: GCA_902774815.1. GTDB lineage: Bacteria > Bacteroidota > Bacteroidia > Bacteroidales > Bacteroidaceae > Prevotella. The sequence goes on along the minus strand of CACYJV010000030.1, from coordinate 26,539 downwards.
ACCACCAGCGGTGGCTTTGAGTTTGGCATGGAAAGACAAAACATGGGTGTCGTGCAAGTGCTCGACAACGACCAGTGGATCATCTATCAGGACTCACTGGAAAGCATTACCGGCGTCCATTTCGAAGATATGACGACGCTCGACATCGACCCCACAGACCCAACACGCGTCTTCTCGGCTGGTAAGACAGGTCTTTACGAGTTCAAAAATGGTGTTTTCGCCAACTACTGGGGCCTCAAAAACAGCCCATACGGCTCAGCTATTCCCGACAACAATCCCAACTATGTTCTGGTGCAAAGCATTTTGTTCGACAAAGAAGGCAATCTGTGGACAGTACACAGCCAGTCGAAGAAAGCACCCATCATCGTTCTTCGTAAGGACGGCACCTGGAAGGAAATCTACAGCGACGAACTCATGATGGACGATGAGCGTACGATGGGCTATCTGCAAGACCTGATGTTCGATAGTCGAGGTTTACTGTGGTTCTGCAATAACCATTGGATCAATACGGCACTGATTTGGTACAACATCAATACCGAAAAACTGCACACTTTTACCTACTTCATCAATGAAGACGGCACACGTGTGGAGGTGAACACCGTGCAATGCGTGGCCGAAGACCTGGAAGGCAATATCTGGATTGGCACCAACGTGGGTCCACTCATGCTGAAGGCCGAGGACATCAATGAGGATAACCCCGAATTTATACAGGTTAAGGTGCCGCGTAACGATGGTACTAACTACGCCGACTACCTGCTCAGCGGCGTCGACATATCGGGTATCGCCGTAGATGGAGGCAATCGGAAGTGGTTCATTACCAAAGAGAATGGCGTCTACCTGATGGGCGCAGACAATATCACACAGATACACCACTTCACGGCTGAGAACTCACCGCTGTTGAGCAACACGCTGCAAGCCATCGCTATCAACGACAAGACGGGCGAAGTGTTCTTCGGCACCGATCGCGGCCTTTGCTCGTTCATGAGCGATGCCAGTGCCGTCTCAGAAAAGATGACGAAGGACAACGTCTATGCCTATCCCAATCCTGTACGCCCCGATTACACAGGACTTATCACCGTGACGGGACTTACATACAATGCCGATGTGAAGATAGTGACGGCCAATGGCACTCTTGTTGCTGAAGGTCGCTCCAACGGAGGTACCTTCACGTGGGACGGCTGTGACCAAAGAAACGGAAAACGCGTAGCTTCGGGCGTCTATATGGTGCAGACTGCCACGGCTGATGGCGAGAAAGGAACCGTCTGTAAGATAGCCATCGTCAGATGATGCCATTGGCTTTGTCGTGAACAACAGCGACAAGGCCTTTAGAAACGCCGTGGTTGAACGATTTAATGTGCCTGCGGTCATTGACTACTACCTGCTCATTTCGTTGCTCTGTGCCGTCGATAACGGCTGAAATAAGAGTGATTTCGCCTAAAGATCACCCATTAAGCAAAGGTTTCTACATCATCAATGGGAAGAAAATCATTGTCAAATAGGTCGTCGACCTCATCGCGCGTCTATTGGGCCGACCTGTTACGAGGTCTCTGTATGCTTGCCATCTTGTGGTTCCATACAGAGGTCTATTACATTGGCCACGAACAGACACCATATATACTCTATGTGGCCGATGCACTGGCGGTGTTTTTCTTTCTGTCTGGTTACTTTTTCTATCGTCGGTGGGGCTTCGAGCCGAGGCAGAAACTACATTCTTTGTGGCGACATCTGGTCGTTCCCTACTTCATGTTCATGCTCTGCTTCGCCCTTCCTAAGTCATTGGCACACCATAAAGACCTTGATTTCGTGGAAATGCTTCAGCCTATACTCATGGGTGAGGCATCGTGGTTCATCACGGCACTCGTCATGGCGCAACTACTGTTCATCTTCTTCCTCTGGATCACGCGTGAAAAGATGCTGCCACTGACCATTCTAACCTTGTTATCGGTGGTAGCTGCTGCCTGTTTCAGTAATGCTGATCACTCGATCATAGCCTTCAACGAGTTCAATTTCTGGCATATCAACGAGGCACTTCTGGCCGTTTTCTTCCTATTTCTGGGCTATACGTGCCACCGCTACCCCGTTGTGTTCCGCCAACTGAGCCACTGGTACTACCTATTGCCACTGCTATTGCTTTGGATAGCACTGAAATACTATGTTTGGAACAGTGGTTTTCAGATGCTGTTCGGCCCGCTCAACGCTACGCCACTGCTGCTTTTCATCCTGATACTAACCATGAGTACGTTGCTATTCTGCGCCATCAGCCAGTATCTTCCTTCATGTGCGCCTGTGGAATGGGTCGGTCGTCACAGCCTGGTTTATTATTTCTTCTGCGGAGGTGTGCCGTTCATGGTGTCGCAAGTGATGATTCGCAACGGCATTGCCTATCAGCCGCTGACGCTGCTCATAGCTTTTCTTGCAGTGGTCATCATCACTACTGTCATTACACGTTATATTTACCGCACACGACTGCTGTAAATATAACGTGATGACTGTCTCTTATGGATGAAAAAACTTAGCTGAGTTCCAGCATACGCTGGATGGACTTCACGGCTTTCGGTGCAATTTCGGGATCAACCTCAACGCTAGGCCACTCGTAACGCAATGCGTTGTAGATTTTCAGCAGCGTGTTCATCTTCATAAACTCACACTCGTTGCAATGGCAACCAATGGAACCTTCGCTGATTTCAGGCGGAACGGGATAGAAAACGGTATCGGGACACGTGCGTTGCATCTCGTGCAGAATGCCTGCCTCAGTGGCTACGATGAACTCTTGCTCTGGGTGTTCCTGTGCATAGCGCAGCATCACGGCTGTTGAACCTTTCACATCGGCCAATGCAAGCACAGGACCTTTGCACTCCAGGTGTGCCATCACGACGGCATCGGGATGTTCCCGTTTCAGTTCTGCGATGCCTTCGACAGAGAAACGCTGGTGAACATGGCAACCACCCGGCCACAACAGCATGTCGCGACCTGTCACTGAATTGATGTAGGCACCCAAGTTACGATCGGGACCGAAGATGATTTTCGCATCCTTCGGCAACTGATCCACCACCTTCTTGGCATTTCCGCTCGTCACAACCACATCCGTCAATGCCTTGACGGCAGCCGTTGTGTTGACGTAGCTCACCACCAAATGGTCGGGATGCTCCTCTTTCATCTTCTGAAGGTCCTCGGCACGACACGAATCGGCCAGCGAGCAACCAGCGTTCAGGTCCGGACAGAGCACCAGTTTCTGCGGTGAAAGCAGCTTACAGGTCTCAGCCATGAAGTGTACACCACACATAACGATTACGTCAGCCTGTGTTTCAGCCGCCTTACGTGCCAGTGCCAGCGAGTCGCCAATGAAGTCTGCCACCTCCTGAACATCGCCTATCGTATAGTAATGGGCCAGCAATACTGCGTTCTTCTCACTGCATAGACGGCGTATTTCAGCCTTGAGGTCAATGCCTTCCTGGGCAGGCTCATCGATGAAGCCTTGCACTTTCCATTCGTTTTTCAACACCATATTATTATATACTCTTTATTTTTTTATTCTAAAAGAAAACTTATATGAGGATGATGTAGCGTTGATAAGTTGAAAACTTTTCGCTTAAAAGCTTGCATATTTGTTTTTCCACGTCTTGAAAGCAGTTTTCCACAACTTGTGTTGATGCCATTTCGCTGACTTTCAGCATACTTCAGCAGTTTTCCACACAATGCTATTTTGGTGCAAATTTAATAATTTTATAACTTTTTTCGTCCTCTTTCTGTGGAAAAGTGATGCATAAACGCGAAGTTTTCATTGATTTTCCACATTTTTTTCCATTGGGTTGGTTTGTTGTTTGATTATGAACAGCTTTTCCACAAGTTATCCACAGAGTTTTCAACAGTAGTGGATATGCATCGTGTGGCATCCTTATTTCACGATTGAAGTGATGGGATTGCGCTCGCCTTTGATGCCTACGACGAAGGCTTTGGCCGATCCGAAACGCAGGAACATGTCCAGTCGGACGGGAATATGGTTCTGGTCGTCGGTCACATAGAAATCGACAATGCGCTTATATTTGCCGTCTTCCAATTCCAGATATGACAGTTGCAGGCAGCGATACTTCACGCCGTTGTCGCCTTTCACCGTCTGTTTGCCTTGAAACTTGATCTGTGCGGGTGTGCGACCATTGCCATCGGCAATCGGGAAATTAACGACGTGGCCCTTCTTCCAGCCAGTCGGATCGAACGAACGGGCGCGAATGAACATGTTCAGCATATCGTAGATGCAGTCCTCGTACGACTTCTTCAGCCATGAATGAGTGCCATTGCCGTGCTGACGATGCTGGCGGACGTTGCAACGGTCGTTGCTGTAGTCGTAGAATATCTCGTCCACGGTGTAGCGTTTGCCCTCACGAGCACCCTTTCGATAGTAGAGCGGTGCCATATCTTTGGACGAATAGCACAGCAACGTATCGCGAAGCACGAACATATCGTCAACCTTTTTATTGCCACGTGTGGTCAACGAGGCTCGCCAGGCAGCCTTTCCTTTGTAGTTACTCTCCACGGTCGACATGCTGGCCGTGCCTGCTTTCACCCATACAAACTTCCAATTGTAATAGAGATTGTACGACAAGTATTCGCCAGACTTGAAGGCTGTGTTGCGGAACGTGCACTGAGCGTGGCCTGTTGTGGTCAGGCTGCAGAGCAGAACGACGATGAACCATCGGGCTATCTGTCTGCTTTTCGTATGATAAGTGATATGTTTAGTCTGCATCATGGGTTCGTTTTGTTAGATGTTTGTGATGTATTTTTCACGTATTGTATGCCCAACTGCTTGGCGCGCTGCTCGTTTTTGTTTGTGATAGTGCGCTTTTTGTCGGCCTTTTGCTTCTTCAGTTTTTCGGATTTCTGCTCGAATAGCGGGCGTTCCTCTGTGTTCCAAGTGAGGTTATAGTCCCACTTGGCCTTACATTCGATGGGCTCATGATAGTAGAACACAGCCTCTGGTTGGCGGTCTTCGTCGTAGTTGCCCGTGTCCCAGAGCCCGTTGTCGTTATTGTCGATAAAGATTCGCAGGTAGTAAGTGCCAGGGTTCAGATAGAAGAACTCCACGTTTCCATTCTTCGTCGACATCTGTTTGACCACCTTGTCGCCATTGTTCAGCAACTGAGCGACGATGGGTTGTCCGGCCCGATCGCTGATTTGCATGAGCAAAGTGGCATAGGCATCGTTGTTCTTCACGCCGAATCCCTGCTTGATGGCATTCGATGCGAAGCCGTAGATGTCGACAAATGCGGCACTGTCGGCCTCAAAACTATATTCCTGACCAGGTCGCCATTCGCCGCGAAGACGGTAGGAAAGCGTGCTCAACGTGTCGATGACATAGCGTGCCTCATACCATAGCGTATCGATTTTCGTGTAGAGATGAATGAGGGATGTGTCGATGACGGCCAGCGGAGTGGGCGTATCGATGTTGATATTCTTATCTGGATCCAGCTGAGATGCCATGTTCAGTCGCAACTTCAGGGGCTCCTGCGGCATGATACTGTCGTAAGGCTCACCACGCTTGCGGCGCTTTTCCTGTTTCTTCTGCCAGTCTTCGAAAGCCTTTTGCTGTTGTTTCAGTCGCTTGGCATAGGGAGTCTTTGCCAGCAGGTCATAGGATTCGGTATGTTCAGCGAGTACGCCTGTGCTGTCGGTCATCAGGAATGTGACCTCCATACGCAGCGTATCTTGGTTGATGAGCGTTGTGTCGCGAAGCCAATAGGTGATGGTATCGGCCTGGTCACTGCCTGTTGCGCGCTCCGGATGCCATGCCTGATCGACAATGAAAGCATCGGTTTCGTCGAAGTTAATGCCCTTGATGATGGGCAGTTGCTCATGACCTGAACTGAAATAGAATGTGAAATGGTCGGCCTCCTTGCGCTCAGTCTTGATCAAGAAGCGGTCGGTTTGCGGTTCGGTAAATGCCCTTAGCACGATGTTATCAGGCATGAAGTGCGTGTAACCCACACGGTCAATACTGCTGATGTGCAGGGAGTCGCGCCAAATCGTGTCCTGACGGACGTCGGGAAAGCATGATGGCGTGATGACATCGTGGTTGAATGCCACCGCTTCACTTTTCTGATTGAACGTGTAAGTGGCATCGGCATCTTGCAGGGCGAATATTCTGTAGCGTCCGTTGGCAACGCCTTTCACCACGAAACGACCACGGCTGTCGGTACGCGAGACGCGCTCCAGTGGTTTCGTGCGGAAGGTTGAGTCGGGCAAATCGACTCCATCCTTCATCTGAATATCCTCCATCCCTTCGCCATCGAGGCGGTACAGTCCCACGAGCACACCCTTCATGGGTTCCAAATCCTCAGCGTTGAGCACATAGCCACTCACCTCCATCGTATCGATGTCGGCACCTGTGGAGAAACTGTAAGTGTAGTTGCCCAACGGATTGTTCTCGTTGTTGTCGGTAATAGCGTCGGAGAAGTCGATGGTATAGGTGGTATTTGGTTTCAGTGAGTCCTTCAGTTCCACCTCAATGCGCTTGCCGGTGGCCCTGATTTCAGGCATTTCAATCTGCGGAGGCGACACAACGACCTTCTCAGAGGCATTCTCTATCTTGATGAACTCATCGAAAACAATGCGTACTTTCTGTTCCTTGACGTTCACAGCCTTGTCGGCTGGCGATGCTCCCACTACGTGTGGAGGTGTCTCATCGTACCATCCGCCGTCCGGATTGCCCATTCGGGCACAGGAAGAAAGAAGGAAGAGAAGCAACAACCCACCCCCTACACCTCTCCAAGTGAGAGGTGTCTGCTTTGCCTTGTCAATGGTTTGACGCAGCAAATGCCAACCATAGTGGATGAGTTCGTACATATTCAAAAAGACTATTTCACCCCTTTCAGGATGGAATTATTGGTTGTTCAGTTGCAAGAGTTCGTCGATGTGCTTGCGAGAGTTCGACAGACGCGGAATCTTATGCTGTCCTCCAAGCTTGCCTTTCGACTTCAACCAGTCGTTGAACAGGCCTTCGCGGGCAGTGATCACCTCCAGATGTTGCAGCGTAATGTCGTGCGAGCGCTTGGCTTCGTAGTCGCTGTTGAGTTGCTGCAGCTTGCGATCGAGTATCTGTTCGAACTCGCTGATGTCGCGAGGAGCCTGCTTGAACTCTATCAACCACTGGTGACGGCAGCGTGCATGCTCGTCCATGAACACGGGAGCAGCCGTGTATTCGCTCACTTCGGCACCCGTTTTCTCACAAGCATAGGCAAGTCCTTTCTCAGCATTGTCCATGATGAGTTCCTCGCCAAAGGCGTTGATGAAGTATTTGGTGCGGCCAGTGATGACGAATTTGTATGGGTTCTTCGACGTGAAGCGGATGGTGTCGCCGATGAGATAGCGCCAAAGGCCACACGAAGTGGTAATCATCATGGCGTAGTTCTTGCCGATTTCGACGTCGGAAAGCGGCACAAAGTGCTTTGGACCCTCATTGTCAACCTCTTCAAGCGGCACAAATTCGTAGAACACATCATAGTCTGTCATGAGCAACATGGCAGGATCGCTGAGGTCGTTCTGTATGCCAAAGAAACCTTCTGAGGCGTTATAGGTCTCCATATAGTGCATCTTCGGCGAGCGAATGATTTGCTGGTACTGGTGGCGATAGGGCGTAAAGGCGATGCCACCATGGAAGAACACCTCAAGATTGGGCCATATTTCGTCGAGTGTCTCTTTGTTAGAGATTTCCAAAACGCGTACCAGGACCGACAGCATCCACGAAGGTACGCCGCTCAGGTTGGTCACATTCTGGTTCCAACACTCCTTGGCAATCCTGTCGCGCTTGATCTCGAAGTCGCTCAACAGGGCCGTACTCTTCTTCGGAACACGTTTGAGATTGGCAATAGGGTTGATGTTTTCAATAAGAATGGCACTGAGATCGCCCACCAATGAGTCAGCAACGTTGTAGTTCGGGGCATGGCTTCCGCCAAGAATCAGGCTCTTTCCGTCGAACATTCGACTGTTCGGATTGTTCTTGAAGTATAGGGCTATGCTGTCCTTACCACCGGCATAGTGGATGCGTTGCAGACCTTCAGTGGTGACAGGGATGAACTTCGACTTGTCGTTGGTGGTGCCACTCGACTTGGCAAACCACTTTACCCGTCCTGGCCACAGCACATCGCGCTCGCCATGGCGCATACGGTCAATGGCACCTTTCAGCTCTTCGTAGCTGTTTTGTGGCACCAGGCGTGTGAAATCGTCGTAGTTCTTAATGGCATCGAAGCCATGGCGGTGGCCGTATTCAGTCAGCCGACCTCTCGCCACCAAGTAGTTCAGCACCTTCTCTTGCTGCTCTTCAGCACGGGTAAGATGCTTTTCGAGTTCCTTTTGGCGGGGTATGAATAACTTACCCACTATGCTTGTTAAGCTCATTGCAATTTGCTTCTTATTGAATATTCAAGGTGCAAAGGTACAAAAAAGTTGATAGTTGGTGGTTGATAGTCAGCAGTTTTTTTGATTTTTTATTGATTTTCGGCTATTGTTAGCGACGTTTCGAAATAATAGAATTAAAAAATGCCGGCATAAACCGACAAAAGTAGTGTTGAAACACGCTGCGTCCCAACATGAGAAAACATGGATTTGTGAAACAAAAAGCATTGGTTTTGCAGTCCGAAAGCAATGCTTTTACGGGCAGAAACCAATGCTTTATATGTTAGAAAGCAATGCTTTTCAGGTTCTAAAGCAATGCTTTATAGGGTATAAAAGCAATGCTTTATAGGTCAGAAAGCAATGCTTTAGAGGAGGGAATGATATAGATGAATACCCACCGACCTTGGAGAGGTCGAATTTCAGAAACCCCAGGTCTACTGACCTGGGGACAGGTGCAACCCGAAACATAAAAAAACGACTTCGAAGATGTCGCACCTAATGGAACAAAGCATATCATATAGAGCAGTCACAACATGAAGAAATAATTTCGTGCGACATCTTCGAAGTCGTAGTCCTCTCACATCATGCAAATACCCCAGGTCGGTAGACCTGGGGTTTCTGATTATTCGACCTCTTCGAGGTCGGTGGGTCAACTGCTATATTATTGCCTTATAGGATAGAAAGCAATGCTTTTTTGGAACTTCACCAATGTGAAGCCATTCTATAACGGCAAAGCTGACCTCAACGTACTATTTCAAATACTCGCCGAAGTCAGTCAGTCGCATGTCGCCACGGCGCAGGAACGTGTCGTGGAAGGCCAGTGCTGCCCGCATAGACTGTGGCTCATGGCCCATCGGAGCTATGTGTTTCATGTAGTCGCGCAGCAATGGACGATAGTCAGGATGGGCACAATTCTCGATGATCTCTTCGGCTCGCCGCATCGGACCCTTACCGCGCAGGTCGGCAATGCCCTGTTCGGTGACGATGATATCGACGTCGTGCTCGGTGGAATCCACATGGCAGCACATAGGAACGATGGCCGAAACGGTACCATTCTTGGCTGTTGAAGGCGTCGTAAAGATGGAAATGAAACCGTTACGCTCGTAGTCGCACGAGCCGCCGATGCCGTTCATGAGCGTCGAACCGCACACATGACTGGAGTTTTCGTTGCCGTAGATGTCGCATTCGAGGGCTGTGTTCAGCGCGATGACACCCAGTCGGCGAATCACTTCGGGCGAGTTGGCAATCTCACTTTGGCGCAATGTGAGGTGCTTGGCAAAGTAATCGATGTTGTCGTACACCATTTTCAGGCGCTCATTGGTGACGGTCATGGCCGTTGCAGAGGCATCGATGACCTTTCCTTCGAGCATATAGTGAATAGCTGCGTCCTGCACCACTTCGCTATAGACGTGGAAACGAGGAATCAACTTCGAGGCTGCGAGGGCCTTGAAGACCGCATTTCCCGTTGCCCCTACTCCACTTTGTATGGGCAGGAAGGTCTTTGGAATGCGCCCCATCTGCAGGTCGCGGGCCAAAACCTCGGCCACGTTCTGTCCTATCTGTGTGGTTGCGGCATCGGGTGCACCAAAGGTGCGGGCCTCTTCGGGCAGACATGTCTCCACGACAGCAGCTATTTTCCAGGCCTCGATGGCAATGAAATTATCGCCAATGCGGTCCTTTGGCGTCAGGATGGGTATCGGCATGCGACCGTAACCGCAGTCGGTAGGCTCATAGGTGTCGTGGAGCAAGCGTGAGAGAGGACTGTGAAAAGTGTTGTGTTCGATGATGACGCGCTTGGCCAGACGTACTGCTGTGGCCGTGATACCACCAGCCGACGTGAGATAAGCCTTGCACATGTCCTCGCCTTCGACGAGGTCGCTCACCTCGATAATGGCCCAATCCAGCTTGTCGTAGAAGCCGTGGCGCAGGCGTTCGGCCATGTGTCCGAGGTGCATGTCCTCGTAGTCGATTTCGCCAAGGTTGGTATGCACGCGGAAATCCTTATTGGTAGAGAAGGGAGCGCGGAACTTCAGAGCACGTGCAGCTGCCAGATCGCCTTCGATACTCTGGCAGGTGGAGGCACCCGTGATGAGTCCTATCTGGAAGGGCTGACCACCATCGTGCAGCGCAACGGCCCGTTTGGAGAGTGCACGGAAGAAACCTTTCGGCGATCCACTGGGCGTAAATCCCGACGTTGCCAACGTTTCGCCATCGGAAATGAGGGCTGCTGCTTCGGCTGGTGTCATGCGTTGATAAGCCATTTTCTATTCGTTTAGTTTTACGTTTGCGATGTTCTTGAGTTACATACCTAACTGTATAGGTATACAAATGTGGCTGCAAAGATACGAATAAAATTGCAGCCACACAAGAATATATGCAGTTTTTTGCATAAATAGCATTGATTATTTCCCGAGAATGATGTTCACGAGTGCCGTTACATCGGCTATTGTCACCTGTCCATCGGCGTTGATATCGGCCGTACAGGTGTCGGTCTGCTGGTCGTTCTTGCCGAGAATGATGTTCACAAGTGCCGTTACGTCGGCAATCGTAACCTGCCCGTCGGCGTTGATGTCGCCCTGAAGCAGCTTGTGGGGACCATAGTAGCGCAACACGTAGTTGTCGACTGCCACCCAGTTGGCATCGGTTGACTGCACGTAGAGGCCAATTCTGTGTTCGCCAGCCTCCACGGTTTTGCCCACGCTGAACCACTGAGGAGCCTTGTTAGCGGTATGGCAGACAATCTGTTCGTCGTCGAAACGCAAGGTCACACCACTGACTTCCAATTCGGGTTGGTCCTGTCGGGTGGCTTCAACGGCGGCATCCAGCGTGTAGTAACCAGCGCGAAGCGTGAGTGTTTGGCTCATGCTGCGGTCGGCCTGTGCCGCTGCGTTGACCCACCACTCAGCGTAAGGCCAGTTGAAAAGCTCGTGTTCAGCACCGTTATTGTAGTTCAATGACCAGTTGTCCGACAACTCCCAACCATCGGTTTTCCATTGGTCGAAGGTGGTATTGATCATCGGTACGCGCACGGGATGGCAGGGTGTGGCCAGCGAAAGATATTCTTCCTCAGTGCCATCGTAGAACAATTGCAGGTTGTCCATGGCCACCCAATTGGCCGGTGTCGACTTGATGTTGAGGCCAAAGGTCAGGGTTCCATCGGTCACCTTCACGCGTAAAGCATAGCGTTTGGGTGTTCCATTGCCCGTGGCGATGTCGACAGACTGGTCGCCAGCATAGAATTTGACACCAGAAATGACAATGTCGGCATCGGTTTGTGTGCAGGCGATGAACGATCCACGCAAGTAGTAGTAGCCCGAAGGCAGTTCGTTGATGGTCTGTTCTATCTTCGTGTCGGGCAGTGTTCCATTGGTTGTGCTCACCCATCGCTCAATGAAGGGGAAGTCGATGCGGGCCCCGTCAGATGGATTGATGTAGGGTGCGCCGCCGTCGAGATAGTTGACTTTCATGCCATCGTTGGTCCAATTCTTCAAACTTCCAGTGCATAGGTAGGGCGCCATGGCCGTTGTGATGTTGTAACCCAGGTCGGGTGCCTGGTCTAAGTCCATGATTTGCTGGATCTTTTGCATCTGGTCGGCAGGGATAATAATCCACCTTTGAGGCGTTGCAGCAAAGGTATTGCTGAAGGGTTGCGAACCTGTAACGGTGGTCGACATGGCACACAGGGCCTGCGGCGATGGCGTACTGGTGGCCCGCATGATGTGATAGCAGTCGAGATTCATGGTCGATCCGCTCAGTCCGATGGTGACATCGGCAAACGAAAGCTGCAGTCTGAGGTCGATTTCGCTGCTCGTCGAGGTGGTTGTACGGAAGCCATTCGACGTATTGTCGGCAGCGTAGTAGATGTAGCGGCCGGTCTGCTGGTTGCGGATACGATAGGTTTGCGTGGCAGGTTGGAACTCCATCAGCCACAAGGCTGCCATGGTTGGCGTCATCGCCTCGTCGGTAGTGAGTTTCTTCAGCTGCAGGGTGCCGCCGTTATCGACGAGGAACGAGGTGCGCAGACCAAAGTCATCGTCGCTGCAACGGATGAGGAAAGGTTGTCCATCCTGTGTGTCCAGGGTGTAGGCCAAGCCTTGCAGGTTGCCACCAACGGGTGCCAGACCATCCTCAACGATGGCCTGCATCAGCAGGGAATTGCCGTAATAGGAGGCGTCGCTGTGTGCATCTTCTTGAGCACCGTTGATGGTATAGCTCAACGACGACTTGACATTGGTGGCCCAAAGGTGTGTTTTGTCGCCGGTAAGTCGCACATCTTCGCTGTTGTCCCAGAACTGCAGGAAGCGCGTGGCACGTTTTCCACGCCATTGGCCCGATGTGTTGTCGGTACGAATGTCGCCCGAATAGGTGCTGTGAGTGCCCACTCCGATGCCGTGTCCCATCTCGTGCATCAGCGTACCTGTGGCCTGATAGTCCTCTTTTGATCCCACACGGATCCATCCACCATATGAACAGTCGGCCGTAGGTGTGCCGGAACTGTAGTGCGACGATGGCGAAAAGCCCTTGATACTGGTCAGGATCGACCAGTAATGGGCGGCACCCATGATGGACTGGCCGATGCGTTGATTCTCGATGTCGCTGCCTGCGTTGTCGTGACTCCATGTGACGTTGCCCATGGGAAGGGTGGAGACGCGCAACACCTGGCCGTAACCCACCTTGTAATCGGTAGTGACGGCGTAGGCACGGATGTAGTAGAAGGTACCGGGTTGCAGGTTATCGAGGCAGTAGATGCGGCCGTTGTTCTCGACATAGCGGGTGGTTCGCTCGTCTGAAACGGTGGGTTCGGCGTTCGAAGTGCTATAGCAGAAACCCTCTTCGAGCAGGTTTGCAGAACTGTTGACAGTGCTTCGGCCGAAGATCATCGTAGCACCACGGGCATAACGGGTGTCGGTGCTGACCGTTGGAACGTTGCCCGATGTCGACGTTTTCGTTGCAAAGATGCTGCGTTCGGCCGCCAACATCGCAGTTTTCAAGGTGGTTGCTGCCGGCGTGATGCTACTGCTTGTGCCGGTAGAGGTGAGCCTTTGGGCCGCCGCGATGGCCGTTTGCAGGTTGCCAAGCACATCGTTGCTCATGGATTGTGAGGCCAATGCGTTGGCTTTGCTGATGAGTGCCGACAAGCCTGTGCGCAGGTTGGCATCGGTAGAGCTGGTCAGCGTCAGTCGCCAGTTGTCGCAAGCCATCCAGTTAGCCGTACTGTTAGTGCAACGAAAGCCTATGGTTACATCGCCCGTAAGTACATAGAAATCAAGGGAATAGTCAGTGGCAGTGGTGACAGGTGTCTCCTCCCAGTCGGCAAAGACTACGCCTCCCGTTGCGTCGGTGCTGCTTCCCTGCTTGATGTGCTGGGCAGCTACGGTCAGCGTATAGCGTCCTGGCGTCAGTCCGGTGAGCCTTTGGTGGATGTAAGTGTCAGGCAGGTTGCCTGTACTGGCAACCCATCGCTCGGCATAGGCATAGTTATTCTTTTGGGAAAAGCTGTTGTTATTCTGCACCCACATGCCCTGTTGTTGCCAACCGGCAAAGCTTCGGCCGTCGAAATTGGGGTTGACGATGCTTGAAGTGGCATCGGTTTGTGCCCATGTAGTGGTCAGCGTGAGCCACAAAGCCATGAGCAGGAAGGTAGGTTTGGTCATAGGGTGTAGTTTGAAGTATAGGCTTAGGAGGTCTTTTCGGTCTTCATCCACTTGCCGCCGATCATGCATACGATACCAATGATGATGAATGGAACGGAGAGAAGCTGTCCCATGTTGAACGGCATGCCTGCCTCGAAATCCACTTGATCGGCCTTTGTGTACTCAATGAAGAAGCGGAAAGTGAAGATAAGCGTCAGCACAAGTCCGAAGAAGAAGCCACTGCCGACCTTTTTGGATGACAGATGAGAGATGGAGGATGAAGGTTTGCTGGCTTTAGTGCCTTCATCTTTCTTGCTCTTCTGATAGAAATAGAGCATCACGAAAATGAAGCAGAAGTAGGCCAACGCCTCATATAGCTGTCCTGGATGGCGTGGAATGCCATCGACTTGCTCGAAGATGAATGCCCAGGGCACATCGGTTGGCTTACCTATTATCTCGCTATTCATAAGGTTTCCCAAGCGGATGAAACAGGCAGCGATGGGGGTTGCAATGGCGATGTCGTCGAGAACGTGCCAGATGTTCATCTTTGTATTGCGACAATAGAGCCAGAGGGCAATCATCAAACCAAGTGTTCCGCCGTGCGAAGCCAGTCCGGCGTAGCCCGTATATTTCCACGTGCCGTCGGCCATTTGGTGCATGGGCACGAACATCTCAATGAAATGGGTGCCGGAAGAGAGGAAATAGTCGGGCTCATAGAACAGGCAGTGGCCCAGACGGGCACCCACCAGAATGCCAATGAAGCAATAGATGAACAGCGGATCGAACAGTTCGTCCTTGATTTTCTGGTCTTTATACAGCCATTTCACCATGAAATAGCTGCCCACGAGGCCAATGAGCCAGCACATGCCATACCATCGCAACGTGATAGGACCCAGGTGGCCCATCACTTCGGAGGGGTTCCAGTTGATGAAGAGTAACCCACCCCCTACCCCTCCCGCAAGGAGGGGGGCTTGATGTGCTATGATTGATAATAGTTGAAGCATAATAGTGAATGTAAGTCAGATAGATAATTGGTATTCAGACGTCCCCTCCCTTGGGGAGGGGCTGGGGGTGGGCTTGCTAAACATTAAACCTAAAGTGCATGATATCACCGTCCTGCACGACGTAATCCTTACCTTCGATGCCCATCTTGCCGGCTTCGCGAACGGCTGCTTCAGAGCCATAGTGAATGTAGTCGTCGTATTTGATGACCTCAGCACGGATGAAACCCTTCTCGAAGTCGGTGTGAATGACGCCGGCACACTGTGGAGCCTTCCAGCCACGCTTGTAGGTCCAAGCCTTTACTTCCATCTCTCCGGCCGTGATAAAGGTCTCGAGATTCAGCAGTTTGTAGGCCTTTTTGATGAGGCGGTTGACGCCACTCTCCTCCAAACCCAGCTCTTCGAGGAAGAGTTGCTTGTCCTCGTAGGTCTCCAGTTCGGCAATGTCTTCCTCGGTTTTGGCTGCGATGATCATCACTTCGGCACCTTCTTCGCGGGCAACCTCCTCTACCCTACTGCTATAAGCATTGCCATCCTTGGCCGAAGCCTCGTCGACGTTGCACACGTAGAGCACGGGTTTCGTAGTAAGAAGGAACAACTGGCGGGCAGCATCCTGCTCGTCCTTGGTGTCGAACTCCACGATGCGGGCGTTCTTGCCCTGCTCCAGCACTTCCTTATAGGCCTTCAGCACACTGAATTCCACCTTGGCATCCTTGTTACCGGCGGCAGCTGCCTTCTCGGTCTTGGCGATACGGGCATCGACAGTCTCAAGGTCTTTCAACTGAAGTTCCGTATCGATGATTTCCTTGTCGCGGATGGGGTCGATAGTTCCATCGACATGCGTGATGTTATCGTCGTCGAAACAGCGCAGAACGTGGATGATAGCATCGGTTTCGCGGATGTTTCCGAGGAACTTATTGCCTAGACCTTCACCCTTGGAGGCACCTTTCACGAGGCCGGCGATGTCGACGATTTCGCACGTAGCAGGCACTATGCGACCGGGATGCACCAGTTCGGCCAGCTTGGTCAGGCGTTCATCGGGCACGGTAATCACGCCAACGTTGGGTTCAATCGTACAAAACGGGAAATTAGCTGCCTGTGCTTTTGCACTCGAAAGGCAGTTGAAAAGGGTAGACTTGCCCACGTTCGGCAGTCCCACAATACCACATTTTAATGCCATAGATGATTATTTGTTTATTATTATTGTCTGCAAAAGTACTATAAAAAGTCTATATCCACAAATTAAGCGCCGTTTTTTAAGGAATAATGACGTTTATTACGTCATCTATCGCGCTCGTTTTCATGGAATAACGCAGTTCTTTATCGCCAAAAAGGGAATGCAAAAGGATAGAAAAGTGGCTCATTTCCCAGATGGTTCTTTCCGAATGGACATGCGGCGACCATAGGTAAGCATGCGCCAGAGCCACTCGAGGGGTCCGAACTGGAAGAAGTTGAGCCAGAGGGCGCTGACGAAAATCTGGCCGAGGAACACGCAGACGGCCAGCATCTCGGTGGCTATGAGCGTGGTGTCGGCACCCATGGCGAGGCCGATGCCATAGAACAGGAGCACGCCGCAGACCGACTGCGAGAGGTAGTTGGTCAGGGCCATGCGGCCGGGGAACGCCATCATCCGCCAGAAGGGAGCCTTTGCCGTGCGGCGGAAGAGCAGGGCGAAGGCGGCGATGTAGGCCAGTCCGAGCGGATAGACGCTGGCTGTGTAGAGCAGGCTGTGCGTGATGTTGCCCCAGGGATGGCCGTTGGTGGCACTCCAGGCATAGACAAACGACAGCGGCAGGCCGACGGCAGTCCCCCACCCCATCACGCGGCGCAGCATTCGGATGGTATTGCAGGAGGTTCCGGAATGTTCAGAAGATTCGGAATAACCTGAATTGCCGGATAGTTGGGCGGCTGTCTGTGAGGCGACGGCGTCAGTCGGTGTGACGGCAGCGTACAGCCGGCGGCGCCCGATGTACAGGCCTATGAGGAAGAGGCCCAGCACTTTGAAGTAACGGTTGCCGTCGACAAACTCCCACAGGCGCTCCCACGCCCCCTGCATGAGGAACTGGTGCAGGCCGCGGTAGCCGTCGATGTCGCGCAGCCAAGTGCCGAAGTTCTGCTCGGTGATGCCGAAGCGGTCGCAGGTCGACCACCACAGGCCGTAGGGCACCTCAGCCAGCGACCAGCCCACGGCAGCCCTTGCCACCTCGATGCCGATGGGCAGCAGCAGGAAGAAGGCCGCCCAGCGCAGCAACAGGCCGTCGGTGCATCGCCAGAACAGCGGGAGCAGCATGCCCATCAGGGCATACAGCATGAGGATGTCGCCGCTCCAGACGAGCAACAGGTGTGCAAGGCCTATGAGGGCGAGGATGGTCATGCGGCGGTAGAATATGCGGAAGCCGTCGGCTCCTTTCTTCACGGCGTTGGCAATGATGATGCTGAAGCCTATACCGAACAGGATGGAGAAGATGGTGTAGAACTTTCCGTCGACAAACACATAGAGAAAGAAGCGCACGAGGCTGTCGACCTCAGGCGAGGGAAGGCGTTGCAGCGCCTCGTCAGTCTGGAATGTCCAGAGCGAGAACTCCGGGAAATTAGCCAGGATGATGCCAAAGAGGGCGAAGCCGCGCAGCGCATCGAGCACTACGAAGCGATGTTTTACGGGTCCGACGGTGTTGTTCTTCATTCTTTTGTCTTGGGTGTTATGGAGGGAATATCCCTCATCCTTCGTCTTAAAGCTATGCTTTCCAGTGCGCAAAGCATAGCTTTACGTTGCCTAAAGCATAGCTTTACGGAGCGGAAAGCATAGCTTTGCACACTGGAAGCGGTGGACAGGTTTTATTCAGCGACGACGAGCTTACGCGTCAGGCGGGCATTCTCGGTGCTGATGACCACCACGTAGGTGCCACGCTCGGTGGGCATGGGCAGAACGAGTTCGCTGCCACGCTGCTGCTGGGCGTAGTGGCTGCGGGCCATCAGGGTGCCGTTGAGGCTGTAGACGCTCACGGCTACCCTACTCTCGTTGCTGCCGAAGAGCACGCGCCACTGGCCGTCAGCACGACTGATGGTGATGGGTTCTGCAGCGTTGCGGGTGGCGGTGATGCCACTCTCGTCGGCCAGACGGAGCGCCTCACGCAGTCCCTCGTAGGCGTCGACCTTGCCATAGCCCCAGCGGTAGTGCCAGGGGTCGTCGCCAGTGAAGGCGTCGTGGCGGGTGGTCTGTTGCAGGATGGTCTTGATCTGCTCACTCGTGAGGTTCGGGTTAGCCTGCAGCCAAAGGGCCACGATGCCCGTCACGAAAGGCGTGGCAAACGAGGTTCCGTAGCTGGCGCCATAATAGTAGGTGCGTATGCCGCGGCGAACGCTGGCTGTGATGGTGTTGAACGACGTCGACCACTCGTTGCCGGTCTTGGCGAAAGCCGAGTTGATGACGCCGCCGGGAGCCGCCACGTCGGGCTTCAGGGTGCCGTCGGCCATCGGACCACCATTGCTGTAGGTGCTCATGCCGCCAGCCTCGCCGATGCCCCAGTCGGTGGGTGTGTCGCTTCCGAGCGATGTGTAGTAGGGTGTCGACACATAGGAACCCACTGAGATGGCCTCCTTTGTGGAGGCTCCCATCTCGCTGACGCAGTAGCGGTTGTCGCCCGGCAGATAGTCGGCGCCCTCGATGGTGCTGAACGAGCCACCGTTCGACTCGATCCAGGCGTCGAAGGTCTCGCCCTCATGGCCCGTCAGCTCGAGTGCGAGCAGCGTGTGCAGGTCGGTGACGTCGGTGGCTGAGAGTTCGATGTTGAAGCCCTGCTTGCGGTTGTAGGGTGCTATCTCCTCGGTGACGCGCTCGGCCCAATGGGCTTCGTCGCGCTCATCCTTCACGTTGTTCTCGTCGACATAGTACGGACGGAGCGTGAGGTGGCTGAGCGAGTCGGCATGATTAGCCCAGATGCTGACCTTCGTTCCCTTGTAGACCACGGGCAGCACGAGCAGGCGCACGGTCTCCTGACCGGCCTTGAACGTGTGGCGGACGTGGATGGGCGTGGTGTTGTCGTTGCCCGTGGCGGCAATGATCTGCCGGCCGGGAGCAGCCTTCAGCACGTCGTTGAGTGCCTGGTCGAAGTAGCTCATGCCGTCGTGGGCGCCCATCTGTGTGCCGAAGCTCATGTTGATGACCCACGGCTTCTGCTCTTTCTCGGCGAAGGAGCTGATGAACTGCACGTCCTCGAGCACCTCGTCCTCCTTCAGCGTTGAGGGAACCATGATGATTTCGGCCTCGGGAGCCACGCCGCAGAAGTCGTTCTCGGCAATGCGCGAGCCGGCTGCAACGTTGGTCACGAAGGTGGCGTGGCCGATGTCCCCCACCCTATCGCCGCTGGCCGGAATGTCGGTCATGGGCTCTTCGCCTGCCAAACGGTTCCAGATGGCGCGCACACGGCTCTTTCCGGCGTCGTCGAGGAATGCCAGGTGCTTGTATTCAAAGCCCTGGTCGATGACGCCGACGATGACACCGCGACCCGTATAGGGCGTGTCGAAACCCTCGCCGGCATGGATGCGGTCGACGCCGGCCAGCGGACGGGCTGTCGACATGGCGGTGACGGCCTGGCGCGGCGCCTGCATGTAGTTGACGCCAGGCATCGTGGTCAGGCGCTCGGCGTAAGCCTTCGCGATGCGGGCCGTCACGAGCTTGCTACTGATGGCGGTGGCTTCGTGGCCTGCAGCGGTGATGGTGGCGGCCAGCGCCTGCGCGTTGTCGCAGCTGATGAGCACGCGCTGCAGGGCCTGTGGCTGCTGGTTGAGCTGGCGTTGCAGGCGTGGTGAGAGGCGCTGAGGGGTGTTGGCGGCGACGGAGTCGCCGCCAACGGTGATTGCCTGCTTGCTGCCTGACGACAGGAGCGCTGCTGCCGAGACAGCCGATGAGGTTACGGCAACAGCCGAAGGTGTGCCGGCAACAACTGAAGATGTGTCGGCAACGGCCGCTGGGCCGCTGCCTACAGCCAACAGGCTGGCCAGCAGCAACTTAGCGGCGTATGACTTTCGTGCTCTTTCCATTCTTTCGTGTGATGAAGATGCCCTTGGCGTTATGGTTCTGCGGCAGACGGCGTCCTTGCAGGTCGAAGAGTTTAGCCTCGCTGTCGTTGTCGGTGCCGACGGTGTTGATGCCGGCTGTCATGTCGACAAGATGGTAGCCCGACTGCTGCGACTGTGTGTAGTAGTCGTAATCCTCGCTGAGGGCGGTGACGGTGTAATAATAATAAGGTATGCCGAAGAGGCTCAGGCGGTCGAAGACGCAGCTGGTGCGCGGTGCGGCCACGGTCTGCATGCCCAGCAACTGGTTGAAGATGTCGCCTGCCACGAGGTCCTGGCAGATGCTGATCTCGTCGATCATGAAGTCGAGTCCGTAGGTGGTGAACACCAGACGGGTGCTCATGGTGCCGCCGGTGAGCTCGAGGGTGCCCTCGAAGATGCCCGGGTCGCCATCCTCAGCGTGGGCGGCATCGACGGGAACGAAGGCTCCGCAGGCAGCCGGACGGCCCAGCGTCATGTTGTTGTAGTCGTAGATGCAGAACTGGTCGCCTACCCTACCGTAGGCCTTCACCTTCACCACGTAGACGCCGCCGTTGTGCGAGAGGTCTATCTCGGGCGAGGCTATGTAGTTGATGTCGTCGCTGCTGATGGCATCGCAGCCCACCATGCCCTGACAGACGGTGTTGCCACGGCCGAACCAGACGTCTTTCGAGAGGCCCAGGTCGTCGAAATATTCATCCTGATTGCCCAGCGACTCGGGGTGGAAGGGGTCGGTGGCCTCGGTCACCTCGTCGTCGACGAGTGAGAAGTCCTCGCTGGCCACAGGGTAGTCGGGATAGTCCTTCTTCACCTGTGCAAGGAAGTAGTTGCGCACCTCATAGTGAGTGGCCTTCGCCACGGGCTGCCAGTTGGCGGTGTAGCTGTCGGTGGTGACGTCGGTGGCATCGAGAACGGTGGGCGTGGCGATGTAGACGACCGACTGCAGCGGGCTCTCGACGGTCTGCTTGCTGTTGCGCGACTTCACGGTGTAGAAGTAGTAGTCCTCGGGGTTGAGGTCGGTGGCGGTGTACTCGGTGGCCTTCACCACAACATCCTGTTGCACAGGCTCATAGGCGTAGGGGCGTCCGGTCTCCATCTCCAGGTCGTCGATCACGAAATAGGCACCCTCGGGCATGTCGAGGGCAACGAGCTGAACGCGGAAATAGTTGTCTGAGAAGCTGCCGGTGAGCTCCTCCATGTCGAGATAGTCGCCGTCGACGAGGGCCGAGGCGTTGAGGAAGCCCAGCTGTCCGCCAGTGACGATCTTCGTGTCGACAAGTATCTGGATGACAGCGTTTTTCTCAGCCAGCTGGTCGGCGGTGGCACCCATGGTGCGCATGTAGAAGCGCAGGTTCTTCAGGCGTGCATGGTTGCTGGCGGTCACGATCTTATCGCCGTTGAAGAGGTGGATGGCCTGCGAGCCGTCGGGGCCGTCGTTGCCAAAGGGGTCGGCGCTCGCGAGTTCGAAGGTGAAGCCCTCGGTGGGCAGCGTGCCGTCGTTGAAGTCGGCTTTGTAGGTCACGTCGCCGTCGCTGAGCCACTGTTTACGGAACAGCGTGAACAGGTAGTCGTCGGCATTGCGCACCTCCTGCCAGTGGGCGGTGAAGCTCTTCTCCGACACGTCGGTGAGGGGTAGGATAGGGGGGTAGACGAGGTTTTCGCCCTCTACGGTCACCTTCACGTCGTCGATGAGCACGGTCGAGATGGCCTGGATGCCGATGTTGCCGTCGAGGTCGGCCGATTTGTTGTCGACGACGGCCTCAATCTGGGTCCATTCGCCCTCGTTCAGCGTGGCCATCTTGTACTGTGGCAGGCCGTCGATGGGCAGCGAGTTCACGTAGCCGCCCTTGTTGAAGTGGATGATGAGGCGCGTTGAGCCCTTGAGCGAGCGCGCACGCAGCGTGACCTTCATCTTTCCGGAGTAGTCCTTCAGCGGCGTGAACAGCCATGAGGCCTGGTCAGCCTTACCCATCATGGCGATGGCGCCGCCAGCCTGTCGCAGGCTCAGGCCGAACCACTGGCCGTCCTTCGTCAGCGAGGCGTCGATGAGATAGCTCTCGTCGGTGGCATCCTCGCCCCATTCGCCGTCCTTGGTCAGTGGGGTAGTGTCGGGTTCGTCGTTGGAGCCTGCGGTCATGAGCGAGAAGTCCTCGTCGATGAGGGTGATGACGGAGGCTTCCTGAGCCAACGAAACGGTGCAGCCAAAGGCCACGAGCCATGCTGTGGCAAAGGCTTTCTTGAGTAGTGATTTCGCCATAATTAACTATGTTTTAAGTTGTTACGTTCTGATTGCGGCTGCAAAGATAAGCATTTATTTTGAAAAAGCAAGCTATTAGCTGCTTATTTATATGAATATAAATATGTAAAACAATAGGAAAAAAAAATCCTCTCCTTGAAAACAAGAAGAGGACTGATGCTTTTTGGGTGTTGAGGTCAGTGGGCTTCGAGCCAGTTGGTGCCCCATCCGGAATCGGCAACGAGCGGAACGCTGAGCGGATAGGCCTGCTGCATCTCTTCGAGGACGATCTTTTCCATCTTCTCACGCTCCTCAGGATAGACCGAGAAGTTCAATTCGTCGTGCACCTGGAGGATCATCTTGCTCCTCAAACCTTCGGCTTTCATCCGTTGATGGATGCGTATCATGGCCACTTTGATGATGTCGGCAGCTGATCCCTGTATGGGTGCGTTGATGGCATTGCGCTCGGCGAAGTTGCGAACGGTGGCATTTCGGGAGTTGATGTCGGGCAGATAGCGACGCCGATGGAACACGGTCTCGGCATAGCCGCGCTCACGTGCCAACTGTTTCTGTTCCTCCATGTAGTCGTGAACGCGTGGGAACGTCTGGAAAAAGCCGTCTATCAGCAACTTAGCTTCATCGCGAGTGATGTCGAGACGCTCAGCCAAACCGAACACGGTGATGCCATAGATGATGCCGAAATTGGCGCGTTTTGACTTCGTTCGCTCATCGCGCGACACCTCGTCGATACCTTTCTTATATATAGTAGCGGCCGTTGCGGCATGCAAATCCTTGCCTTCGCGGAACACTTCCATCATGGCTTCGTCGCCAGAGAGATGCGCCATGACGCGCAATTCAATCTGACTGTAGTCGGCAGAGAAGAACAAACAACCGGGCTCGGGCACGAAACACTTGCGGATTTCCTTGCCATCTTCACCGCGAACGGGGATGTTTTGCAGATTGGGATCGCTGGATGAGAGTCGTCCGGTGGCCGTCACAGCCTGGTTGAATGACGTATGGATGTGGCCAGTTCGTGGGTTAATGAGCTTCGGAAGGGCATCCACATAGGTGCCAAGCAACTTCTTAAGTCCCCGATAATCAAGGATTTCCGCAATGATAGGACTCTTTGAGCGTAGTTGCATGAGCACTTCCTCCGACGTGACGAACTGACCTGTCTTGGTCTTCTTAGGCTTATCGACAATCTTCATCTTGCCGAACAGGATGTCGCCGACCTGCTTTGGACTGGAGATGTTGAACTCCTCGCCAGCCAATTCATAGATATGGCGCTCCAATTGCAGCATCCTTTCCGTGAAAAGTTTTGACGTTTCGGCCAGTGCATCGGTGTCGAGGCAGACGCCATTCATCTCCATCTCAGCCAAAACGGGCATCAATGGCATCTCGATGTCATAGAAAAGCGACTCGACACCGGCTTCTTTCAGCCGGGGTTCCAGCACGTTTTTCAGGCGCAACGTGATGTCGGCATCCTCGCAGGCATATTCGTAGACTTCAGCAGGGGAGAGGTCGCGCATGGAGCGTTGTGTCTTTCCGCGTGGCCCAATCAGCTCGTCGATGTGGATGGTTTTATAGTTCAGGAGCGTCTCGGCCATGTAATCCATGTTGTGACGCAACTCGGGTTGCAGTAGATAGTGTGCAAGCATGGTGTCGAACATCTGACCTCGCACCGTGATACCATAGCGATGGAGTACCTCGATGTCGTACTTCATGTTCTGACCAACCTTCAATATGTCTTCACTCTCATACACCTCTTTGAAAATGTCGACCACTTTCTGTGCTTCAGACTGGTCGGCTGGCACTGGGATGTAGTAGGCTTTCGTTTCTTCAACCGCAAAGCTCAAACCCACCAATTCGGCCTCTATGGCATTGGTCGATGTGGTTTCTGTGTCAAAACTGAGAATTTTATTTGTAAGAAAAAAATCACAAATTTTCCTCATTTCTGCCTCATTATCAATCAATTGGTAGTCGTGAGGGGCCGAAATTGTGGCCAAATTTAGGCCGTTTTTTGAACTTTCCGCACTCTCGGGCGTAAATTCTGCAAATAAATCGAGCTGTCCGTTAACGGGCGTTAACACAGGTTCAGGCTTTTTAAGAATCTTGTCAGCGAGCGTTCTGAACTCCAATTCATCGAACAAAGCACGCAGTTGCTTCTCGTCGGGCTCACGAAGTTGGAGTGAATCCATGTCGAGGTCGATAGGTACATCGGTGCGAATGGTGGCAAGGAACTTCGACATGCGAATGTCATCGACGTGACTTTCCACCTTTTCACGTAGCTTACCTTTGATCTGATCGGAGTGGAGTAGGAGGTTATCGATGTCGCCAAACTGTTCGATCAGTTTCACTGCGGTCTTCTCACCCACACCCGGGCAACCAGGGAAGTTATCGGCTGAGTCGCCCATCAGTGCCAAAAGGTCGATGACTTGATCGGTCGAAGTGATGCCATACTTGGCACATACCTCCTCGGGACCCATCTTTTCGTAACCGCCTCCGTGGCGCGGACGGAACTGAAACACGTTCTCTTTGACCAGCTGACCGTAGTCTTTGTCGGGTGTAAGCATATAGGTTTCAACACCCAAATGTCCCGATTTCATCGCGAGAGTTCCAATGACGTCATCGGCTTCGAAGCCATCTACCTGTAGGCAAGGGATGTGCCATGCCTCGAGAAGCGACTTGATGATGGGTACACTCATCTTGATATCTTCGGGAGTCTCTTCGCGTTGTGCCTTGTATTCGGGAAAGGCGTCGTTGCGAAAGGTCTTGCCGTGGTCGAAAGCCACACCCAGATGGGTGGGCTTTTCTTTCGTGATAATCTCTTGAAGGGTGTTCACAAAACCCATAACGGCCGAGGTATTCTGGCCTTTCGAGTTGATTCGTGGATTTTTGATGAATGCATAGTACGCGCGATAAATAAGGGCGTAAGCATCGAAAAGAAACAGTTTCTGCATAAAAAAATAGGTTTTACCGCGTAAAATTACTAAAAAAATGGCATAATTCACGATATTTTCAGTAATTTTGTATCAAAATTTAGGCAACTATGGATTATCTTTCGCTCATCAAACAACCTATTTCAGCAGAAATCAACGATTTCATCGAGCTTTTCAATAGTTCGCTAACGCACGACGATGGCATGCTAGGACAAGCCTTGGAGCATATCCGTCAGCGCGCCGGAAAGCGCATGCGACCGATGCTTATCTTACTGATGGCAAAGAACTTCGGCCAGATTACGCCATCTACTCAGCATGCTGCAGTGGGTCTGGAGTTGTTGCATACGGCTTCATTGGTCCACGATGACGTGGTGGATGAGAGTCAGGAACGTCGTGGACAGGCCTCGGTTAATGCTACTTACGATAATAAGGTGGCAGTGCTGGTGGGTGATTTCATCCTTTCAACGGCCCTTCTTAACGTGGCTAAAACAGGCGATCAGCGCATCGTTGAGTATCTGGCAGAGCTCGGAAGAACGCTCTCCAACGGTGAAATCCTGCAGCTTACGAACATCCAAAACCAAGAGATTTCGGAGGAAGTCTACTACCAAGTCATCAAGCAAAAGACTGCTGCGTTGTTTGAAGCGTGTGCTGCTATCGGTGCATTGTCGGCAGGTGCTGACGAAAACTTGGTGGAAGAAGCGAAGCGTTTTGGGCAGAACCTCGGCATTATCTTCCAGATTCGTGACGATATCTTTGACTATTACGACTCGCCCGAGATAGGTAAACCGACTGGAAACGATATGGCTGAAGGCAAGCTGACATTGCCTGTGATCTATGCACTCAATAATTCGTCGTACGAATCCATGCAGACTTTGGCTCGTAAGGTTAAGGCTGGCGAGGTAAATCCCGATGAAATCGCGGTTTTAGTGGAGTTTGCCAAGCAGCAGGGAGGTATCGAATATGCTGAAAGTCGCATGTGGGAATTCCACGCAGAAGCTGCCGAATTTATTGAGCATAGGGTAGGGGATGAGGCCATCCGCAAGGCTTTAAGTGCCTATCTCGACTATGTTATCAAGCGCAATAAATAGGTTTTATACCGCTATTGTTCTTTGATGGATCTTCTACTGCATATCAAAGATGCTCTTACATGAAGCAATTAACGTCGCTACCCTACTTGGTAGCGACGTTAATTTAACGTGAGTTCGACGTAAGAAAAGTGTTAAAAAAGTTGTGGGAATGGAATATTTTTAGTAACTTTATAGGTGATAATCAAAGAGTTACGAACAAATA
>CACYJV010000029.1 GCA_902774815.1 uncultured Prevotellaceae bacterium | reverse complement strand
GGTTGCAGCTGTCCCCAGGTCAGTAGACCTGGGGTTTCTGATATTATGACTTCTTCGAAGTCTTTCTACCTCCTATAGGTCAACTGAAATATTATTCCCTAAATAAAAAAGCCTTGTTTTTCTTTGTTTTTTGACGAAGAAGCATTACTTTTGCAGAAAAATATATGGAGACACTGAAGGAGAAAACTGCCCGTGGCCTTTTCTGGGGTGGCATGAACAATGGCGTGCAACAGCTCATCGGACTGCTCGCCGGTATTCTCCTTGCTCGTTTCCTTTCGCCCGACGACTATGGAATGATTGCCATGATCACCATTTTCAGCGTAGTGGCCATCGAGTTGCAGAGCAGTGGCTTCAAGACGGCCCTGACGAATCTCGAAAACCCTACACCACGCGACTTTAACTCGGTGTTTTGGTTCAACATTGTAGTCAGTCTCGGCCTCTATACCATCCTGTTTTTCTCGGCACCTCTCATCGCTAAGTTCTACAACGAGCCACGTCTTGTCCCGTTATGCCGCTATGCCTTCCTCGGATTCTTCATCAGTAGCTTCAGTCTTGCACAGTCTGCTTGGCTGTTCAAGAACCTTCGCACCAAGCAACAGGCCAAGGCTGGCATGACAGCCATCATCGTTTCCAATCTGACGGGTGTCCTGATGGCATGGCAGGGCTATGCTTATTGGGCCATTGCCACGCAGACCAATGTCTACATCCTCGTCAACACGCTCATGCTTTGGCACTATTCGCCTTGGCGTCCCACGCTTTCGTGGGATGCTGAGCCCGTGCGACGCATGTTCCGCTTCAGCGTTAAGATTATGGCGTCGGCCATTCTCACGCAGGTGAACAACAATATACTCAACATCTTGCTCGGTCGCTACTACTCAGCCCACCAGACAGGACAGTACAACCAGGCTTATCAGTGGAACTACAAGGCCTCTTACACCCTTCAAGGCATGGTGCAGACCGTTGCACAACCCGTGTTTGTCGACCTTAAAAGCGACAGTGAGCGCCAGTTGCGAGCCCTTCGCAAGTTGATACGCTTCACGGCGTTCGTCTCCTTTCCCCTGTTGCTGGGCTTTTCGCTCGTTGCCAAGGAGTTCATCGTGCTGGCTATCACCGCCAAGTGGCTCACCAGTGCCGGCTATCTGCAGGTGCTTTGCGTGGCTGGGGCTGTGGCACCGCTCAGCTTGGTGCTCTCCAACCTCGTCATCAGCCGTGGCCGTTCCGACATCTATATGTGGAGCACGCTGGCTCTTGGCCTCTGCGAGATTGTTGTGATGCTTCTGCTTGTGCCCTATGGCGTCAGTCGCATGGTCATAGCGTTCACTTTGCTCAATGTCGTGTGGCTTTTCGTGTGGCACTATTTCGTTCGCCGCCTCACGGGCTATAGTCTGTCGATGTTGTTGGCCGATGTTCTGCCTTTCGCGCTGACCGCTGCCGCCGTGATGCTCTTCACTGGCTGGATCACCAGTGGACTGCAGTCGCTATGGCTGCTGCTCATCGTGCGCGTCGTGGTGGCAGCC
The DNA here is from genome assembly GCA_902774815.1 of uncultured Prevotellaceae bacterium. Taxonomy (GTDB): domain Bacteria; phylum Bacteroidota; class Bacteroidia; order Bacteroidales; family Bacteroidaceae; genus Prevotella. Next base: position 40,769 of record CACYJV010000029.1, on the reverse strand, counting down.
CTGCTCTTTATCGGCATCATGCGTCTCGCTCATGCCGCAATCCTTGACGAATGTATTCAGTTCATCCGCCGCAAAAAGAGCTAGCGCCCCCTTCATCCTTTATCAATTAGTCTTTCATCCTTCATCCTTTAACTTTCATCCTTCATCTTTCATCACTCATAACCCACCACCCATCGCCCATGAAGTATCCTGCCAAGACCGATATTGCGGTGCTGATGCTCTTCTTCACCCGCTCCGACACCTTGCAACTCGTGTTCAACGAAGTGCGCAAGGCCCGTCCTACACGTCTTTTCCTCTATCAAGACGGTCCTCGCGGACCACGTGATGAGGCTGGCATAGAGGCTTGCCGGCAGATAGTGAGCGATGAGAACATCGACTGGGAGTGCGATGTGCGGCGAATGTACCTCGACCACAACCAAGGTTGCGACCCTTCAGGCTTCCGTTCGCACCAGTGGGCGTTCTCCATGGCCGACAAAGTCATGGTGTTGGAGGATGATGTGGTGCCTTCGCAGTCGTTCTTTACGTTCTGCAAAGAGATGCTTGACCGCTACGAACACGATGAACGCATCTCGATGGTGTGCGGGTTCAACACCGACGAGGTGACAACCGACGTAGGCGATGACGACTATTTCTTCACCTCGTTCCAGAGCATTTGGGGATGGGCATCGTGGCGACGCGTGGCCGAACGCTGGCAGGGCGACTATGCCTTCATGCACGACGAGCAGGCCATGGAACGCCTTCGCGCCATTGCCCGAGAGCGACACCTGCGCAACAACATGCTCCAGATGTTTGCCGACCACAGCCAGAGCGGAAAGGAATACTTCGAAACCATCTATTGGGCTGACCTCCTGCTCAGCTCGTCGCTCTGCATCATGCCGACGAGGAACCTTGTGAACAATGTCGGGCTGACTGCCGACAGCACTCATTTCGCTGCCGAACTGCAAACCATGCCTGGACGACTGCGCCGCATCTTTACTATGCCACGCTATGAACTCTCGTTCCCTTTGCACCATCCGTGCTACGTCGTCGAACATGTTGATTATCTGCAGCGTCGCTATAAGGTGATGGGTTGGAACCACCCCCTTACGAAAGTCGGCTATTCGCTTGAAGAGCTGTGGCTCAACTTGCGCCATGGCAACTTGCGCCATATTGGCCGTTCCATTGCCCGTCGCATCCGCAAGTGGATGGGGCGCGACCGACATCGTTGATGGAGCACCATCCCCCTTAGCACCTTTTTCCTTTTAATGACGATCCGCAATTGTATGCTTCCGCCGATGTAATCGTGAAGTGCGACTACCTCGTAGCGGACAAAGGATAGCTATGTACGTTACGCAGCGACGCTTTATGCTCTATAAAGCAATGCTCTGTAGGGGTATAAACCTATGCTTTAGAGGTATAAAAGCATAGCTTTGTAAGTGATAAAGCAATGGGTTATGGCCTCTAAAGCAATGAGATGCAACCTGCAGGGCAATGCTTCGTCGCCTCAGGAGCATTACCCTGTAAACAAAAGAGCATTGCTCTTTACGTGAAAAAGCAATGCTCAGTAAGCGAAAAGTACTGTTCTCGATGGTTCAAGTCGAAAAGAAGTCGACGGGAATCATGTAGCGGACGCGGAGAGGCTGGCCGTTTTGCTTGCCTGGAATCCACCGAGGCATGCTCTTGACAAGGCGTACAGCCTCCTTGTCGCAGGCAGGTGTAAGGGCCTTTGCGACAGTAACGTGGCTGAGCGAGCCGTCTTTTTCGACGATAACGCTTACGATGGTCCTCCCCAGAACATCTTCGTCAGGATAACGGAGGTTGTTCTTCAGGAAATCTGCCAGAGCTGGTTGCCCACCAGGGAAAGATGGCATCTGTTCGACAACATCAAACACCTTCTCGTCATCGTCAGGATTATTGGGGAGTCCTTCCACCAGGTGTAAACCTTGCTGCTGTGTGGCAGGCTTGAGCACTGCAGCCCAGCCGCCATTGCGGGCCAGATGGATGTTAAGGGGCGTTTGCGTGTCGACAGTCGTCACATCCTTCATGTAGTGCATAGCCTGATAGTCGGCATTCACGCCATCGCGGAAGGCAACGAGCTGGTGCGGGGCTGTGCCGAGGAAGTCGAGGTTCAGCGTAAGGTCGCGCGGCTGGCCGTTAGTGATGGCACCGATGAACCATTGGTTGCCTTTGCGCTTGGCCACGACCACATATTCACCTGCCACGGCATCGAGACAGCGCGTCTCGTCCCACGTTGTCGGTACGCTGGCGATGAAGCGTGTGCAGTCATCGTTCTGGTAGTAGCGCACAGGGTTATCGCATAGCATCTGCACACCACTCTCCAACACTACGTAAAGCGCCATGTTGAAGGCACGAGTGCCCATGGCACCACTGTTCGGACGTACGGCATAGTAGCGGTCGGGCTGCAGGTTGAACATGCCACCCGGCGTGAAGTCGGCAGCTCCCACGGCGTTGCGGATGAAGGGGATGTAGACGGTGTTCTCGGGGCGGCAGTTTTCCATCTGTTCCAGTCCACGTACGCCTTCGTAGCTCAGCAGGTTGGGATACTCATACTCCAGACCTCCCGGCGTGAAGGCACCGTGCCAGTCGACGACAATGTGGTGACGGGCAGCCTCGGCGGTCACCTTTTTGTAGAAGTTCACCATCCATTGGTCGGCATGATCCATAAAGTCGATCTTCACGGCGGTGATACCCCACTTCTCATAGACGTCGAAGATGGTGTCAAAGTGGTTGTATACGGTCAGCCAGGGCAGCCATAGGATGATTTTCACGCCCCGTGCATCGCAATACTTGATAAGGTCGGGCAGGCGAAGGTCGTCGTTGCCCACGAAAGGATCACGCGTTGACTTGGCCCAACCCTCGTCGAGCAGGATGTAGCGCACCCCGTAAGCGGCCGCGAAGTCGGCATAATAACAGTAGGTCTCATAGTTACAGCCGGCACGGAAGTCGATATTAGGACCATAAGGGGCAGCTCCGTTCCACCACTCCCACGACACCTGTCCGGGATGGATCCAACTCGTGTCGCCAAGACTGTTGCGACGGGCCAGCTGAATGGGGATGGTCTGCTCGATGATGCCGCGCGAATCGGTCACGGCCACCCATCGCCACGGCAGCGAACGGCTGGCTGTGGTGCGGGCTATGTAGGGCGCTTCCTCTGTAATGCGCTCATTGCGGTCGCCAGCGGGTTCCCATTTCAAGGGCGATTTGGGATAGACGGGCATAAGAGCCGTGGCATCGGACGTGGTAAGGAACTGGTGTGGGTAGTCGTCGACATCGCTTTCGCCAATGAGAAGTTGCGTGTCGTCGGCAGTACGCGAGAGCAGCACAGGCACCGTAGCCTTCTTGCGGTCGGAAGCATTCCATTCGCTAAGCGAAGCACTGCGATAGGCTTCCTCATAGCTAGTGTTGAAGTTGTCGGGCGCTGTCTGGTAATGAGCAGTGAAACCTTCGGCAGGGGTAAGCACGAAGTGGTCATCGTAGACGTCAACACTACCTTTGCGGTTGAGCACAAATCGATAGGCCACGCCATTGTTCATGACGCGCAATAGCAATTGAACGCCCGAAGCAACGTTGACGGTTGCCTCGTTGAAGTCCTCGTCAATCGTTGAAAACTTCAGCGGAACAACGGGCTGGAAGCTACGCTTCACGTGCTGCACACGCCCCATTTTGAAGGCGTTTTTGGCAGCTTTGGCACTGGGAATGGCCTCCTTTCCCACGACGATTGAGATGTTGCTGAGGCTGTATACCACCTGACCGTCTTTCTTCACGGTGTAGCCCAAAGAGCCGTCGTTGCTGAGTTCGACGACAATGCTGCCATCAGGAGAGGACAAACCTGCCCCCGACACTCCCTGAAGGGATGCAGGATTGGCGTAAAGGCGTGGACAGACGGCGAAAAGTGCTGCCGCCATCAGGGCAATGAATGTTGAACGAACGCAAGTCATAAATTATGGGGCTTTGTTGTAAACTGATTCAAGCGTATAGTCGGCATCGTCGCTCGTGGCGGCTTTGATCATGGTCTTAACAAGCGATTCCTGGCCTTTCAGGTAGGTGCCATCGTTGTGGTTGATGTAGCCGTGGTGCTCGTCGCCGCCTCCTGCAACGTTGTTGTCCCAGACAACGACGGGCAGGTTATAGGTGTGGGCTGCACGGCAAACATATTCCAGATAGTAGTTGCGGAACTGGTTAGAGCGGTCGCTCGTGTGCATTACGCAACCATACTCGCCTACATAGACAGGAATGTTGTTGAGGATGAACTTCTCCTGCAGTTTCTTGAAGATGTCAACGACATGATCCTCGTTGCTGCCAGCCACATATTTGCCTGTTTCAGCCGTGTGTCCCCACTGCGACTTACCGCTTTTCTCGGGTGTAAGCGTGAAATCGCTGGGGTCGTAGAAGTGGACACTCACCATAATGCGCTTGGCTGGGTCGGAAGGCAGCACGAAACTGTCCTCGAGTGCAAATGCCGGGCTCGATGCGTAGGCAGGAACACCTATCCAACGGGTAGCGTTCTTGCTGCCAGTAGCACGTATGGCATCGACAACCACCTGGTTCCACTCGTTGAGGGTATTGTATTGCTTGCCGCCATCAGTTAGGTTGCCTCCCCATCCCCACTTGCCGTCCTGCACTTCGTTGAACGTTTCGAAGAAGAGGAAGTCGCCTTTGTCCTTGAAGGCTTCCGCAATCTGCGTCCAAGTCTTCTGAAGACGATTCTTGATCGTATTGTTGACGATGTTATTGGAGGCGGCTTCCTTGATGTCGAGCCAATACTCGTCGTGGTGCGTGTTGAGAATGACGTTCAGACCGGCTGCTTCAGCCCAGTCAACATTCTGCTTGACTTGGGCCATGTAGTCGGCATCGATGGTCCAATCGTCACCCGTCTGATGATTTCCCCAAGTGACACCGATACGCACCGTGCTGGCTCCAGCCTTCTTCAGGTTGGTATAGAGAGCCTGAGTGGGCTTTGCATTGTCCCAGAAGCCCCATTGGTAGGGCTTTCCATCCTCACCAGTGCTGGTGTCGAAATGGTTGCCGAGGTTCCAACCCCAGCCAAGTTTCTTGGTAAGGGCAGTGGCGTCGTTGCTAATGGGCTGAGCCTTGGGCTTGGTCTTGAAGTTTAGCTTGAATTCCGGTGCTGAAGCCGAAGCGTCGCTGTTAGCCACGACAGATCCAGCCCGCACGATGAGCGTGTAGTCGACGCCTTCCTCAAGAGCCAGAGGAATCTGAATGCCTGTGACATCCTTTGGGTTTCGCGTAGCAGTGAGCTTCGTTCCGTTCAAGGTGATGTCGGCATTTGATGCTAATTTCACACTTGTGGTATAGGTCAGCAGAAGTTCGGTCGTTGCTTTGGCATCGATCTCGCTACCTTCGGCAATCGATTGCGACTTCAATGCAACGGAAACGGTTGGCTTTGGCGTCGGATCGGGTTCGGGATCGTCGCCACCGCAGGCGGTCAGGGTTGCGAGCGTTGCGACAAAACCGCAACATACAGTGAAGAAGAGGCGTTTAGAAATGGTTTTAGTCTTCATATTTTATTACTATTTTCTTTAATTACCTTTTTACTTTTTTCCTTTTAACCCTTGATAGTTACTTGGTCCTAAACGGAACGGCGGGCAAGCCGCGGTGGTTCTTGAGGTTTCCTATCTGGAACGCTCGGTAACAGTAGCGCACATTCTTTGGTTGCGGCACTTCAGGGCTGCTCACGACGATGCTCTTGTTGCTCTCGTTCAGTCGGGCTTTGGCAGGTTTGTACTGATCGTCGTCGCCTGCTATCTCGAATCCCTCAATGTCCTGCCAGGGCGAAAGACCGTCGTCGGCATAGCGGAAGAACACCTCAATCTCGCCATCCTTTACCTGCATGTGGTCAAACTCAGGCGAATCGCAGGCGATGGACTTGAAACCATAGGTGCGGTTCAAAGCCATGTAAGCCAGACGGTTGCCCACCTCGCGCTTCTGGGCGGGGTGTATCTGCCAACGTTCATAGGGATAAACCAGGTCGTTGATGCAGATGCAACCGGCATTCTCGATGATTCGTGCTGCCTCGTGCTGACATTCGCGGAAACGAGGACCACTCCAGTCGTCGTTGCCACCCCATGGTGCAATCTCAACCTCGTAGAACGGCATATCGGCAGCCGTGCCTCCAAACTCCGAACGCCACAGATCGACCATAGTCTTCAGGCGTTGCGGATATGTGTCGTGCTTACCCACGTTCGACTCACCCTGATACCACAGGAAACCGCGCACGGTGTAGTGGCGAAGTGGGTGGAGCATGCCGTTGTACATGATGCAAGGCGTGTGGTAATGCCACCATTGTCCGTTCCAACCCTTTTCCTGCTCTTGCTTCACATTGACGTCTTCGTACTTCGATACGATGCTTTCGGGCAACCAACCCTCCACTCTCGAACCGCCCCATGCGCAGGCTATGACGCCCACAGGGATGTCAAGGGCGCGCTGAAGCATTGTGGCGAAGAAGTAACTCGTGGCACTCATGCGCGGAGCAGTGGCCGGCGAAGGCACTTCCCACTTGCCTTTCACCTCCTCAACGGGCTTGGTCTGACCGTTTTGGGGAATCGGTGCGATGCGAACGAAGCGGTTTTCGGAGGCTGTGGCAATGACTTCGTTGCTGCCTTCCACAGGACAATTCCAGAAACCGTTGAGCGGCATCTCCATGTTCGACTGTCCTGAGGCAAACCAAACCTCGCCGATGAGTACGCGGCTGATGACGGTCTGCTCGCCGTTCTCCTCGATAACGATGGTCTGTTCGTCCTTCGAAGCGGCAGGAGTGGGCACGCTGACCAGCCAATGGCCTTCCTTGTCGGCCCGAGTCGTGAACTTCTCGCCTGACCAACTGACGCTGATGGTGACGGTAGCCTTAGGCGTTGCCTTGCCCCACAGGTGCGCATTGGTCTGCTGTTGCAGCACCATGTTGTCGCCAATAATCTCTGGTAGTTCAATCTTTGCCTGTGCAAGATTGCAAGAAAGCAGCAATCCGCAGACAATACCTATCCATTTCATTGTTTTCATCATATCTTTTTATTTGTTACTTTATTGCCTTTTTACCTTGATTCTTAGCCTATACGATGACTTTTGTCTTGCGATACTTCTCGCGAAACTCCGTAGGACTGCATCCCTTGCGCTTCTTGAAAAGGCGGTTGAAATTGCTCAAGGTGTTGAAACCGCACATGTAGCACACCTCAGCCACAGAGTCGGTGGTGTCGATGAGCTGGCGTGCGGCATGTCCCAGGCGCACATCGACGATGTATTCGTTCATGCTCTTGCCCGTTCGCAGCTTAAAGAAGCGGCTGAATGCCGAAGGAGCCATACTAACCAAGTCGGCCACTTGCTGTAAACGGATCTCATCGCGATAGTGACTGTCGATGAACGTCTTCACTTTCAACACCCTTCGGCTGTCGCTCTCCACACTTACCTTCGCGAAAGCACTCGAAGCCAGTTCGCGAGCACCATCGCATTTAGACAGTTCATAGAGAATGGTGAGTAGTTCGCGCGATGCATAGAACCCCTCATTGATGGACGACAATCCCATAATCATAGGATAGACGCGCATAATGGCCTGCAACGGGAAAGCCAGTCCGCGCTGTGCCCGTTGGCAAAGCTTGCGGATGGAACTCAAAGGATTGGTAATGAAGGGACTGTTGGGATCGTTGTAGTCCAATTGGAACTGAATGGTGATTTCATGGATGTCGTCGGAGTGGCATTCACCTTGTTCCCACATATGCTCCAGTTCCGGTCCAGTGATGAGAACCAGGTCGTATTCGCCCACCGTCTCACTGGAATCGCCCACCACACGCCGACATCCAGCGGCATTCTCCACGAAGTTCAGTTCGCAGACATTGTGACTATGGATGGGGTAATTGAATTCCGTCTTGTGCCGATCGGCCACATACATGAAGTCATGTTCGGCCAGTGGAGGTATTTCGTGCAGTACTCTAGTTTCCATGAAGGTGAGCCTTTCTTGACTTATTATGGCGCAAAGATACAAATAAAAACTTGAAATGTTGTAATGTTTCAACTTTTTTTGTACCTTTGCACAGCAAAATAGAACACTAAACACTTATCATTGGAACGAGTATGATTCTTTTTTTCAAGACTCCCCAGCAGTCCGTCATTGCCACGGCCATCAATCACGCCCCCAGTAAAGAAGAAGTTAGCGCCCTCTGTTGGCTCTATGGAGAAGCCTCATTGCTGAGCGAACAGCAGTTGGAAGGATTCTTTGTGGGCCCGCGTCGTGAAATGATTACACCTTGGAGTACGAATGCCGTTGAGATTACACAGAACATGAGCCTCAGCGGCATTTCGCGTATTGAAGAGTTTTTCCCCGTCGATTCGGCCGATGCCGACTATGATCCGATGCTGCAACGCATGTACAAGGGCATCGGACAGGACGTATTCAAGGTCGACATCCAGCCCGATCCCATTCGCTATGTCGATGACTTGGAGGCTTACAACGAGCAGGAGGGACTGGCTCTCTCGGCCGAAGAGATCAGCTATCTGCATGAGATAGAGAAGCAGAACGGCCGTCCGCTGACCGATTCTGAAATCTTTGGCTTCGCTCAGATCAACTCCGAGCACTGCCGTCACAAGATTTTCGGCGGTACATTCATCATCGATGGCGTTGAGAAGGAGTCGTCGCTGTTCCAGATGATTAAGAAAACGACCAAGGAACATCCAAACAAAATACTCTCAGCCTATAAGGACAATGTGGCCTTTGCACAGGGACCGGTGGTCGAGCAGTTTGCTCCAGCCGATCAGTCGACAGCCGACTGGTTCCAGGTGAAGGACATTGAGAGCGTGATCTCGCTGAAAGCCGAGACGCATAACTTCCCGACGACGGTAGAACCCTTCAACGGTGCAGCCACTGGAACGGGCGGAGAAATCCGCGACCGTATGGGTGGAGGCACGGGATCGTGGCCTATAGCAGGTACGGCTGTCTACATGACGAGCTATCCTCGCATTGACGATGCAGAGGCATGTGCCTCGTCTGAGCAGGCCAAAGCTGCCGGTGTGGCCCGCGATTGGGAGGACTTGCTACCCGTACGCCAATGGCTTTATCAGACGCCTGAGCAGATTTTGATCAAGGCTTCGAATGGTGCCAGCGACTTCGGCAATAAGTTCGGCCAGCCGCTCATCTGCGGTTCGGTGCTCACCTTTGAACATCAGGAAGCCGCACCCGCTGAGTCTGCCGATGCAACGGCCGTGCCTACGCAGTATGCCTACGACAAAGTCATCATGCTTGCTGGTGGTGTGGGTTACGGAAAGAAGCGCGACTGCCTGAAGAAAGAACCGCAAAAGGGCAACAAGGTGGTCGTTGTCGGTGGCGACAACTACCGCATTGGCCTCGGTGGAGGTTCCGTTTCGTCGGTCGATACCGGTCGCTACAGCAACGGCATCGAACTGAATGCCGTTCAGCGTGCCAACCCCGAGATGCAGAAACGCGCCTATAACCTTGTGCGCGCATTGGTTGAAGAGGATCAGAATCCGGTCGTTTCCATCCACGATCATGGTTCGGCAGGCCATCTGAACTGCCTGTCTGAGCTTGTTGAGGAGTGCGGTGGCGAGATCGATATGACTAAGTTGCCCATTGGCGACCCCACGCTTTCAGCCAAGGAAATCATTGCCAACGAGAGCCAGGAGCGCATGGGACTGCTCATAGACGAGCAGCATATCGACCACGTAAGGCAGATTGCCGAGCGCGAACGTGCTCCGCTCTATGTCGTTGGTGAGACCACTGGCGATGCACACTTCTCCTTCCGACAGGGCGACGGCGTGAAACCCTTCGACCTTGACGTGGCTCAGATGTTCGGTCACTCACCGAAGACCATCATGCGCGACAACACTGTGGAGCGTCATTATGAGCCTGTGAAGTACAATCAGGAGCATATTGACCATCAAAAGCTTCAGGAATATGTTGAGCGCGTGCTGCAACTCGAGGCCGTTGCCTGCAAGGATTGGCTGACAAACAAGGTCGATCGCTCCGTGACAGGTAAGATTGCCCGCCAGCAATGCCAAGGAGAAATCCAGCTACCGCTGTCCGATTGTGGTGTCGTAGCACTCGATTATCGTGGCCGGAAGGGCATTGCAACGGCCTTAGGTCATGCTCCTCAGGCCGGTTTGGCATCGCCCGAGGCAGGCAGTGTGCTGTCTGTAGCCGAATCACTGACCAATATCGTATGGGCCCCCTTGACAGATGGACTGCAGGGAGTGTCGCTTTCGGCCAACTGGATGTGGCCTTGCCGCTCGCAGGAGGGCGAGGATGCACGCCTCTATGCAGCCGTTGAGGCACTGAGCAACTTCTGCTGTGAACTGGGCGTCAACGTGCCTACGGGTAAGGATTCGCTCTCGATGTCGCAGCAATACCCCAATGGCGACAAGATCATTGCACCGGGAACCGTCATCGTAAGCAGTGGTGCTGAGGTCGACGACGTGCGCAAGGTGGTGTCGCCAGTGGTAGTCAACGACAAGCACTCAAGCCTTTACCACATCGACTTCTCGTTCTGCGAGCAGCGATTGGGCGGTTCTGCGTTCGCACAGAGCCTTGGTAAGGTGGGCAGCGATGTGCCTACGGTGACGAATGCCGAATACTTTGCCGGCTGTTTCGATGCCATTCAGGAACTGATCCGTCGCGGATGGGTCATGTCTGGACATGATATCTCGGCCGGTGGCCTGATCACTACGCTGTTGGAAATGACCTTTGCCAACACGCGTGGCGGTCTGCACATCAACCTGCACAACATCTGTGGCGACGGTGATGCAGTGAAATCGCTCTTTGCTGAGAATCCCGGCGTGGTCATACAGGTGAGCGATGAACATAAGTTTGAGCTGCGCGACTACCTCGAAGACATTGGTGTAGGCTTTGCAAAGATAGGCTATCCTGTTGAGGACAGCCGCGAAATCGTGGTGAAGAACGGTGATGTGGAGTACACCTTCGACATCGACCACCTGCGCGATGTGTGGTATAAGACCAGCTACCTGCTGGATCGTCGGCAGAGTATGAACGGCATGGCTGCCGAACGCTTTGCCAACTACAAGCAGCAGCCGCTGGAGATGAAGTTCCCCCGTGGCTTTACGGGTAGCCTGAGGCAGTATGGGCTCGACCATTCGGCCGATCGCGACAAGACAAAGGAAAAGAATACCGTCGCAGAGCGTCCCCGTGCAGCCATCATCCGTGAGAAAGGTACCAACGGTGAGCGTGAGATGGCCTATTGCTTGTACCTCGCTGGCTTCGACGTGAAGGACGTTATGATGACCGATCTCATCACGGGACGCGAGACACTCGACGAAATTCAGATGATCGTCTTCTGCGGTGGCTTCTCCAATAGCGACGTGTTAGGCTCGGCAAAGGGCTGGGCTGGCGCATTCCTCTATAATCCCAAGGCTAAGGAAGCACTCGATCGCTTCTATGCTCGCGAAGATACGCTCTCGCTGGGCATCTGCAACGGCTGTCAGCTCATGATGGAATTGGGCCTGATTAGCAATGAGTTGAAGCCCCGAATGCTGCACAATGTGTCGCGAAAGTTCGAGAGTGGCTTCCTTACGCTGCAGATTCCCGAGAACGAAAGCATCATGTTCCGCACGCTGGGTGGGTCGAAACTCGGCATCTGGGTGGCCCATGGCGAAGGTCGTTTCTCGCTGCCCGAGGGCGAAGAGCACTACAATGTCGTGGCGAAATACAACCACCACGGCTATCCAGCCAATCCTAACGGCTCCGACTTCGACGTGGCTGGCATCTGCTCGGCCGATGGTCGACATCTGGCAATGATGCCTCACTTGGAGCGCGCCTTGTTCCCCTGGCAGAATGCCTGGTACCCATTGAACCGTCGTCTCGATGAGGTGACGCCTTGGATGGAGGCCTTTGTCAATGCCAGAGAGTGGATTGAGGAAAAGGGAAGATAGTAAAAAAGGTAAATTGTTAAAAGGTTAAGCAGGGTAAACCTCGTGTCTGCCCGCAAGAGATAGCAAATTACGCGGTGGCAAGGCCATGCTCATAGAATTATTCAAGACTTTCAGCAAGATTGGCGCCTTCACTTTTGGTGGAGGCTATGCCATGATACCGATGATAGAGACGGAAGTGGTGGACAAGCACCAATGGATTTCGCGCGAAGAGTTTATCGATCTCATTGCCATCGCGCAGAGTTGTCCTGGTGTTTTCGCCATTAACATCTCGACATTCATCGGCTTTAAGCTGCGTCGCGAGGTGGGAGCCGTCGTCGCTGCCATAGGTGCGGCACTGCCGTCGTTCCTGATTATCCTGCTCATCGCTATGTTTTTCCATCGTTTTATGGACGTGCCTTGGGTGGCAGCCATGTTCCGGGGCATCCGTCCTGCGGTGGTAGCACTTATCGCTGTGCCAACGTTCAACCTGGCAAAGTCGGCCCATATCACCCTCGCCACATGCTGGATTCCCATTATTACGGCACTTCTCATCTGGCTGTTGGGCGTCAATCCCGTGTTCATCATCATTGCCGCCGCCCTTATTGGCTACCTCTATGGCCAGTTCATCAGCCCGACGGAGAATGATAGTTGATAGTTGACAGTTGATAATTGACAGTTATAATTGATAATTGACAATTGATAGTTGATAATTGACAATTGATAGTTGATAATTATGATTACCATCCGTGTCATCCGTGGTTCTTTCTCCACTGCGTTATGAAAGCGTTCCTGCGGACCGAGCGACAAAATCGTAAATCGTAAATCCGTAAATTGTAAATCAAGATGATATATCTTTACCTGTTCATCACGTTTTTCGAGATCGGACTCTTCGGGTTCGGTGGCGGCTACGGCATGCTTTCGCTCATTCAGACCGAGACCGTGGTTCACCATCAATGGCTGACGTCGGCTGAATTCACCAACATCGTGGCCATTTCGCAGATGACGCCTGGTCCTATCGGCATCAACTCGGCCACCTATTGTGGCTATACGGCCGTTCATAATGCAGGCTTCAATGGATGGATGGCGGTGCTCGGCTCGTTCACGGCGACCTTTGCGCTGGTGCTACCCTCGCTCATCCTGATGATATTGATCAGCAAACTCTTCATGAAGTATATGAATACGACTGCCGTTCAGAATGTGTTCATGGCCCTGCGACCCGTGGTTGTGGGCTTGCTCGCTGCCGCTACGCTGTTGCTGATGAATGCCGAGAACTTCTCGTCGCTGACCGATAATCCCTGGCAGTTCTGGATTAGCATCGCTCTCTTTGTGGCAACGTTCGTCGGAACGAAGTACGTGAAAATCAATCCCATCAAGATGATTTGCCTGGCAGCCTTTGCCGGACTCCTCCTTCTCTACTGATTGCATCCGCAAAGGGGTGTGTTTGATGCTCTGATGCTGTCGTATTAAGTTTTCAACTATCAACTAAAATAGACTGATGAAACCAACCAAACAATTCCAACTACAACTCTTCCTGCTGCTAACGGTGACCTTTGCCGTTGTCAGTCAGCAGGCCGACGCCCAACAGAGACGTCGCATGATGCGCCCGTTCAAGACTGATACAGCGATGGTGCATGATCCCGTAATGGCCTATGAGAATGGTACTTACTACGTGTTCAGTACAGGTCGTGGGTTACAAATGATGACTTCCGACGACCGCCGCACGTGGAACGTCTGGCCGGCCGGTGTCATGCGCGAGGTACCCGAGTGGACTCACGCGGCTGTACCAGGATTTCAGGACCATGTCTGGGCACCCGACATCATCCGTTGGCATGGTCGTTGGTGGCTGGCGTATAGCTGTTCGACCTTTGGAAAGAACACTTCGGCCATCGGACTGATGAGTTCGCCGACACTCTCACGCCCTGATTGGGCCGACCTTGGATGCATCGTGGCCAGCAATTCGCCTGAGCCAAAGGCCGAAAAGAGCCTGCGCGACGACTGGAACGCCATCGATCCCTGTTTCGTCATCGACGACAACGACATGCCATGGCTCGTGTATGGCTCGTTCTGGGATGGCATTCAGCTGCTGCGTCTCGATACGACGATGCATGCAGCAGTAGGTGCGAAGCCCGTAACGATAGCCCGTCGTTACAAGACAGCTCCCGTCGGACTGGTCAATCCCACGTCGAAGTATGCCGGTGTGAATGCCATCGAGGCACCATTCATCTACAAGCGCGATGGGTGGTACTATCTTTTTGTGAGTTGGGACTACTGTTGTCGCGGCGAGAAGAGCAGCTACAACGTCGTCGTGGGGCGCAGCCGGAAGGTGGAAGGACCCTATCGCGACCGCAACGGAAAGAAAATGACTGAAGGTGGCGGCACGCTGGTCATCGAAGGCGATAAGAAGGACTTCGAGGCAGCTGGTCATTGCGCCGTCTACGACCTGCCTACGACACTCCTGAACCTTCGCCCGCGTACCTTATTTATATGCCATGGCTACAGCACGCGCCACCATGGGCAGGCCATTCTCATTCAACGCGAGGTGGAGTGGACCAAGGACGGATGGCCCGTGCTGCGTTAGCTCATTAAAGGCATAGCTTTTGCACCTCTAATGCATAGCTTTTATACTAGTAACGCACTGCTTTAGCGAGCTAAAGCAGTGCGTTACTAGTTAGATAAGGTCGCGACACGTCTTAGAACTCAAGCACCAGCGTCTGGCGGGGTGTAAGTTGCAGGTCGTTAGTGAGGTCGTACTTCTGGCCGCTGATGACGTCAACAGCCTCGCGTTGGCGCTGATCCACGTCGAAAAGCTCCTTGTAACGCTCAACTTCGAGCACGGCTGGCTGCGATGTTCCGTTGAGAATGGTCATCACAGTGTTGCGATGCCAGCGACGGGTGACCACGTATACGCCCTTCCAAGGACAGAACTGAGTCTGGTAACCGCGTACGATGGTCTCGTTGCCATTGCGCCAATGCAGCAGGTTGCTGAGCCATGTGAACATCGATTGTTCGGCCGGCGTGCGTCCTTCGGCGGTAAAGCAGTTGTGAGTGTCGCCGGGGAAGCCGCCAGGGAAGTCCTTTCGCACGTTGCCGTCGGTCACTTCCTTTGTACCGTTCATCAGCACCTCAGTGCCATAGTACAGCTGTGGCGTGCGGTTCATGGTCAGCAGCAGGGCCAGCGCTTGCTTTAGCATGAGCGAATCCTGTCCGTTGCCAAGGAAACGGTCGGTGTCGTGGTTCTCGATGAATGCCATGACGTTCGACGGATTCACGTAGAGATAGTCGTAGACGAGTGAGTTATAGATGCGGTTATAGCCGTTCCACCAGCCATCGGTCTCCTCGTGCTTGGCCTGATTGAGCCGATCGAAGAACGCGAAGTCCATGACGGTTTTCAGATAGGAGTTCTCTTCGGAGAGCTTCGAATCCTTCTGCCATGCGGCGGTGTATGCCGGCTCGGTCACCCATGTCTCGCCTACGGTGTTGAAGTTGGGGTATTCCTCGTCGAGCACGCGCATCCATTCGGCCATACCCTGGCGGTCGGCATAAGGATAGGTGTCCATTCGGATTCCATCGATGCCCACAGTCTCAATCCACCAGATGCTGTTCTGGATGAGATACTTCATCACGTGCGGGTTCTTCTGGTTGAGGTCGGGCATGGAAGGCACAAACCAACCGTCGGTGGTCTCGCGCTTGTCCACTTCCGAAGCATAGGGATCCATCACCGGAGTGAGCTTGTAGCTGGTCTGCAGGTAAGCGCTCTTGGCGGGTTCTGAGCCATCGGCATTGGCCGTGAAGCCGGTCATCGGGTCGCGACCACTCTGTTTCTCTGACAACCATTCGGGTGTGTTCAGCCAATCCTTCGAAGGCAGGTCCTTCACCCACGGATGTTCGAAGCCGCAATGGTTGAAAATCATGTCCATAACCACCTTCAGACCTTTCTTATGGGCATCGGCGATGAGCGATCGATACTGCTCATTGGTGCCGAAACGCGGGTCTACGCGATAGTAGTCGGTAGTCGCATAGCCATGGTAAGTGCTGAAACCGTTGCCGGTGTCGGGTGAGTTGTTCTCCAAGACAGGCGTAAACCAAAGGGCTGTAACACCGAGTTCGTTGAAGTAATCGAGGTGTTGGCGGATGCCTTCGAGGTCACCTCCGTGGCGCAACGATGGCTGCGAGCGGTCCTCGCGATAGGTATTCATGCCTTCAATCTGTGCGGGGTGGTTTTCGCCCTGAGCGAAACGGTCGGGCATGAGCATGTACAGCACGTCGGCATTTGTGAATCCCATGCGCTCGTCGCCTGCCTTTTCGCGCTCTTTCAGCTGGTAGGCAACGGTTGTCTTCTTGTCTCCGAGCTTGAAAGTCAGTGGTAACGTACCTGCCTTGCAGCCCTTCACGTTCAGATAGACAAGCAGATAGTTAGGCGAATCGAGGCGTACGACGGAGTCAAGTTTGGCTCCGCTGACCTTTACCTCAGCCTCGCGGATGCCTTGTCCGTAGACCATGAGTTGCAGCGAGGGGCCTTTCATGCCCACATACCAGTCGGTTGGGTCGATGCGCGAAATCTGAACGTCGCTCTCAGTCAGCTGGCTGAGCATCTTAGCGTCCTTTGCACCGTTGTTGCAGGAGGTCATCAGGCTGCAAAGGGCGGTGATGGCCATAAACAGTTTACTCTTTTTCATATTGTTTTTGTTTGGTTTTCCCGACGTGTTAATTGTGTATGATCAGGGCAGACTGCGGATCTACAACCACTTTGTCGCCCTGTATTTCACCAAGACCGCCCTCGTTGATCTGGCCATCGCAGCAAACGACGGTGTATTTCCCATCAGGAATCGAGACGGTTTGGGGTTCGCGGTTGGCATTGAGGATGACGATGATGTCCTTCCAGGCATCGCCACCGGCATGATTCTTCAGGATGAAGCCCACAAGGCAGGGAGTATTGTCCGAACTTTCGACTTTCTGGCCTCCTGAACTTCTCAGGTCAAGGAACTCAAGATGCTTCTTCACCAGCTCAGCCTTGCCCAGTCGGAAGGCGGGATGGTTCTTTCGCAGGGCGATGAGGTGCTTGTAGTACTCAAAAACCTTCGGATAGCGCTGCAGGTTTTGCCAGTCGAGGTGGTTAATGGAGTCGGGCGACTCAAAAGAGTTGTGCACGCCCTTCTTGTCGCGCATCATTTCTTCACCGCTCAGCATGAAAGGAACACCCTGCGAGGTGAAAACGGCTGTCTGGGCCAGCAGATCGAGTGCCATAAGCTCATCGGTCTGAATGCCAGGGATGGAAGTCTTCAGGCGGTCGACCAGACACATGTCGTCGTGACAGCTGACATACGAAATCATCTGTGTCGGTTCGTTAGCCCAAGGCTCCTTCGAGTAGTTCACCTTCGACATGTCTACCTGCGGATGGGCAATGCCACCGACAATGCCGAACTTCAGACTCTCCTCCTCACCGGGTATGCCGGCGAGGAAAGCGCCCTTCGTGTCGTCGGAGAACGGACCGCGCAGGGCATCGCGAATCTCATCGCTGAAGGCAGCAATGCCATGCAACTGCTTCACATGGGCCTTCATGGCGAGTTTCTCCTGCGGATAGGCACATTGTCCGGCACTCCATCCCTCGCCATATATAAATATGGTGGGGTCGATTTTGTTCACTTCGTCGCGTATGAGGTTCATCGTTTCGATGTCGTGAACACCCATCAGGTCAAAGCGGAAGCCATCGATGTGGTACTCGTTGATCCAGTATTTCACGCTCTCCAACATGAATCGGCGCATCATCGGACGCTCCGAAGCAGTCTCATTGCCGCAACCAGAGCCGTTGGAGTAGGTTCCATCCTCGGCTTTACGGTAATAGTAGTCGGGGAAAGTCTTCTGGAAATTCGAATGATCGATGTCGTATGTGTGGTTGTAAACCACATCGAGGATGACGCGGATGCCAGCTTTGTGCAGGGCCAGTACCATCTGTTTGAACTCGCGGATGCGGCTGACAGGGTTGTAAGGGTCCGTGCTGTAGGAACCTTCGGGCACGTTGTAGTTCACCGGGTCATAGCCCCAGTTGTACTTGTTGTCCTGCAGGCGTGTCTCATCCACTGATCCGAAGTCGTAGGAGGGCAGGATATGGATGGCATTCACACCGAGTTCCTTCAGGTGATTGATAGCTTTAGGCTCAGTAAGTGCCAGGAATTTTCCTTTGTTTTCCAATCCCGACGAGGCGTCGATGGAGAAATCGCGGTGGTGCATCTCATAGATGACGAGGTCGGCAGGTGATTTCACGACCGGCCGTTGGTCCTTTTCCCAACCCTCAGGATTGGTTTCCTTCAGGTCGAGAATCACGCCACACTTACCATTCACGCCCACTGCCTTGGCGAACACACCGGGAGAGGCTTGCCCGTTGACCACGAAGACGTACTCCTTGCCTTTCAAGTCGCCAGGCATGGTGGCAGTCCAGATGCTGTCTTCGAGTGTCATGGCGATGCTGTCGCTACCCACTTTCACATAGCACTCAGCGTCAGTCGGCGCGAAGAGTTTGAAAACTGTCTCCGAGGGAGAATACTTCATCTCGTCGAAGCAGAATCCTTCCTCCTGCTTCGGAGGGTTGCAACCCATCAAAAAAGCTGCGATACCGAGCATTGCAATCTTCTTCATGTTTTCTTGTTGATGAGAACGCTGCTGCAGCGTTTGCGATTATTTTGCTATTAGCGAAATAGCGAAGCCGCCACCGGGGGCTTCCTTGAGTTTAAGTGTCTGGCCTGCCTTCACAGTCTTCTTTGTGATGACGTAGGCCTTGGGGTTATTCTTGTAATGTGCATCCTTTGCGTCGGCATAGATGGTGCACTCGTACTTGCGGCCCTTGTCGAGGAAGTCGAGTTTCAGGGCAGTCTCATGGCCCTGCTCGTCGCACTTGCCGCCCACAAACCAGTTGTCGGTGCCCTTGGCCTTACGGGCTACGGTGATGAAGTCACCCGGTTCGGCTTCGAGATAGCGTGAGTCGTCCCAGTCGCAGGCAACGTCCTTGATGAACTGGAAGGCATCCATGAACTTCGCATAGTTCTCGGGCAGGTCGGCAGCCATCTGCAGGGGCGAGTAGAGCGTCACATAAAGGGCCAACTGACCGACGAGCGTCGAGCGGACGTATGATGTGTTGTCGCTCCAAGTGTTTAGCTGCGTTTCCAGGATGCCGGGCGTGTAGTCCATCGGGCCACCTTGCAGACGGGTAAACGGCAGGATGACCGTGTGATCGGGATTGGAACCGCCGAAGGCTTCATACTCTGTGCCGCGTGCACTCTCGTTGCCTACGAGGTTCGGATAGGTACGGCAGAGTCCTGTCGGGCGTGTAGCCTCATGGGCATTCACCATGATGTGATGCTTGGCTGCCTCCTTGATGCAATAGAGGTAGTGGTCGTTCATCGACTGCGAATAGTGGTGGTCACCGCGTGGGATGATATCGCCCACGTAACCCGACTTCACAGCATCGTAACCATACTGGTTCATCAGCGTATAGGCCTGTTCCAGATAGCGCTCGTAGTTCTGTGTGCTACTGGAAGTCTCGTGGTGCATGAGCAGTTTCACGCCTTTCGAGTGGGCATAGTCGTTCAATGCCTTCAGGTCGAAGTCTGGATATGGCGTCTGGAAGTCAAATACGTCGCGCTTCCAGCGGTTGGCCCAATCCTCCCAACCAACGTTCCAACCTTCTACAAGCACTTGGTCGAGCCCGTTTTCAGCAGCGAAGTCGATGTAGCGGCGCACCTTCTCGTTCGTAGCGCCATGGCGTCCGTTGGGAATTGCCTTCATCCAGTCGATGTTGTCGAGCTGTACAGAGGGATATTGGTCGGTGTAGTTCCACGACGACTTACCCACTATCATCTCCCACCACACACCACAGTACTTTGTGGGATGAATCCACGATGTGTCGTCCAATGCGCAGGGTTCGTTGAGATTCAGGATAAGGTTGCTGGACAGCATGTCGCAGGCATTGTCCGAAACCATTACCGTGCGCCAAGGTGTCTGACAGGGCGTCTGCATACAACCTTTCAGCCCCGTAGCATCGGGAGTTAGGTGACTTTGGAATTTCGTTGGACCTGTCAACTCCAAGTGCATCGTGGCATAATTGATGCAGGCAGCCTCGTGGATGTTGATGTAGAGGCCGTCATCGGAACGCATCTGCAGGGATGTCTGCACGGCATTCTGGACTGGTGTCATGGAGGCGTTGTCCCATACCACTGCATCAACCTGTCGCTCATTGGTGCCATCTCGATAGAGAAGGCCACGCTTGTCGAACGACTCCTTTTGCCGTGCGGGAATTTCGGAAAGACGTGTTTGCTGGATAGGGTATTCTTGCGTGTCGTAGTCGGCCGTTATCCACCATGCCATGTGGTCGCCTGCGAGTGCGAACTCGGTGCGTTCTTCCTTAATAATGAAATAGTTAAGTTCGGGCTGCTGCGGGAATTCATAGCGCAAACCGATGCCATCGTCATAAACACGGAAGCGGATGAGAATCTCACGGCGCTCCTTTTGCTGCTGTAACACAGCTACATACTCGTTGTAATGGTTACGGATGGACTTGGTTTCGCCCCACACGGGCTCCCATGTTTCATCGAAAGACGAGGTCTGTTCGCTTTTCAGCGTGAAGCCATCGAGAAGGTCTGCTTCGCGCATACCGCGTGAGGCATGCTTGTCACGGGCAAGTTCCAGTCCGAGACGCGAAGGCAGGACGACAGCCTTTCCCTTATAGTCGAGGCTGTAGGTGGGCACTCCGCCAGGGGCAAGCTGGAACGTCAGCACCAGATTGCCATTTGGCGATTTCGTAACGGTCTGCGCTTGTGCGACAAAGGCTGCCAGCACGAGGGCAAGGGCTAGTATAGTTTTTTTCATTTGATTTTGCACCCTGATATAGGGTTGTGTTGTGAAATTTTTGTAATCGTTTTCGGTCGCTGTGCAAGGTTGTTTACCTTCCGCTAAGCGTAATCAACTGTGCAATTCCATTTGAGAAACCTTCGCAACCGATGAGGTCTTCGATGTTCAAATGCATGCGGTAGCGCCAGTAGTGCTTTGGGTTGGCAGGGATGTTCACGCGTTCGGCATCAGCATCTTTCAAGCGCAGGTGCTCGTCGATGGCCAACCAGTCCTGCAGGGCAATGACACAGAGCATCGATGGTGATCCGAGATGGTCGGCAATGATGTCGCGGGCAAGCCAGCCGGGCATGGGGTGGGGGGCTGGACCATCTTTTCTGAGCACTTGGTTGAAATAGGTTTGTGCACGTTCCATGTCTTCATCCCACCACATGCGTAGCGTCGGCGTGTCATGAGAGGAAATGGTGCAGACGGAACGATAGGGATTGCGCTCCAAAACGCCAAAGCGTACCGACGGGTCCTTTGGCATTGATTGCAGTTCGAGCGAGAGGATGCGCAGTTCGTTCATTACCCACTGCACGCAGTCGGGCACCATGCCGAGATCTTCGGCACATACGAGCATACGTGTGGCCTGTACAAGTCGCGGCAGCTTCTTCATGGCCTCGCGATACCAGAATTGGTTGTTGCGGCGATAGAAATAGTCATTGTAAAGTCGGTTAAAGGCTTCCTTTTCCCATGCCGATAAGTGTTCGTAGGCTTCGGTATATTGCACGGCAATGCGTGGATGACGCTTGGCTTGCTCAGGTTTCAGCTCACCCTTTTCAATGCGTTCCGCATCCTTGTGATCGATTAGGAATAGATGGTCGATTTCGTTATGGACACCCCACGAGTTGATTTCCTCGATAGGCATGCCCAATGCGGGTGAGAACTGACCCATGAGTCCAGACTGATGGGGCATAGGAATCTCCCAAATGCGGAAGAAACCTAATACGTGGTCAATGCGATAGGCATCGAAATAGTGACTCATGTTCTGGAAACGGCGTACCCACCAGGCGCAATCGTCCTTCAACATCTCGTCCCAGTTGTAGGTGGGGAATCCCCAGTTCTGACCGTCGACCGAGAAATCATCGGGTGGCGCCCCGGCTTGACCGTTCATGTTGAAGTATTTCGGTTCCATCCAGACATCGCAGCCCACACGACTCACACCGATGGGGATGTCACCCTTCAAGATGACACCCTGCCGGCGTGCATGTTCGTGAACTGCTTGCATCTGCATGCTCAGAATGTATTGAACATAATAGTAAAACGATGCCTCTTTATAGGCTTTTGTGCGGGGATTGGAGAGTGCTTTACGATCGGCTTCGTCCCAGACGTTATGTCCTTTCCATTGGGTGAAGTCGACAGTTCCTGTCTGATCGCGCAGCAGACAGTATTGGGCATAGGGAACAAGCCATTGCTCTGTCTCTCTGAAGAATGTCTTGAACGATTCCGACTTCAACACCTTTTCACCCTCTTGCTCAAAAATAGCATGCAGATATTTGGCCTTGGCATTGTTCACACGCTCATAGTCAATCTGTGGCAGGGCGTTCAGTTCCTCGCGGAGAGTCTCGAATTCCTCTTTTAGTTTTGCGTCCTTTAGCTCGGGCAGCTGGCGCAAGTCGGCATACTGTGGATGCAGGGCAAACACTGAAATGCATGAATAAGGATAGGAGTCAGTCCATGTGTGGGTTGACGTAGTGTCGTTGATGGGTAACACCTGCAGAAGCTGTTGATGGGTCTTTGCTACCCAGTCGACCATTTGTCGGAGATCTCCAAAGTCGCCCACACCGAAGGAACCTTTCGAACGCAGAGAGAACACGGGTACGAGTGTACCGGCTACGCGTTGGTTGCATAGGGCGAAGAAAGCCTGATCGAGTTGATAAACGACCACATCGCCACGGCGCAAGTCAGTAGGCACGTTGACTGTGCGGTTCTGTCCGGTTTCCCACATGGAGCCTTGCTCTCCTCCTACAGCCACGAACTTAAATTCAATGGCGCGTCCTGCAAAAGCGGAAGCATCGAGATCAACAACCCATTCATTATGGTTGTGCTCGGTCATGGGGACGGCTTTGTCGAGATTCCAGAACCCTAGTTCTTCAATCTCGCCTGCCATGACGAGCCGTTGTCCCTTACGCAATTGCGGAGCACGAACGACGAGCCGAAGGTGGTACCCTGTTCCAATAGAATTGCTTACGCTCAGAGGGTGGGAAAGGTGGGCGGGACCGTTGGACTTCAAGCACTCCGTGAATGCCGAACTGTACAGATAGCTGTCTTCTGGCATGTCTATCCAACGGTCGTAAACGTGGAAGCAGATGGCATCTTCAGGGCTAAGTTCCAGTCTGTGGGCCACGGTACGCCACTCATGACGCTCCTCGCTGCCATTATTGTCAACGCTATAGAAGTAGTCAAGCACAGGTTTCGCATCTGGTGCTTGTCCGCGTTTGGCCACAGCTCCGACAGCCTGATAGTTGTTGAGCGTGCAGGTCCATTGCCATCCATCGGTCGTATTCATTCTGTACTGGGTGGTTATTTCCTTGCCATCCGCGTTTTTCCTGATGATGTTCAGCACCAATTCCTCGCCGAACACAGTGTGGTATTCGATGTGAAAATAAATATTCATAGACTTCGGTTTTTAATTACAGCCTCAAAGGTAGTAATTATTTATATAAGGTGTGCGAAGGGTTGTTATTAAATTTCCAATTTATATGCGCAAACGTTTGCATTTGTCCAACCGATTTACCTCATCATTCATCGTTCTTCATGACAAAAAAGCCATTGATACGAGAATATCAATGGCTTTTTTGTTAGGGAATAATAAGCTAATCAAAACACAATGGAAAGCGATACTGACTGAGGTCCTACAGCAACAGCGTAGCGCGAATGTTCACCTGTAATCTTGTCGCCTAACCAATAGCCTGCCTCTGTACCGAGAATACCAATGGCAGCACCTGCACATACGTCGTACCAATGGTGACGATCGCGGCAAACACGGTTGACAGAAACTGCGGTGGCAACACTGTAACCGGCTATGCTGTACCAGATGGAACGTCGGCCATACTCCTTATTTAATATATGTGCGCCCGCAAAGGCAACCATTGCATGACCTGAAGGCATGGAATGTGTGTCGCTGTAATCCGGACGCCGCTCATGAATAGCGTGTTTCAGTCCCCACGTTGTACCCGCAGCCAGTACATAACTGGCTGCTGTGTTCACGATGAGTCGCTTCCATGAAGAGGCTCCTTCAACGCCACATGCCTTCAAGGCAAAGACGGATGCCACAGGGACGAAGCGAATCACATCGTCGACTCTGTCGGAACGCGGTGATGGACGGTCCGTCTCTTGGGCACAAGCCAATAGTGGCAGGAAGGCTATCAGTATGATAACCAGTCGGTTTCTCATACTTCCGTGGTACGTTTCTTGTCGTTAATGAATCCTACACAGGCAGCACCACATACCAAGAGCACTCCTGAGACGATCATCATGGTAGCCGAATGGCCACCTACCATGTGAAGGATGAATCCACCACACACTGCGGCAATGATCTGGGGCAGGCAAATGGTACAGTTGAAAAGGCCCAAATAGGCACCCATGTGGCCGTAACCCTGCAGGGCATTGGTGACAAATGTGAACGGCATGGCGAGCATGGCAGCCCAAGCGCAGCCGATGAGCAGGAACGGAACGATTTGTCCATACTGGTTAGGTACGAAGGGAATCAGTGCAAAACCAATGCCACCCAACACAAGACTCACGGCGTAAGCCATCTTGGTGTTCTTGAAACGAGGCAGGATAGTGGCCCAAACGACCGATCCCATGGCTTGAATAGCATAGAGAACGCCCGTCCAGTCGCCTGCGTCTTGATAGGCTTTACTGGAAGAATCGGTTGATTGCCATACGGTTTCGGCCACGGCATCAACTACATAGGTCCACATATAGAGCAGAGCTGCCCAACAGAAGAACTGCACGAGACCTACTTTCCAGAATGTGGCGGGAGCATTCTTCAGCAATACAAACCAGTTAGCCTTGTCTTCCTTGTCTTCGGCGACGGGATTATACTCGCGGTATTCTTTCGGATTCCATTCTTTCACCTTCAACGTGGTGTAGATAACGCAAAGAATGAGAATGGTAGCACCGATGTAGAACGACCATACCACAGATGGCGGAACAACGCCTGGCGCAGCTACGTTGGCAATGCCCACAGCTGCAAAGATGTAGGGGAACAGGAATCCCACTACCGAGCCAGCGTTACAGAGGAACGACTGGATGCTGTAGGCCTTGGCTTTCTGCTCTTCGTTCACCATGTCGCCCACAAGCATCTTAAATGGCTGCATGGCCATATTGATAGATGTGTCAAGCAACATGAGCATGACGAGGCCGAACATCATGACCTGCGACACGGCCAGACCAAGCGAACCGGCATTTGGAAGCAAGCACATGACGGCGACAGCCACGGCAGCACCAATGAACAAATAAGGAATACGGCGGCCAAAGCGGCACCACGTCTTGTCGCTGAACGTTCCAACAATGGGTTGAACGATCATGCCCATCAGCGGTGGCAGAATCCAGAAGTAGCTCAGGTCGTGAGGGTCAGCACCAAGTGTGCGGAAGATGCGTGAAATGTTTCCACTTTGCAGGGCATAGGCTATTTGTACGCCGAAGAACCCAAATGACAGGTTCCAGAGTGCCCAAAATGATAAATTCGGTTTCTGTTTCATGACTTATGATGGTAAATAATTATCTTGTTGTTCCTCGGATGATAAGCCTTGTGCGTACAACCCGCTTTTCCACATGGTTGCGGGGCAAGGTGCCTTCTACCTGCGAAATGAGAATGTTGGCAGCTTCCTCACCAACATTTACGCCACGTTGCTCAACTGTGGTGAGCATCGGGTCGCATGCCACTGCACGCTGGCCATTGGTGAAACCGCAGATGGAAATGTCCTCAGGTACACGGTATCCCATGCGCTTCGCAGTGTAGAGAATGCCAATGGCAGTATCGTCGTTGACGGCAAAGAACGCATCGGGAATCACCTCTTGTTCCAAAATGGCAGGTGTGATAGCTTCGGCATCGGCACGGTTGTCGCAGAAACGCATCCATTCAGCACGTGGCTGCAGATCTTGTCTGAGCAGTGCGTCGCGGTAGCCGTTGTAGCGATTCTTCGATATTTCCAACGTCATTGACGATCCATAGTAGGCAATTCGCCGACAACCAGAGTTGATAAGATGGGTCACGGCATTAAAGGCTCCCATATAGTCGTCAACCACCACACGCGAAGCATTGACACCTGTACAAATGCGGTCGTAGAAAACCAATGGTACTCCGAGGTCGATGAGTTGCTGGAAGTGGTCATATTTCTGCGTGTCTTTTGCCTGCGAAACGATGATGCCACACACTTTGTGCTCGTAGAACGATTTGCAGATGCGCACCTCGCGGTCGTACTGTTCATCACTTTGTGCTACCATGATGGAGTAACCGTGGGCAGAGGCTTCCTGTTCGATGCCGCTTAGGATCGATGAGAAGTAGAAATGTGCGAACTGTGGGATGATAACACCAATGATTTTTTGTGGTTTAACGCGTGAGTTGCGCAATGTCTCAGCCACATAGTTAGGGGTGAAATGATGCTCTTTCGCAAACTCTTTGATGCGTAGGCGTTGGGCAGGGCTGATGCGTGGCGAGTCTTTTAGCGCTCTCGACACCGTTGCAACCGAGACACCCAGTTCCCGTGCAATATCCTTCATCGTGATAGGTGAGTTGACGTCCATTTCAGTTCTTTATTAGGCAGGTATATTTTTCGCAAAGGTAGTTAAAACTTTTGATATATAGAATAATTACCTTACTTATAATTTATAATTAGCAATGCAAACGTTTGCGCATGCAAAATTATAATTTTTTTTTAATTTGCGCACATATTTGTATAAAGAAAATTAACTTTGCACCGTGAACTTCTGCGTTCATGCTAATAACTAATGACAAGTATAACATTTAACTAACAATAAACTAACAAACAAAAATGATGAAGCAGGTAAAATTTAACATGCCTCAGAGGATGCTCGCATTGATATGTGGGCTTATTCTCTCTGTCAGCGCCTTTGCACAGCAGATTACTGTCAATGGCCATGTGAAGGATGCTACCGAAGAGCCCATCATCGGTGCCACCGTGCGTGTCGCAGGACAGACGGGTGGCGTGATCACCGACATCGACGGTAACTTCACTCTTCAGGCTCCGACGGGAGCTACGCTTTCAGTGTCCTACATTGGATACGAGACTCAGGAAGTGACAGCAGCATCGAATGTTGTTATTACACTTCAGGAAGACACTGAAAGATCACTCAACGAAGTGGTAGTCATCGGTTATGGCGTCGCCAAGAAGAGCGACCTTACCGGATCGGTGGCAGCCCTGAAACCCGATGCTAAGAACAAGGGTGTCGTGGTGAACCCACAAGACATGCTGGCTGGTAAGGTGGCCGGTGTGAACATTACCAGTAACGATGGTGCCCCAGGTTCAGGTGCACAGATTCGTATCCGTGGTGGCTCGTCGCTTAACGCCTCCAACGATCCTCTGATCGTCATCGATGGTCTTGCCATGGATAACGAAGGTGTGAAGGGTCTGTCGAACCCCCTTTCTATGATCAATCCCCAAGACATTGAGTCGTTCAACGTACTGAAGGACGCTTCGGCCACGGCTATCTACGGTTCTCGTGGTTCTAACGGTGTCATCATCATCACTACGAAGAAAGGCCGCCAGGGTATGAAGCCTAGCGTTTCCTATTCTGGAAGCGCAACATTGAGCATGCGCCAGAAGAGCCTTGAGGTGATGAACGGCGACGAGTATCGTGCTTTCATCATGGGTATCTATGGTGAGGGCAGTATCCCAGTAAACGCATTGGGTACAGCCAATACCAATTGGCAGGACGAAATCTATCGTAAGGCCATCAGCCATGACCACAATGTGACGGTTTCGGGTGCCATGAAGAATCTTCCCTACCGTGTAAGCGTGGGCTATACCGACCAGCAGGGTATCCTGAAGACCTCTGACTTCCAGCGTGTCACGGCTGCCCTGAACCTGAATCCTTCGTTCTTTGACAATCACCTGACCCTGAACCTTAACGGTAAGGGTATGTATGCCAAGACGAAGTATGCCGACGGAGAAGCTGTGAGTGCAGCCGTCTATTTCGATCCGACGCAGAATCCGTACGACTTTACGTCTGTATACCACAAGGAATTGCTGGGAAGTGCCCTTGGACAGACGCTTAGCAATTTCGGCGGCTACTTCCAGTGGCCAACCACAGCCGACTATGCCGGCGACCAGGCTTGGCCGTTCACTTTCAACACCACTACCGCCATGCGTAACCCCCTCTCGCTGCTCTATGGCCGCAACGAACATGCCAACAGCCGTTCGTTCATTGGTAGTGCCGACATTGACTATAAGGTTCATGGGTTCGAGGACCTGCGCCTCCACATGACGCTTGGTGCCGACATTTCGGAAGGTAAACAGTACACTTGCAACCAGCCCTGGTACCCCAAATCGATGTACTATGGTAATTATGGTAAAGAAAAGATCTTGAAGCGCAATCTCCAGCTCTCTGCCTACGCTCAGTATTACCACGACTTCAACGACAAGGCCAAGAATCACTTCGACATCATGGCTGGTTATGAGTGGCAGCACTTCTGGCGTGATCAGAAGAACGACTACGTAGGTTACTATCCCCAGACCAACCCCAACTGGCAGGATCCCAACACGATCAATCCTGAGACAGGTGCTGCTTGGGGTAACGAGATCAACGCCCGCCCGCACACGCCTTACCACTTCCGCACCGACAGCTACCTCGTTTCGTTCTTCGGACGTGCCAACTGGTCGCTGATGGATCGCTACTATGTCACGGCAACAGTTCGTGATGACGGTACTTCTCGTTTCAAGGAGCACTGGGCATGGTTCCCCTCGTTTGCTTTCGCATGGAAGGTGAAGGATGAGAACAAGTTCCGCGACATCGAATGGCTTTCCGACTTGAAAGTGCGCCTCGGTTGGGGTATGACCGGTCAGCAGGCTGGTGCTGTGCCCGATTATGGTTGGATTCCTACCTATTCGCGCAACACTGGTACCGACAGCTACTATCCCGTCGTAGGTGATGGAACGCTCTATCGTCCTGACAACTACACTCCGAACCTGAAGTGGGAGACCACCACCACCTATAACATCGGTCTCGACTGGGGTATCGCCGATCAGCGTCTTACTGGTACCATCGACTGGTACTATCGCAAGACCACCGACCTGCTGAACTATGCTCCCGCAATTGCTCTCACTGCATACAAGAACCAGAACTGGCAGAACATCGGCGACCTTGTCAACAAGGGTATTGAGGCTACGTTGAGCTGGAAGGTACTTCGTTCGAAGGACTGGTACTGGACCCTCGATTATAACTTCACATATAACATCAACAAGATTACCAACCTCACTGGCGTGTCGAGCGACGGTTCGCCCGTTCCTAACACTAACGTGAAGATTGGTGTCGACCGCTATCTCGAGTATCAGCAGGTGGGTAACCCCATCAACTCGTTCCTCGTGTTCCAGCAGGCCTACGACGTCAATGGCAAGCCCGTTGAGAATGTCGTGGTCGATCGTAATGGCGATGGTATCATTACACAGGACGACAAGTACTTCTACAAGAGCCCCATGGCTCCCATCGTGATGGGCCTTGCTTCGCGTCTGGAGTACAAGAACTGGGACTTCGGCTTTAACCTGCGTGCCAACATTGGCAACTATGTCTACAACAACAACGAGCAGGGTATGGCTAACGTCAACCGTACAGAGGTGTGGAAGAGCTCTCTCCTCTACATGAACAACTACACATACGAGGCCATCGCACGCAACTGGCAGACCTACCAGATTACTTCGCAGCTCTCAGACTTCTATGTGCATAACGCTTCGTTCCTGAAGTGCGACAACATCACTCTTGGTTACAGCTTCGCTAACCTCTTTAAGAAGATTAGCGGACGTGTCTATGCAACGGCTAACAATGTGTTTACGATTACGAAGTATGACGGTCTCGACCCAGAGGTTGCCAGTGGCTTCGACAGCAACATGTATCCGCGTCCCTTCTCGGTCATTGTTGGTTTGAATCTGAATTTCTAAGTCTATATTTAATAATAAAGCAATAAAGTCATGAAAAGAATATTTAAGAATCTGATTCCTGTTGCTGCTCTTGCACTGACTTTCGGCATGACATCGTGTGTCGGTGACCTCGACGTTGAGCCGCTCGACCCCAACATGTCGACCGAATTAAGCATCGAAGGTCTGTTCAACAAGTGCTATGCAACGATTGCCATGGCTGGTAATGGCGGTGCCAACGGCGACTGCGACATCGATGGTATAGATGGTGGTACGTCGGGTTATGTGCGCCAGATGTGGAACTCCAACGAGTTGCCTACCGATGAGGCTATCAACGGCTGGGGCGACGATGGTATTGAGCAGTCGTGCTTCAACACTTATGATGCTTCTCACCCGATGCTGGCTGGTTACTTTGCCCGTCTGACTACAGCTATAACTTACTGCAACCAGTATCTGACGGTGGCTGCTGATCATGACGCAACAATGACGGCTGAGATTCGTTTCCTCCGTGCCCTGCACTACTATCTGCTTATGGACGCTTTCGGCCGCGTTCCGTTCACTGAGCAGATGGGAACACCTGAGGTCTACGACCGTAAGCAGATCTATGATTGGATTGAGAACGAACTCGTCAATAATGTCGAGCCTAACCTCTCTGAGGCCAAGGCCAAGAAATCGACCGATGCCGGTTATGGCCGTGTTGACAAGGCATCGGCCTGGATGCTGCTTGCACGTCTCTACCTGAATGCTGAGGTCTACACCGGCACTGCTCAGTGGGCAAAGGCTGCCGAGTATGCCAAGAAGGTCATGGACTCCAGCTACAGGCTGAACACCACCAGCGTCAACGGCTGGAGCGCTTACCAGATGCTCTTCATGGGCGACAATGGTGAAAGCGATGCTGCCTACGAGGCCGTCTTCCCCATCCTGCAGGATGGTTTGACCACCACCTCATGGGGTACAACCTTGTTCCTCTGCGCTGGTTCCTTCGATAACGACATGCATGCTAATCCCAATGACCTCTCGGGCGTTAATGGCGTTTCTGGTCAGGCATGGGGTGGTAACCGCACGCGTCCGAACCTCATTCAGAAGTTCTTCCCCAACCTCGACGCCCCGCAGGTACCCTCTTACGAGATGCCTGCCGTGGCTGGCGACGACCGTGCCATCTTTGACGGCGTGGGCCGCGAGATCAACAACCTCGACCGCGCCACTTTCAAGAACGGCTATGCCGTGGCTAAGTTCATCAACTACAAGTCTGATGGTTCTGCAGGTCACGATGCTACCTTCATGGATGCCGATTTCTTCTTCTTCCGCACGGCTGAGGCCTACCTTACTTATGCTGAGGCTACTGCCCGCCAGAATGGTGGTGCTGCCACGGCTGAGGGTGTGAAGGCCATCAACGACCTCCGTGCTCGTGCTCATGCTTCGCAGAAAGCGGGATACTCGCTCAACGATATTCTTGATGAGTGGAGCCGTGAGTTCTATTTCGAAGGTCGCCGTCGTGTCGATCTCATCCGCTTTGGAAAGTTCGGTGGCAACACTGACTATATCTGGCAGTGGAAGGGTGGCACCTACATAGGCCGTAATTTCGACGAGTATCGGAACATCTATGCTATCCCCGCAGCTCAGCTGCCTGTCTATAACAATGTTCAGAATCCTGGTTACTAATCAATAACAGAAAGGACAATATTATATGAAGAATATATTAAAGTCAGCATTGCTGCTCCTTTGCAGCGTGTGCGTCTTCACTGCTTGTGAGGATGATAATGACTCTAACCCAACGTTTGTGATGCCGAGCACCTTCCAACTGAACACGCCGGCTTATTCACAGGCACTGACTGATTTGGCTTCCTCTACAGCCCTGCCCTTCACTTGGTCGCAGCCTAACTACGGTGGTTTTCCAGTGGCTGCACAGTATCAGATGCAGTTCTCGCTGAAGAATAGTTTTACAACTTCTGTGGCTGAGGCACAGGCTGATGAGAGTGGCAAGACCATTGCCGACTATATCATGCTCGACCAGATCTACAATGGTTGCAAAGGCACCGTCGATGCAGCTCTTCTGGCTAAAGGTCTTGAGCAGATAGCTGGATGGAAGGCTGACGAGGTTCCTTCCTCTGCTATAGTCTATGCTCGTCTGGCTGCCGATTATGCTAATGACACTATCTATTCCAATGTCGTTACATTCAAGGTTGCTCCCTACTATGTAGAGTTGAAGGATGCCGCTCCTATGCTTTGGTATCTTGTGGGTAACTGCATTGCCGACGGTTCATGGGGTAACTCTCCCGACGGTGTAGGCAAGACTCTAATCCCGTTGTTCACTATTGCCGGTGAGGAATACGACAAGGCTACTGGCACAGGACTCATCTCCTTCACTGGCTTCTTCCCCGAGGGTGGTCAGTTCAAACTCATCCAGACTCCTGGTAGCTGGGATACTCAGCTCAACTTTACTAACGTTGATGATCCTGCTTTGGTCGACGACCTCGATGGCGATAACCACAACATCGGCTTCAAGAAGGCTGGCTACTATACAGTGAAGGTTGATACGAAGACCAACAAGGTGTACGTTGAAGCTTACGATAAGACCCCGAAGACCTTCGTGCAGATTGGTATGCCTGGTGGACTCAATGGTTGGGATGTTAATTCTAACCTCCTTACGGCAAGCGAGACCTACGATGGTGCAGAGAACCATATGTGGTATGGTCAGTTCAATGCTAGTGAAGATGGCGAAGTGAAGTTCGCAGCCGATGGCGGTTGGGACGTGAACTGGGGTGCTGCAGAATTCCCCTATGGCACTGGTGTGCAGGGTGGCAGCAACATTCCTTATAAGGCTGGTTCGTACTCAGTCTATCTGAACGATATCACGGGTCAGTATATGTTTATTGCTAACGAATAAAACAGACAAGACAATATGAAAAAGCTTTTATCAATGGTGGGCCTTGTCATGCTCATGGCAAGTTGCTCCGAAGACTATACTGATTGGGCACTTCCTCAGACTAATCCTGAGGAAGCTGCCAAGACCGTAGAGATGACGGTGAAACCCGTTGCCGACATTGACCTTGCTACAGCCCCCGACTCTGTACAGCTGTTTACACCTGAGGTGGTTGTGGCTGATGAGGCTGTTAGCAGTTACACCGTCAACCTCACGACGAATCCTGCTTCCGACGCTGTCGTCACGCTTGTTGCCGATGCTCAGGGACGTGTGGCTTCTGCCGATCTGCAGGCTGCTGTTGTGCAACTCTATGGTGCAAAGCCCGATAAGCGTAGCGTCGCTTTGGAAGTGGTGTGCCTGACGGCTGTCGGCTCGCAGACCTTTAAGAATGTTGGCACCACAACGGTCAACATCACTCCAAAGGCTCCGCACATCTCCGACAATTATTATGTAGTCGGTGCTACCTATGACTGGGCTGAATCAGCCAAGACGAAGGTTCAGAAGTTCAGCCATAGTGCAACGAACGTTTATGACGATCCTATCTTTACCATCACTATTAAGGCTTCTCAGGGTGACACGTGGTTCGCTATTGGCGATGACGAGGCCCTTGATGCTATCACTAACAATGGTGATTGGAGCAAGCTTCTCGGAACGACTGGTGGCAATGGTAACCAAAGTATGACTGGTTCTCTGGCTGCTCGCTCGGAACTCTCTGACGATGGTAGCATCTGTATGCCAGGTTCGTTAGGCGCTGACTTCTTTAAGATAACGCTTAACATGATGGAGTACACCTACACGATAGAACCTATTATTGTGGCTTCTCAGTACTACCTGGTAGGTGCTGCTCAGGGTTGGAACAGCGATCGCGCTAGCGGCATGACCTGCATGTTTACTCCAGAGTCGAAGTCTGTTGTCAGTTACACAACCAAGTGGACTGGCGACCATAACCTAAAGATCTGGTCGTTCGACGACTTCGGCGACTGGGGCAAGTGCTACGGTGCTCTGACTGATGGTGATGCTTCGGCCTCTGGTGCTCTAACTAACAGCAATTCGGGCGCTATTGTTTGCCCAGAAGGCGATGCATTCTACACCATCACGCTCAACTTCAGCACGATGACCTACACCTGGACCAAACTAGACAACCAAGCTCCTACAGAGTACACTAACATATCGCTTATTGGCGAGTTCAATGGCTGGGGTGGCGACTTCGAACTCAAGCAGGTGGCACCGCACAACTGGCACGCAGTCTTCGTTCAGGAGAACGCTGGTATGTTGAAGTATCGTGCCAACCACGACTGGTCCGTCAACTGGGGCTTCGGCAGCGATGGCGATTGGAATGTGGCTGATGCCATCAACAAGATTGGTACCAATGGCGGTGGTAACATCTATGTGCCAGCTGGAACATACGATGTTTATCTGAACGACATTACCAACTCCATGCTCTTTGTGGCACAATAGTTTCTTTTAGGCTCGCGCGAGCCTATGAATGAAATCGGGCGGAGAGGGACCACACGTTGGTGCCCCTCCGCCTATTCTTTTCTCCCATAAACCAAATGAATATGAAAAGAACCTTTACCTTTAAACAATTTCTGTCCAGCCTTGTCGCTTCGACCTCGTTGAGACGAGGATTTTGTGCACTCTTGTTCTCCCTTCCGCTTTGTGGTGGACTGGGGTGGGGCACCGCATCTGCAGTCGATGGATGGCCTTCGCAGTACAAGGGCGTGATGCTTCAAGGATTCTATTGGGACAGCTTTGATGCCACGAAGTGGACCAATTTGCAAAAGCAGGCCGCTGAGCTAGGACAGTACTTCGACCTAGTATGGTTGCCACAGAGTGCCAACTGCGGCGGACAATCGATGGGCTACGACGATCTCTATTGGTTCAGCAACTACAACTCGTCGTTCGGTACCGAGCAGGAACTGCGTTCGCTCATCAAGGCTTTCAAAGACAATGGCATTGGAACCATTGCCGACGTGGTTATCAACCATCGAAAGAATGTTTCCAACTGGGTTGATTTTCCTGCTGAAACTTATAAGGGCGTGACCTATCAGATGCTGTCTACCGATATCTGTGCCGACGACGACGGTGGTGCTACCCGTACATGGGCATCGCAGAACGGCTATTCGTTGTCGTCAAACAACGACACCGGCGAGGGTTGGGGCGGCATGCGCGATCTCGATCATAAGAGTCAAAACGTGCAGAACAATGTGAAAGCCTATCTTGACATGCTGCTTAATGACCTTGGCTACGTGGGTTTCCGCTACGATATGGTGAAGGGTTATAGCGGTTCATACACCAAACTCTACAATGAGTCGTCCAATCCTACCTATAGCGTCGGCGAATGTTGGGATGGGACCAACACCATTCGCAACTGGATTGATGCCACTGGCAAGACCTCGGCAGCCTTCGACTTCCAGTTCCGCTACACAGTGCGCAATGCCATCAACCAAGGAGACTGGTCGGCTCTTGGCAAACAGAACGATGGAAATTGGCCGCTTATCTCCACAAATGTGCAGAGTGCAGCCTATCGTCGCTATGCAGTGACCTTCGTCGAAAACCACGACACCGAGCGCCGTTCAAATGCCGAACAGGATCCCATCCGCAAGGATACGCTTGCTGCCAATGCCTATCTGCTGGCCATGCCGGGTACTCCTTGCATTTTCCTTACCCACTGGCAGGCATACAAGCAGCAGTTGAAGGCTATGATTGAAGTTCGCAAGGCTGCCGGCATCCACAACGAAAGCGCCACGCTTAACTTCGCATCAACGAAAGACTACTATGTCGTGCGCACTACAGGCACAGAAGGTCAGTTGCTCTGTGCCGTTGGACCTGGTGCTGCTAGTTATCAGCCCAACGGACAGTGGGTTCGTGTTCTCTCTGGTTACAAGTATGCTTACTACCTCTCTCCCTCGATGGAAACACCCTGGGTAGACCTGCCTTCAGGCTCCTATAACGGAAGCCAAAAGGCTACGCTTACCGCTGTCAGCGCATCGGCCGATGCACAACTTGTCTACACTACCGACGGGTCAACACCCTCGGCCAGCAATGGAAAGCGTGTCAGCAGTGGTACGACTATCGATATTTCTGCGGGAAAGACCACTCTCAGCGTCGGTCTGCTCGTGGGGGGTGCCGTTACAAAGGTCATCACTCGCCAATATGAAGTGGCATCTTTCGAGCCTTACCAAATCACCGTCTACGTCAACACCGACCAAGTGGGCTGGACTAGCGTGAACTTCTGGACGTGGGGAGGCGATGGTACTCACACGCCGACCAATAGTTCGTGGCCTGGCGACCGTGTGTCGACGAAGACTACCGTTGACGGAAAGCAATGGTTTGCCAAGACCTACACCATCAACAGTCCTGAGGATTATGTCAACTTTGTGTTCTCCACGGGCAGTGGATCACCACAGACTGTCGATATCGAGGGCGTCTCAGCTGACACCTTCTTCGAGATTTCCGCATCTCAGTCTGGTGGTAAGAACCTTGTGAACGAGGTGAATGCCATTGAACTGTTGGAGAATTCACAGTCGACAAACTACAATGCCGTTATGGGTATCTTCGATCTGCAAGGACGTAAGGTTTCCGATAAGGGACAATTGTCAAAGGGCATTTACATCGTCAATGGCAAGAAAGTTGTCATTAAATGACCAGATGTAATGTCTGTCAAATATAATAAAACACGATGATGAAAGATCATTTCACGAAACTTTTTGCCCCATCTCTCTCCTCTCATTGGAGGAGAGGTTGGGGTATTTTATTTGCATTCTTCCTTTTCCCGCTCCTTTCGATGGGGCAGGGTAGTGCTAAGTGCCTCGGTGGCGACATCTCGTTACTCAGCAAATACGAGGATCATGGCGCTAACTACATGACCCTCGAAGGACAGCCTATTAGTGACATGCTCAGCTTCTTCAAACAACAGGGATGGAACAGCATGCGGGTTCGCCTCTTTGTTGATCCTTCCAAAGCTTCTACTACCCATCAAGGTGAGGGCGTTTGTCAGGACCTCGATTATGTGGCTGCACTTGGTCGACGTGTCAAGGAGGCTGGACTGCGGTTCATGCTTGACTTCCACTATAGCGACACGTGGACCGATCCCGGTCAGCATAGTACTCCGTCGGCATGGACGTCTTCTGATCCCGCCACCCTCGAACAGCAACTCTACGACTACACAGTAAGTGCTCTCCGCACACTTGTTGAGGCAGGGGCTGCTCCCGACTTCATTCAGCCTGGCAACGAGATTACGTATGGTATGCTTTGGCCTACTGGCCATTGCTACCCAGATGGTGGAAACTATGGTAGTGGTACCTTTGCCAACTTCGCTCGCTACCTGAAGGCTGGTATTCGTGGTTGTCGTGAGGTTTGTCCCGATGCAAAAATCGTCATACAGACTGAGATGAGTAAGTCGCAGAATGTTACTAATTTCTACAAAACGTTGAAGGCTTACACCGACGATTATGATGTCATTGGCATTTCCTACTATCCTTACTTCCATGGCTATCTTGCTACACTCGAGGGTGTCATCAATTCACTTGAAGCTGACTATCCAACGAAGTCCATTCAAATAGTAGAGACTGGCTACTACCACAAGTGGTTTCCATCGGATGCCAAGTACAACACTACAGGTATGTGGCCGGCCACTGACGAAGGTCAGCGTAAGTTCGCCGCCGACCTTGTAGAGATGCTTAACAAGCACAAGTCGGTTGATGGACTCTACTGGTGGTGGCCCGAAGCCAATGAGTACGGTCTCGACTGGAATACTAAACGCGTCACTGATGGTTGGTACAACGCCTCTCTTTTCGACAATGAGACAGGGCGTGCCTTGCCGGCATTGGCCGAGTTGAAGGCATTCCTGCCTGAAGATACAGGCATCGATGATCCATCCATGGCAGGCAATCAGAATTCTGCTCATGGTGTCGTTTATGATCTCAGTGGGCGAAGAATCTCCACTTCCCTTCCTTTAAGTTCGGGGACAGGAGTAGGAATTTCCACTCTGTCGAAAGGTATCTACATCATAGATGGACGCAAATACGTCGTCAAGTAGCACCTGAAGCTGTAAATAATGTGTCATCTATCTGGTGTTACATTATTTTACCTATTCCCATTACTATATAGTTGGTGAACTCTTTTCCACTATTTGGTAATGCTGATACCTGTATCTGGCAGATGTCCTGCCAGTGCATATTAGTCATCCTGCCAGTGCAAGATAGTTACCTAAATGGTGTGTGTTAATGAATTGAAATGGCTGCATTCGCATCCGTTCATCGTGCGTCTGATAGGGTAAAAACTCCAATTTTCGGCATTTGAAGTTGAAAAACCTTAGAAAAATTTGGCCATTTCGAAAAATAGCAGTAACTTTGCATCCGCTTTTCGTGGCTACTGTCCTGAAGGCATTGAAATAGAACATTTTTAAACAAAGTATAACAATTAAAAGATCCTAAAAAGTAACATGATTATTGTACCTGTTAAAGAAGGCGAGAACATCGAAAGAGCACTGAAGAAGTTCAAGAGAAAGTACGAGAAGACCGGCGTGGTGAAAGAACTGCGCAAGCGTCAGCAGTACAACAAGCCCTCTGTGCTGAAGCGCCTGAAGATGGAACACGCCATCTACGTGCAGAAGTTGCGCCAGAACGAGGAATTGTAAAAATATTCCTCCGAAAATTTGGTGGTTCGGTTTTTTTTCTGTAACTTAGTTGCCAAATACAGAATTGACTGATGGCAACCATGAAGATAGAGGACTTTCTGGACTACCTGCAATACGAACGCAACCGCTCTGAACGCACGGTGAGAGCCTATGCAGACGACTTGAAGTCGTTCGAGGCTTTCTTCAAAAATCTGGATGGTCAGCTCTCGTGGGAGTCGGTAGACTCGGACGTCATCCGTGACTGGATGGAGAGCATGATGGATAAAGGAAACACTGCCACCTCGGTCAACAGAAGACTGAGCGCGGTGCGTTCCCTTTATCGTTTTGCTTTGTCTCGAGGCTATGTCAGCCGTGATCCCGCTCATGCTGTCAGTGGGCCGAAATGCCAGAAAGTGTTGCCGCAATATCTGCGCGAGAAAGAAATGAACACTCTTCTCGACGAGCAGATGTGGGAGGATAGATATATTGATGTGCGCGCGCGTACCATTATATTACTATTTTATTCAACTGGCATCCGACTCTCGGAACTCATCGGACTCGATGATGCCGATGTGGATTTTGCAGAGCAGCAATTGAAGGTGACTGGTAAGGGTGACAAGCAGCGTATTCTTCCCTTCGGAACTGAACTTTCCGAGGCGCTGCGTGTCTACATGGCACGACGCGACGCAGAAGTGGAACGGAAAGATTCTGCCGTTTTCCTCACTGCAAAAGGAGTCCGTATGAACAGTCAGCAAGTGCGCGACGAGGTGAGACACCATCTCTCCCGTGTAAGTACCCTGAAGAAGCGTACTCCTCATGTGTTGCGGCACACCTTTGCGACAGCTATGCTCAATCATGAAGCGGGTATTGAGAGTGTGAAGAAGTTGCTTGGCCACTCAAAACTCTCCACAACGGAGATTTACACTCATACTACCTTCGAGCAGTTGCGTCAGGCATACGCCAAAGCCCACCCTCGTGAAACCTGAGTCGCACGATGACGCTTAATGTTCGGTCAGATGGGAACGTCGTTGCCGTTGCACGCGTCTCCTGTAGACCGTTAACCATAATAATGAACTACAAACCTTTAAAAACAGGAGGTACTTATGGAAATTAAAATTCAGGCTATCAAATTCGACGCCACAGACAAACTGCAGGCGTTTGTTGACAAGAAAGTGAGCAAACTCGAAAAGACATTCGAGGAAATACAGTCGGCTGAAGTACAGCTGAAGGTCGTCAAGCCAGCAACAGCCATGAACAAGGAGACAAGCCTCACGGTAAGCGTCCCTGGCACTAAGTTGTTCGTCGAGAAAACCTGCGACACTTTCGAGGAAGGAGTAGACCAGTGTGTGGACGCTATGAAGGTCCAACTCACTAAATTCAAGGAAAAATTGAGGAATAAATAAAAAAAAGTCGAAAAAGTTTTGCAGATTAAAAAATAAGTCGTATCTTTGCAGCCGTTTTACGACACGTCCTAAAATTGCGATGCCTGACGGCTGCAAGGATTTGCCTCTTTAGCTCAGTTGGCCAGAGCACGTGATTTGTAATCTCGGGGTCGTTGGTTCGAATCCGACAAGAGGCTCGCCAAGGCGACCGGAGATCAGCAAGGACTGAAGTAGACAAAATGTTGGGTGGTTTCCAGAGTGGCCAAATGGGGCAGACTGTAAATCTGTTGTCTTTCGACTTCGGTGGTTCGAATCCATCACCACCCACTCCAGTGGAAGTAAAGGCGTATTCGGTGAGGCCCGCACTCGAAGGTTTTTCCTGAAGGGAAGGGCTGTCCGAACAAGCCACTTTTGCCGAAATGCGGAAATAGCTCAGTTGATAGAGCACTAGCCTTCCAAGCTGGGGGTCGCGGGTTTGAGCCCCGTTTTCCGCTCAAAGTTTTGCTGTAATAGCTCAGTGGTAGAGCACTTCCTTGGTAAGGAAGAGGTCCTGAGTTCAACTCTCAGTTACAGCTCTCTTCTTCGTTCTGGAACTTTAACCAAAGAGAGAAAGCCGAAGAATAACTAAAGATTATTCAACAACATTATAATTACAAGTAAAAGCTATGGCAAAAGAAACCTTTGTGCGTACCAAACCGCACGTGAACATCGGAACCATCGGTCACGTTGACCATGGTAAGACCACTCTGACCGCCGCTATCACGCTCGTGCTTTCGAAGCGCGTTGCTGGTAACGAGGGTAAGATCAAGTCTTTCGACCAGATCGACAACGCTCCTGAAGAGAAGGAGCGCGGTATCACTATTAACACCGCTCACGTTGAGTATGAGACCGAGAAGCGTCACTATGCTCACGTTGACTGCCCGGGACACGCCGACTATGTGAAGAACATGGTAACTGGTGCTGCTCAGATGGACGGTGCTATC
>CACYJV010000028.1 GCA_902774815.1 uncultured Prevotellaceae bacterium | reverse complement strand
ATGGTACTGCAATGCAATGTGGGAGAGTAGGTAGCCGCCTTCTTTACGAGAGCCTCACGGATCAGCGATGATGCGTGAGGCCTTTTTTTGTTTAGGTAATAGGTAACAGGTAACAGGTAATAGGTAAGAGGTGATGGGTGTTGGGTTGTGATGATGGTTACTTATAAAAACATGTGATTTTTGGGGATTATGAGGCACATCTGGACATTGACTTTTGTTGATAAATAACCATGAAAACGTGCATAAAGTTTCAGTGAAAAGAGGTGGAAATCGTTGATGTAAATCAAAAAGAGTTGATTTTCAATGGTTTATAAATCTTAAAAAAGTCGAAAAGCGCTTTAAGTATTTGCATATATGAAATAATCTTTGTAACTTTGCACCCGATAACAGGATAGTGTTTCTCTTTGTTTCGGAAGCCTGTCTGATAGTTTCTAACGGAGTTAGGGTGATTCAAGGAATCTTAGAATAAGGTTTTTATATTCGGAAACCGCCGTCATTCTTTCCTTTCCTACCGCTAACGGCTGGT
This sequence comes from uncultured Prevotellaceae bacterium, assembly GCA_902774815.1. Taxonomy (GTDB): domain Bacteria; phylum Bacteroidota; class Bacteroidia; order Bacteroidales; family Bacteroidaceae; genus Prevotella. Next base: position 42,391 of record CACYJV010000028.1, on the reverse strand, counting down.
CACTCGCGGGCATGCGCTGCTTTTTCTGATGCCTATACTCCTTAAAAGTTATGTTATGAAGAAAAGTTTAAGGAATGCATTTATTGCATTCATGATTTTACTGGCGAACCCACATTCTGCTCTGGCAGCAGGCAATGGAAGTAGAACAACGACGCGCGACTTTGACTGGTCCCCCGTGATGGAGGCGATAATAGAAGTCGAGAGCAATGGCAATCATCGCGCAAAGAACGGCAACCAAGTCGGTGCGATGCAGATTACTCCAATTCTCGTTGAAGACTGTAATGCTATACTTAAACAAAGAAAAAGCACGAAGCGTTTTAAGTTGGCTGACCGTTTCAACATCCAGAAGTCGAAGGAGATGTTTTTGCTCATACAGTCGTGGTATAACCCAGAGAATAACGTTGAGAAGGCCATTCGTTCGTGGAATGGTGGTGTCAACTACAGCGTGAAGCGCACGCAGCGTTATTTCGAGAAGGTTATGAATATTTTGCAAAAAGACTAATTGCTAATAGCAAAAGGCGGGTCATGATTCTCATCTGAGGGTGATGACCCGCCTTTTTATGTTTTTGTTTTTCCGATATGTAAATTATTCTTAATTTTGCATATAGTTCTGAACTTTTCATTAACTTTGCAATTATTATGATAGTTAGTCCTTGTAGATGGGACATACATGAATGAAGTATCATTAAAATCATTTGACTATGACACTGATTATTATTATCGCAGTCATCGCACTGCTTGGATTTTGGGGAGTTGGTGTTTACAACAACCTAGTGAAACTACGCAACAATCGTGAGAATGCCTTTGCCAATATCGATGTGCAGTTGAAGCAACGCCACGATCTTGTGCAGCAGTTGGTAGCAGTGGTGAAGGGCTATGCCGAGCACGAGAAGGAAGTGCTCACGCGAGTTACGGAGGCACGTTCGGCAGCCATCAATGCAAAGGACATCAATTCGAAAATCGAGGCCGAGAATGCATTGACGAGTGCCTTGGCAGGGCTAAAGATCTCGTTGGAAGCCTATCCCGACCTGAAGGCCAATCAGAACTTCCTTCAGCTGCAGACCGAGATTGCCGACATTGAGAACAAGCTGGCCGCCGTACGTCGTTACTTCAACACGGCAACGCGCGAGTTCAACAACGCTGTCCAAACATTCCCCTCGAACATCTTTGCCAACTTCTTTGGATTCCACAAGGAACCGATGTTCGAGGTTTCGAACGAAGAGCGTGTTGACCTTGACAAGGCTCCGGAGATTAAGTTCTGACATAGTAACAAGGCAACAAAGTAACGAACGGTTTTGAAGTACGTAGGCATACAGACACAGATTAGTCGCAACAACATGATGAGCATTGTGTTGCTGTTGTTGTTTCCTGTCATTATCCTCGGCATGGTTTGGATATTCCTTGCCTTGTTGAGCTTTATGGGGAACGGCTACTACGACGACTCAGGCGAATTCGTCAATCAAGTCAATCTGATGCAGGTGAATTACTACTTCCTGCAGACGCTGCCTTGGGTTGTCGGTGGAGTAGGGCTGTGGTTCGTGATTGCTTACTTTGCCAACACTTCGATGATTCGCCATGCCGTGGGTGCCCGTCCGCTGGAGCGTAGGGAGAATCCTCGCATCTACAATATTGTGGAGAATCTCTGCATGACCTGTGGCATGGAGATGCCGAAGATCAACGTGGTGGACGATGAGCAGCTCAATGCCTTTGCCAGTGGAATCGACAAGAACAGCTACACCGTGACGGTTACCACTGGCTTGGCCAATCGGCTGAACGATGCCGAACTGGCAGGCGTTATCGGGCATGAGCTCACCCACATACGCAACCACGACACTCGCCTGCTCATTACGAGCATCATCTTTGTTGGCATCGTATCGACAGTCATGAGCCTCTCGGCACGGATGATGAACAACGTCATGGTGTTTGGCCGTTATAGCAACAGCGACAGAGACGGGCGCGGCACAGGCCTCTCGCTCATCCTCATCCTGTTCATCGCCATCATCTGCATGGCTATAGCCTATTTCTTCACGCTGCTCACGCGCTTTGCCATTTCCCGCAAGCGTGAGTACATGGCCGATGCCGGCGGTGCAGAGCTATGCGGCGACCCATTGGCATTGGCATCTGCGCTGCGAAAGATCAGCAGCGACCTAGGCCTGCAAGATACTCAGCGTGAGGACGTTGCCCAGCTCTTCATCGTCCATCCCCAGGGACTTACGTCAGGCTTTGCCTCCTTCTTCAATTCGCTGTTTGCCACACATCCGCCAACGGAGAAGCGTATCGAGATACTGGAGCAGTTTTGATTGACTTTCCCGCGTACTTAATAAGTAGAAACTTTTGCTGAATTAAATGAAACCAACCGGAATTTGCAAATTCTTAGTCTGCCTCTTTTTCGGTGGGCTGGCCATCTATGGCATATATGCTGCATTCAATGGGAAGGCAGCCCAGAATGTCGAGACCGACGATTCGAGCCAGTTTGTGACCCTGACCGATGCCGTTCCAGATGCCATTCTGGAGATACGCTATTTCGGAACTTACAACTTTGTGGGTCATCGCATTGACGGCTACGAGGAACCCACCGCCTTGCTGACGAAGAGAGCTGCCGACAGCCTTCGCGCCGTGAGCGATGACGTGCTGGCCATGGGCTATCGACTGAAGATCTATGATGCCTATCGTCCGCAAAAGGGTGTTGACGACTTTGTACGCTGGGCTGCGAACATTGACGACACGCTCATGAAGGCTTATTTCTATCCCGACCTGTCGAAGAAAGTCCTTTTTCCGCAGGAGTACATCATGGAGAAGAGCGGGCATACACGTGGTAGCACCGTCGACCTAACGCTTTTCGATATGAAGACAGAGAAAGAACTCGACATGGGCGGTACCTTCGACTGGTTTGGACCGGAGAGCCATCCCGACTTCTGTGGCAATCCTGAGACGGGCGAATACACGGGCGATAACCACAAGAGTCCCGTCGGGCGTAGCATCACAGCCGAGCAGTTTGCCAATCGCATGCTTCTGCGTAGCGTCATGCTCAGGCATGGCTTTAAGCCTCTCGACACCGAGTGGTGGCATTTCACCTTACTCGACGAGCCCTTCCCTGATACGTATTTCACGTTCCCAGTGAGGCAATTGTAGGGAGGTAACGAGTAGGGGCAGACTCCCGTATTTGCCCGAACCCTATAATTGATTTTTATCAGAAAGGAATTATCGTCATTAGAACAATTATTCTATCAATAGAGCTACGTGACCTCGGAGAGGTCATAATAACAGAAGAGGATGTGCCTATTTTGACACACCCTCATTCTGATATTTGGACCTCTCCGAGGTCACGTGACTCTATTTTATGGGCGTAATTATTCTAATTCTTTTATTCGCCCTTTTCGGTGTTTCGGGTGTTTTCGGAATAAAGCCCACAGATATTCGGGCAGACACGAGAGTCTGCCCCTACACGCGGCTGTGGCTCCCCTCATTTCGGAGGGATCGGGGGAGGCCATACACGGGATTCTGCCCCTACACGTGGGTGTGAAAATCCAAGCAGGGTTCGTCAAGGCCCTGCATTTTCATTCTTTAGGGGCAGTCTGTTGTTGCCAAACCTCACTCCTTCTCTGGCTGGTGAGCCTCAAGGAAGGATTTGTTCTGCTTCAGGTCCTCGACGAATTGGTCAATCTTTTGGAGTTCGCGAGGAATACGGATGTTCTGCGGGCAATGAGGCTCACACTGGCCACACTGTATGCAGTGGCTGGCCTGGCGCAGGCGAGGTACGGCACGGTCGAGTCCGATGAGGTACTGCCGGCGCAGTTTCATGTACTCAGGATCCATGACGTCGGTGGGCAGCGTTCCTTCGTTCTTACATTTGTTATAATGCACGAAGATGCCCGGAATGTCGAGTCCGTAGGGGCATGGCATGCAGTACTTGCAGTCGTTGCAGGGGATGTTCTGCATGGAGAACAGCTTGCGTGCGATGTTGTCGTCGAGGAATCGTAGTTCCTCCTCGTTGAGCGGAGTAAGTGGACAGTAGGACAAGAGGTTGTCCTTGAGGTGCTCCATGTAGGTCATGCCCGAGAGCACGGTGAGCACTCCCTCGGGTGTACCGGCATAGCGGAACGCCCACGAAGCCACGCTGTGTTCCGGATCGCGCTCCTTCAGTTCCGTAGCCACGAACTGCGGTACGTTGGCCAGTCGGCCGCCGAGCAGGGGTTCCATGACGACAGTCGGAATGCCCCGCTTTTGCAGTTCGGCATAGAGGTACGAGGCGTCGGTGTTGCTGTTGTTGATTTCGTTGGCATAGTCCCAGTCTAGGTAGTTCAGCTCAATCTGCACGAAGTCCCAGTGATACTTGTCCTGCTGCGAGATCAGATAGTTGAACACCTCCACGTCGCCATGATACGAGAAGCCGAGGTTGCGTATGCGGCCAGCCTTTCGCTCCTCGACCAGATAGTCCAGCATGCCGTTGTCCATATATCGTGCGTTGAAGGCATCCATGCCACCGCCGCCGATGGCGTGCAGGAGGTAGTAGTCGATGTAGTCCACCTGCAGTTCCTTCATGGAGTTGCGGTACATCTGGATGCTTCCCTCGCGCGTCTGTGTCTCAGGCGCGAAGTTCGACAGTTTGGTTGCCACGAAGTATTCGCTGCGCTTGTGGCGGCTTAGTGCGATGCCCGTGCAACGCTCGGAGAGTCCGCGGCAATAGGCAGGGCTTGTGTCGAAATAGTTCAGTCCGTGCTCTATGGCGTAGTCCACCTGTCGGTTGATCATTTCTTGGTCGAACTTTGGATCCTTCCCATCGTCGCCAGGCACAGTTGGCAGGCGCATCATGCCATAGCCCAGCAGCGACACCTTGTCGCCATTGGTCGGATTGGTCCTGTATGTCATCTTGCCCGTAGGCGGTTCCACCTGTTTCTTGTATTCGTCGGCAATGGCTTTCTGCTTCTTGCTTTTGCAACCCGTGACGACAGCTGTCGTGGCTACGGCTCCTGCACCGAATAGTTTCAGGAAACTTCTGCGTGATATCTTGTTATCTTTATTCATAGACATTTATTCGCTAAACACAAAACATTCAATTCTCTGCGACGGGCAGACACGGGAGTCTGCCCCTACGCTAAACGCTAATCGTTCATCACCCATTACACATCACCCGTCACCCAACCATTACATCTCCCGATGCACTTCGTGGCCTTCGACGTAGATGGCGGGGAAGGGACGTGCCGGACAGAGGTTCTCACAGGCACCGCAGCCTATGCAGCGGCTCTCGTTTACGGCAGGTACGAAGGGCGACTCATCGTCGTCAGGGTTGCTGGGCACCATCTCGATGGCACCCGTCGGGCAATGGCGTTCGCAGTTGCCGCAGTCCACGCCATCGGTCAGCACGAGGCAGTTCTTCTTGATCCACACGGCATGGCCAATCTGCGTCGAAGCCTTGTCCTCATGGCTGATTGGCTTGATGGCTCCTGCCGGGCAGACCTCCGAACAGCGGTTGCACTCAGGTCGGCAGTAGCCCAGCTCGTAGCTCATGGTGGGCATCATCAGGTGCATCAGGTCGTTAGAAGGCCGCAGCACTTGGTTCGGACATTCCGACACGCAGAGCTGGCAACCCGTGCAACGAGTCTGCATGTTGCGTGCCGAGAGCGAGCCCGGAGGCGTGAGGGGCGTCTGTCGCTTGGGGATGGCCTTTTCCTTGATTTCAGCCAGTCCGCCATCGACCTTCTTCTTCTCCTGGACGAGGGCCGACGTAGCGATGAGCCCCGTGGCCAGTAGGAACGAACGGCGCGATGTGTCGGGCTTGTCGGCAGCAGCACTGGATTGAGCAGGTTCGCTGGAGGCATTCGTTGGACGAGGCTCGCTCGCATGACTTGACGCTTTCGCAGGACTTGAGGAACTGGGATTGCCAGGCTTCATGGCATAGTGCAGGGCTCCGAACTTGCAGCTTTCGATGCAGTCGCCACAAGCCACGCAGCGCGAGTAGTCCACGCTGTGGCTCTTGAAGTCGATGCATGCAGCCTTGCAGTTCTTCGAGCAGAGCGAACAGTTGCGGCACTTGTCCTTGTCAAAGCGTATCTTGAAGAGCGAGAAACGGGCAAAGAACGAGAGCACGGTGCCCACGGGGCAGATGGTGTTGCAGTAGGTGCGGCCGTTATTCCATGCCAGCGGGATGAGCACCAACACGGTGAGAACAGCAATGACGAGCACCAAGCCGATGGAGGGCACCAGCACGTCGACTGAGTAGAAAGCATAGCTGTCGATGCGCTCGGCAATGGCGGCCAGACCGTTGTTGCACAGTTTCCACAAGGGCTGGAAAATGGTTGTGGCAATGCGGCCATAGGCGGAGTAGGGGGCCAGCAACTGAACGATGCTGCCGATGCCTGCAAGGAGTGCCACGATGAACACGCCAAGTACCGTGTAGCGCAGCCACGAGAGTGCCCTTGAGTAGGAGTAGCGGTTCTTCTTGGCACGCTTGCCCATCCAGGCGATGGCATCCTGGAAGACGCCGAGCGGACAGATCACGGAGCAATAGATGCGGCCAAAGACGAGCGTCAGCACCACAAGGGCGACGACGACCAGCAGGTTCAATGCCAACACGGCAGGCAGGAACTGCACCTTGGCCATCCACGAGAGCCACACATGGGCTGTCCCCGTGAAGTCAACAAAGAGCAGGGTGATGCCAATGAACATCACCAATGCGAGGATAGTGCGGATTTTCTTTAACATGGGGGTTATAAGGTATTATCTGATTTTCGATTTTGCGACCACGGATGTCACGGATTCAGCGGATTATTTTATTCTAATTAGTTCTAATTTGTTTCCTGTTCTGCGACCACAAAGGGTAATCATATTTATCAATTTTCAATTTTCAATTATCAATTCTCCCGCACCAGCAGTATGCTCAGCTCATAGAGAAGCCAAATGGGCAGCGCCACGATGGAGAGTGTGAAGGCATCGGTGGTAGGCGTGATGATGGCTGCGATGACGAGGATCACAACCACGGCATGCCTCCGATATTCGCGCATGAACGAACGCTTGAGCACCCCCATGCGCCCCAGAATCCAGCACACCACCGGCAACTCGAACACCAGTCCCAGAAGGAGGCTCATCGTGATGAGCGTGTCGGTGTACGACTGCAGCGTGAGCATATTGGCCACGTCGGGACTCACCTGATAGGTGCCCAGGAAGCGCACCGTCAGCGGGAAGATGAGCAGATAGTTCAGCAGCGTTCCTACGGCAAACATCACATAGGCCGAACCCACAATCTGCGTGGCATAGCGTCGTTCGTTGGCATACAGGGCAGGCGAGACGAAGGCGAAGATCTGGTAGAGCACGTAGGGCGATGCAACGAGCAGACCCGCATAGAGCGCCACCTTCAGGTGAATCATGAACTGCTCGGTCAGTCCCGTGTTCATCAGTCCCACCACGAAAGGCTCCACGCCCAGCAGCCGATAGGTCAGGAAATCGCTCGACCTGGGTGCCAGCACGATGTCAAAGAGCGGCTCCTTCAGGGCGAAGGCAACCACTCCCAGCACTGCTGTCAATGCCAGGCAACGAAGCAGGCGCGCGCGCAATTCGTCGAGATGGTCCCAGAACGTGAGCCCGTCCGCAGGGTTAGCGCCTTCGCTGCTGTCGCTTTGTGCCACGTTGTCGGCCTCGGTGCTCATTTCTTCTCAGCGTCCTCCTTCTTGTCGTTCAAGTCCTTCACCTCGTCGTCCACTTCCTTCATGCCGTCCTTGAAGCTCTTGATGCCCTTGCCCAGGCCCCTCATGAGCTCAGGAATCTTGCGGCCACCGAAGAGTAGGAGGATGATGAGTGCAATGATGAGAATCTCTTGCGTTCCAATTCCAAACATAGTAGTTTTGTTTTTATGATTGTTTATTTCTGCAAATTTAGGAAAAAAGAATGAAACGACAAAACATTCAGTTCGAAAAAAGTACCGAACAGCATAGAATTCATAGTAAACAGTCCAAGCAATGAAGCCACTGCAGGACATCTGCCACTCCCGATTCGCATAGGCAGCAATGCCTTTATACCCTGCAAAGCATAGCTTTTAGAGTTGGAAAGCATAGCTTTTACCCCCTGTAAAGCACTGCTCTTATACCTTGTAAAGCATAGCTTTTGACCCCGTAAAGCATTGCCATAATGGTATAAAAGCACTGTTCTTACACCATAATAGCATTGCTCCAGCATCACAATACCATTGTTCTTGCACTACAATACCAGCTCTCTGCGGGAATACTCCCACACACGTGGCTGTCAAAGCACACCTCCGTTTTTTGGGGGGAGCGGCCTACAGCGAAGCATAGAAGTCGGCATAGGTGCGGGCCACCTTCATGTATTCGTGGTGCTTGCGGATGTAGCTGATGCTCTGGCGCTTCAGTTCATGGATGCACTCGGGGTGGCTGACGAGCTGCTCCAGCTGTTCACGGACACTCTCGTAGGTAGGCTCGACATTGATGATGGGCTTCAGCTGCGTCTCGCTCAGGATCTCGTAGTTTTCGGGTTCGCCACCGCCTATGCAGATGATGCCTCGGCTCATGGCCTCCAGGGGGTTCATGGACGGAGTGTAGCTGTAGAGCTGGTCGAGGATGGCATCGCTGCCGTTCATCATCTCGACATACTCGTTGAAGGGGACGCTCTCGGCAATTCGCAACTCGACCTTGCCGGGATGGCGACTGACGACGTCCTGGGCGGCCTTGAGCATGATGTCGGTGCCCTTGTATTCGGAGCGCGAGCGGTTGATGCCGATGAAGAGCCGTAGGGGTTCGCCCTGTGCCTTGGGTGCCGGCTCAGGAACATTGCCTAATTCGATGGGGTAGGGAATGAAGACGGTTTTCTCGGGGAAGTTGGGCTTGTAGCACACCCAGTTCTCGTAGAGTCCTGCCACGATACCGTCGCATTCGGCAGCGATGAGTTTGTTGAGCCGCTCCTTGGCCGTGCCCATCCAGTCGTTGCGCTGGACGATGGCATCGGTATTGGTGCGCAGCTCGTCGCCAATGTTGAAGTCGCTGTAGCGTAGGGGCTTCTTCAGGCAACACTCCGACACCCAGTAGTAGTCCATGCCGAAGGCGCCGAGCACTACCTTCTTGTTGTAGCGACGCAGATAGCGGTAGACGGGGAAGACGAGCGAGGCTTTCAGTTCGAGGAACAACGGGTTGATGAGCTGCACCACATCGTAGCCGCGTAGGCGTGGGAGCACCTTCAGCAGGCGCAGGCAATAGCAGATGCCTCCCCATTTCGTGTACTTGCGGCTGAGGTCAATGTCGCGCGGGTAGTCTTTCCAGAAGTCGCCGTTGGAAGCCACCGTCACCTCGTGCCCCAATGCCCGCAAGCCCTTGGCCAGCGTCGCGTGCACATTGCTGTATTCTCCAAGCAGAAGTATCTTCACCTTAGTCTATGGAACAAAATGATGAGTAAAAAAACGTTGAAAGTCGGCTGACAGGTGAGCCCTCAGCGGATGACGGTTTGCAGGAACTTGCGCCCTGCGCCGGAGTTGGTCATCATGCGGAACAGCGAGTATTTCTTCGTGTAGCCCTTGTCGGGCAGGGGGAACAATCCCTTGGCACGGAGCCTTTCGATGGTCTCGTCGAGCATGTTGTTGCCGTGGCCAATCTTCATGACCTGGTAGAGGTAGTCCATGGTGAGCTGGGCAATGCGCCGGCTCAGGGCCACGCGCTCGAACTCAGGCAGCTTGGAGGCGATGTCCTGCAGCTTGAACAGGATGCGCTCAGTGTCAGCCAGCCGCTGGGCATGGTGCTGCGTCTCGTTCTCGTGCGTCAGCGAATCCTCACGCTGGCGATAGAAGTAGGCTTGGGCATCGGTGGATATCAGACGTTCGGTGCGCAAGAGCAGCAGGGGGGTGAACTCCTCGTCCTCGTGGAGCAGGCCGGGCGTGAACTGCAGGGTGGAGAGCGTCATGCGGCTGAATATGTAGCCGCAGGCCGATGCCCGCAAGTTGTTGTTGTGCATGTAGGCAGCACCGCTCACGGTCTCTTCGGCATTGACAGTGGGGGTCGATGACTTGTCCTTCGTGGTAAGGTGGAACAGCAGCATGTCGGGTTGCTGGTCCTTCAGGATGGCGAGACACATGTCGTAGGCATCTTTCAGCAATCGGTCGTCGCCATCGACGAACTGCATATAGCGACCTGTTGAGATGCGCATGCCATTGTTACGTGTCACGCTGAGGCCTTCGTTCTTCTGCCTGATGTAGACGATCTCGGTTCGAAGGTCGCCCAGGCTGTCAATGGGAGAAGTCTGGCTGCCGTCGTCGACGACAATGATTTCCCGCTCGTCTGGCCTCAAGTTTAGTGCCACGATGCTCTCGATGCACTCCTTCAGCAGTTCGACCGGCATGTTGTAGCTGGTGACGATGAAACTGATCAACGGCCGTTTGCGACCGCCTTGTGAATAACTTTGTTGATCCTGCATAAGTTGCTGATACCTATTAAGTTTTGTAATTTCATTTTAAGTGTTGCTTTCGACTTCTCGCCAGGTGCACAGACTTGACTGAAGGGCGGCAGCTGGGGCACTCGTCCCGTGAGTGCATAGACGTCGAGAGCCACATTGAGCACTCGGGCGTAGTAGTGGGCAGTGGCTCCTGCCAGCGGGTTGTCGGCCTTGGCATTGAGCACTTGCAGATGGGCCTGAAGCAGGTCGTCCAGATCCTGCCCGCTGGCTTGGACCGTGATGCCCTCGGTATTGTAGCAGTAGTAATAGTAGCCCATGTTCGTCGTGGCCACCATCTGACATCGACTGAGCAGCTTGGGCAGCGTGTGGGCATCCTCGAACTTCCTGCCTACGGGGAAGGCTACCTCGTCGAACAGTTCGCGGCGGTAGATCTTGTTGCATGCATAAGAATGTTCGTAGGCACGTGCCTCGTACCAGTACTTCCTCATGTCGCTGTATTCGCGGTTGTCGAGCCGCAGTACGTTCATGTGCTTAGGCCTGCCGAAGTGCTCGTAGACGGAGTATTCCAGGATGTCGTAGTCGTGGTGGATGGCCAGGAGCTCCATCAGGGGTTTCAGGGTGTTGTCGGCAATGTAGTCGTCGCTGTCGATGAACGTGACGTATTCGCCCCTAGCCTTCTTGATGCCCGCATTCCGGGCGTCGCTCAGGCCTCCGTTCTTCTTGTGGACCACCTGTATGCGTCGGTCGCGCTGCATGAGCTGGTCGCACAGGGCAGGGCACCCGTCAGGTGAGCCGTCGTCGACCAGAATCAGCTGGTAGTCGCGGAATTGCTGCTTCAGAACGCTCTCGACACATCGTTCAAGAGTTGGTTCGGTCTTGTATACGGGAATAATGATTGTTAGTTTCATGCAACTGCAAAGTTAATAATAAATGTGGAGTTGGCCGCAAGTTTTTGAAAGATTAACAAAAAATGGGGTGGGGTGTGTCTGCTTTTTCGTGGTGCTGCCGTGCAATAAATACGGTAAAACGACGTTATTAGAGTGACACAATTATGGAAGAGAAAGACGACAGATATTCGAATATACTGAAATATACGGGTATCTTTGGCGGTGTCCAGGGAATTAACATTCTGGTCGGAGTGGTGCGTACGAAACTGGTGACGTGGCTGCTCGGACCAGAAGGCTATGGCCTTGTGGCTTTGTTCAACTCAACGACCAAGTTGGTGGGCGAATCGACAAACCTGGGCCTGGCCATGAGTGCCGTGCACGAAATTTCGGATGCCTATGCCAAAGACGATTCCCAGCGACTGGAGAGTGCCGTGAAGCTGATCCGTTCGTGGAGCATCCTGACGGCCCTGTTCGGCATGCTGGTGTGTGTGCTGGCCAGTCCGCTGCTCAACAGCTATACGTTCAGCTGGGGCGACCATACCCTGCATTTCGTCCTGCTGTCGCCAGTCATCGGCCTGACTGCCATCACTTCGGGTGAGATGGCCGTGCTGAAAGGTACGCGCCAGTTGCGCCATCTTGCTGCCATCAGCATCTATGGCATGGTGGGAACACTCATCGTGAGCGTCCCGCTCTACTGGTTCTGGCGCGAAGCTGCCATCGTTCCCTCGTTGGTGGCCATGGCCTTGGTGCAGATGCTCATCGTCATCGCCTTCTCCTACCGTCTTTTCCCCCTGCGCTTCTCGTTGCGATGGAAGCACCTGTCGGCAGGAAAAGCCATGGTCTGGCTTGGCATCGCCTTCGTCATGGCTGGCATCATGGGCAGCGGTGCCGAGCTGGTGATACGCGCCTACCTGAACAATGTTGACTCGCTGGACACCGTCGGCCTGTACAGCTTTGGCTATGGGCTCACGTTGACGTCGGGCAGCTTGGTCTTTTCGGCCATGGAGACGGAGTATTTCCCACGGCTCTCGGCCATTCAGGGCATCGGCAAGCAACTCAATTCGGCCGTGAACAGCCAAATTGAAGTGAGCATGCTGCTGGTCACGCCTGTGCTTGTGGGCTACATGGTAAGCCTGCCCATCCTGCTTCCGCTGCTCTCAACGGGCAAGTTCCTGCCTGCCCTGAGCATGATGCAAGCCATGGTCGTGGCGCTGTTGTTCCGTGCCATCTGCCTGCCCATCGCCTACCTGTCGTTGGCAAGGGGTGATTCGTGGTCCTACCTGCTGCTCGAAGGAGCCACCGATGTGGTGATGGTGGTGTTCGTCATCCTGGGCTACCGCCATTGGGGACTCACTGGAACGGGTATGGCGCTGACCTTGGCCTATGTGATGGAACTCATCCTGCTGGTGAGCTACATGCGATGGAGGTTCAAGTACAAAGTGTCGAAGCAGGTGGTCAGCTATTTCTTCATGATGCTGCCGCTTGTGCTGCTGGCCTATGCGACGACCTACGTGCGCAATCCATGGATTTATTGGCCGGCGGGCATCGTCATTTTTATAGCCTGCACAATGCTGTCGGTGCATATCCTGCAGAAGAAGACGGGCGTGTGGGATAAGTTCAAGGCGAAACTCAGGAAGATAAAGAAATGAATCGTAGAAGCTGACTATGAAGGTAACCGTACTGATAGCTGTCTATAATGCCAGCCGTTATTTGAGGGAGTGCCTCGATTCGTTGCGAGGACAGACGATGACGGATTTCCAGGCCATCTGCGTCGATGACTGCTCGGCGGATGACTCGGCAGCCATTCTGCAGGAATATGCTGAGGCCGACAATCGGTTCGCCGTCGTCAGGCTCAGCGAGAACCATGGCCAGGCGTATGCCCGCAACGAAGCCTTAAAACTTGCCAAGGGCGAATATACGTGTTTCCTTGATAGCGACGACTTCCTTTCGGGCGATGCCTTAGAGAGAGTCGTTACGGTATTCGAAACAAACGAGAAGGTGGACTGTGTGCTCTTCAAGCTGAAGCTTTGCGACGAGCAGGGCAGGGTGAAAGGCGACTACCCGCAAGAGGACTTCCAGACGATGGGAGGCGAGGAGGCATTCCTGAAGAGCTTGTCGTGGCAGATACATGGCGTCTATGCGGTACGTACCCACCTTTTCCTTCGTTTCCCCTATGATGACTCGGCCTATACCTATAGCGACGACAATACGACGAGGCTGCACTTCTATCATGCCCGGTTGGTGGCTACGTGTGAGGGCATCTATTTCTACCGGCAGCATGCCCAGTCGGTGACCAATGCCGTCAGCCTGCGGCGTTTCGACTATCTGAAAGCCAATGCGAGCATGCGGCGGCAGTTGCTGCAGTTGGGTGTCAGTCGGGACATCATAGATCGTTACGAGAACATCAGATGGCTGAATGTCGTCGACCTGTATATGCTCTACTATCAGCATCGTCGGCAATTCCCGGCTGCCGACCGAAAGGAGGCACTCGCGATGGTGCGTCAGGCATGGCAAAGCATTCAGGTGGAAAGCCTTGAACCGCGCAACCGATGGAAGTTCGGCTATTGTCCGTGTCGCCCCTTTTGGCTTCTCTTCCGTATTCAGGAAGAGGCCTACTTCACGTTGCGGCACCTGAGGGACCTTGTCCTCGGATAATCGGAGGAGTCTGCACCTACTTGTGTGTTAGGACTCGTCTCGCCCCGTACACCCGAAACTTGAATAAAATAAAAAATGTGTCCATGCGTTTGGATTATTCATTCGTTTTTTGTACTTTTGCAATGCAAACAACGAACGTAATCTTATGACACTTGTTATCGCCTCCATATTACTATTGTGCTATGTGGTCATTGCCACAGAGTATCTGACGCGCATCAACAAAACTGCAGTAGCCATTTTCGCTGGCACCTTGTGCTGGGTGTTGTACATCTGCTACGGCAGCAATTTCGTGATGCATGAGCATCAGACCGACTTCATCGATTTCCTTGGAGGTGCCGTCCCCACAAGTGTTGCCGTCAAGGAGTACATCGCCACCAACGTGTTCCTGAAATACGTCGGACAGGCAGCAGAAATCGTACTGTTCTTGCTGGCGACGATGACCATTGTCGAAATACTCGACAACAACGGATGCTTTGACTTCATCGGGCAGCTTCTGCGTACACGACGCAGCAAGAAGATGCTCTGGACACTTGCCATCGTCACATTCCTGCTGTCGGCCAACCTCGACAACCTCACCACAACGGTGATGATGCTCGTCATGATGCGGCGTGTCATTACCAGCAGGCGCCAACGCATGCTCTATGGGGCCGTTATCGTCGTCTCGGCAACATGCGGAGGTGTGCTGACGGTAATTGGCGATCCCATAGGACTTGTATTGTGGAATATGGGCGCGGTTACGGCCACAAACTATTCCATGTCGCTGCTTGTTCCTTGTCTGTTGGCTTGGTCGCTGACGGTTTGGCTCATCGGGCGCTCACTGCCTGAACGCGCTGACTGTGAATGGATGGCCATGCCTTATCGTGGCGACGACACCCGTCTTCGTCCCTGGCAGAGATTGCTGATGCTGTTTGTCGGCATCGGCGGACTTTGGTTCATCCCTTCCTTCCACAATATCACAAAGCTGAGCCCGTTCCTTGGCGCCCTGTGTGTGCTTTCCGTGTTGTGGGTTGTCGATGAAATCGTTAACAGAAAGCTGATGAATGCCGACCAGATGTCGCGCAGACGTATGCCCCAGATGCTGAAATACGGAGTCATTCAGATGATTCTCTACGTGATGGGCATCATGCTGACTATCGGTGCCTTCCGTGAGACGGGAGCTCTCGGGGTGGTATCGGCATGGTGGGACAGCCACGTGATGGCCTGGTGCATGGAGCATCAGTGGAACGACGTATGGCTTTCAGGTTCCTTGGCTGCGCTCATGAGTGCTTTTGTCGATTCCTTTGCCACGGCCATGAGTTTCATTTCCATTGAACAAGTTGAGACCACCCAGCTTGCCCAACTGTCGGCCGATGACGTTTTGGGATGGACACACCGCATGCAGTTCGTTGAAAACGGACTCTATTGGAAGGCCATCGCATTCTGTTCGGCATTGGGTGGAAACTTGCTGGGGATAGGCTCAATCTGCGCACTCGCTCTGATTCGCATGGAGCGCATACACATCATGTGGTATGTGAGGAATGTAGGTTGGAAGGTGTTGCTTGGCCTGGTGGCTGGCGTGGCCGCACTTTATGTCTTCGATTTTTGAAAAAATACTTTATTCTTTTGGCTTATTCAGATAAAATCGCTATCTTTGCAGAAATTTGTCAAGTCTTATAAGATTAACTTTAAATAAAATAAACTTATGTTACAAATCAAAGGACGTATCTCGCAGGTTATCGGCCCTGTTATCGACGTTTATTTCGATACCGAAGGTCTTGATGCCGAGAAAGTACTGCCCAAGATCCACGAAGCCTTGAAGATTGAGCGCCCCAATGGAGGCCAGCTTATTGTAGAGGTGCAGCAGCACATCGGTGAGGACACCGTTCGTTGTGTGGCTATGGACAATACCGACGGACTTCAGCGCGGATTGGATGCTATTCCGCTTGGCTCACCTATCCGCATGCCTGCAGGCGAACAGATCAAAGGTCGTATGCTGAACGTTATTGGTCAGCCTATCGATGGTATGAAACAGCTCAACATGGAAGGTGCCTATCCTATCCATCGCGAGGCGCCTAAGTTTGAGGAATTGTCGACCACGAAAGAGGTGCTTTCGACAGGTATCAAGGTGATTGACCTGCTTGAGCCTTATCTGAAGGGTGGTAAGATCGGACTTTTTGGTGGCGCAGGTGTCGGTAAGACGGTGCTTATCATGGAGCTGATCAATAACATCGCTAAGGGACACAACGGTTTCTCTGTGTTCGCCGGTGTTGGTGAGCGCACGCGTGAAGGTAACGACCTTATTCGTGAGATGATTGAGTCGGGCGTTATCCGTTATGGCGAAAAGTTCCGTAAGGCCATGGACGAAGGCAAGTGGGACCTCTCGCTCGTCGATCCCGAAGAGCTGAAGAAGAGTCAGGCTACACTTGTCTATGGACAGATGAACGAGCCCCCAGGTGCGCGTGCATCGGTCGCCTTGTCAGGTCTTACCGTCGCTGAAGGCTTCCGTGATGGAGGTGGAAAGGATGGCGGTGCTGCTGATATCCTTTTCTTCATCGACAACATCTTCCGTTTCACTCAGGCAGGTTCTGAGGTGTCGGCTCTGCTTGGCCGTATGCCTTCAGCCGTGGGTTATCAGCCGACGTTGGCATCGGAAATGGGAACCATGCAGGAGCGTATCACCTCGACGAAGTCGGGTTCTATCACCTCCGTTCAGGCCGTCTATGTGCCTGCCGATGACTTGACCGACCCTGCTCCTGCCACAACGTTTACCCACCTCGACGCTACGACGGTGCTTGACCGTAAGATAGCTGAGCTCGGAATCTATCCCGCCGTGGATCCTCTGGGCTCGACATCACGTATCCTTGATCCACTGGTGGTTGGCAAGGAACACTACGAGTGTGCACAGCGCGTCAAGGAAATACTGCAGCGTTACAAGGAACTTCAGGACATCATCGCCATCCTCGGTATGGACGAGCTGTCGGACGAGGACAAGCTGACCGTGAACCGTGCACGTCGTGTGCAGCGATTCCTGTCGCAGCCGTTCTCTGTTGCTGAGCAGTTTACAGGCCTTCCTGGCGTGATGGTTCCTATCGAAGATACAATCAAGGGATTCAATGCCATCCTCGATGGCGAGGTCGACGACCTTCCCGAGCAGGCATTCCTCAATGTGGGTACGATTGAAGATGCAAAGGCTAAAGCCAAGAGACTTCTGGAAGCTGCTAAAGGATAAAGCCTATGTTACAACTGAAGATTGTATCACCGCAGAAGATTGAATTCCAGGGCGAGGTGGAGAGTGTTCTCGTTCCAGGTGCCCTGGGTCAGTTCGAGATTCTGACGAATCATGCCCCTATCATTTCTTCTCTGACTATCGGCGACGTGACCTATGCCACGAAAGAAGGCAAGCAGACGTTGAGAATAGCAGGCGGATTCGTTGCGGTCCAGAAGAATGAGGTGAGTCTTTGTGTAGAACTCGACGTGAATGAATAAGATAGTGAATACATACATCATGCAGAGCATAGGCCTTATTGCCTTGCTGACGCTTATAACTCTTGTCTGTGTGTGGGCATGGGGGAATGTCGGCATGGTGGCAGGTCCGCTTGCCCTGGTGGTTGTATTCCAGCTGGTGGCCTGTGTCGCCTACGGATTGGTTTGGAAGTCTGTAGCGCGAACATCGCTTGCAAGTCTGCCTACGCTTTATATGGCTGCCTCTGCGATTCGTATGTTTGCAGCCATAGTGGTTGTGGTGGGCTTCCTGTTCCTTGTCAGCAACAAGGAGGCTGTCCGCTTTTTCATCATTACGTTCCTTATTTATTATTTCCTGATTCTCATTTACGACACAGTTTATTTTGTGAAGGTTGAGAAGAAGATTCAACAAAATGGATAAATTAAAGAAAATGAGATACTTACTGCTCTGCCTTACATTCTTGCTGACAGCGGTTGCACCTGTCAGTGCATCGGAGAGTGAAGGTGTCGACGTGAAGGAAATCGTGCTGGGTCACATGGCTGATGCCTATGAGTGGCATATCACCACCATAGGCGGCAAGCACATCGGTTTCGCGCTGCCTGTCATCGTACGCAGCGAGGCAACTGGTGAGTGGCACGTCTTCAGCAGTTCGCGTATCGAGGAGGCTGCCCATGAAGGTAAGGACTACATGGGATTCTTCTTCAATGAAGAGAAAAATGGCAAAATCTATGAACGTCTGGCCGATGGTTCTATTGTCCGTCCTTGGGACATCAGTATCACCAAGAGTGTCGTCCAGATTTGGATCGTGGTTTTCGTCATGCTTGCCATCTTCCTTTCATGCGCTCGCTGGTATAAGAAGCACGATGCGAAGAAAGATGCGCCGACAGGATTTGTGGGTATGGTTGAGATGCTGGTGATGGCTATCCATGACGATCTGATCAAGGATTCCATTGGAGAGAAGCACTATCGTCCCTATGCCCCTTATCTGTTGACGGCATTCTTCTTCATCCTGATTACCAATTTGTTTGGCTTGCTGCCGGTATTTCCCGGTGGTGCCAATGTGACGGGTAATATCAACATCACGTTCTTCCTAGCTCTGTGCACGATGTTGGCCATCAATCTCTTTGGCAACAAAGAATATTGGAAGGAAATCTTCTGGCCCGACGTGCCGATGTTCCTGAAGGCTTATCCTGTTGCTATCATGCCTGTCATCGAGATGTTTGGTGTCCTGACGAAGCCCTTCGCCCTGATGGTCCGTCTCTTTGCCAACATGATGGCTGGACACGCTATTATCCTCTCGTTCACTGCCATTATTTTCATTGGCTGGTCGCTGAACGCGGCTTTGGGTTCAGGTTTGACGGTGCTCAGCTTTGTGATGATGCTGTTCATGAACTGTCTGGAGTTCCTGGTCGCATTCATCCAGGCCTATGTGTTCACTATGCTTTCAGCCGTATTTATCGGCTTGGCTCATCCTGAGCATGAAGCCCATTAGAATAACCAAGAAACGAGGAATACAAAACTACGTATTGAATTAAAAACATTATTAATATTAACAACTTAAAAATTTAAAGATTATGTTATCATCATTGATTTTACAGGCAGCAGCTGCTGCTGGTCTTGCTAAGTTTGGCGCTGGTCTCGGCGCAGGTATCGCAGCTATTGGCGCAGGTCTTGGTATCGGTCGCATCGGTGGCAGTGCCATGGACGCTATCGCTCGTCAGCCTGAGGCAGCAGGTACAATTCGTACAAACATGATTCTGACAGCAGCCTTCGTCGAGGGTGTTGCCCTGTTTGCCGTTGTTGTTTGCGCACTTTGCGTGTTTATGTAATCATCTAAATCATCTTTGCAAATGGAGTCAATAAATTTACCATCAATCCTCACGCCCGACTTTGGCCTCTTCTTTTGGATGCTGGTGGCGTTCTTGGTGGTCTTCTTCCTTCTCGCTAAGTTTGGCTTCCCCGTCATCACCAACATGGTTGAGGAACGCAAAAACTTCATTGACGAGAGCCTTCGCAAGGCCCACGAGGCCCAGGAGCGTCTTGCCAATATCGAGAAAGAAGGTGAATCCATCTTGCAGGAGGCTCGCGAGAAGCAGGCTCAGATTCTAAAGGAGGCTGCTGAAACGCGCGATGCTATTGTGGAACAGGCACAGGAGAAAGCTCGTTCGGAAGGTTCACGTCTGCTCGATGAGGCTAAGGTCGCTATTGAGCACGAGAAGAAAGCCGCCATTGCTGATATCCGCCAACAGGTAGCTACACTGAGTGTAGAAATTGCCGAGAAGGTTCTTAAGCAAAACCTCCGTGACGATAAGTCGCAGATGGATTTGATTGATCGTATGTTGGATGATGTTTCTGGTAAATAAAGTAAGAGAACGCGTATGGATATAGGAGTAATATCGATGAGATATGCGAGGGCACTTCTGAAGAGTGCTACCGAGGCTGGCATCGAAGAGCAACTTTATCAGGAGATGATAACGATTGCCAAGAGCTATGCCGAGGTACCCGCATTGCGCCAGACGATAGACAACCCCATGCTCTCGAAGGACAAGAAGCGAGCTTTGTTGGAAACCGCTGCCGGTGAGAATCCTAGTGAGCTTTGTCGCACTTTCATCGGCCTTGTGCTGAAGGAAGATCGTGAGAACGTGATGCAATTCATGGCCAACTCGTACATCACACTTTATCGTAAGCAGAAGAACGTTATCCGTGGCAAACTTACCACTGCAGCTCGTGTGTCTGCCCAGACGGAGCAGAAGATGCGTCGCATGGTAGAAAGCCAGACAAATGGTACTGTGGAGTTTGAGACCGAGGTGAATCCCGACATCATCGGAGGATTTATACTGGAATACGACACCTATCGCATGGATGCAAGTGTCAGGAACAAACTCAACAACATTCTTAATACACTAAAAAAGTAAATAACAATGTCAGATAAAATTAAACCAAGCGAAGTGTCTCAGGTTTTGCTCGACCAACTCAAAGGCATTACCGATGCCGAGCAGTTCGAAGAGGTAGGTACCGTACTTACTGTCAGCGATGGTGTTGCACGCATCTATGGATTGCGCAATGCTGAAGCTAATGAATTGCTTGAGTTTGAGAACGGAACGATGGCCATCGTGATGAACTTGGAAGAAGACAACGTAGGTTGCGTGCTTCTGGGTTCGACATCGGGCATTAAGGAAGGCATGGTTGTGAAGCGTACCAAGCGTATCGCATCTATCCGTGTCAACGACAACATGCTCGGCCGTGTCATCAATCCACTCGGACAGGCTGTCGATGGTAAGGGCGAGATTGATTTGAGTGACGCTTTCGAAATGCCTCTCGACCGAAAGGCTCCTGGCGTGATTTATCGTCAGCCGGTGAAGGAACCGCTGCAGACTGGTCTGAAGGCTATCGACTCGATGATTCCTATCGGACGTGGTCAGCGTGAGCTGATTATCGGCGACCGCCAGACTGGTAAGACTGCTATTGCCGTTGATACCATTATCAATCAGAAGAGTTTCTATGAGGCTGGCAAACCCGTTTATTGCATCTATGTGGCTATTGGTCAGAAAGCCTCGACCGTTGCTACGCTCGTTCAGACGCTGAAGGAATATGGTGCAATGCCTTACACGATTGTCGTTGCTGCTACTGCTGCCGATCCTGCCGCCATGCAGTATTATGCACCGTTTGCAGGTGCTGCCATCGGTGAGTATTTCCGCGATCGTGGTCTCCCTGCACTCGTGGTCTACGATGACCTGTCAAAGCAGGCTGTGGCTTATCGTGAAGTTTCGCTGATCCTCCGTCGTCCTTCTGGACGTGAAGCCTATCCCGGCGATGTGTTCTATCTGCACTCACGTCTGCTTGAGCGTGCTGCAAAGATGAACGAGCAACAGGAAGTGGCTGAACAGATGAACGACCTGCCGGCATGCATGAAAGGCCATGTGAAGGGTGGTGGCTCGTTGACGGCTCTGCCTATCATTGAAACGCAGGCTGGTGACGTGTCGGCTTACATCCCCACGAACGTGATTTCAATTACCGACGGTCAGATTTTCCTTGAGTCAGACCTCTTCAACCAAGGCTTCCGTCCTGCCATTAACGTAGGTATTTCCGTATCTCGTGTGGGTGGTTCGGCTCAGATTAAGTCCATGAAGAAGGTGGCCGGAACGTTGAAGATCGACCAGGCACAGTATCGTGAGTTGGAGGCATTCTCGAAGTTCTCCAGTGATATGGATGCTGTGACGGCAATGACACTCGACCGTGGTCGTAAGAACAATCAGTTGCTCATTCAGCCGCAGTATTCGCCGATGCCCGTTGGCGAGCAGGTGGCCATCCTCTATTGTGGCGTGCATGGTCTTATGCGTGATGTTCCCATCGAGAAAGTTCGCGAATGTCAGGCTCAGTTCCTCGACAAGCTTCGCTCTTCTGCTCCCGAAGTCATCGAAACACTTGCTGCAGGCAAGATCGACGACGACACCACGAAGAAGATTGAAGCTATGATGGGCGATATTGCAGGAACGTATAAAAAGTAAGTCGTTAATCCGTAAATCGTAAGTAACATTATGCCGAGCTTGAAAGAGATTAAAGGCCGCATAGCTTCAGTAAACAGCACGCGCAAGATAACCTCTGCCATGAAGATGGTGGCTTCATCAAAACTTCATCATGCGCAGGTGGCTATTCAGAACATGCTGCCTTACGAGACGATGTTGGAACATATCCTCAAGTCGTTTCTTGCTGCTGAGGCCGAGGCACAGACTATCTACGATCAGGAGCGCCCGGTGAAACGAGTGGCTTTGGTGGTTTTCTCCTCCAATTCTTCGCTTTGCGGTGGTTTCAATGCCAATGTCATCAAGTTGATGCACCGTACTGTTGAGCACTATCAACAGGAGTTGGGCAAAGATGCTGTCGAGATATATCCTGTTGGAAGGAAAGTTGCCGAGAAAGCTCGAAAGTTAGGCTACAACATTCAGGGAGATTATGCCGATCTCATCGACCATCCCAATGTGCAAAAGTGCATAGAGATTGCGATGGAACTTGGCAAGAAGTTTGCGGAGGGAAGCCTCGACCGCGTTGAGTTGGTCTACCACCATTTCAAGAGTGCAGGTTCGCAGATCCTTACCAATAAGGTGTTCTTGCCGATTGATGTTGAAGGCGAGTTGGAGCGCGACCACGAACGCGACCTTACCACGAATATTGTCACGAAGAAGGCTCAGGACTACCTGCGCAAGAATCGTCGCAAACGCGAGGTTAAGGAGGGCGAGGTTGCACCGCTCAACGACAATTTCATCGTTGAACCCGACATGACCACCGTTCTTTCGCAACTCATCCCGAAATTGGCTCACCTCATGTTGTACACGGCCTTACTTGATAGCGTCGCCTCAGAGCATGCGGCACGAATGGTAGCAATGCAGACTGCTACCGACAATGCAGACGAACTGTTGCGTGAACTCAACCTGCAGTACAATAAGAGTCGTCAGCAGGCAATCACCAGTGAATTGCTTGACATCGTCGGTGGTACCGTCAACAATTGATCCTCGGTTTCGGCCAAGGTGATAAATAACAAAGAAGACATTTGTCCGTGGAACTTTTCCTTTGGATAAATGTCTTCTTTTTTTGTGTTCTATGGTTGCTTATGACAGTTCTTGTAGTCGGGCAATGTATTTACCGAGAATGTCAAACTCGATGTTGACGATTGTTCCTACACGAATATCGCAGAAATTCGTGTGTTCGAGTGTGTAAGGAATGATGGCCACGCGGAATGTGTTCGAAGTCGGGTCGCAAACCGTAAGCGACACTCCATTGACCGTCACAGATCCCTTGTCAACGGTGAAGTATCCTCTTCGTGCCATTTCCGCAGAAGCATCATAGCTGAAGGTGAAATAGGTAGAGCCTTCAGCATCTTCCATCTCAATGCATTGGGCCGTTTGGTCGACATGTCCCTGAACGATATGTCCGTCAAGTCGCCCGTTCATCAGCATGGAGCGTTCAACGTTCACATGATCGCCAACACTTAGCTTGCCAAGGTTCGATCGTATGAGTGTCTCCTGCATAGCCGTCACTGTATAAGTTCCCTGGGGATAAGCTTCTGTTGGGGGAGTGATGGCTACGACGGTCAGGCAGACTCCATTGTGGGCGATGCTTTGATCTATTTTCAACTGACTTACGAACGAGCAAGTCAGCGTGAAGTGCATGTTTTCTTGTTCTTTCACGATGGCGACAACGGTGGCCATCTCTTCTACGATACCGCTAAACATGTTTTGGGGAATGATTTTCAAATGTTATTATTCAATGATAAGAAAAAAGAGGAGAGTGCCCAGTGATGTGATGAAACTCCGAGTTGAAAGGTTTTGAGGGCTCTTCGCCTTTGTAATCCACCGGCTTTGCAGCTTAGTCCGCAGAATGCAGATTTATGTGGCCCGCCATTAGCAAAAGTAGCTGACTCGGTTTTCTGAATTATTTGATGAGTATCCCGATCAAACCAGCACACTCTCCAGTTTATTTGAATGTTTTGAAAAACGTCAGTTCTCTTATCTGGGTGCAAAGTTACGAATAAGTGAGCAAAATGCAAAAAGAAAATGTGATTTTCTTTTTCATTTCCGAACGAAAGGACTCGAAAATCGTTTTGTTTGCGCTTTAGCAAGAAGTTCGGCGATACCAGAGTTACGAAAAAACGTGTGGAATGCAAGGCATAACCCAATGCTTTTTCCTTGTGAAAGCAGCCTTTTCCACTTGATTTCCGTAACCTTTTTGCCCCTGGCTCGTTTATTCTTCAGGCATCTCCATCGTTTGTCCGGAGAAGTAGTCCTCGAGTTCCTGCTCTGCGCTACCCTGTTCGTTTGGCAGATCCTTCACGATATGTCCATGTTCGAGCAATGCTATTCGCGTTGATATGTCGATGGTATGCTGCAGATTGTGGCTTGAGATGACGATGGTTGCTCCTGTCTGTTGATGATATTCGGTAAGCAGTCGTTTCAAGATGATCTGTGCCGAAGGGTCAAGGAAGTTGAACGGCTCGTCGAGTATCAACAAGTCAGGCTGTGATAGCATGGCTCCGACGATACCGACCTTCTGCTTGTTACCAGCGCTCAGGTCGCGAATCAGTTTCTTTTGCCCCAGCACTTCGCCTTGCATGAAGTGTTCATAGCGCTTGATGCGTTCTTCGGCGTCAGCAGCAGGTATATCGCTGGCTTGGGCAACAAACTGGAAATATTCTTCAGGTGTTAGGAAGTCAATCAGAAAAGCATCGTCGATGTAAGCGCCTGTGTGGTGTTTCCATTCTTCACTCTTTGACGGATCGATGCTGATTCCATTTGCAAATTCCATGCTGATTTGCCCGTCGTCGGCTTGCAACAGGTCAAGCATCAGGCGGAATAGGGTAGTCTTGCCGGCTCCATTATTACCTACTAAACCTAACATGTCGCCGGCATTGATCTCGAACGACGGAATGTCAACGGCGATAGTCTCTCCAAATGATTTCTTGAGGTTTTGAATCTTGATATTTGCCATAATTATAGTTGTATTTATTCAATTCGGTTTTTGCTCCAGTTTCTTAATGACAAGTACGTGCTTCGTATGGTCTGTCACCGCAAAGCGTCCATCGGTACGCTCATTCACCAGCCAAATGACAGATGACTCTTCGCCTTGTGTACATGCCAGTACCAGTTGGCAACGTTTTTCGTAGGGTGATCGTTTCTTGTCGGTCAGGAAGTCGCTGACGAGTTTGCTGCCCTTCATGCCATAGGGATGAAATCGGTCGCCAGTAGCTATGGGACGTAGTGTCAGGGGGAAAGCAGCCTTGTCGGCATCGAGGCACGCAGTGTCCTGCGACTTGTCAACGACGAAATCGGTTGTTTTTTGAACAATACGTATCTCATAGCGCCCCATAGCCCCAAGGTCGTAGCGCCCTTCGGTGGGGATTTGTCGTGGAATCAAGTGTTCAGCCAGTCTTGGATCGTCGTTGGCAAACACGATGAGCAGGTCGCCATGTGTGGCTGCCGTGTGTGTCGAACTGGTGTAAGTCTGGCTTCCATCGTCGATATTGTGATTTGAAAGCTGTCGAAAGAGGCATTCGCATTGTGCTGACGTGAAGTGATAGGGGTGCAACGATTCAAACAAGACGTACTCGTTGCTCGTGAGTTCTTTGATGTGGAAAGCGATGAAATGGTCGTTTTTCTCAGCAATAGCAGTTTCACAATGTTTGTCGAGTGCCTCGCTGAAGAGTTTTTCGGCACTCATGAGCCTTTCTGCTGTCAGCGCCATATTAGTTGTGGCTGCAGGCGAGATGGCTTCCAACAGCGGGATGACGTTCAGTCTCAGTTTGTTTCTGAGCACGTCGTCTTTCAAATTGCTGCTGTCAATGATGAAGTCTTGCCCAAGGTCATGAAGAAAACTCATGATTTCATCGCGACTCACGCATAGCATTGGCCTGAGCACTTCTGGATTCTTGCGCGAACGTGGAGGGATTCCTGTGAGTCCACGCAGGCCGGTGCCGCGAATCAGGTTGATAAGCATTGTTTCTACAACGTCGTCTTTATGATGCGCAACACAAACTCCCTCAGCACCAATGGCTTGCAGAAGTTGGTGAAAGTAATTGTAGCGCAATTCACGTGCGGCCATTTCAATGCTTATGTGGTGTAGCTCGGCAAAGGAACGCGTGTCGAAATGGACGCGGTGGAAGGGAATGTCCAACTGCTTGCAGAGCGTTTCGCAGAACAGCTCATCACGATCAGACTCTTCACCCCGCAAATGAAAATTACAATGGATGGCTTCAAGTCGATAGCCAAGACGTTGCAAAACAAGCAACATGCACACACTATCAGGGCCACCCGATAATGCTACGAGGTAGACGCCCTGATGGTCCATCAGTCCGTTTCGCTCGATGAAATCGCCTATTTTGTCAACAAATCCCTTCATGCTCAACTAAAATGACTTCATATTGGTGGCTTGTACCATCACATGTCCTCTACGTAGAGGACCAATCCTTTGAGATATTCACCTTCTGGGTGATAGATGTTAATAGGATGATCGGCAGGCTGATGCAGCTGATGGAGAATTCGCACACGTCTGCCAGCTTGTGCTGCTGCTGTGAACACGGCGTTGCGGAACTGGTCTTTTGTGACTACCTGACTGCAGCTGAAAGTAAACAGGATTCCTCCATTCTTGATACTTTCAAAGCCTTTCATGTTGAGGCGTGTATAGCCTTTCAGCGCATTATGAAGTGCTCCTCGGTGCTTGGCAAAGGCAGGAGGGTCGAGGATGATGAGGTCGTACTTGTTTTCGTTGGCATCAAGAAACTTGAAAGCATCCTCGCAGAATGCTTCATGGCGTGCATCTTCGGGGAAGTTGAGAGCGACATTCTGGTTAGTCAGCTCAATGGCTTTGGCGCTGCTGTCGACAGAGTGTACAAGTTGTGCACCTCCGCGCATGGCATAGACAGAGAAACCACCCGTGTAGCAGAACATGTTGAGGACGCTTCGCCCCTTCGCATATTGCTCCAGCAACCGTCGGTTCTCACGCTGATCGACGAAAAAGCCAGTCTTTTGGCCCCGAAGCCAGTCGACCCTGAACTTAAGTCCGTTCTCAATGGCTACGTTTTCGTCACTTCCGCCATAGATGAATCCATTCTCTTGTCCAAGCGACGCTTTGTAGGGTAGTGTCGTTTCACTTTTGTAGTAAACATTCTTAATGAAATCGCCAGCCACATCGATGAGTGCCTTGCAGATGTCGTATCGGCTGACGTGGATGCCCACGCTATGAGCCTGCATCACAGCCGTTTCTCCGTAGCAATCGATGATCAAGCCTGGGAGATTGTCGCCTTCACCATGAACGAGTCGGTAGGTGTTGTTGCCGTCATGACCAGCCAATCCTATGGCCTGCCGCATGTGCAAGGCTGAACGAAGACGCTCTCGCCAAAACTCCTGATTGATTTCTATGTCGTCGAACGACAACACTCTTACTGAGATGGATCCCACCTGTGCCTGCCCGACAGCGATGAAATCGCCGTTTTCGGTCAAAACGCGTACAATTTCACCTTCTTCAATTCCGTCGTCGGCACGCATGATGGCACCCGAGAATACCCATGGATGGAAGCGTCTCAGCGAACTGTCTTTGCCTCGTTTCAGAATGACTTTCTTATAGTTTGCCATGATGATCTCTATGCTTTTTGTTGTTCTTGTTCAGGTTCTTCGACGACTTTCAGCTCGTAGTCACCACTTTGTTTGAGTCGCATCATTTCCTTGTAAAGCATGATGCATGCCCAGGCGTCGGTCGCAGCATAAGCCTTTTGCCTGTCGTCGAGTACGTCTCTATCCCAGTTGGTCAGTTGTTGGCGTTTACTGATTTTCTGATGGAAAATGTTCGCGTAGATCTTTTGCAGGCCAAGGTCTTCGATGCCCAAGTCACCCACCAAGTTCTGCAGGTCGATGAAGTTGCCTGGCGTGAACTCCTTTCGCCGTTTCAGGGATAGTATGTCGTCGTGCCACGAAAGACCAATCATCGGTGTCGCTGTGTTCTCCAGTAGTCGGATAATAGCAGGCGTCATACCAGTCATGTTCAGCCTGAAAAGGAAACAAACATGCTCGGTGGCCACCTGTAGCAGCGATACTTTGTGGTTATCGCCTCGGCGGAATGAAGGTCTCGTCTCTGTGTCGACGCCAAGAATGGGCTGCGACAACAGGAAGTTCACGGCTTTCTCAGTTTCGCCAGCCGACATGATGACGACGATGCGCCCAGGAAAGGTGACAACGGGTAAATTGGTTATTTCGTGCTTGTCGAACTTATTGTAAATGACTTTTTTCATTATTTTTATCTCTATCGATGTGCAAAATTAGAAAAAAAGTGCGAAAATATGACCGAATGTGAGTTTTTTCCGCTAATTTTGCACTTAAATTTGTAAAAAACATTGTTATGGCAAAGAAAAAAGCTGAGCGTAGACCCAAAAACGTAGGTCAGGCGGTCGGATTCCAAAATATCCTGAGCAACGAAAAGACAGACTTCGTGCTTGGACTTCTTTTAATAGCGTTGGCCATCTTTATGGTCATCGCCATGGTTTCCTATTTCAAGACAGGGCAAGCAGACCAGAGCATTCTTGAAGATTTGCGGCCTGGCGAATGGATGAACTCCGACCGGCAATTCTCCAATTATTGCGGTTCCATCGGTGCAATTATCGCCTATTGGCTCATTACCGTTAACTTTGGCCTGCCGGCATTCCTCATTCCGGTCTTCATCATCTTGGTGGGTTTTTGGCTGATGCGCGTCTATAAAGTGAATCTTTGGAAGTGGTTCTTCGGCCTTGCCTTAGTAATGGTGTGGAGTAGTGTGACCTTTGCGAAGTTCCTCACACCAATGATGGGCGACCAGGTGTTCAATCCTGGTGGTAATCATGGTCTGTTCTGCGTTCAGCAGATGGAGAATATCGTTGGCCCTCCAGGACTGACGGCAGTCCTGCTCTTGGTTGCGCTCATCTTCCTGACCTATCTTAGCGCTGAGACGATAGAGGTCATCCGCAAGGCACTCAATCCCGTGAAGTACCTGACGTCGAAAGTGAAGTTCACGGTGACGAACAACCAGCCTAAGTCCGATGATGCGGTCGACGATACGCCTATCCAGTATCCGGCTGAAACAGCCAACGGAGTCCTGGACACGACGGAACCACCTGTCGATGAGCAATCAGTTGTCGTGGACCTGCCCGCTAATGGCGGCAAGGTTGAGAAGAGGACTGCAAAGACAGGCTCCTCCAATCCTACCGACGAGGCCGATGAAGTGCTGACCGTAGAAGTGGGCAAGGAGGAAGGTAAGGCAAAGGGCAAGACGCTCTCTGCCGAGGAGTTGCTGAAGACGCCTATCAACCCACGCGAACCATTCCTCAACTACCAGTTCCCGACACTCGACCTGCTGAAGAAGTACGACAATGCCGGTCGTCCTGAGGTTGATATGGAGGAGATCCGTGCCAACAACCAGCGCATCGTTGAGGTGCTCAATTCGTTTGGTGTTGCCATTAAGGAAATCAAGGCCACCGTCGGTCCGACGATTACGCTCTACGAGATTACCCCAGCCGAAGGTGTGCGCATTTCGAAGATCCAGAATCTGGAGAAGGATATCGCGCTGAACCTCGCCGCATTGGGCATTCGTATCATTGCCCCGATGCCAGGTAAGGGAACGATTGGTATCGAGGTGCCTAACAAGAAGGCCAACATCGTGTCGATGGAGAGCATCCTCAACTCCAAGAAGTTCCAGGAGGCAAAGATGGAGTTGCCTATCGCACTCGGCAAGACCATCACCAACGAAGTCTATATGGCCGACCTCGCCAAGATTCCTCACCTGCTTGTGGCGGGTGCCACTGGCCAAGGTAAGTCGGTAGGTCTGAATGCCATTATCACCTCCTTATTATATAAGAAGCACCCCAACGAACTGAAGTTTGTGCTTGTCGACCCCAAGAAGGTTGAGTTCAGCGTATATGCTCCATTGGCCAACCACTTCATGGCAACGCTCCCCGAGAACGAGGAGGAGCCCATCATTACCGATGTCACTAAGGTGGTGCGCACGTTGAATTCGCTTTGCCGCCTCATGGACACCCGCTACGATCTGCTGAAGATGGCTCGTGCCCGTAATGTGAAGGAGTACAACGAGAAGTTTGTCAACCACCAGCTTGACCTCACGAAGGGACATGAGTACATGCCCTATATCGTGGTGATCATCGATGAGTTTGGCGACCTCATCATGACGGCCGGCAAGGAGATAGAGCTCCCCATCGCCCGAATCGCCCAGCTTGCCCGTGCCGTGGGTATTCACATGATCATCGCCACACAGCGTCCTACGACAAATATCATCACGGGTACCATCAAGGCCAATTTCCCAGGTCGAATGGCATTCCGCGTCATGTCGCAGATCGACTCCCGTACCATCCTTGACCAGAAGGGTGCCGATCAGCTTGTGGGACGTGGCGACATGCTCATCCTGATAGGCAGCGAGCCGGTTCGTGTGCAATGTGCCTTTGTCGACACACCCGAGGTGGAGCGAATCAACAAGTACGTGGAAGCCCAGCCAGGTCCCGTCGAACCCCTTGAGCTGCCCGAGCCTGCCACGGAGACAGCCGATGCCGGTGCCACAGCTGGTGGAGGCGGTGGTGCCAGCGGTCCGCTCGACCCGCTTTTCGAGGAGGCTGCACGAGCCATCGTGATGACTCAGCAAGGTTCCACGAGCATGATCCAGCGACGTTTCTCCATCGGCTACAATCGTGCCGGCCGTCTGATGGACCAGCTCCACGAGGCAGGTGTCGTCGGCGAAGCCTTTGGCAGTAAGCCTCGCGACGTGCTCATCACCGACGAGAATTCGCTCAACGACCTCTTGGCTCGCCTGCGTGGATGATGTCCTGTCAGCATGTCCATTAGTTAAAGAATTGAAACGGCAGATAACTTTTTGCCGTTTCTTTCGTCCTACTCATAGTACAAATCAATAAAACGAACAGAACAATGAAGAAAACAATATTCACCATCATCATGATGCTTGTCGCAGTTTGCGCTTCGGCACAGTCTTCAGCACGTGTGGCAACGAAGAAGCAGACGACTACGACAACAAAGTCGGCCCAGGCCAAAGCCTCTCAGGCACGCAAGGTGCTTGACAAGACGGCATCCATCGTCGGAAGAAAGGGTGGGGCAAGCGCCTCGTTCAAGATTTCGAGTGCCAAGATTGGCTCCACACAAGGCACCATCTACGTGAAGGGCAACAAGTTCCACGCCCGTACGCCTCAAGCCATTGTGTGGTTCAACGGCAAGACGCAATGGACCTACATGAAGTCGACCGACGAAGTGAACGTGTCCAACCCTACCGAGGCTCAGCAGGTGGCCATGAACCCCTACAACTTCATCAACATCTACAAGCAGGGCTATACGCTCTCGATGAAGGCCGATGCCACCAACTATAATGTTCGTATGGTGGCTCAGAACAAAAATCGCAGCGTGCAGGAGATGTACATCACGATCAACAAGAAGACCTATGCTCCGACGCAGGTGAAGATGCGCGAGGGGCAGACGTGGACCACGATCAGCATCACTGGCTTCAAGGCCAAGGACCAGAGCGATGCCATCTTTGTGTTCAATCATAAGGACTTCCCCTCAGCCGAAGTGGTCGATTTGCGTTAGGTTTAGTTTTATATAATAAAAAGGGATAAGACGAAGTGGATAAATTCTTACTGTTCAAGGAACTGCGCAAGCATCGTAAACTCGCAGAGAAACGAGCCGTCAACTACGAGCAGAACAAGACTGCCAAGGTGCTGGTCTACGTACTGAGCGGCTTCATGATTGCCTATCTGATGTTTTTTGCCGTCATGCTGGCCCTGATAGCCAACAGTTTGGATTCGATGACTTCCGTCGAGATGATCATGGCGGCCTTGCCCTTCATCCTTCTCATCGACTTCCTGTTCCGCTTCCTGATGCAGCAGACGCCCTCGCAGATCATCAAGCCCTATCTGTTGCTGCCTGTTCCCCGCAAGCTATGCATCGACACCTTCATCTCCACCTCACTCTTCAATAGTGGAAACCTCACCTGGTTTGCCATGCTGCTGCCCTTTGCCCTCATGTCGGTGGTGTTCAGCGAAGGCATCTGGGTGTCTATAGGCTTCCTCTTCTGCTGCTATCTGTTCATCCTGGCCAACAGCCAATGGTATGCCATCGTGCGAACGCTCATCAACCGGAGTGTTTTCTGGTGGGCATTGCCACTTGCTGTCTATGCCCTCATAGCGCTTCCCATCATCTTGAAGGGCTTCAGCGAGAAGGGATTCGAGCAGTTCTTCGACTTCTTTGCCGGCATGGGTACGGCTATTGGCGATGGCCGTCTGTGGCCCTATCTGCTCGCATTTGCCTTGCTGGCGCTGGTTGTCGCCATCAACAGGGTGGTGCAGTTGCGCAGCGTCATGGCCGAGGCCACGCGTTCCGAGAAGACGACACTTCGTTCTGTGAGCCGTTTCGCATTCCTCGACCGCTATGGCGAGACAGGCCAGTACCTGAAGCTTGAGATCAAGACCATCCTTCGCAACAAGAACCCCCGCAAGAGTTTCATCTTTGCCACGGTCTTTGTGTTCCTCATCAGCCTTGCCATCGCCCTGACCGACGTCTACGACGGACAGTTCATGACCAACTTCTGGTGCATCTACAACTTTGTCATCTATGGTGCCATGATGCTCATCCGCGTGATGTGCAACGAGGGCAACTACATCGACTGCCTGCTCGTGCGCCGCGAGAACATCCTGAAACTGCTGCGTGCGAAATACTTCTTCTACATCGCGTTGCTCGCTTTGCCCTTCGTGCTGATGCTACCTACCGTGATCTCTGGCAAGTGGTCGCTGCTCATGCTGGTTGCCTACGGCCTCTTCACGGCTGGATTCCAATACTTCATCCTCTTCCAGATGGCCGTCTATAACAAGCAGACCATCCCCCTGAACACCAAGTTGATCACGAAGAACGGAATGGAGAACAACTACTATCAGGTGGTTGTACAACTCGTGGCGTTCTTCCTTCCGCTGGTCTTCATCAGCATCTTGCAGGTGTTGTTGAGCGATACCGTGGCTTACATCATCATGATGTCTATAGGCATATTCTTCATCGCCACCCATGAGTTCTGGCTTCGCAACATCTACCAGCGCATGATGCGTCGCAAGTATGTGCTTCTGGAGGGCTTCCGGAGTTCACGATGAGAAACATTAAAGCGAAATAGAACCTTATGAAATTCACAGCTATCATTCCGGCGCGCTATGCGTCGACGCGTTTCCCGGGCAAGCCCCTTGCCATGCTTGGCGGTAAAACCGTCATCGAGAGAGTCTACCAGCAAGTGTCGTCGGTCTTCGACGAGGTCTGCGTGGCTACCGACGACGACCGCATCCTTCAAGCCGTTGAAGCTTTCGGGGGCAAGGCCGTCATGACTTCGCCCAACCATCGAAGTGGTACCGACCGTCTGCAGGAGGCTGTCGAGAAGACGGGGACTACGGCCGATGTCGTGGTCAACGTGCAGGGCGACGAACCCTTCATCCATCCCTCTCAGCTTCGTTCGCTGTGCCAATGTTTCGACAATCCTGCCACCCAGATTGCCACCCTTGGCAAGCGTTTCAGCGACATGGAAGCCGTCGATAGCCCCAATTCTCCTAAGATCGTTGTCGACAATCAGGGCTTTGCCCTCTATTTCTCGCGTAGCGTCATCCCCTTTGTCCGAGGTGTTGACCACGGCGAGTGGCTTGGCCATTATCCTTTCCTGAAGCACATTGGGCTCTATGCCTACCGTCGTGAGGTCCTTCGTGAGGTCACGCTTCTGCCGCCCTCATCCCTTGAGGTGGCCGAGAGTCTTGAGCAGCTTCGCTGGCTGCAGAATGGCTATCGCATCCGTGTGGCTGAAACCGATATCGAGACAGTCGGCATCGACACGCCCGAAGATCTCGCACGTGCCGAGCGCTACCTCATGGAGCAGTCGCTGTAGCCGGTAGAAAGACTTCGTTGAAATTGCAATATTAAGGATCCTCAGGTCAGCCGGCCTGGGGATTTTTCTTTTTAGGCGTGATGTCACGGCTGATGCAAGGCTTGTGTCAGGCTGTCTGTGGCATGGCCCCGGGCTGTGTGGTGATGGGCTTTTTCAGCACCCTCCATCGCTGCTGTCGGCCCGTGGTTTCGCCCTTATGGGTGGTGCTATTCCCTTAAAAAACAATAAAAACGCCCCTTGGCGTTAAATTCCTTGAATTTAAGGGTTGAAAAGTTTTCGTAAGTCAAAAAAAATGAGTAATTTTGTCATTCGAAATTAAGTATTTACAACAATAACAATCAATGGACGACAATCAGACATTCGACGGCCTTCAGACCGTTGACAATGACAGAATCATTAGAATCAACATCGAGGAGGAGATGAAATCCTCCTACATCGACTACTCCATGTCGGTGATTGTTGCCCGAGCCCTGCCCGATGTGCGCGACGGATTCAAGCCCGTTCATCGTCGCATCCTTTATGGCATGGCCGGTATTGGCAACACCAGTGACAAACCTTATAAGAAATGTGCGCGTGTTGTTGGTGAGGTGCTCGGTAAGTACCACCCCCATGGCGACTCGTCGGTCTATGGAGCCCTCGTGCGTATGGCACAGGACTGGAACATGCGCTATACACTCGTCGACGGACAGGGTAACTTTGGCTCGGTCGACGGCGACTCGGCAGCTGCCATGCGTTACACGGAGTGCCGACTCTCGAAGATGGGTGAACACATCATGGACGACCTTGAAAAGGATACGGTCGACATGGTCAACAACTTCGACGACTCGCTTCAGGAGCCTTCCGTGATGCCCACGAAGATTCCTAACCTACTCGTTAACGGTGGCAACGGTATTGCCGTGGGTATGGCCACCAACATGCCTACCCACAATCTGGGCGAGGTCATCGACGGCTGCTGCGCCTACATCGACAATCCCGACATCGACACCGAGGGCCTGATGCAGTACATTCCCGCTCCCGACTTCCCCACAGGTGCCTACATCTATGGACTCCAGGGCGTGAAGGATGCCTACGAGACCGGTCGCGGACGCATCATCATGAGGGCCAAGGCCGAGATTGAGAGCCACGACACGCACGACAAGATCGTCATCACCGAGATTCCCTATGGCGTCAACAAGGCACAGCTCATCGAGTATATTGCCGAGCTCGTGAAGGATGGCAAGCTCGAAGGCATCTCCAACGCCAACGACGAGTCCGGCCGCCAGGGCATGCGTATCGTCATCGACGTGAAGAAGGATGCCAACGCCA
This sequence comes from uncultured Prevotellaceae bacterium, assembly GCA_902774815.1. Lineage (GTDB taxonomy): Bacteria > Bacteroidota > Bacteroidia > Bacteroidales > Bacteroidaceae > Prevotella. Next base: position 7,279 of record CACYJV010000028.1, on the reverse strand, counting down.
ATGTCATCCTGAACAAACTCTTCAAGATGACTGCCCTACAGAGCTCATTCTCAGTCAATAACATCGCCCTTGTAAAAGGCCGTCCCCGTCTGCTCTCGCTCAAGGAGTGCGTGCACTATTTCGTTGAGCACCGCCACGACGTCACCATCCGTCGTACGCGCTACGACCTGAAGAAGGCCAAGGAACGTGCCCACATTCTCGAGGGACTCATCATAGCCGTGAACAATATTGATGAGGTGGTGCACATCATCCGCAACTCGAAGACGCCTACCGATGCACAGCGCAACCTTGAGACGCGCTTCGAACTCGACGAACTGCAGTCGAAGGCCATTGTCGACATGCGTCTCTCGCAGCTCACCGGCCTGCGCGTGGACCAGCTCCACCAGGAGTTCGACGATCTGATGAAGCTCATTGGCGAACTGCAGGAAATCCTCGACAATCCCGAGCGCTGCAAGGAGGTCATGAAGCAGGAATTGCTGGAGGTGAAGGAGAAGTATGGCGATGCCCGCCGCACCGAGATCATCCCCGACGAGCACGAGTTCAATGCCGAGGACTTCTATCCCAACGATCCTGTCGTCATCACCGTCAGCCATCTTGGCTACATCAAGCGCACGCCGCTGTCCGACTTCCGCGAGCAGGCTCGTGGTGGAGTAGGGGCCAAGGGTGCCACCTCGCGCGACAAGGACTTCACCGAGTACATCTATCCCGCCACCATGCACCAGACGCTGCTCTTCTTCACCAAGAAGGGACGCTGCTACTGGCTGAAGTGCTACGAGATACCCGAAGGCGACCGCACCTCGAAGGGACGCGCCATCCAGAACATGCTCAACATCGAGCCCGACGACTCCGTCAACAACATCCTGCGTCTGCGTGGCCGTGGACTGGAGAACGAGGAGTTCATCAACTCCCACTACGTGGTGTTCTGCACCAAGAACGGTATCGTCAAGAAGACCTCGCTCAAGGCTTACTCGCGTCCGCGCACCAATGGTGTGAACGCCATCAACATCGTCGAGGGCGACGAAGTGGTCGACGTACGCCTGACCAACGGCAAGAACGAGCTCATCATCGCCAACCGCAACGGACGTGCCGTACGCTTCCACGAGAATGCAGTCCGCACCATGGGCCGCGTGGCTACGGGTGTCATCGGCATGCGTCTTGACGAGGGCGACGATGCCGTCGTAGGCATGATCGTGGTCAACGATGCCGAGAACGAAACCGTCATGGTGGTCAGCGAGAATGGCTACGGAAAGCGCTCGCAGGTTGAAGACTACCGCATGACCAACCGCGGCGTGAAGGGCGTGAAGACCTTGAACATCACGGATAAGACCGGCCGCCTGGTGGCCATCAAGAACGTGACCGACCAGAACGACCTGATGATCATCAACAAGAGCGGCATCGTCATTCGCCTGGCCGTGGCCGAGTGCCGTGTCATGGGACGTGCCACGCAGGGTGTCCGTCTCATCAACCTGGCCAAGAAGAACGATGTCATCGCCAGCGTCTGCAAGGTCATGAGTTCCGAACTCGAAGCCTACGTCACCGAGGAAAGCCGTGCACAATGGCTGAAGACCAACGAGCAGTTCCAAAAAGAAACGACTGGAATAAACGAAAACGCAGCCGATTCGTCAAATGATGCAGAAGGCAATACCCCGTCAGAGAACGCGGATGCCCCGCTCATCGACATCGACGACGATGAGGCTATCGAGATCATAGAATAGAATCTAACTAACAACAACCTTTAAAACTTTTAGAAAACGCTTATGAAGAAAATCATGTTTGCGGCGCTGATGATGTTTGCCACATCGACCGCATTTGCAGGCGACAGCGAAGCCCTCAAAGGCATCCTGAAGTCCAAGAACTACGCTGAGGCTGCAGCACTGCTGAAGTCTTCGCTTGGCCAGCTGGTGAGCGATGCCGAAAAGGCAAAGGCCTACAACCACCTGGTGAACCTTGCCATGGAGAAGTTCGACAAAGAAAGTGTTGCTCAGCTCGCCGGACAGGCTGCATCGCAGACTGGTAAAGAGGCCGAGCCCTACGACACCGTAGGCTACTACGAGGCTGCTTACAACGCCCTGATCAACGCCATCGAGTGCGATAAGTACGACAACATGCCCGACGCCAAGGGAAAGGTGAAGCCCAAGTTCCATGACGCCAACCTTACACGTGTCGGCAACGCCCGTATTCAGCTCGTGAATGCTGGTCAGCGCGAGGCTACGCTCTCCAACGACGAAGGCCTGCTGAAGTACTGGGGCACATTCCTCGACACCGAGAACTGCGAGTTCCTGAAAGACTTCGACAAGTCGGGCGAGGCTGGCTTCCTCGGCCAGGTGGCTTACTTCACGGCTCTCTATGCCAACCAGAACGGTCAGGTGGATCGCGCCCTGAGATATCTCGACATCGCCATGCAGGATCCCGAGCAGGCCAAGGAAGCTCAGGCTCAGAAGTTTGCCATCGGACAGGCTAACCTGAAGACGAAGGCCGACACCGTGAAGTTCATCAGCGAGCTGAAGGACTTCTATGCTGCCAATCCCGACAACGAGGCTGCCTTCGGTACACTCTGCAACCTCTATGCCTCACAGGGCGACAAGGATGCCGTGAACAAGCTGGTTGCCGACAAGATTGCACGCGACCCGAACAACCACACCGCTTGGGCCCTGAAGGGACAGAACGAGATGAACGCCATGGACTACGACAACGCCATCGAGTCGTTCAAGAAGGCTTGCGAGATCGACGACACCAACCCCGTCGTGCTCACCTACCTGGGCTTCTGCATGAACAACAAGGCCGCTACCATCGAGGGCGACATCCCCGCACAGAAGGCTCTCTACAAGGAGTCTATGCGCTATCTGGAGCGTGCCCGCGACATCGATCCCGACCGTATGAAGGCCAACTGGGCATATCCTCTCTACCAGTGCTACTACATCAACTATAGCGCCAACGATCCCCGTACCAAGGAGATGGAGGACATGCTGAAGCAGTAAGCCGCATCGCTGACACCCCATCAGGCAATGATGCCTAAAAACAACTCGAACAAGTAGGGACGGGGGTAACATCCCGCCCCCGCTTTTTGTTATAAAATCAACTACATGACACAAAGACTGATTGTCGTACTGCTCCTCACCCTTTCTGCCATCTGCGCGATGGGCCAGAAGAAGGGCGTCGCGCCCAATGTGAAGAAGGACATGGCACAAGCGCGCACCTATCTGAAGGCAGGCAACAACCTCGACAAGGCCGAGCAGCTCATGAGCAACCTCCTCCGCGACTCTGCCAACAGGCAGAACGAGCGCATCTGGCTGTTGCTCTTCGACGCTGTGAAGAAGCAGTACGACCAAGGCAACGAAAAACTATACCTCAAGCAAAAATACGACACGGCATCGCTCTTCAACCTCACCTACAAGATGTTCACCGTGTTGCAGGGCCTCGACACCATCGATGCCCAACCCGTTGAGGGCGGCAAGCCACGGCTGCAGTACCGCAAGCGCCATGCCGACTTCCTGGACGCCCATCGCCGCAACCTCTTCAACGGAGGACTCTACTTCATCAAGAAGCAGCAGTTCACGCGCGCCTACTCATTCCTCGACCGCTACATCGACTGCGCCCATCATCCCATGTTCGCCGCTTTCGACTATGGTAAGAACGACAAGCAACTGCCCGAGGCAGCCTACTGGGCCGTTTATTGCGGCTACAAGAACCAGGACTCAAAGGCGACGCTCCACCACACCTATTACGCGCTGAAGGACACGGCGCACTACTCGGCCATGCTGCAATATCTGGCCGACACCTATCTGCTCGACAACGACTCGGCACGCTACGAGAAGGCCCTGCAGGAAGGATTCACGAAGTATCCTGCCGAGCCGTTCTTCTTCTCGCGCCTCGTCGACTACTATGGCGCACAATCCAACTGGAAGAAGTTGCTGGAGACGGCAAACCTCCAGTTGGCCAACGACTCCAACCATCTGCAGGCAATGGTCGTCAAGAGTTCGGCTTTGCTCAATACGCTGAAGTATCAGCAGTGTGTCACCTTCACCGACTCGCTGCTGGCCGTGTGCGACAGTCTGCCCGAACCCTACTACAATGCAGGCATGGCGTGCTTCTACACCGCCGTGTCGTTCGACAAGAAGGGCCGCCTGAACGCCAAGCAACGCCAGCAGATGCTGGGGCTCTACAAGCGTTCCCTGAAGTACCTAGAGCGCTACCGCGAGCTGGCTCCCGACGAGCAGCGCCGCTGGGCCATGCCCCTCTACACGATCTACCTGAACCTGAACATGGGCAAGGAGTTCGACGAAATCAACGAGATCATCAGGAAGAACAGGCTGTAGGGTTCGGAGGTGCGGAGTGATTTTCGGGGGTACGGTGGTGCGGAGGTGCGGAGTGATTTTCGTGTGTACGGAGTGATTTCCGGGGGTACGGTGGTGCGGAGGTGCGGAGGTGCGAGAATACCCTTCTCCTCTGAATACCTCTACTTCCCGAAATACGATTAGCGAGGCAATACTCGTACCCCCGTACCACCGTACCACCGAAAAGTCTCACCCTCGAAATAACGATTAACGAGGCTATTCTCGTACCCCCGTACCCCCGAAGAATCCCACCCTCGAAATAACGATTAACGAGGCTATTCTCGTACCCCCGTACCCCCGAAGAATCCCACCCTCGAAATAACGATTAACGAGGCAATTCTCGTACTCCCGTACTCCCGTACCCCCGAATAAATCCCACCCTCGAAATAACGATTAACGAGGCAATTCTCGTACCCCCGTACCACCGTACCACCGTACCCCCGAAGAATCCCACCCTCGAAATAACGATTAACGAGGCAATACTCGTACCATCGTACCCCCGTACCCCCGAATAAATCCCACCCTCGAAATAACGATTAACGAGGCAATTCTCGTACCATCGTACCCCCGTATCCCCGTACCCCCGAAGAATCCTCGTACCCTCGTATCCTCGTACCCCCGAAAATAATAAAATCATGACAAACAATCTTCATCCAATCCTCACCAAGCTCGGCATCGACCAGCTCAACGCGATGCAGCAAGAGGCCTACGAGGCCATCGCACACTCCGACCGCGACGTCGTCATCCTTTCGCCCACTGGTACCGGCAAGACGCTTGCCTACCTGTTGCCATTGGCCGAGCGGCTCGATGCCTCACTCGACGAGGTGCAGGCCATCGTCGTCGTGCCTGGTCGCGAACTGGCCATGCAGTCGGCCGAAGTGCTGAAGAGCATGGGTGCCGGCCTGCGTGCCTGTGCCTGCTATGGCGGACGTATGGCCATGGACGAGCATCGCACACTCCGGCAGGTGCGCCCCCACATCGTTTTCGGCACCCCTGGCCGCCTCAACGACCATCTTGACAAAGGCAACATCTCGGCTGCCCACGTGCGGTTTGTCGTCATCGACGAGTTCGACAAGTGCCTCGAAATGGGATTTCTCAAGGAGATGGCGCAGCTCATGAAGACCTTCCCCGCTGCCGGACGTCGCAACCTGCTGCTCTCGGCCACCGAAGCCGAGCAGATTCCACAGTTCGTCAGGATGGGGCGTACCGAGCGCGTGGACTATCGCATCGACGACGAGCAGGTGTCCGAACGCGTGCAGATCTATCAGGTGCGCAGCCCCCAGAAGGACAAGCTGCAGCCCCTCTGCCGCCTGCTCCTGTCGTTTGGCGAGCAGAGCAGCATCGTCTTCCTGAACTATCGCGACAGCGTCGAGCGCGTCGGCAACTTCCTTCGCCAGCAGGGCTTTGCCGTGAGCATCTTCCACGGAGGACTCGAACAGCGCCAACGCGAGGATGCCCTCTATCGTTTCGTCAATGGCTCCGTCAACGTCTTGGTGTGCACCGACCTCGCCAGCCGTGGACTCGACATACCCGATGTGGCCAACATCGTCCACTACCACCTGCCCGAGACCGAGCAGAACTACGTGCATAGGGTAGGGCGCACGGCTCGCTGGGACAAGCAGGGGCGTGCCTTCTTCCTGCTCAATGCCGAGGAACGAGTCCCCGACTACGTCACCGCAGGCCAGCCCGAGGGCGTCGATTTGATTGACTACGCGCTGCCTACGGAGTCGGAAGTGGCCCAGTTGAAGCCTGCCCAGCCGCGCATGGTGACGCTCTACATCGGCAAGGGCAAGCGCGACAAGCTATCGCGTGGCGACATCGTCGGCTTCCTCTGCAAGAAGGGAGGCCTGCAAGGTTCCGACATCGGCAAGATCAGCGTCGAGGAACGCTTCACCTACGTGGCCGTTGCCCGCGACCGCTTCCGCCAGCTTCTCCGCCAAATCCAGGGCGAGAAGATCAAGGGTGTCAAAACCATCTTCGAGGAAGTGCGGTAGCAGAGCACCGCTGCACTCCATAGAGCAGTGCCATTATCCCCCACGAAGCATGCTTTTGTCCCCCACGAAGCACTGCTTTTATACCCCATAGAGCATTGCCCCACAGCCCGTGGAGCAATGCTCTTGCCGTATAATATCATTGCTCTTTCAGTATAACAGCATTGCCTTTGCAGCATAATAGTGCCGCTCTGTAGGGGCAGACTCCCGTGTCTGCCCGTAAAATATCCCCCGTGTCTGCACGAACATCTGTGTGCTTTTATCGGAAAGAAATTATCATAATTAGAATAATTACGTCCAAGAATATGGTGTTTTGCGACTTCGGAGATGTTGCAACGGCCCATCACGAAAGAGCAGCGACACCTTGATTTTATGTTTCCGAAAACACCCGAAACACCGAAAAGCACAAAAATCTGTGTTAATCTGTGTAATCTGTGGGCAAAACAAGTGCGGCAAGCCGCAAATTGAGAATTGAAAATTCTTGCTCCGCTACGCTACGCAAGCGTCCCCATAGGGCCGAGCGGAGAATTGAAAATTAAAATCCGTGTAATCCGTTGAATCCGTGCCATCCGTGGTTGCAAATCTGTGGGCAAAAACAACGAAAAAGAGCAGCGACACATTTCTGTGCCACCGCTCTCTGGATTGTTCGGGCAGGCCTATTCCCTCGTTCTTCGGGCAGACACGGGAGTCTGCCCCTACGCGTTGCTCCCAAGGCTATTCAAGTCCCCCTCGTTCTTCGGGCAGACACGGGAGTCTGCCCCTACCCGTTGCCCAAGGCTATTCAAAGCCCCCTCCCTTGGGGAGGGAAGGGGTGGGCTGTTGGGGTGGGCTTTTTACGGCTCGCTCTCCTCCCCCTCCTTATCCACCTCGTACTCCCCGTACTCCTGGACCTTCAGGCCTGTGGTGAAGGGGTTCTTGCGGATACCGCCGTCGGCAGCGCTCCAGTGCGTCTCA
>CACYJV010000027.1:46053-56932 GCA_902774815.1 uncultured Prevotellaceae bacterium | reverse complement strand
CTGCATACCTTTTCTATATAGAAATGTTTCAGGCAACGGTAGCCTGAATCATGAAACAGTATCATGATTACCATAATTTCTGCCTTTGACATGGTTGACCTGCGGTGATATTGCCGTTTCTTATCTGCTTTCAGTGTATATTTTTCCATCATGGCATCAAGTTACAAAGAAATAGATCAAAAAAAAAGCGCATCACCCACTACGGATGGTGCGCCAATTTTAATAGAGATTTGTAGCAAGTGTATCACTTGCGACGCTTCTGGTTCTGCTGCTTCTGCTTCTTTTCCATCATAATGTCATACTTCTTGCGAATCGTCTCTTGCAGTGCGTCAATATCGTTCTTGCGGTATTTGACATCGCTGTAGATAAAATCCACATAGTCAAACTTGTTGATGGTAGCCGTATCGCCTTCGACCAGTGACCAGTTTCTGACAGTGACATACTTGGCACGGTCACGATGCAGATCCTTGTTGTCGTATGACAGAAGTACAATGATGCAGAACTCCAACACCATCACAAAGAATGCGGTGAGGAAGCAGAATCTGCGAAAGTACTTCGACTGCCAGAGAAAAGCAAAACCATACATAGGCCAGTGCCAGAACAAGTAAGCCAGACATGCCCATGAAGGGAATGGAGGTCGCTTAGGAGCCTTGACTCCTTGCACGTCCTCAATCCTGCCGACAACTGTCTCCAGACGTTTGACGGTCTCGTTCTGAGTATTTACAATCTCCTTGGACTTCGACTGTTGCTTGTCGATAGCACTCTCATGCTTCTTGTAGAGGTTATACCCATTCAGAATGTCGTTCATGAAACCAGTACACTTTACAAGAGCATTCTCAGGTGTGATGACATCGATACCGGATTCCTCCTGCTTACGTCTGCTCTCTTCTCTTGCCTTTCGCTTCGCTTCTTCTCGGTTATCAGAACAAGCGTTGAACAGCGTCTCAAAGAGAAAGCAGTAGTCTTCCACGGTTATGTCGTTGAGCAACCTGTCAGAGAACTTAACCTCGACAGGCGCACTTTCTGGCATTTCTGGGGATTCAGAACCTGACTGACAGACAGGAACAATGACATCAGCATCATCAACCTGCTCAGAAGGTTCGGCAGGATGTGCAGACACAGTCTGGGAAGAGACAACTGTGGATGAAATATCAGCCATCTTGTCTTTCACTTCTTGAACCTTCTCCTTGGTTATCATCCTTGCAGGTTTGAGTTTCGGTTTAGAGTTTGTATTCGTAAATCCCATAATCTAAATGTATTAACGGTGGAACTTAGGTCTCTTTTTCTTCTCGTCATCATCGTCATCGCCCCAGCCACTGGAACTGCCACCACCGCCACCTCCTGAGGTCGGAACCACAGCAGGACCAACCGCAAGTTCGACAGCTGCAGCAGCCACGTTGGAAGCAAGCTCGGCAGCCGCATCGGTATCGAAAAAGGCAGAGTCGTTATTATCATCATAGATACTCACGCTACCATCCTCGACATACTCGTCTTCCTTGCCAAAGGAAACTTTCGGCAGACGGACATCGGAATCCATATCGTCAAACTTGACCTCATGAATCATCGGTTCATCTGGCAACCACTGGTCTTTAGGCAACAGAGCGTTGATGTTGAACAACTGCTGCAAAACCAGACTCGTCAATAACGATATCGTCTTGGCATACGATTTTGAGTTTGTCGTTCAAGACAAATGGAGTCTCTACGAGAGATTCTTTATACCCTCGATTGAACTGAAACGCTAACCGGTCTGTCTTATTTTCCTCAAGCTCCTCAGTAAAAAACGAGGGGGGCAAGAGTGAGAGATAATCAGAATGATTGGGGTTAGCAATTGACGATACCCATGAAACAATATTTTTTCCAATATTGTAGAACAAATATTCATTCCACACACTTACACGCTTTGCCTCTTGTCTATTTGAAGACAACTCAAAATCTGCATTTATGAAGAATGGGAATAAATACCTTCTATCCTCCATTGGAAGATATGCATATAGAGATGGGGTCTTGTCGGTAATAGGAATAACATTTCCTGTTTCATCAAGCATGATTGCATATGAAACAGATGTAGTGTCTGCGGCAATAATTCTTTCAGGAATTGATGTAATAGGAACTGGCAAGTTATCAATTATTTGATACATATACCATTTTTCTTGTCCACCAGCGTCCTGACACTCTTTAACCATTGGAATATCGCAATCTTTAAATGCTTCATTTGTTACAGGTATTTCGCTTCCTTCACGCACAATATAAGAAACCTCATTGTCGTTTTGAGCAAATGAATTTTTAAGTCTTACAATATTTGTTTTATCATCTACATGTTTCGCTATGCTTAATATATCCCACTTCTTATCCTCAAACTGAATTCTTTGAGTATTCCGTAAAAAAAGCATGAAACGAGGCTTTTGAATAATACCTTTAATCGTTTCTTTATATTTCTCTGCAGCAACTCCCATATCAAGAGCTATTGCAACATTACAATTTCGAGAAAATGATGTTCCAAGAAGAGGACTAGGACACCCTTCTACCCAAAATGGCAAAAGTTGCCATGGTAAATGATTTACACCTTCAAACTCTTTTTCGTATTCAACATTATCTTTAAAAAAGATCTGCAATTGCTCTTCTGTATAAAGTGGGTTGACATAACGGTAAAAAGCACGAAAGTCTTTAAATAAATCTGCATCTTTGTCGAACAAAAAAAAGAATCCCCCTGTTTTTATATATACTCTTTCTGAATCTGTAAATACACTCTTAAAACCAATACCTTTATATCCTGTTTTTTTCCGGTCAAGCCTTTTAGTACTATTAGCGGTTGAAACAATTGATCTAAAATCTTGGCGTGAGAAAGAGAGACCATCATGGGTGAATATTAGGTAGTTATCCTTTATTTGAACCATTACCTTAACGCCCCGTAACGAAGAAGCATCATCTGCATTCTGAAGCAGTTCATAAAACATTCGATCTCTATCAGTATACATATCTGCACCTATCTCTTTAAGGTAACTGGCCGACTCTCGGTTTGACTTTGGCGCATTATTCTCCTTAAAACTTTTCTCAACTAATTCTTTATAGGGATCAGATAAAGGAATTGCATTCACTAGTTCTGCCGAAAACATAAACGGTCGGTGTTCTTCTTTGCGTTTTTGAGGATATTTTTATTTTTTTATTTTGCAAAAATACGAAAAAATGTGTTTCTCTCCTAAAGATATCGTGAAAAAATTATTTTTATCCACTTTTGTACGCTTTGCCTATAGGAATAATAGTTCTGATTGCCCATACAAAAGGGCTAATGGAAGAAGTTTTAATATACAGAGATTACTAACATGAATGAATTTGTATCGTGCCTTCGTCACCATTTTTGTATAGTAACGAAGACACGTATCATAAGACTAAGATAATATCGAAAAAGCCAGAAGGACAAATAGCACATTGATGACTATGGTGCCAGCAATGCAGTAGTTCCTGACCTTTGTGATTTCAGCATCAAGGCGCCTGATGGATTTCTCCATGCCTGCAGCTGCTGCTTTGTCCACCTGGACAGGCAACTCTTTCATCCGGGCAAAAAGCGTTTCTATCAACTCTCTGGAGCGTCCCTCCATCTTCAACGGCAGTCCGTCCTCTTGCAAGACCGTGTATTTGGTGTTGAGCTCCACCATCTGTCCAAGTAGCTTCTCTGCCAGTTCGTTTACTTCCAGAAGGGCTTCCGTAACGTCCTTCTTCCTGACCGGTGCAGCCTTCAGGCTGCTGTCCGGTCTTACTGGGTAGTTCTTATTCGCCATAGTTTTTCCTTTCTTTAATTACATTGAATATCCTTTGTTCCTTTCTTCCAGATTTTCGTCATCGTAACGGTTGTGCTTTGTCCCGACCTCATCCTCACGGTTGCGTGAATGTGTGGGAGTAACGTGAGTGTTCAATATGGATGACAGCATGCCAGTGCCGACATGGACTGAACTCCCAGAAGGATGACGTGCCACAACCTTTTTCTCGTTGGAAGATCTGACTTGTTCCATGTGCAGCATCTTCCATGTATTCTCTATCCGCCCCAGAGTCAGGCTTCGGTCGATGGTGCTGGCCTTGTACTGCGTTCCTGACTTGGAGAGGATGTAATATCCTTGTAGCTTGCCGCTTTTGGAAAATGCCTCGCGCACCTCAAACCCCTCAGCCATCATCAGCACCTTGAAGATGTCGAAAGAGAATGTGTCCATGCTGCCGAGAATCCTGAAGGCCGTATTCCGGATCTCTTCCTTATTCTTCGGAGAGATGACCTCCGCCACACTGAAACCACGTTCACGGCTGATGTCGTTGGCCACTTTTGCAGCCTTCTTCCCTATAAAAGAATCAGAGATGACCGTCCCATCCTGCAGGACTCGGTTTGCCAGCACATGCCAGTGCCGAAGGTTCCTGTTATGGTCAGTCCGCTCATGCTGATAGGCAATCCACTGCATCTGACGGAACTGCTCCTCCGACAATCCAATCTCCCCGGTCATCAGCCTCTTCATGTACTCCTCTACGAGTTCGCTGCATTGCTCAGGAGAATTCACCTTACCAGCATCCTGCTCCGACAAGGTTATCACGATGTCGAAATAGCACTTTGAGAGATTTCGGTGATGGTTCTCCTGAACGTCGTGCATCTCACGGGTGATTTCCCCCGGTGTGTCGCCGTATAGGTTGTGACGGCATGCCTCACTGGCCACATGGACATGGGCGACGGTCTTGTTCGCATCATACTCCAGTTTTGCAGTCCCATAGCTAATCGTTCTTGCCTTTGCTATCATATAGGATCTCCTTCAGTCTTTTAATGATACTTTTCAGTTCTTCCATCATAGAAGCATACTTCCTTTGGTGGAAGAAGTTTGTGATGTGTGTCAGGTCGCTGGTAAGTTTCCTCACCTCAGTGATGACCTGATACTCATGCTCCGAAAGGCGCTTTCTCGGACAGTAGGCGAGTAGCACCTGACGACAGTAGTCGGACACCGAAAGGCCGCACTCCTCCGCATGTCTTCTGATAAGGGCAAACTCCAGTTCGCCACATCTGATATTGATTCTTTCTGTTTTCTTCATATCCTTTATTACTATATTATTATAAAACATGAAAACTATAAAATACGAAAATTGTAAAAGTATAAAATATGAAATTGATAATATCAAAATATACAAATATCATATTATGTAAATATACAAATATCATAATATACAAATATACAATTATCATATTATCACAAAATGTAAAACATGCTTCCCAAACCCACATTTGCGACCACCGGGAGCGAACGGCAAGGACGTTTTTGTATGACAAAAACACTTCTTGCAATATACTCCCGACCTTACTTCCTGATGTCGTCAGGTCATCCGTATATTGGGAATCACGATTGAAACATACCCCATGTCTTATGACCATTTTCGTGTATCTCATATCATAAAAACAACCACAATTAAGAAACTAGTTCCAGGTCAAGTCTGTCCATCAGTGTCTTGATACTGGGATTCCTGGCAATCATCATCCTGAGGATGGCCGCCTGTGAGTGCTCATTAAGCAGATAGTCGGCAATGTCCAGTCCCCTCTCCTTTTCACTTTGGGAGGCGTGATCCTCCAGATAGGTGAACACATGCGCTTCGATGCCGTGCCGTCTCAGTTTTTCTGCTTTTCCCTCCCAGTTCTCTTTCATGCCAAGATCGGGAAATAACACCACCTTCCTGTCCTTGAAGATGTCCAGGTCAGCCTTGCCGAACATCCCGTCCTTTCCTCCACAGGCCAGCCAGACGTAGCCCGGAAGATAGAAGGATGCGATGATGGCCGACTTCTCGCTCTCGACGATTCCGACAGGAAGGTCAGGAAACTCAGCCAGCAGATGCTCCCCGAAGAAACACTGGCCGACCCTCTCCTTGTCGATTCTCATCAGCGTATGTGCCCATGTGGGATGCACCTCATGCGAGCGGTTGCCCGTTGACGCATCATAGAACATCACCTTTCCCTGGCAGACACGTCCCCTGATATCCACTTGCCAGAACACGCAGGAGCCTTTCCGCACCTTGGCCGTACCGATATTGTACCTCCCTGCCAGTTCGAGGGCAGCCTGCTCACCGAACCTGCTGCATAGGAACAGGAAGAAGTTGTTCTCCCGGTAATGGCTCATGGAACTCTCCATGACAGAGCGCGGAAAGAAGAACCGCTCTGCCTTGGGCTGGGGAGGAGTTGGAAGGGTTGGGGAAAGAATGGCAGCATCGTCCATCAGTTCCTCCTTCATATCCGGGTGATCATGAAAGAACTGTTTCGGCGTATAGTGATAGCCGCACTTGTGTTCACGGTTGCACCGACCCACATCAGGGGGAAAGGCAATCCTCCCCACCGTGTCGATATACTGTGAGAAGCACCCCTTGACGTGGCAGCAGGGACACTCTTTCCGGTCTTCCCTGCTCTTGTAGGGTTTCAATATGAATCTATGTTTGTTCATCATTATTCATTTCTATCGGTTCAAAAAGTTCCCACGACCCTTTGAACTTTTGAACTTTTGACCCTTTGGACACGAAAGCTGATGCTCTCGGCTTCCGATTGGGTCAAAAGGTCAAAGGTTCATTGGGTCACCTGCTCCTTTTCCTCTTTACGCATGGCTTTCTGGTAGAGTCCGTGCTTCGGATTGGTGAGAATGCCGTTTACGCAGCACCTTTTCAGGAAACGCTTCACGGTACTTTCGGACATTCCGAGGGAACTACCATACACATGGGCGTCCGATGTCCGGAACTCATCAGGAAGTATGTTGAACAGCTGCATGCCCTTCCCTTCGTCCTGTCTGTTGGAGATAAATGAGAAGGCCTTTTTCTCCATTCCGCGGAAATACTCCGCCAGGCTGATGGCAGACCTGACACTTTCCTCGTCAATGACGGACGGACTGCATCGAGTGTCAAAGAAGGACCGGATTACTTGGATTACAAGACAAAAGCGTACGACATACGTCTCTAGCTTCCCATAGAATCCCTTGAGATAATCCTCATTGGTATCCTTCCATTCCCTTCTGTTGTCTTCGTTCCGCCAATGACAGAGCATCTTTCTGGCCTTCTCACTGAAGACCACCGCATGGGGGATGACATCTCCGTTCTCGTCATATTCAGACGGGGTCTCAAGGACTCTCCTGACGATGCTGTTCCATTCGTCGAGGATGTCGGGCGATACCTGTCGCATGGTCCATTCCGGCATTTCCGTGATGTCAGGGAAAACCTTCAGCAGGCGTGATGCAAAGCCGTTCGTCATCCGTTTGCCACCCAGTAGTTCCGGGAGGAGTCCTGGCTGCGTGCCGCCTATGAGTGACACGTAAGGATGCAGTACGGTCATCGGCCTGTCGGAAGACTTCCTGTTAAGTTTAACCCCGTCGCCATTGAAGAGTTGGAGCCAGTAGGCGTCATCGTTGCCACGGTTATACCTGGACATGTTGCTCAGGAAGGAGTCCAGTTCATCAACGCACATCAGTACGCCACGTCTGTTCTGGTCAAGCACAGAATAAAGGGCCTCAATCGTTGAGTTGATGGTCAGCACAGAGCGGCAGACTGGGGGGACAGGATCAGCATCGAAGCCATTCCGTTCACGCTCCTCCCTTGGCAGCGCCATCGTCTGTTCATACCTTTCCCTTTCGTTTCTGTATTTCCGCTCCAGTTCCGCATCAAAGAGGCGGAAGGGCTTTACAGCCTGTTTCAGCGGAGGAGTCTTTCCACAGCTGGGTGGACCGATCAGGACAAGGAAGATAATAGGCGGATCCTGCCATGTGGACTTGAAGTGACATAACCACCGATTTCCCATGGCAGCTGCCAGCACGGTAAACATGGAGGCACACAGATAGTCCAGGTTGAGTCCTTCGTCTTGATGAAGTGCCTGGGCAATCCTCTGGATCTTCTCAGGGAACACGTCGATGGGAAAGGATGGGCAACCCCTTTCAAGAGGCTGCTCATCGCTTTTCTCCGCAGAACTGACTTCCTGCATGAAAGAGTTCGTAATAGAAGATACCATCATTTCAGAAGAAATGCTTAATGTTTGCTCACTCATAATTACATTCTCCTTCTATTACGTGCGACATAAGCTTCAGCTTCTTTCTGAATCTCATAATCAGCCTTTCGTTTCTTGTTCATCAACCAGTCGTCAATCTCGGACTTGAGAAAAAAAAGATTCTTTTTGATTTTATGAAAAGGAATCTGGTTCTCACTCGTCCAACCATAGACGGTCTGTTCAGCTGGATGAAAGGGAATGTACTCACGTACTTCCTCTATGTTCATCCATCGGTCTTCCTCCCTTTGAGAAGGCTTTTGGAAATCAAGAATCATTCTTTTCAAGTCAGCCATCTCTTGACGAATCTCTGTCAAGGCTCTCGGCAAATCATTAAATGAATAAGTATTTTCTGCCATACTGTTAAATTTGAATGGTTGGCTGAAATCAATAGGAAAACAGCCACCTCTCGAAAGAAAGGCAACTGCAAAAATATAGGTGTGAAATGAGGCAATAGAGAACGAAAAACCCTATTTCCGGCTTAGTCGGAATAGGGTTGTATTTTCTTTTACTATTCGGAATAGATACTCGGATTCGCTATTCGGAATAGTTGTATATGTCATTCTATAACAGAACTTTATAGGTTCCAATCAATGTACCTGCCATCCATCAGATACTTATTACGCTGTTCTTTATTAAAAACTCCGTTTAGTATGTCTCTGATGAGGATAAAGTCCTCATGACCTGAGATGATTTTCCACTCAGATGGACTGCCTGGTGCTATAGCTTTTGCTTTGGAGAAATCGTCTTGCGTTGAATAGCCTATCTCTCCGAACATATAGATGGCCCATATTCTGAAATCCTTACCTGATCGTTTTGAAGTTATGAATCCTAATTCCATAAACCACTGATAAATGATGTACCAGTATCTTTGTTGGTGAATGTAATTGCGATTATTAAATAAAGAGTTCAAACCGTTGCCTATTTTATCCATATCAAGTCCATAACGGAAGATACTGTCAAATATCCTTCTTGCCTGTTCCCAATCTTGGGCAAGCAGCATCTCTTTCTCATCAGGTAGTTCTCTCTTGGGAACATTCCTTTTTCTTTTTACCAAAGCTTTATGTTCAGAGTCTTGATTATTCTTTATCCTAGCGGCATCGACAAAAATATCAAAATAGGGCATAGCACTTATTATGGGAATATGAATGCTTGGAATCAATGGAGCTGGTACATTAACAGCTGCCTGATGAAGCTCGTCAAGAATCCTTTCGTCAATGTCAGGCTCACATGCCAAAAAATAATAGGTGATGCCTAAAACCGTATTCCTCTGGTAGAGCCAATCGACTTCATGTTTTTGTTTCTTGGTACCCCAGTGATACAATTCTTTGCTTTCTCTGGCGACAGCCTCAGAATAATTGTCCCCTGCAGCTAATATCTCATTCTTGATACCCTCAGCAAGATTGAAAGCGTAGACAATGGGCAGTTCTTCTTGTGTAAGACATTTCTTATTGTTATCTCTTCCCCAGTGAGGCTCATACATTGCCTTGACAATATCATAAGCCTCCTTTGTTACTTTCGGAGACCGGACGAGATCATTCTCTGTCTTATAGTATTCGGTATATTTCATTATCAAATGTCTATTGTTTGTTATTCAGGTCGGAGAGATCAATATCCAATTTAATGGCATTTGCCGCTTTCTCTTTTTTTTCGTCGACAATCTTCGCATAAATTTGTGTTGTAGTCACCTTCTTATGGCCGAGCATTTTACTAACTGTGTAGATGTCTGTTCCGTTGGTGAGTTGCAAAGTTGCATAGGTATGGCGGAAGCAGTGAAAAGTAATATGTTTCGTAATACCTGAAGCTTCAACCCATTTCTTAACAGGACGATTGATCCATGATGGGTCTTGTAGCCCTTCAAAGACAAGTCGGTCTGCATCGTCACGTTCACCACATAAGGAAAATGCTTGGTCAGAAATTGGCATATACTCTACACCCTTGGTCTTCTGTTGAGTAAAATGGAGTTGGTAATGTTCCTTGTCTTTCACAATATCGCGCCACTTCAGTTGTTTGATGTCACTATGGCGCAATCCTGTCAAGGCAGAAAACAAGGCTGCTCTTTTGAGGATTTCGCTATCGCATGGTGTGGCTGCCAGTTGGTTGAGTTCTTCCTGTGTCAGATACTCGCGTTGGCTTTCCTCGTAGTATATGTTCTTAACCTTGGCTGCAAGGTCGATGGTCAAGTAGCCATCAATGAAGGCTTGATGAAGACCAGCCTTGAATATCGAGAAATAGGTCGAGGCGGTATTGGCTGATATGGTTCCTGTCTTACTACCGCCTTGTGGCGCGTTGACAAGGTAATCCTTGTAGTCTTCGATGAGGTTCACGTCAATGCTGCCGAATAGAAGGGGTTTCCCTCCAGTGTATAGCTTCATCAATGCCAGTTCTCTTTTCCAGTTCACTTGAATTTGTGCTGCTTGTTCTGCCTCCGAGTCTGTGTACAAAGACTGATTATCGTATTCGTGCTGACGGAGGTCACGTACCTTGTCTGCAAAGATGCAGGCCTCTTGATCTTTTTGCGAGCGGCACATGATGATTCCATTGGCATCACGCTTGGGACGATAGTACGCTTTCCCATCTGGTAGAGTTCTTCCAGAACTATTCTTGTCAAAGATGGGTGTCGTTATATAGCGACCAAGTGGTTCATGCTTGCGAAGTGGTTTGTCTTTGCCTGGCTCAAAGACAGGAAAGCTTTCGATGAGCAATGACCACTGCTCTTTGTATTCAGATTTACGGAGTATTACCTTGAATACCGTGCGCTTCATTGGAGTCTTCATAACTTGATAGATTTATAAAGTTTGTCGATTTCTGATTTTGGAGCGTAAACATAGTTACCTATCTGTCGGGTAGGGA
>CACYJV010000027.1:0-46046 GCA_902774815.1 uncultured Prevotellaceae bacterium | reverse complement strand
TGGGCCCATACGGATGAATCATGAATTCTGAACTTCTTTGAGATTTCACCGATGGTATAGCAATTCTCGGGTTCGAGATTGTATGTCTTGGGAATAGGCTTCTTAGCAGCCTTCCGCACTTTCTTCCTCAGTTCGTAACGCTCATCCAAATCAGAACGTTTCAGTCTTAGCTGACGTTGGCCGAGATTAACGGACGGAAGTTTCTTTAACCGAATGTCACGATACAATGTACTACGTTCAACGCAGTACATTGCTATTGCCTCTGCTGCTGTTAGATACTCCTTGATGTCTGGAATTTCCTTCGCCATCTGCTCATACTTCTTTTCCTTCTCTTCCTGAGCCTTTTTCCTCTTAGAGGCTACAGCGGAACAGTTGTGAGAACAATACACAGCATCAATGGTGCGAATCTCAAAGATGGTTCCGCATATAGGGCACTTCCTTCGGATATGATAATTTGCCTTTGCCATTTCTTATATATAATAAGGTATATGTCTTTAAGTTTAACTTCGTCAACCTTTAAGTCGCGTGAACGATTTGGTGCAAATTTACGATAAATATCCGAAATCAGAGCCAAATATACAAAGTTTAACTAAAACAAAAATCGGTGCAACTCAATGAGTTACACCGATTCGTTTATTGTTGCTTATTGCTGTTTATCAGCCTTACTTCACCTCCTCGAAGTCAGCGTCTTGGACGTTGTCGTCGGGGTTGGACTGTTGACCACCCTGAGCACCGCCGTTAAAGCCTTGACCGCCATTGAAGCCTGCACCAGCACCGGGCTGAGCACCGCCTGCCTGCTGATACATCTGGGCAGAAGCGGCCTGCATGACCTGGTTAAGGTTATTGATGGCATTGTCGATAGCTGCGACATCACCGGCCTTATGGGCTTCCTTCAGTGTCTGGAGGGCGCTGTCGATGGCAGGACGCTGGTCGGCAGGAATCTTATCGCCGTTCTCATTGAGGAAGGTCTCGGTAGAGAAGATCATCGAGTCGGCCTGATTCATCTTGTCGACACGCTCGCGCTCCTTCTTATCTGCCTCTGCAAACTGCTCAGCCTCGGCCTTCATGCGGTTGATCTCGTCCTCGCTCAGACCAGAAGAAGCCTCAATGCGGATGGCCTGCTCCTTGCCTGTAGCCTTATCCTTGGCAGATACGTTCAAAATACCATTGGCATCGATGTCGAATGTCACCTCAATCTGAGGTACGCCACGACGTGCGGGAGCGATGCCTTCGAGGTTGAACTGGCCAATGGACTTGTTCTGGGCAGCCATTGGACGCTCGCCCTGCAGCACGTGGATGGTTACAGCAGTCTGGTTGTCCACAGCCGTTGAGAAGGTCTCCGACTTCTTGCAAGGGATGGTAGAGTTGGCATCGATGAGTTTTGTCATCACGCCACCGAGCGTCTCAATACCTAGTGTCAGAGGTGTCACGTCGAGAAGCACGATGTCGCCTACGCCACCTTCCTTGTTCAGGATAGCACCCTGGATAGAAGCACCTACGGCCACTACCTCATCGGGGTTCACACCCTTAGAGGGTTCCTTGCCAAAATAGTTCTTTACGAGGGTCTGCACAGCGGGGATACGGCTCGAGCCACCCACGAGGATAACCTCGTCGATGTCGGAGGTAGAGAGCTTGGCGTCGCGGATAGCGTTCTGGCAGGGCACGAGGCAGGCCTGGATGAGCGAGTGGGCCAGCTGCTCGAACTGAGCACGCGTGAGCGTCTTCACCAGGTGCTTAGGCACGCCGCCCTCAGCAGAGATGTAGGGCAGGTTGATTTCGGTGGTCGTGGTCGACGAGAGTTCAATCTTTGCCTTCTCGGCAGCCTCCTTGAGTCGCTGCATGGCCATCGGGTCCTTCGAGAGGTCGATGCCCTCATCAGCCTTGAAGCCGTTTACCAGCCAATCGATGATGACCTGATCGAAGTCGTCGCCACCGAGGTGGGTATCACCATTGGTGGAGAGTACCTCGAAGACACCACCGCCGAACTCCAGAATGGAGATATCGAACGTACCGCCGCCGAGATCGAATACGGCAATCTTCATATCCTTATTGGCCTTGTCAACGCCATAAGCCAGTGCTGCTGCAGTAGGCTCGTTGACGATACGCTGCACGTTCAGACCAGCAATTTGACCGGCTTCCTTAGTGGCCTGACGCTGTGAGTCAGAGAAGTAAGCAGGTACGGTGATGACGGCATCGGTCACCTCTTGTCCGAGATAGTCCTCAGCGGTCTTCTTCATCTTCTGTAGAATCATGGCCGAAATTTCCTGCGGCGTATACTTTCGACCTTCGATGTCGACACGCGGATAACCGTTCTCGTTGACAACGGTATAAGGTACGCGCTCAGCTTCTTTCTGAGCCTGCTGATAAGTCTCACCCATGAAACGCTTGATCGAGTAGACCGTGTTCTTCGGGTTGGTGATGGCCTGACGCTTAGCGGGATCGCCCACCTTACGTTCGCCGTCCTTTACAAAGCCAATTACAGAAGGTGTTGTACGCTTGCCTTCACTGTTGGCGATTACTACTGGCTCATTGCCTTCAAAAACGGCAACGCAGCTGTTGGTAGTTCCTAAGTCGATTCCAATAATCTTTCCCATAATAGTACTTTTTTATTTTATGTTTTTATTGTTATTTCACTCGTTTGTGAGTATGCCGAGGCATATTTTCACACCAAATACTCAACAAACCGCGTGCCAAGTGCTGACATTCGGTCGGTTGTGACATGACTATGTGACAACTTGGCAGACGAAAGAGACTCTACAGGGACAGTCCTATTTGATAAAGTTATACTCGTTTTTTCCCTAAATTTGAGCTTGTTATGACCAAACCTGTTAAATATGCAAAAAATTATTACTTTTCAATAAAAAAGAAGGCTATACTCAAATTAAATTAGTAATTTTGCACCCGCAAATTTGGTTTGAACTGTCATTGTACGTATATTCTAATGTCGTGAAAATCAATATAAGACTGAAATTCAAAGATGTATATATCCATTATGAAAAAGTTTATCTTTCTTGCAGTTGCCATGCTCATGCCTGGCATACTGATGGCTGCGCCTGTTAAAAAAGAGGCAGCCAAGATGAAGGCTGTCGCTCTACTTCAGCAGCAGACAGCAATTCAAAAGGGCAACAAAGCCCCGAAACAACTCTCTTTGACGAGCCTTGAAGCTGAAGGCTCTGCTTACTACATTTTCAATGAAACCAATGGCGAAGGCTTTGCTATCGTTGCTGGTGACGACCGTATGGGTGACGTCATCGGCTATAGCACCGAAGGTTCGTTCGATGAGGCCCAGATGCCTGAAGCCTTGCGCCTGACGCTCGAGGACTATGCCGCCGTCGTGAAGTATGCACAGGAAAACAATATTGAGGTGAAGCGCGGTCCGCACAAGGCTGCACGCAATGACATCCCTCATTTCGTGAACTTCGCCTGGAACCAGAGCGGCAAGTACAGCCAGAACTGTCCCACCGACTGCTCAACAGGATGTATGGCCGTGACCACCGCTATGATCATGGCTTACTACAAGTATCCAGAGACGCTTCCTGCCGTCTACAATTCCAACGTAACGGAGCAGGCATCCGGTGAGGCTTGGAGTCCGAACTACAATGCGCTTCTTTCAACTTACGGGTCATATACTTCCGTTGGCGAGATGCCCCGTTTCATGCGCCACGTGGCTGACGCACTGAACACGAGCTACAGCACCGGCGGATCGGGTGCACTGGCCGGCGCTTTGGTGCCTGCTTTCAAGACCTTTGGCTACGACCCAGGCATGCGTACCATCATGCGCGACTCCTACAGTCAGGAGGACTGGGATGAAATCATCTATGAGGAGCTGGCTGCCGGTCGCCCTGTATCATTCTATGGCGAGCACAACCAGCTGGGTGGCCACTCCTACATTGCTGACGGCTATCAGGCCAGCACCGGCTTCTTCTACATCAACTGGGGCTGGGGCGGCACTTGCAACGGCTGGTTCGACATGGGCATCTTGAATCCTTTTGTTACTTATTTCGGCAGTTGGGCTGGTATGGGCTACACCTGCCCGCCCGCTGGCTTCACCGGAGGACTGAATGCTGTCATCGGAATCCAGCCGAAGAAAGATGGTGCCACGACCGAAGAGGTCCTTGTACTGAACTGCGAGGATATGCGCCGCAACGGTTCCAGCATTCAAGCAGCTATCTTTAACCGCACAGGATCTGGCTATCGCGGTTCTATTCGTTGGGCCGTGCTCAATACCGACGGAACGTTCACGCTCGTCGATGGCAATGAGACTTCTTATGGATATTCCGACCCATATAAGTATGTCAACCTGAACCCTAGCAACCTTACACTTGCCGATGGAACTTACCGTCTGGTTCCAGTTTGCAAGAAGAGCGATGAAACCGAATGGAATCTCTGCACGGGCTATCGCCAGCGCTACGTCGATGTCACGATTGAGGGTGGCGCCGTTACGACTGTTGATGTTCACCCCGTTCGCAATGTTAAGGTTGACGATGTGTGCTACTATGGCACTACGGGCTCTTCAGAAGACCAGTACCTGGAGTACATTCTGACGCTGAACAACCTGGGCGACGATGTTTACAGCAACCTGACGATTTCAGCCGTACGCAGCGATGGCACCCGCGTTGGTGGCTCGTCGATGTACGTGGGTCTGTCGGCCGGTCAGAAGAAGACCATGTCACTCTTCCTTGAGAAGGGCTCCGGCTACAAGTCGCTCACCAATCCTACTTACGAAGTGATCATCAAGTATAATAATGAGACCATCTGGACAGGCACCGTGACAGACGCAAATAACTATGCCAACTACACCACATACACCGGTGTTGACTTCGAGGACTATGAATATGTCGATGGCAATGCTTATCTTTACAGCTCTTCTTTGACAGGTTCAATTAATATTATCAATAGCTCATATAGCAGCTGGTCGGGGTCTTATAGTCCGTCCAGCTATATATTCAATGGACCGGTTCGCATCACACTAACGGATGAGAACAAGGAAGTCATTGGTGAAACTATTCAGCAGTTCGTCGTTCAGAAAGGTGCCGAGCAGGCTTATCCTGTGAACTTTGAAGGCTTGAAGTCTGGCAAGAAGTACTATCTGACCTGTGAGGCTCTGACCTCTACCCGTAGCAGTAGCACCTACTCTCAGAAAGTCGACAAGTCATACTTCAGCAACTTCGAAATCATGGTGAAGGTGGGTATTCCTTACTACACGGCTACTGGTAGTCTGGAGCGTGTGATGCCCGAAGACACTGGCGTTACTGATCTGCCTGAGAATACTGCAGCTGTTGACTTCAGCAAGTTCGACGCATCTATTGTCAACCTTTCGAGCATTAGCAACGAGAACTGTCTCTACATCTTCCCCGCTGGTGCAACCATTCCTTCTGAACTTAGTGGTAAGAACGTTGTGGTAGGTGGCGAAGCTGAAAAGATTACGTTGGTCGATGGTAAGCCCGTCGTATTCCCTGTTGCCTTCACTGCTCAGGAAATTACCTTCGCGCGTACCTTTACAAATTACAACAACGGAGGTACGGGTGGTTGGAACACCATCGTGTTGCCCTTCGAGGCTACTCCGACCCTTGATGGTGCCAACATCGACTGGTTCCACAGCAAGAGCGACGCCAGCGGCCGCAAGTTCTGGCTCTATAAGTATACCAACGGCGTAGGCGGAACCGTTTACTTCGACTATGCTTCCGAGCGCAAGATGCAGGCAAACGTGCCTTATCTGCTTGCTGTTCCTGGTGATAAGTGGGGTGATAAGTATGACCTCCACAACAAGGAATTCATCTTCCGTGGCGAGAATGTTGCCATCAGTGCCAACGTGAAGCCTGTTACCGAGAGTGGGGAGTACGTCTTCAACGGCACATTTACCGTTGCTGACTGCAAGAATGCCTACAAGCTGAATGAGGATGGCGACTTCTTCGAACTGCAAACTGAGAACGCCACCGAGCAGCCCTTCCGTGCTTTCTTTGCTCCTGTTGCTGGTCAGGCCAACAATATCCGTGTGCTGCGCGTAGCCAATAGCGAGACCGATGGTATTGAGCAAATTGAGAATAACGAACTGAATGTAGAAAACCAGCCCATCTACAACCTCAACGGTCAGCGCATCAAGCAGCTGCAGCGTGGTGTGAACATCGTGGGTGGCAAGAAGGTCTTGACAAAGTAATAAAACGAACAAGGTAACAAAGTAACAGTATGAAAAAGCTTCAATATATCATGCCGGCTATCAAAGAGTTAACTTATAGTGCCGAGACCATTCTTGCCGGAAGTGGCCCCGGTGCAAGTGACGCCCAGTTGCCAGACATTACTGACGATCCAGGCGACGGACCTGGTGCAGGTGACTATGGTGACACCCCGGGACTCGGCGGTGCCAAGTTTAACAATCATAGCGTATGGGAGGACTAACAATATGAAAAAGACTGTCTATTATATCAGCATCATCGTGGCATTGCTGCTCAGCACCAATGTCATGGCAGGACCCGTCAGCAGCCAAGACGCTAAGCAGAAGGCTGCAGCATTCCTGCAGAAGCAGGCCCAGCAGACCAAGAATGCACGTCGTGCTGCTGCCCTGCGTGCACCCCAGCTTGCTGAGGCTCAGGCCTTTGGCGAAGCCCTTCACGTCTTCAACGTGGGTGATGGCAACGGTTTCGTCATCGTTTCTGGTGATGACCGCACCGAGGAGATCCTCGGCTATGTCGAAGGTGGTTCTTTCGACTTGAACAACATGCCCGACAACATGCGTTTCGTGCTTCAAATGTATGCCGACCAGATCAAATCACTCGGAAATAGCAACGTCCAACGTGGTCCGCGCCGTGAGGCAAAGGCTCCTATCGAAAAGTTGATGACCACAAAATGGGACCAGTCCAGTTCTTATCGTTGCATGTTGCTCGACGATGTTGATGAAGCAGGTGAGCCTGATAACCTTTCTTACTATAAGGAGCGCATCCTGACGGGTTGCGTGGCAACAGCCATGGCTCAGGTACTTTACAACGAGGCCAAGAACTACAAGGCAAAGCATGGCTCTTGGCCCACTTTCCAAACCAACGAGATTCCCGCTTATAAACCCGCAGAAGGTTCGCTGACAGGGCACACGCTGCCAGCACTGCCACCAATCACCTTCGATTGGGCTAACATGATTGACAACTACTCAACCATCGTCACCAACACTATCACCGAAGAGCAAGAGGTGGCAGTGGGCCGTCTGATGCAGTACTGCGGTCGCAGCGTGAAGATGGAGTACTCTGATGTCTCTGGTGCACTCGTCATCGACGTGCCGCCAGCCATGAGCCAGTATCTGAACATGAATCCATATGTGCAAAGTGTCGACCGCGCCTACTTCAACTCAGAGGAATGGGAGGACATGCTCTACAATGAGTTCGCCAATGGCCGAGCTGTGGTCTATGGTGCCACAGTGGGTACGTCGTTCTCGTCGGAAGGCCACTGCTTCGTGCTCGACGGCTATAAGGACGGTCTCTTCCATGTGAACTGGGGTTGGGGTCTGGCCGAGGCCATCAACAATACTGAGTACGATGGATTTTTCAACCTTTCCGTTTTGAAGCCTGCTGGTGCTGGTTCTGGTGCCGCTTCGGTTGCCGATGCAGAATATAAGTATAACCAGCAGGCCGTCATCAACATCTCCTACGAGAAGCCTGCCGAGGTGAATGCCTCGCTGAACTTCTACTGGAAGAGCAAGACTTCTGTCTATACCAGTACCATCTATGGTTCTTCATTTGGTACTTACAATGTGTTCGGTGCACCTTTGAACTTCGATGGCGGCTGGGCCATCCGCAATGCCGATGGCTCGCTGGAGTTCCTGCATCAGGACTACAACAACCAGGCTTTCGGATCTATCCAGGTTGCTGACGGTGTTACGACCTCCATGTCTGACCTTGGCATTGCCTCGAAGGCTGATGGCGACTACGACCTTGTACACGTTTCGCGTGTCACAGGCACTGACAAGTGGTATGCTGACAATGGTACCGACAAGAACTACATTACCGTCACCGTGGCTGGCGGCAGTGTGTCGAAAGTGTTAGTCCATCCCGTTGATCCTGCAAACGCTCAGTTCAGCGTGAACAACATTGAGTTTATCGGCGACATGGAGGCCAACAAGGAGAACATCGTACGCGTGACGATCAACAACACAGGCGACGACTACTTCGGAAAGATCTCCATGGGCTATGGCACTGGCACAACAGCCTCTACCGTTCTGTCAATGCTGGCAACACTGAAACCCGGAGAGACCACTCACGACTTCACCGTGAAAGCTGCCAAGGGCGAGTACAACCTTTGGTTCATGTTTGGTGACAACTCATCGAATAATGCTTTTGGCACTGGTAAGATGTTCATTGGCTATGGTGCTGATGCCAACAAGATTAAGGAGGGTAAGCTTGAGTTTGATGGTCAGGAAGGCGCAACTACGCTCAGCGTGAAGAGTGTCAATGGCCAGCTGGCTTCGGTAACGGGTACGTTTGAGATTGCAAACAGCTCTTCGAGTACGTATACCAATACCTATTATCTTGCTGTTGAGAAGGGTTCCACCAAGTATGCCACAGCATCTGTACCCGTAGAGGTGGCCGCCAATAGCACAGAGACCATCCACTTCGATCTGGGAACAGTGACAGGTTTGGTTTCTGGCAATACATACACCATCCGTCTTTACAAGAAGAATGGTGATAGCGAGGTGAACATTGCATCAAAGAGCCTTGGATTGCAGTCCTACTTCCGCTACTGGCAGGCTGATGGAACCGTGAAAGACGCACCGGAGCCTACTTCTAGCGTGAAACTGCCTGAGGATGCAAAGACCGCCGCTGCCATCGACTGCAGAGGATTGTCATCGACCTACTACATGGACGGCATCTCTGGAAAGAACTGTCTGGTTTACATCACTGTAGATCAGAAACCCACCAGTTCGTATAATCCTATTTATAGCCTCAATCAGGTCGTAGATGGTGTTGCTGAGAAGATGACGGTCGATGCGACAAGTCCGTTCTATGCTCCCGAAGCCTTTACGGCTAAGGAAATAAGCTACGTCCGCACGTTTGCAAACGGTAACAACAATAATGGTAAAGGATGGGAAACCATCGTGCTTCCATTCACTGTGAACTCAGTGAAGAATGGCACTAAGAACCTGAAGTGGTTCAAGTCTAAGGACGATCAGCGTTGCCACTTCTGGCTGATGGAGTTCACTGGAGCTGACGGCGAATCGCTTACGTTCGACTATGCCACAGCTTTCGAGGCCAACAAGCCTTACATTATCAGTGTTCCTGGCAATGCCTGGGGTACCAATTGGGACATGACAAACAAGCAAATCACCTTCCGTGGCGTGAACGTCGAGGTGCCTGTGACGGTTCTTGATCCCGTTATCTATGGTGGCAAGGAGTTCATTGGAACCTATGCAGAGGCAACTGTCAACGGCTATGTGATAAATGCAGCCGGCGAGCAGTTCACGAATGGCGAGGCTACCGTGAAGGCTTACAATGCCTACATCGTTGCCGATGGATCTGCCAAGTCGCTGAACATTGTCATCAACGGTGAGGAAACCAATGGCATTGAGGCAATTCGCAATTCGCAATTGATCAATGGTAATGAACCTATCTACAACCTCAATGGTCAGCGTCTCGAGCAGAAGCAGCGTGGCGTGAACATCATTGGTGGTCGTAAAGTTGTGGTTCGCTGATTCTAAATCAGTCCTTTAGCAACATAAAAGCATCACCCTGGCAAGTCAAACGGCTTGTCAGGGTGATGCTTTTATTGACGTTTTATATTGTTGTCAACAGTTGATGCGTAGAGTAAAAATGGTCTTTACGCCGAGTATAGATGGCCAATACAGCCGTTATCGGTATAAGTTGCTGAAACCATTAGGGCTCATTATCGGTTCAAATCAAGCTGGAAGGGCGACAAAGGCAGTCCCTCAAGCGAGAAGGCGTTGGCTTTCAGGGGGTTGTTCTTCCATGCATAGCGTAGCCGTTGCGGCTGTTTCACGGGCGAAACGATGCTGATTGTCTTGCCTGACCCTGTGGCTTTGGCTGGGGTGTAGACTCCATCGGCAGCTGCAACCTCAAACTCGAAGAGTTCCATTGGTGTGGCAGTTGTAGCCTTCTGTAGCGGTTGGTCGAGTTCGAGGGTAATGCAACCTTCGGCATCGCTCACCTTCCAATCCACTACCTGTGGCGAAAGCTTGGTGCCAGGATGCCAGATGAGGTGGTCAAAGCAGCGCGCTATGCGTTCAGCCACTTCCTGTTTGCGAAGCGGATGAATGTCGACGGTTTCGCCAAGGTCGATGATGACAGCCAGTTCCGTCTGTTCCATTTGATTGGCAACGCGTCGTTGAGCCTCACGTACATACGACCAGCCACTGTCTTGCGGCCGTTCTGAAGGTTCCATGAAGTTGGCCAGTTGCACCACGACGAAGGGAATTGGCTTTGCGGGCGATGCTTCAACGTCTGACTTCTGCTGCCATAGCTGGCGCCAACCATTGATGAGCTGTTGCAGAAGTTGTGCGTAGCGGTTGCCATCGCCCGTGTTTGACTCGCCTTGATACCAAACTACACCAGCAATTCCATAGGGAGCTAGCGGGTGCAACATGGCATTATAGAGTACTGATGGCAAGTTCTGGCCGCCTGCATCCATCTGCGGGCAAGACGGCATTTGTGCCCCTTGGTGAATGCGCCACTGTGGTTTGAGTGCCACTTCTGTGCCATCGGCAAACACCAGCTTATAAGGCTTGTCGGGAATGAAGTGAGGTGTGCCCCCCTGAGTGATCAGCCTGACAGCCAGCGAGTTGCTTCCTTCCTGCAATACTCCGGCAGGAATTGTGTAGCGACGCGGAGGATACTGATAGCCTGTGGTGCCCACTAATTGACCGTTTACGTAGGTTTGGTCAGCATCGAACAGCGTTCCAACCAGCAAACGAGCCTCCTGCCCGGCATGGGCAGCATCGATATTGACACTCTGACGTGCCCAGAAAGAACCGTGATAGGGTCTGTTGGAACCATCGTTGCTGAGGCTTCGATGGCGCGGCACTAGCACATTGACGAGTGGCCAGTGGCTGTCGTCATAGCTATTATCGGCATAGTGGTCGACCAAACCTGGGTCGGCGCTGTCGAGTTGTTGCCGCCATTGGTTGGAAGCCTTCATGTTTGCCTCCTGCATCGCTTTGACCATGGCATCGTTTTGGTAGAACTTCGTGCGTGCAAACTCCTGCGGCCAGTGTTGCATCAGCGTGTCGGCATCGAGCCAAGCCTGTATGGGTGAGCCCCCAACGCTATTGACAATGACACCTTGAGGTACACCATTGCGACGGAACATCTCCCGACCTAGGAAGTAGCCTACGGCCGAAAACAACCACGAATTCTGTCGGTTGAGGCGGCTCCAGTGGATGTTTGTGGGACGTATGTCAGCGCGTGGGCCATGGGTTTCGAAGTCGCGCTCGACGCGGAAGAGTCGTATGCGGTCATTCTCGTAGTCGAAAGTGCTAGCGTCGTATTGTGGATGCACCCTTTCCACGGTGACATCGATGTTTGACTGACCAGAACAAAGCCATACATCGCCCACGAGGACATCGGTCAACACGGTGCTTTCGCCGCTGCCAACTTCGGCAATGGCCAGTTCATAGGGGCCGCCTGCCTTCTGTGCCTGCATCACTACTTGCCATCGTCCCTGTGCATCGGCCGTGGCGGTATAGGTTTTCTTGCGGAATGTCACCTTGACAGTAGCACCCGATTGGGCATTTCCCCAGACGGGAATGGGTTTCTCTCGTTGTAGCACCATGCCGTTTTGGAAGAGCTGAGGCAGGCTGATCCTGGCCTGAACGACCACCGTTCCCAGGATGGCCAATGTGATGAAGAAGAGTCTTTTCATATCGTTAATTTCCATTATTCAGATGTGCAAATATACGATTTTTCTGGCATTTCATGTTTGATGTATTCGTATTTCTTAGGATGTTGAAACAATTAGTAAAGCAAATGTAACATTTTAAGATGGCTATTTGTACAAAAAATCGTATCTTTGCGGTTGTAATTAAGTTATCATCTCTATGACACATATGACACAGGAAAACGGTTTTTACAAATTGTCGTGGCTCCAGCGCATCGGCTTCGGTTCGGGCGACCTGGCGCAGAATCTTATTTTTCAGACAGTAGCATGCTACTTGATGATTTATCTTACAACAGTGTTGAAGATCAATCCAGCCTTTGTCAGTGGATTGATACTCACTGTTCGTCTCATTGACTGTTTCTGGAGTCCTGTAGTGGGGCGTTATATTGACAATCGCAATCCAAAGTTAGGCAAGTATCGCACTTACCTTCTCTATGGCGGTATCCCTCTTACCGTTGCCGCTTGCCTATTGATGCTTCCCCAAGCAGCTACATGGTCTATGACGATGAAGATGATCTATGCTACGGTCAGCTATACCGTCCTGAGCATGATCTATTCAGTCGTGAACATACCATACGGCTCAATCATGGCAAGTATGACGCGTGATAACGACGAAGTACTCATTCTTACTTCTACACGAATGGTTTGTGCCAATATCGGTCAGATCATTGTTCAGGCAGGCTTCCCCATCGGCCTCGCTATGTGTGTTCATACTGCAATTGACTGGAACCAGGCTACGTTTATGGCTATTGGTACGATTCCCGCATTCATCATCTTGCCTTCAATGCCAATGTTGAAGAAATTGTTAGGCAAAAAGGGACTTTATTATACGCTCCTTGCTATCGGCTTGATTGGATTTGCCATCTTGTTCACCATCGGTAAGTTCTTTGATGTTGCTAATCTCAACGCGCTAGTTCAGGCTGCTAAGGTTATGACGGGAGTCGGACTTCTTGTCGGTTCACTGATGTGGGCACTGGTTCCTGAAGTAATCACCGAAGCAGAATATCGTACAGGAAACAGACCTGCAGCCACAGTAAACGCACTTGCCGGTGTTGCTTTCAAGGCAGGATTCTCAATCGCTGGCTGGATTACTCCATTGGTAATGGGAATGATTGGCTTTAACTTTGCCAGTGAAGAGTCTGCTTTGCCCACAGAGCCATTTGCATGGTTTACAGTTACCTGTGTTTTCGCACTAGTCGGTTTTGTGCTCTTGATGCTTTGCTTTATGGGCAGCAAGGAGAATATCACCACGACTCCGGAGAAGCCTGTTTCATTCGGTGAAATGTGGGAGGAATTCAAGGCAAACAAGTGCCTTCAGCTCGTGCTTAGTATCTTTGTGGTAGTATTTCTGGCTTCGTTTATCAGCGCACCAGTGAATGCTTATTATCCAAAACTGGCTAATTATTCAGAAATTGCACAGAATGCTATTCTGCTGTTCACGACTATTATCCCTGCCATTCTTCTTATTGTTGTAGGCTACTTAATCTATAAGTATCCTCTTACGGATGAGAGGCTTGACGAAATCAACAAGGAAATCGAAGCTCGCCACCGCGAAACAAAGTCAAATAAGTAACAAAGTAACAGCGTTCTGTATGTTGTGATGCCATCGCAACTACTCAACCCTTCAACATCTAAACATCAAGAATCATGAAACCCCGCTATCTATTCCCCAGCGACTATATGGCCGATCCTGCGGCCAAAGTGTTTAACGGCAAACTGTACATCTATCCTTCCCATGACCGCGAGTGCGACAACGTGTTCGACGACGATGGTGGCCATTTCCAGATGCGCGACTACCACGTGTTGTCGTTCGATGACGTTGAGAACGGCCCCGTTACTGATCACGGTGTAATCCTTGACCAAGACCAGGTGCCCTGGGTGGAAAAGCAGATGTGGGACAGCGATGTCGTCGAGAAGGACGGTAAGTATTATTTAGTATTTTCAGCCAAGGACTATAACGGCGAGTTCCACCTTGGCGTGGCTATCGCCGACAAGCCCGAAGGCCCGTTTATCCCACAGGAACACCCCATCCGCGGTGCCTATAGCATCGACCCATGCGTGTTCAAGGACGACGACGGGAGCATCTATTGCTACTATGGTGGTCTGTGGGGCGGACAGCTTCAGTGGCATGTACCCCTGAGCGTGAATCCCGTCATGCTGCCCGACACCGAGCCTGCACCTGCTGGATACGTCGACCTGGGACATGCTTCCGACAAGAAAACAGAACTGTGGGGTCCGGCCGATGCACCGGCTTTGACAAGCTTTGTGGCTCGCATGACTGACGATGTGCTGCAGTTCACCGAGGCTCCACGTCCCGTAATCATCGTCGATAAGGACGGCCAACCGCTGCGTGCCGGCGACCCGCACCGCTTCTTCGAGGCATCATGGATGCATAAGTACAACGGCAAGTACTACTTCTCCTATTCCACCGGCGACAGCCACTTCCTGTGCTATGCCATCGGCGACTCGCCTTACGGCCCGTTCACCTATCAGGGCGTTATCCTCGATCCCGTAGTTGGCTGGACCACACATCACAGCATCGTGGAATATCGCGGTCAGTGGTATCTGTTCTATCATGACTGTGTGCCTTCTAACGATATCACCCATCTGCGTTCGCTGAAGGTACAGCGTTTGTTCTACAATCCTGATGGAACCATTCAGAAAGTAGTGAACGAATGAAAAGGCGAGCAGTAATGACTCCCCTCTATATATGGAGAGGTCGGGGGATGAGCCTTCTTTTCCTTTTCATGTGGGCAGGGATAGGGCTTCACGCTGAAGACGGGAGCCGTCTGTGGCTGCGTGGCGACATGCCCAAGGACATCACGTTGAAGATTGATTCAACCATGCCCGACGACGATGGCTATCGCATCAACGGTCATACCGTCACTGCTCGCACTCAGATGGGACTGCTCTACGGTCGCTATGCCTTGCTGCGTGGTGAGCAGGGAGAGTCGCACCCGTACTTTAAGCTGCGCATACTGAATCATTGGGACAATCTTGACGGCAGCATTGAGCGTGGTTATGCCGGGCAGAGCATCTTCTGGGGTATGGAAAACGACCAGTTTGATCCGGCTCGCCTGCGCTACTATGCCCAGGCTTGTGCCTCGGTGGGTATCAATGGAACCGTGTTGAACAATGTAAACGCGTCGCCTGCGATCCTCACACGCGCGTATATCAATAAGGTAAAGGCCATTGCCGACGTGCTGAGGACTTATGGAATCCGTGTCTATCTATCGGTGAACTTCGCCTCGCCGAAGGCACTTGGGCAACTTTCCACAGCCGATCCGCTCGACAAACGGGTGCAACGCTGGTGGAAACGGAAGGCCGACGAACTCTATAAAGCTATTCCCGATTTCGGCGGTTTCCTCGTGAAAGCCAACAGTGAGGGGCAACCTGGGCCGTTCGACTATGGTCGTTCGCATGCCGATGGGGCTAATATGCTGGCCGACGCGCTGCGTCCTCATGGCGGTATCGTCATGTGGCGGTCGTTCGTTTATGGTGCCCGCCACAAGGGAGAGGACCGCGTTATGCAGGCTGTCAGTGAGTTTCTTCCTTGCGATGGGCAGTTCCGCGACAACGTAATCCTGCAGTCGAAGAACGGACCGCTTGACTTTCAGCCTCGCGAACCCTATGCCCCCATCTTCGATCAGATGAAGGACACGAAGCTGATGGCTGAGCTCCAGATCACGCAAGAGTATCTGGGGCAGGGCAATCATCTGGTGTTTCTGGCCCCCATGTGGAAGGAATTCTTCTCGTTTGTCAGTCCTTCGCGGTTGGTAGGCATTGCCGGTGTAGCCAACGTAGGCGACGACAGCAACTGGTGTGGGCATCATTTTGCACAGGCCAACTGGTATGCCTTCGGTCGATTGGCATGGAATCCATCGCTTACTGCACGCCAAATTGCTGATGAATGGCTCAACCAGACGTTCGATTCCATCCCTGCGCCAGCCTATGACAATGCACTTTCGCTCATGCTCCGCTCCCGTGAGGCATGCGTTGACTACATGATGCCACTCGGACTGCACCATATCTTCAAGTTCGACCACCATTATGGTCCCGAACCCGATGGTTTCAAGGCCGATTATCCGTTGGAATGGTGCCCTGTCTATTATCATCAGGCCGACTCCGCAGGCATAGGCTTCAACCGGAGTACCTCCGGCACTGGGGCAACGCAGCAGTATCGCGAGCCTTACCGTTCGCAGTACGACCGTCTAGGCACTTGTCCGGAACGCTATCTGCTGTGGTTCCACCATGTGCCGTGGACCTATCGCACCCTTAGCGGGCGCACCTTGTGGGAGGAAATGCAGCACCGCTATCAGCGGGGGGTCGACGAGGTGGCCGATTTCCAGCGCATTTGGCAGCAGCTAAAGCCCTATATCGACGAGCAACGCTGGCATGAGGTGGAGCAGAAGTTGCAGGTTCAGCTTCGCGATGCCCAAGAATGGCAGCAAGTCTGCATCGGTTATTTCTCTAAGTTTGCCCAACGGACAGAAGAGCCATAGCCTTTGTCCCTTGAAAGCAGCCCTTTCGACCTACAAACGCAGTCCTTTCGACCAGTGAAAGCACTCCTTTAGCCCCACGAAAGCTATCCTTTCGTGGGGCTGTTTCAATGGTTTACCGTCGTAAGAAGGGTGGTATTCACGATGGATAGCTCCTCGATAAAGAACATAAAAGAATTTGGCCCATACGGTAAGCCTTCACCGTATGGGCCAAATCTTATGCGATGGCTCTTCCAAAGGTTATTCCTGATGATCGCGGATGGCAGCCATAATCTTGCCTTCCAGCTCCTCGCAGAGCTCTGGATTGTCGCGCAGCAGTGCCTTTGTGGCATCGCGACCTTGGGCAAGCTTCGAACCTTCGTAGCTGAACCATGAACCCGACTTCTGTATAATGCCGTATTCAACGCCCAAATCGAGAATTTCGCCAACCTTGGAGATTCCCTCGCCGAAGGTTATCTCAAACTCAGCCTTGCGGAAAGGCGGTGCCACCTTGTTCTTAACGACCTTCACGCGCACCTGATTTCCTACGACCTGATCGCCGTCTTTCAGTGAGGTGATGCGGCGAATGTCCAGACGAACGGAAGCATAGAACTTCAATGCGTTACCACCGGTGGTCGTTTCGGGATTGCCGAACATGATGCCGATCTTCTCGCGCAACTGGTTGATGAAGATACAGGTCGTGTTGGTCTTGGCGATGGTAGCGGTTAACTTGCGCAGAGCCTGACTCATCAGACGGGCATGCAGGCCTACTGCCGAGTCACCCATGTCGCCTTCGATTTCCTTCTTAGGCGTCAGGGCAGCCACGGAGTCGATTACGATAATGTCAATGGCCGACGAGCGGATGAGTTGATCGGCAATTTCCAGTGCCTGTTCACCGTTGTCGGGCTGCGAAATATACAGGTTGTTGATGTCAACGCCCAGCTTTTGGGCATAGAAACGATCGAAAGCGTGTTCAGCATCGATGAACGCAGCAATGCCACCAGCCTTTTGGGCTTCAGCGATGGCATGGATGGCCAGCGTCGTCTTACCGCTTGACTCAGGACCAAAGATTTCGATGATGCGGCCTTTGGGATAGCCTCCCACGCCGAGGGCAGCATTCAGACCGATGGAACCCGTAGGGATGACCTCCACGTTTTCAATGTTCTCGTCGCCCATACGCATGATGCTGCCTTTACCAAAGTCCTTTTCTATTTTCGACATTGCAGCCTGCAAGGCCTTCAACTTCTCGGCCTGCGGATTGGTTTCTTGTGTATCTTTTGCCATAATTGAAAGGTTTGGGGCAAGAGATGAGGAGCAAGGGGCGAGAGATTAGCCCGTTTTGCAGTCACGACTTGCCTGGGTTATACATTGTTATTATAGTTTTTCTTCTAATGATTTCTTCAAACCAACTAACATTCTTGATATTTCTCTGAATCGATCCTCTTGAGATGTAAATTGATTCGCATTGACGTAGCCTCTTGATAGGGCTATTTCCAGTTGACACATGGCTTCCATTAAAGAACCAAAAGCAATGTCTATGAAATGAATTCTTTCCTTAACGGAGAAACGCCCCATGCCCTCTGCGATGTTTGAAGGTACGGACAACGACTATCTAAGAAGCTGGTTAGCCAAGATGTTTTGCTCGTCAAGAGGAAAGGTTTTGGCAAGTAAATAAACTTCGTTGGCCATTTGCTTTGCCAATTGATATACTTTCAGCTTCCTATAGTAGAAGTCTTCCATTGCTTTATTGATTCTTAGTAAGGGGAAGGGGTAATCTCTTGCCCCTAGCCTCTTACTACTTGCCCCTTTTGTCTACAGCTCCAGGTCGCCGTCGTGGATCTCGTGCCAGGGCAGACCTTGCTTGTTCAGCTGCTCGAGGAATGGATCGGGATCGAATTCTTCGACGTTGAAGACGCCAGGTTTGCGCCACAGACCCTTGCAGAACATCATT
The DNA here is from genome assembly GCA_902774815.1 of uncultured Prevotellaceae bacterium. Taxonomy (GTDB): domain Bacteria; phylum Bacteroidota; class Bacteroidia; order Bacteroidales; family Bacteroidaceae; genus Prevotella. The sequence goes on along the minus strand of CACYJV010000027.1, from coordinate 27,749 downwards.
GCTCCGATCATGGCAGGCACACCTGTAGTGTAGCTGACGCCCTGCATGCCCGTTTCCTCGTAGGCTGCGCGGTGCGAACAGTTGTTGTAGATGTAGTATGTGTGTTCCTTTCCGTCGTTACCGATACCACGTATGCGGCAGCCGATGGAGGTTTGTCCCTCGTAGTTCTCACCGAGATCCTGTGGATTGGGCAGCACGGCCTTGAGGAACTGCAGCGGAACGATCTTCACCTTGGCCGTACCCGAACCGTCGGCCAGCGGTGCTTCGTATTCAACCTCGTCGATTCGGCTCATGCCGATGTTCTGAATCACCTCGAGATGCTTCAGGTATTGCTGCCCGAAGGTCATCCAGAAGCGTGCGCGACGAATGGTCGGATAGTTGATGACGAGTGATTCAATCTCCTCGTGATGCAGCAGATAGCTGTCGCGGGGGCCTATTTCGGGGTAGGTCAGGTCCTTGTGGATTTCCAGAGGCTCGGTCTCCACCCACTGACCGTTCTCCCAATAGAGTCCTTTCTGCGTGATTTCGCGGATGTTAATCTCTGGGTTGAAGTTCGTGGCAAAGGCCTTGTGGTGATCGCCGGCATTGCAATCGACGATGTCCAGGTACTGAATCTCCTTGAAATGGTGCTTGGCTGCATAGGCCGTGAAGATGCTCGTCACGCCCGGGTCAAAGCCACAGCCCAGGATGGCAGTCAGTCCGGCCTCGCGGAAACGGTCGCGATAGGCCCATTGCCATGAGTATTCGAAGTGAGCTTCGTCCTTTGGCTCGTAGTTAGCGGTATCCAGATAGTTGCAACCGCAGGCCAGACAAGCCTCCATAATGGTCAGATCCTGATAGGGCAGGGCAAGGTTGATGACCAGTTCGGGCTTATAGTCGTTGAAAAGAGCCTTGAGTTGTTCTACGTCGTCGGCATCTACCTGTGCCGTTTGGATGGGCATGGTGTAGCCCTTCTTATGGATAGCCTCTACGAGTGCGTCGCATTTAGCCTTGCGGCGGCTTGCAATCATGAATTCGGTAAACACGTCGGCGTTCTGCACGATCTTGTATGCAGCCACCGTAGCGACGCCACCGGCGCCAATCATTAGTACTTTGCTCATGGTGATGTGTTCGATTTTATTGAATGGTGATTATTGTTGTTTCGTTTGAAAGATTCGTTCAGAGCTGCTATGGCTGCAGTTCGTCGCCGCGTATGCCGAGGGCTGCCATGAGCGAATAGCCGAGTAGTTCCTGCTGGAAGCGGCCTCCCTGGCGCGGTTCCATCGTGAACAGGGTGACGGTGGGTTGCTCTTCGCGGTTGGACGATGTGCGTCGGATGGTCTCACGCAGGTCATCGTAGAGCGAACCCTCCTCGGCATTAGGCACGATCATGACGCGTCTGACCTCGTTTTGGGCAAGTATGGTGCCCACGATGTCGAGGAATAGGTCGTCGTTGTTGACCATACTCTCCTCTGTAGCGACGGTAGCGATGGTAAATTCACCCAACATCGGGTCGTTGAAGGCACGCCCGTTGAGTTCGTTGTCAATGCCTGAAGGCACGAAATTGTCAAGTTGGCTTCGCTGCTTCGCGTGCAGTAACACGACCTGTGTGCTGCTTTGCCGTCCCGGCCGCATGCCACCGTCGAGGCCTACGCAGACCAACCACTGTGCCAGGTCGGCCTTTGGGATGCGCCGTCCGAGCATTCGCTCGAAGTTAACGGTAAGGTCGAAAGCCACGCGGTCAATGTAGTCGGCATCGGCAACGATGACGTTTTCACTCCAAGGCATGTGTTGAAAAGGTGCATTCATAGATGCAAAGTTACGATAAAGATAGGGAAAAACAAAATAAAAAAGTAAAAAATTCTTTGTTATTCGCTCATTTAATCGTATCTTTGCCACAAAATTATTTGAAAACCATGATGAGTATACTTGAAGGAAGACAGGCCTTGAAGGCCGAAGTAATGAAAACCGCTGAAGTAGCAGGCTATTTATGGCAGAACGGATGGGCCGAACGTAATGGTGGAAACATCACTGTGAATGTGACAGATCTGGTGGATAAGGCCATTAAGGCACTGCCAGCGCTGACCGAACCAAAGCCTATTGGTGTGGAACTGCCTCAGTTGCGTGGCTGTTACTTCTACTGTAAGGGCACGGGAAAGCGCATGCGCGACCTGGCACGCTGGCCCATGCAGAACGGAGCCGTCATCCGCATCTTGGACGACTGTGCCCATTACGTGATCATTGGCGATGAGGTGGTGTGGCCGACCAGCGAACTTCCCAGCCATTTGAGTGTCCATGCACGGCTCATCGAGAAGGGTTCGCCCTATCGTGCCACGGTACATACCCACCCCATAGAGCTCGTTGCCATGAGCCACCACAAGCCTTTCCTGGGCAAGGACGTGCTGACAGAGATTCTGTGGTCCATGATTCCCGAGACGAAGGCATTCTGTCCGCTGGGCTTAGGCATCGTACCCTACACACTGCCAGGCTCGAACGAATTGGCCGAGGCTACGCTGAAGGAACTCGAAAACTACGATGTGGTGATGTGGGAAAAGCACGGTGTGTTTGCCCAAGGCCTTGATGCCATGGATGCTTTCGATCAGATTGACGTGCTGTCGAAGTCGGCCAAGATCTACATCGCTGCCCGTCAGATGGGCTTTGAGCCTGAGGGCATGACGCAAGAGCAGATGGCTGAGATGACGCGTGCCTTCCATCTCCCCCGCTAAGGCTGTGGAAACGAAGTGAAAAAAGACAACTGCTAACATAAACTTAAACTAAAGAGAATATGAAAAAGATGATGAAACTGGCTCTCGTAGCCATCGCTATGTGTGCAGGCAGCACCGCTGTGAATGCACAGGTTAACGTGACCAATCAGACCAATACGCAACAGGTGGATCCCACACTGCTTCGCCAGCAGCAAGAGGCTGAGGCAGAGGCTGCCAGACAGGCTGCCGAGCTGCAGAAGCAGAAGGTTCAGGAAGCTAACCAGCAGGTGAAGGAGCAGCAACGCGCCCTTGACCAGCAGCGTAAGGATGTGAGACAGGCTGAGCAGGCTCAAAAGGAGGCCGAAAAGGTCCAAAGAGAGCAGCAGAAGGCCGTAGAGGAGCAGCAAAAGGCTCAGGAAAAAGCTCAAAAGGAAGCTGAAAAAGCCCAAAAAGAGCAGCAGAAGGCCATAGAGGAGCAAAAGAAGGCTCAGGAGAAGGCCCAAAAGGAAGCCGAGAGAGTACAGAAGGAGCAGAAGAAAGCCCAGAAGGAGGCTGAAAAGGCTCAGAAGCAGGCTGAAAAGGCTCAGAAGCAGGCTGAGAAGGAGGCCAAGGCTCGTGAGAAGGAAGCTAAGGCTCGCGAGAAGGAAGCCAAGAAGCAGCAGAAGGCTATGGAAGCCAAGGCTAAGGCTGATGCTCAGGCCAAGAAAACTGCCTCAGCAGCCGACAAGGCTCAGCAGAAGGCTAACAAGGCCAAGGCTAAGGCCGATGCTTCGGGCAACCTGAAGGACCGCGAGAAGGCCCTGAAGGCTGAGGCTGACCTGCTGAAGGCTCAGCAGAAGGCACAGAAAGCTGCCGACAAGGTTAGCAAACTGAGCAGATAATTGCCGCAAAGCAAGAATCCTCAAGATAGAAACAACGAAAGAAGCCAAGCAGAATCGTCTGCTTGGCTTCTTTTTCGTCAGGCTAAAGGGCTGCTGCCCGTTAGTCCAATCCGTTAGTCCCAAGTCATCTATATATCTTCGCCGTAGCGTTCGCGGGTGATTTGCTTGAGCGACTTGCCGCGTGTGTTGGGCATACCGGCCAAACCGACGATGAGCGAGATGAGCAACAGGGCAATCATGCAGTAGGCGGCAAGGGTGAAACCTTCGCCATTCTCGCCATAGATATAGGTGAACACCAGTCCCCATGCTGCCGACAGACCGCGCACGATGAAGAACATCAGACCTTGGGCACCGGCACGGAACTTGGCAGGGAACAGTTCTGAACCCCAAAGCGCATAGAACACCTGCACGGAACTACCATTGTTGATGCCCCAGAGAATGGTAAACAGCCAGATTCCACCAATAGTCGACACGCCACCGCCAATGATGAGCACCCAAGCCGTGAGGGCAGCCACGAGTCCGAATACGTAGAAGAGACGATGGGCCACCTTGTCGACAAAGAACGAGATGATGAACGTGGTGACGACGACAAATACCCAGCTCACACAGCTCAGCATGTTGGCCTGTTCATTGCTAAGGCCGCCTGCAGTTTCGTAGATGTGGGGCATGAAGAATCCCATGACCGATGCCACGAGGTTCCACGTCAGGTAGATACATGCCAGAAAGGCTACTGTTTTCACTGCTATCCGATTGGTAAAGAGCATCTTTATGTTGTCAACGATGCTGCTTTCGTCAGCCTTCTGTGCCGTATACTCAGCACTTTCGTCGAGTTGCCTCTGCAATGTCCATGCGACGAAGGCCACGACGAATAGCGTGAAGAACACCACGCGCGATGAGAATACCTCAACCGCGGCATTTGCAGCATCAGCACCAAGGATGGCGTGAGCCAGACCTTCCACCGGGCCAAATAAGAGGCCGCCTGGTGCAAGCAACATGCCGAAGAAGAGGATGAACATCGGGCCAAGTCCCCACGACATCTGTGAGATACAAATGTTGCGGCCACGGTTGTTGACTTCCGACGACTCTGAGATGTACGTCCACGAGGCAGGAACGCCAATGCCGACCGAGATTCCTGTGACGAGGAATCCCGTTAGCAGCATGGGATAGTTGACTGACAGCATCACAATCAGCACGCCAAGCATGTAGACCAGCAGGTTGTAAGTGAAAATGAACTTCCGACCGAATCTGTCGGCAAGGAATCCACCGATGATGGCACCGATAGCTGCTCCCAAGGCATTGGCACTGAGGGCGTTAAGCCATCCCAAGTGCATCTCTGACAGCCCCAGATAGTTCTGCCACAGCGTGATGCCGCTCGAACCTGCCACGATGGCTCCGGCATCGAGATAGTTGTTGAGCGAAACGGCAAGCGTGCTCTTCAGAGAGGACGAGTCTTTCTTCATGATCTCTTGCTCGTTACGTTACGTTCGTACTCCTGGATGCAGCTGATGAACTCTTCGCCTACGGGAACGTTGTTCTGCAGGTTGAAATAGTCGAAGACGGCACCGAAAGGCATAGACTTTGCTTCCTCCATCAGTGCCAGACGCTCGAAGTATTGGCCGTTGTCTTCGTACTGGCGCAACAGTTCGAGGGGCTCAAGCATGGCTTGCAGGATGCACTTCTGGGTCGCACGTGAACCTATAATATATGCGCCGATGCGGTTAATGCTGGCATCGAAGTAGTCCAGACCTACATGAGCGCGGTCCAACCCATTGCTGCGCACCAGTTCCTTGAAGAGATCCAGTGTCTGGTCGTTCATGATGGTCACGTGATCGGAATCCCAACGCACGGGACGCGATACGTGTAGCATCAGTTCCGGTACGTACATGAGCAGCGTCGAAACGAAGTCGCTGACGTTTTCAGTAGGTTCGTAGTGGCCAGTGTCCAGGGTGTACATCTGTTTGCGAGTGGCACAGTAGGCGGTGTAGAAGTCATGCGAACCTACGGTGTAGCTTTCCAGGCCGATACCGAACAACTTGGCCTCGAAACAGTTCTTTACGCCGTCGAGTTTCTCCTCCATAATCTCGTCAAGCGAGGCAGCCAGCAGTTCACGATACTTCTGGCGCTGCACGGGAACGTCCTTTGAGCCGTCGTGCACCCAGATGTTCATGATGCAAGGATCGCCTTGAGCACGTCCCATGGCATCGGCAATGCGGCGACAACGCTTGGTATGCTCAATCCAGAAGTCGCGTATGGATTTATCTGGATTAGATAGCGTCATGTCACCGCTCTTCGGATGCGAGAAACTGGTTGAGTTGAAGTCCAGTTTCATGTTGTTCTCGCGTGCCCAGTCCATCCAACTCTGGAAGTGCTTCACCTCTACTTGGTCGCGATCGACGAACTGTCCGCCGAAGTCTCCATAGATTTCGTGCAGGTTCAGACGGTGGTTACCTGCCAAAAGCGTCTTCACAAACTCGATGTCCTGGCGCACTTCGTCGATGTTGCGTGCCCGTCCGGGATAGTTACCCGTGGTCTGGATACCTCCTGACAGTGCATCGTTGCGCTCAAACCCCACCACGTCGTCGGTTTGCCAGCAGTGTAGGGAGATTTGTTGTTTCTGAAGTTTCTTCAGAACGGCATCGGTGTCGACGCCGATGGCTGCGTAGCGTTCGCGTGCTACGGCATAGGCTTTTTCAATGAGTTCAGCTTTCATAAATGATTGATTATAATTAGTTATTTCTTCTATCTTCTTTCAACATTCATCCTACGTCTTTCAATTCTCATCCTTCATCTTTCATCCTTCATCCCAACAATACGTAGGTATTTTTCGTATGCTTCAGCCCATATTTCGCTATGGTTTGTGGGCTCAAAGCACTGCATTTCGATGGCTGAAGCTATGAGTTTTCGCATCTCCCAGATGTCGTTCACCATTCCGCAGGCCTTGGCTTGCATCATGATGTTGCCCAAAGCCGTACACTCTTGCGGTCCGGCCAGCACCCTCGCCTCGCAGGCGTCGGCAGTCATCTGGTTCAGATATTTGTTGAGCGAGCCGCCACCGATGATGTGGAGCACGTCTATCGAAACGGGCGAGAATTCCTTTAGCCACCCGAACACCTGCCGATAGCGCAGAGCCAGCGAGTCGAAAATGCACCTGCAGATCTCTGCCCGCGTTGTGGGTACAGGCTGTTGTGTGTCGCGACAATACTGTTTGATGGCTTCGACCATCGACGAAGGGTTGGCAAAAGCGGCATCGTCGGGATTGATGATGGAACGGAAAGCTTCCGACTGCATAGCCTCGGCCTGCAGAACGGCATGCGACAGCGAGTCATCGTTTTGGTTACTTGCCTTCTTTGCTTCCTCACTCCATTCTTTGCGGCAACGTTCGTAGAGCCACATGCCGCAGATGTTCTTCAAGAAGCGTGTGGTTCCCTCGACACCTCCCTCGTTGGTGAAGTTCAACTCATAGCTTCGGGAGTTGATAACGGCATCGGGTGTCTCGATACCCATCAGGCTCCAAGTGCCACTGGATAGGTATGCAAAGTGTTCATCACGGGCTGGCACGGCGGCAACTGCCGATCCTGTGTCGTGACCCGCCACAGCTACGACGGGCACAGGCCCGAGTCCCGTCATGCGTTGCACTTCTTCGGTGAGTGTGCCTACACGGGTTCCGGGCATCACCATGCGTCCAAACTTCTCGCGTTCCAATCCTACCGATGCGAGCAATGCAGGCGCCAGTTCATGCGTACGTGGGTCAAGCATTTGCGAAGTTGACGCGATAGTGTATTCACAGACGGCCTGTCCAGTGAGCATATAGCCCAAAGCATCGGGCATGAACAGAATCTTTTCTGCGTGTTCAAGGGCGCTGTTTCCCTCGCTGCGCATGGCGTGCAGCTGGAAGAGCGAGTTGAAGTTCATGAACTGGATGCCTGTGAGGCTGTACACTTCGTCGCGGCTCTTCACGTGGTTGAAATAGTGGTCGATGGCCTTGAAAGTATGAGGGTCGCGATAGGAGAGAGGATTGCGCATGATGGCGCCATCGCTACCAATGCACACGAAGTCAACTCCCCACGTGTCGATGCCGATGCTCTCGATGTCGATTCCCCGATGTGCGGCCAGTTTCAGTCCGCCGATAATCTCGTTATAGAGGGCGAAGATGTCCCAATAGAAATGGCCACCCACCTCAATCAGCGCATTGCCGAACCGCGTCAGTTCCTCCATGTGCAGTTGTCCGTCTGCCAATGTGCCAACGATGGTTCTGCCACTCGTGGCTCCCAGGTCAACGGCAAAGAATGATTTTTGTACTTTCATATAGTGTTAGCTTTTCTTATTGTTATCGATCATGGTTCACTGCCAATGCTTGGACAACCACCGGCGCAGGGGCAGGTCGTAGTAGTGGAAGCATAGCCACCCCAACAAAATGCATACTATTGGCAAGGCGATGGCAACGGGCCATACATCGGCCAACTTGCTGATGGGCACAAGGTCGCCATGGAAACCAATATAGGCATAAAAAAGGTACATCAGCGGGTAGTGGACTGCGTAGAGTGGATAGGAAAGGTTGCCCAGAAAAGCACTTACCCTTGTCGTATTCGTATCCATATTCAGTTCAGAGGCACCCACCCACACCAGCAAAGGGAACACGAAGACGACGCAAATGGCATCGTACAGGCCATTGATCAGTGGCGACATTTCACCCCAAAGCAATGGAAGGCAGCCTACGCCTACGATGACAAGACTGCACAGCCAGAATGCATGGCGTACCTTACCGGGACGGAATTCGCGTGCCAAAAGCATGCCTATGGTGTAGGGAAACAGCATGCGCACCGAACCACTCCAGAAACCTCCGTCGACCATCGACCAGCCCACGCCGAGATAACCGTCGCGCAGGGCGATGTGTGTCAGCAGGCACCCCATGACAGCAGCCACAGCCGCCAGCCATCTGGTAGGGAGTCGGCGCAGCAGAAGGGCATAGAAGATGTTGCCGATGTACTCAAAGAATAGCGACCAGTTGGGCCCGTTCAGCGGGAACATCTCACCATTGCCGCGCACGTCGGCCCTTGCTCCTGGCCAAAGTGGCACCATGAACATGCCATACAGCATGGCCACCATCACGAGGATTATCCTCACGTGTGAACCATCCCACCGCACGCTGCCTTGAAGCAGGAAGCACACAGCCCCGATAACGGCTCCGGCCACCACCATCGGGTGCAGACGGATGAGGCGACGGCGGAAGAATCCACCTAGAGTAAGCCGTGGCCGGTTGGTCCCGGCAGCAGGTTTCCATCTGTCGTCATAGGCATAGCCAATGACAAATCCAGAGAGTACGAAGAAGAAATCCACGGCCAAATACCCATGAGGGGCCGGCGACCAGTCGAAGCACTCAAACACATGATAAAGCACAACAAGCAAAGCAGCCACGCCTCTGAGCCCATCAAGTATCATGTAGTGGGGCTTTGAGTCGGAAAAAGTGTTGCCGTAGGCTAAGTGGGTAGTCATATGGTTGCGAAGATGTAATCGGTTTTTGTAAACTATAGTTTGCAAAGATACGAAAAAGTTGAGAATTAAACATTGAAAAGAGGTGGTTTTTTTGCCTTTTCTGGCTTTTTTCTTCGCCTAAACTCTCCGAAATGGAAAAAAGTGAGTATCTTTGCAACTCAATGAGAAATCGACAACCAGAGAAACTACAAATAAAAAGTAATAATCAACAAAAATGTCAAGTCTTACAATTGCTATCATCGTCGCATTCGTTATCGGCTATTTCTTTATTGCCATCGAAAGCGTGACGAAAGTGAACAAGGCCGCCGTTGCGCTGCTGATGTTCGTAGTATGCTGGACACTCTTCATGATTGATCCGGCACAGTATCTGGCTGCTGCCATCGGCGATGTCAAAGCCTTGGTGGTCAGTGAAGAAATTGAGCGCCATCTAGGTTCTACAGCCACCACGTTGTTCTTCCTCATGGGAGCCATGACCATCGTTGAGCTGGTCGACCAGAACGGTGGTTTCAACTTCGTGCGTGACACATTGCAGACGCGCAGCAAGAAAAAACTCTTGTGGCGTATTGCTTTCATGACGTTTGTGCTTTCGGCCATCCTCGACAACCTTACCACGTCGATAGTGATGATCATGATTCTGCGCAAGCTCGTCAGCGACAAGAAGGACCGCATGGTCTATGCCGCCCTCGTCATCATCGCTGCCAACTCCGGTGGCGCTTTCTCGCCCATAGGCGATGTCACCACGATTATGCTGTGGAACAAGGGCGTCATCACGGCAGCTGGTGTCATCTCGGAAATTCTCATCCCCTCGCTCGTGTCGATGGTCATCCCGGCCTACATCCTCAGCCTCTCGCTGAAGGGCCGACTCACGTTCACTGAGGACCAGGCCTACAGTTTCCAGGCCAGTGCCCTCACCACCAACCAGCGCAAGACCATCTTCTTCCTTGGCGTGGGCGGACTCATCTTCGTGCCCATCTTCAAGAGCATCACCCACCTGCCGCCGTTCGTGGGCATCCTGCTCGTTCTCGGCATTCTCTGGACCGTTACGGAGGTGTTCTATGCCCGTCTGCAGGAAGAAGAGGAGAAGGGTGCTATGCAGAAGCGTGTCACCGACATGCTCTCGCGCATCGACATGTCCACCATCCTGTTCTTCCTTGGCATTCTCATGGCAGTGGCTTGTCTGGAGACTATCGGTGTGCTTACTGCTCTCGGCAAGGGCCTTGACGTGGCCTTCGCTGGCAACCATTACCTCGTCACCGGCATCATCGGCGTGCTGTCGTCCATCGTCGACAACGTGCCCCTCGTGGCTGGCTGCATGGGTATGTATCCCGTACAGGCCGTTGGTGATATGGCTGTCGACGGTATTTTCTGGCAATTGCTGGCCTATTGTGCTGGTGTGGGTGGTTCCATGCTTATCATTGGCTCCGCAGCTGGTGTCGTTGTGATGGGTCTCGAGAAGATTACCTTCGGTTGGTACCTGCGCCGCATCACGTGGATAGCCTTTGTTGGCTATATTTTAGGTATCATCAGCTATTGGGCACTGCGCACGTTTGTGTTCGGCGTCTAATATGTCTTAGGATATAAAGGTCCGGGGTATGGAGTTGCAAAGTTTCTTCATACCCCGGTTTTTCTTGGGCCTAAGCGTCATTAACTTCCTAAAATATTTTGCTAATTCAGAAAAACACGCTATATTTGCAAAGGAAACTAGAAACAATCCATGGGCCTATGGCAAAATATGCAGAATACATAACGCAAATTGAGATAGAGTCGCTTTGGAGCGGCAAGAAGCATGTGGTGTGGAATCTGGACCGCCACGTGAACATACTCTCTGGCATCAACGGCGAAGGCAAGTCGACCATCCTCAACAAAGTGGTGAAGAGTCTGTCGCAGGGTGGTGAGTTTCCGAGTCATTTGCTGAAAGGTGTCCATCTGAAGGTGGAGCCTGAGGATGCCAAGTGGATACGTTACGACCTGATGAGGTCGTTCGACATGCCCGTTCTCGATGCCGATACCATTGCGCAGATCGATTCCCGCATCTCGTCGGCACTTGATTTCCAACTCTATAACCTGCAGCGCAAGTATTTAGATTACCAAGTTAACATCGGCAACCGACTGATTTCGATACTGCAAAGCGGTGAGCCTGATGCTGCCAAGCGGGCGCAGGAAATCTCGCAGCGCAAGACACGCTTTCAAGACATACTCGACGACTTGTTTAAGGAAACGGGTAAGCGCGTCATCCGTACCGAAAACGAAATACGATTCACGCAGATTGGCGAGACGCTGATGCCCTACCAACTCTCCAGTGGTGAGAAACAGATGCTTGCTATCCTGCTGACGGTGCTCGTCGAAGACAATGAACCTACGGTGCTCTTTATGGATGAACCCGAGGTAAGCCTGCATATTGAGTGGCAGAAACAACTCATCGACCTGATTATGGAACTGAATCCCAATGTGCAGATCATCCTTACTACCCATTCGCCGGCAGTTATCATGAATGGCTGGATGGACAGCGTGACGGAAGTAAGCGAGATACTGGTGAATGAAGAGAGGTAAAGGATGAAGAGGCTGAAAGATAACGTTACTTCCTCGTATTTTGAGGCAGCCAATAAGCTGAAACCAAAGGCTGCGAGAAGACGCATCGTTGCTTATGTCGAGGCCTACGACGATGTGTTCTTTTGGCGTACGGTTCTCAGTGCCTTTGAAAACGACGATCGTTACTTTGAGGTGATGTTGCCTTCCCGCCTAGGCAAGCTCGAGCGAGGCAAGAAGGCTGCCATGATGAAACTACTTTTCGGCAACGTGGGTAGCAGCATGATAGCCTGTGTGGATGCCGACTACGATTACCTCATGCAGGGTGCTACCCCCAATTCTGTCCAGTTGCTCAGCTCGCCATATGTACTTCATACTTATGCCTATGCCATAGAGAACCTCCAATGTTATGGTCCGTCACTTCGCAACGTATGTGTTGCAGTGACCTTGAACGACCGTCAGGTCTTCGATTGTGCCGAGTATCTGAGGCAGTATTCGCAAGCCATCTTCCCTCTCTTTGTGTGGAACGTCTGGGGGTATCGTAATGGGAAATACCACGAATTCACTTTGACTGACTTCTGCCGCGTCATTGAAACAGGCAACTTCACCATCGATCGTGCGGAGCAGATCATCCAGAACGTACGGCGCAAGGTAAACTCCCGCGTTCGCCAACTACAGCTGGAGAATCCTGATGCGAAAGAGTCCTATCTCGAGGTGAAGGAGTCGTTGAAAGCACTGGGTGTCACTGCCGATACTACCTATTTATATATTCAGGGCCATCATCTTTTCGACAAGGTTGTCGTACCCATGATGAAAAAGGTATGCGATTATTTGGTGCGGCAGCGACAGAGCGAGATTAGCAGGCAGAGCCAGCACAGTACCCAAAAGCATAATGAACTCTCGTGCTATAATCGTAGCGTCGAGGACATAGAGGGCATGTTGCGCAAGAATGTTGGCTATGTTTTCTCTGAGCCATTTCAGAGAATTCAAGCCGATGTAGCACGCTTGTTTCCTGCAAAACCAAAGGCTATGGCTGCTGTAGAGGCTGCTATTCGGTAAAAATCGTTAAAAAAGCATGCCTACACTTGGCTGTTCCCCTAAAAATGTATACCTTTGCCGCGATTTCCTGCCATCCGTGTCGGACTTGCAGGATATTTAGACATCGATGTTTATGACTATCATATCAGACTTCAACCGACGAAATGAGAAAGGAATGAATCAAAGACACAACAACGAAACATTAGACAACGAAGAGTAATAACCCCAACAACCCAATAGAGAAAGCAACAACATTACAGGATATTCACTGGAAAATACGTCCAATTCGAACAAATGAAACTCGACAACCTTACAGCCATATCGCCTGTCGACGGGCGCTATCGTGGCAAAACAGAACCCCTCTCTGAGTATTTTTCTGAGTATGCACTCATCCGCTATCGCATTCGCGTAGAGGTTGAATACTTCATTGCACTTTGCGAACTTCCTCTTCCGCAACTTGCAACGTTCCCGCGTGAATTGTTTCCGCGGCTGCGTGATATATATGGGCAGTTCGACGAGGAGGGAGCTGCTCGTGTAAAGACCATCGAACAGACCACTAATCACGACGTGAAGGCCGTGGAGTACTACATTAAGGAGCAGTTCGACCAACTTTCCACTCCTGATACTCCACTTTCAGCTTATAAGGAGTTCATTCACTTCGGACTGACCTCTCAGGACATCAACAACACCAGCGTTCCCCTGTCGCTCAAGGAAGCCCTTGACGACGTCTACTATCCCCTCGTTGAGGAGCTCATCAGTCAGATGCGTGACTATGCAGAGCAGTGGGCCGACGTGCCCATGTTGGCCAAGACCCACGGACAGCCCGCTTCGCCCACAAGGCTCGGCAAGGAACTCATGGTGTTTGTCTATAGACTCGAGGAACAGTTAAAGAGCCTTCGCCAATGCCCCATCACTGCCAAGTTTGGTGGTGCAACCGGCAACTTCAATGCACACCATGTGGCCTATCCCGACTATGATTGGCGTGAGTTTGGCAATAGCTTTGTATGTAAGTGCCTGGGGTTGCAGCGTGAACAGTGGACCACCCAGATCAGCAACTACGATGCTTTGGCCGCTGTCTTCGATGCCTTGCGTCGCATCAACACCGTCATTATTGACCTCGACCGCGACTTCTGGATGTATATCTCCATGGAGTATTTCAAGCAAAAGATTAAGAAAGGCGAGGTAGGCTCGTCTGCCATGCCCCATAAGGTCAATCCTATTGACTTCGAAAACAGCGAGGGCAACCTTGGTCTGGCCAATGCAGTGCTGGCATTCTTGGCCCAGAAGCTGCCCGTCAGCCGTTTGCAGCGAGACCTTACCGACTCAACGGTGCTTCGTAACATTGGTGTGCCCCTTGGACATGGCATGATCGCTATGGAGAGCACCCTGAAGGGACTGCGCAAGCTCATTCTCAATGAGCAGAAACTGCAGGCTGATCTTGACAATACGTGGGCTGTGGTGGCTGAGGCCATACAGACCATCCTGCGCCGTGAGGCCTATCCCCATCCCTACGAGGCATTGAAGGCACTCACACGTACCAACGAGCGTATGACTGCAGATACCATTGCTGAGTTCATCCGTTCGCTCAACGTTAGCGACAGCGTAAAGGCTGAACTTGCCGCCATCACCCCATCTAACTACACGGGATTATAATTTTAATCACAAGAAATAAATGAGCCGTGAGGCTCACATCACAAAACCCAATAAACAAAACAACAAGACTATGGATCAGGAATTTGAAAACAAACAGCAAGAGATGTCAGCCGAGCAGGCCGACAACCATCAGGCAGGTAGCCGTGAGGGCTATGTGCCCGCAGGAGGCTATCAGCGCGCTTACAAACCGGTAGGCCGTACACAGCGTCCACGTATCCACGCGCAGCGTCCCTATAGCGCTGACCAATCAAGCGACGAAGGCGGCTTCCGTCCGGAGGGCTTTGGTGCAGGACTGCAGGGCAATGCCCAGCAGCGTTCCTTCCGCCCCCGCTTCAATCAGCAGCAGGGTGGCTATCAGCCCCGTCAGCAAGGCGGCTACCGTCCTCGCTACAATCAGGATGGCGAACAGGGTGGCTATCAGCCCCGTCAGCAGAGCGGCTATCGTCCTCGTTACGGCCAGGATGGTGAGCAAGGTGGCTATCAGCAGCGTCAGCAGAGCGGCGGCTATCGTCCTCGCTACAGCCAAGGTTATGGTGAGCAGGGCGGCTATCAGCAGCGTGGCGGCTATGGACAGCAGGGTGGCTATCAGCAGCGTGGCGGTTACGGCCAGCCTCGTCAGCAGGGTGGCTATCAGCAGCGTGGCGGTTACGGCCAGCCTCGTCAGCAAGGTGGCTATCAGCAGCAGGGCTACGGTCCTCAGGGCTATGGAAAGAAGCGCCCTCAGGGCGGTTTCGCACCCAAGAACAACATGAAGAAGCGCGTCGACTATAAGGAAGACTATATCGATCCCAACGCACCCATCCGTCTGAACAAGTATCTGGCCAATGCAGGTGTTTGCTCTCGCCGTGAGGCCGACGAGTTCATCCAGGCTGGCGTAGTGCTCGTCAATGGTGAAGTGGTGAAGGAGCTTGGCACAAAGGTGACACGCAACGACGTAGTTCTGTTCCACGATCAGAAAGTTTCGCTTGAGAAGAAGGTCTATGTGCTCCTCAACAAGCCGAAGGATACCGTTACCACGAGCGACGATCCCCAGCAGCGCAAGACTGTTATGGATCTCGTCAAGGACGCATGCCCCGAGCGCATCTATCCTGTAGGACGTCTGGACCGTAACACTACAGGTGTGTTGCTGCTTACAAACGATGGCGACCTCGCCTCGAAGCTCACTCACCCGAAGTTCCTCAAGAAGAAGGTCTACCATGTATATCTTGACAAAAACGTCACTGCTCACGACATTCAGCAGATAGCCGAAGGTATCACCCTCGACGATGGCGAAGTACATGCCGACGCTATTGCTTATGCCGATGAGAAGGACAAGTCGCAAGTGGGCATTGAAATCCACTCTGGTAAGAACCGCATCGTCCGTCGTATCTTTGAGAGCCTGGGCTATCGCGTCGTGAAACTCGACCGCGTTCAGTTTGCCGGACTCACCAAGAAGAACCTGCGTCGTGGCGACTGGCGTTTCCTCACCGAAAAGGAAGTGGAGATGCTGCGCATGGGAGCGTTTGAGTAATTCGACCTCCCTGCCCCTCTTATGGGGGATGACCTTCGTTAATAACATTATAATAACCATAAAGCCTGACTTTCTCCCCTGAAACCGTCAGGCACTCCCTTCTTTCGGGAAGGGTGGGGGAGATTCCGATATGAAAAGAACAAAAGTTATCGATGCACTCCAGTGCACCGACTATGGAAAGGAAATATGCTTAAAAGGATGGGTGCGCACCCATCGTTCCAGCAAGGCCGTCGACTTCATAGCCCTTAACGACGGATCAACCATCAAGAATGTTCAGGTGGTGGCCGATCCTGCAAAGTTCGATGTTGAACTCATGAAGCAGATTACCACAGGTGCCTGTATTGCTGTCGAAGGAGTGCTTGTCGAGAGCCCTGCAGCCGGACAGCCTTCTGAGGTGCAAGCCGTTAAGATGGAGGTGCTGGGCCTTTGTGGTGCCGACTACCCCATGCAGAAGAAAGGCCAGTCGTTTGAGGCTATGCGCAAGAACGCTCACATGCGCCTGCGTACCAATACCTTTGGTGCCGTCATGCGTATTCGCCACAACATGGCTATGGCCATCCATACTTATTTCCACGAGCATGGATTCTTCTATTTCCATACACCTCTCATTACTGCCAGCGACTGTGAGGGAGCAGGCAACATGTTCCAGGTGACCACGAAGAACCTTTACGACTTGCGTAAAGACGACCAGGGAAAGATCATCTATGACGATGACTTCTTCGGCGAGCAGACATCGCTCACCGTTAGCGGACAGCTTGAAGGCGAACTTGGTGCCACTGCACTCGGTGCCATCTATACCTTCGGTCCTACCTTCCGCGCCGAGAACAGCAACACGCCCCGCCATTTGGCCGAGTTCTGGATGGTAGAGCCCGAGGTTGCCTTCATCGACCAGGAGGAATTGATGGACCTCGAAGAGGATTTCATCAAATACTGTGTCCGTTGGGCACTCGATAACTGCAAGGACGATTTGGAGTTCCTCAACAAGATGATTGACAAGACGCTGATTGCCCGCCTCGAAGGAGTGCTTACCGATAGTTTCGTGCGTCTGCCCTACACTGAGGGTATCCGCATCCTGCAGGAAGCCATCAAGAACGGCAAGAAGTTCGAATTCCCATGCAACTGGGGCGACGACCTTGCCTCTGAGCATGAGCGCTACCTCGTTGAGGAGCACTTCCGCAAGCCCGTCATCATGACCGACTATCCGCGTGCTTTCAAGTCGTTCTACATGAAGCAGAATGCTGAGACTGCCGATGGTGGTTCCGTCGGTTATCGTGGAGCAGTGGCACCAGGTCCCACCATGCAGGGCACCGACGTGCTATTCCCGCAAATTGGTGAGATTATCGGCGGTTCTGTGCGTGAAGAGAGCTACGACAAGTTGATGTCAGAGATCAATCGCCGCGAAATGGACATGACCCACCTCTGGTGGTACCTCGACACACGTCGCTGGGGTAGCTGCCCACACGCAGGCTTTGGACTCGGCTTCGAGCGACTCATCCTCTTCGTCACCGGTATGCAGAACATCCGTGACGTCATTCCATTCCCGCGCACACCGAAGAACGCTGAGTTCTAAGGACCTGACAGCGGCAATAAACGATACAAAAGAGGGCATCCCGCAACAATTGTGTGCATGGGATGCCCTCTTTTTTATATGGTTCCGGGTATTGAACCTGTTCAGACGATGAGTCCGTCGCGTAGGTGTATGGTGCGGTCGGTGATGCTTGCGAGTTGTTCGTCGTGGGTAACGATGACGAATGTCTGTCCATACTTGTCGCGTAGGTCGAAGAACAATTGGTGGAGTTCCTGTTTGTTTTGTGTGTCAAGCGATCCGCTGGGTTCGTCGGCCAAGATGACTGCAGGGTTGTTGACCAATGCTCGTGCTACGGCCACGCGCTGTTTCTCACCTCCTGATAGTTCGGCAGGCTTGTGATGTGCACGGTCGGTGAGTCGCATGAACTCGAGCAGTTCCATAGCGCGTCGATGAGCTTCGCTTGTGCTACGTCCGGCAATGAAGGCAGGAATCATGATGTTCTCTATGGCGGTGAACTCTGGCAGCAACTGATGGAATTGGAACACGAAACCGATGTGTTGGTTACGGAAGTTACTGAGTTGGCGCTGATTGAGCGTTGTGACGTCGATGCCGTCGATGATGATGGATCCCGTATCAGGACGGTCGAGAGTGCCGATGATTTGCAGAAGAGTGGTCTTACCTGCTCCCGACGGTCCGACGATGCTGACGATCTGGCTTTTCTCAACGTTGAGGTCGATGCCTTTCAGCACTTGCAGTGAGCCGAAGCTCTTGGTGATGTTCGAGGTTTTTATCATTATTTTATTTTTCAATTATAACTACTAACTTTTCCAACTCCCAAATCTGAGTCTCTGAGTCCACTTCCGGATCAAATCGTAGGCAGAGAGTTCCTCCGTATGTTGTGGCTGTGCGAAGGTCATTTCATCCATGCGGTCGCCAAATTGGTCGGGGAAGATGATGATGAGGTTGGTGCCTGAAAAGTGGCGCGTCAACTCATCTGGCAGTCGTTCCATGGCTCCCTTGTACGAAACGGTTCCCTTACGGGCCGTGACGACCACGAAGAGATGGTCTTCAGCAATAGATGAGGCCAGTCGTGGCAGTTCGTTCCAGTGCGGCATGGATAGGTATTCAGCCCGTACGTGCGGGTGACGGTTGCGCAAGTATTGGTTGACAAATGCCAAAGTGTCGCTACGTCCGTGAAATTGCATGCGGCACTCCAATGTGGATGCCAGTCGTGCCAGTCGTTCAAGCCATCGGTAGAAGCCCGGTTCGAACTGCGCCCGCGAAGGAACGGCCACCTGTATGCGACGTATGGTGCTGAGGGGCTGCCGGAGTCGAGCCATGATAATCTGTCGACTGAGACCATTGAACAGGCTTTGATGGAATTTTCCCCAAAACGATCCGCCGGATAAAGGGGAGGGGATGGAAGTGAGAGTAGTGAGCGTAGCATCTGTCGCTTCGCTTTCAGGAATAGTGTTCCCGCTTATCTTTCCTCTTTCTGCTTTCCATTCTCCCTTTGCACCATGCAGTCCGATGATGATTTCGCTAGCGCGGAACTCTTGGAAAGCGTGTTTGATGCCGTTGGCTATGTTGGCTGCTATTCTTACTTGCGTCTGCATGCGAACGTCGGCGGCTGCTGCCTGCTTGGCAACCTGCTCCAGCAGTTGCTGCCCTTGTTCTTGGTTCTTCAGCATATTGGTATCATCGTAAACCACGTTGAGAGCCACCAATCCACGGTTGAGCTTCGTGTTGCGCATGAACAGGGCGAGATTGATGAGCTCGGTGGCATACTCCGGATACTTCACCGGTATGAGCATGCGCTCGTCGTCGGCCGCTGCGTCGTTCTCGCTGGCTACTTCCTTGTCGCGAATGATGATGAGTTGTGCAGCCTGTTCGGTAATGAGTGTGGAGATGATGCATGTGAAGAGAATCATGATGATGATGCCGTTGAGCACATCAGGGCTCACCAGTATCTGTCCCGAACTGGACGTTGTCTGCATGCCTACCATGGCGATGGCGATGGCACCGGCAGCGTGAGCTGAGGTAAGACCGAACATCATGTGGCCTGACGACAGGGGGAGTCGGAAGAGCACGCTGGTCACGTAGGCGGCAGCTGCCTTGCCCACAGTGCCGAAGAATACCATCGCGAGTACCACCCATAGGATGCCTCCTCCATGGAAGAGCAACCGCAGGTTGATGAGCATGCCCACGCCGATGAGGAAATAGGGGATGAAGATGGCATTGCCGATGAACTCAATGCGGTTCATCAGTGGCGACACATGGGGAATGAAACGGTTCAGTATGAGGCCGGCGAGGAATGCTCCGACGATGCCGTCGAGACCGATGGCCTCGCTCAGGGCAGCACTCATGAAGAGCATTGCCATGACGAAGATGAACTGCATCACGGCATCGCTGTAGCGGCGCAGAAACCAGCGCGTCAGCCGTGGCAAGAGCAGGAGCAGCACAGCAACGAATGCAGTAAGTTTGGCTGCAAAGAACATCCAGAACCACACGCCTCCACCACTGCCGAGGGCAGCTTCAAGGGCAGCCAGACAGATGAGTGCCAGCAGCAGAGCCAGCATGGAACCGCCGACGCTGTAGAGTACGCTGGGCTTGCGCTGTAGGCCGTAGCGTCCTACGATAGGGTAGGCGATGAGCGTGTTCGACGACATGATGGCGCCCAACAGGAAGGAGGTCTCGTGGCTATAGCCGAGCAGTCCTATGGAGGTGACGTAGGTGAGGATGAAGGGGATGAAGAACGTCAGCAGTCCGAACACGGCGATGCGGGCTTTGCTCTTTCGCAGACCATCCATGTCAATCTCCAGCGCAGCCAGAAACATGATGTAGTAGAGTCCTACCCTGCCAAACAACTCGAATGAGGAGTCGCGTTCCAAGATGTTCAGTCCATAACGCCCTACGAGGACACCTGCAAGTACCATGCCGATGATATGGGGAATGCGCAACTTACCCATGACGATAGGCGCCGACAAGATGATGAGCAACACCACAAGGAATGTCAGCGTGGGATCGGTAATGGGGAAATAGTGCGATAGCATGGGTAATGAGTAATGGGTGTTGGATGTTGAGGGTTTGCAGTGCAAAAGTACGCATAAAAATAGAAAAAGCAAAGCAATCAAACCATTTTGTTACTAAAAAAGCTAAAAAACCTATGAGTTTCGATGTGATTTTCGTTTTATTGTTGTATTTTTGCAGTCCACATTTATCAACACAAACGATATGAAAGTAGCAATAGTAGGCGCAAGCGGAGCAGTGGGACAGGAGTTCCTGCGCATTCTCGCCGAGCGCAATTTCCCTATCGATGAATTGGTGCTCTTTGGCTCAGAGCGTAGTGCTGGCCGTACATACGAGTTTCGCGGGCAGCAGCTTACGGTCAAATTGCTTCAGCATAACGATGACTTCCGCGATGTCGATGTAGCATTCGTCTCGGCAGGTGGTGGCACCTCGAAAGATTTTGCCGAAACCATCACAAAGCATGGCTGCGTGATGATCGACAACTCCAGTGC
Organism: uncultured Prevotellaceae bacterium; assembly: GCA_902774815.1. Taxonomy (GTDB): domain Bacteria; phylum Bacteroidota; class Bacteroidia; order Bacteroidales; family Bacteroidaceae; genus Prevotella. Next base: position 6,915 of record CACYJV010000027.1, on the reverse strand, counting down.
TTTCCGTATGGATCCTGACGTTCCTCTTGTGGTGCCCGAGTGTAATGCCGAGGACGCGCTGAACCGTCCGCGCGGCATCATTGCCAACCCCAACTGCACGACTATCATGATGGTAGTGGTGCTTCAGCCACTCGAAAAGCTCAGCCACATCCGCCGCATCCATGTCAGTTCCTATCAGAGTGCCAGCGGTGCCGGTGCAGCAGCCATGGCCGAGCTGCAACAGCAGTACGAGCAGCTTGTCGAAGGCAAGCCCGTTACCGTCAGCAAGTTCCCGCATCAGTTGGCTTACAACGTGATTCCACAGATTGATGTGTTCACTGATAACGGCTACACAAAGGAAGAAATGAAGATGTTCAACGAGACGCGCAAGATCCTGCACTCCGACGTTCGTTGTTCGGCTACTTGTGTACGTGTGAGTTCGCTGCGTAGTCACTCCGAGAGCGTCTGGATTGAAACCGAGCGCCCCATCAGCGTCGAAGAGGCTCGCGAGGCCATAGCCGCTGCCCCGGGTTGCACGCTGAAGGACGATCCCTCGCAGCTGCTCTATCCCATGCCTCTTGAGACGGCTGGTAAGGACGACGTCTTCGTGGGACGCATCCGCAAGGATTTGGCCGACGACTGTGGACTGACGCTCTGGCTCTCTGGCGACCAGATTCGCAAGGGTGCTGCCCTGAATGCCGTGCAGATAGCCGAATATCTCATCAGCAAAGGCAGCATTGGCTGAAAAACTATGCCCTTTGACTGATAACTTTTTGCAGGTGGATAAAAATGGCTATCTTTGCAGCAGTTTTTTTGAGACGATATGACCAAACTTAACGACATCCTGACCACGTTCGAGCCGATTACGCTAGCTGAGATGAGCGATATCAGGCTTATGAACCGCATCGACACGAAGTTCGTGACGACGCAGGAAAAGTTGCTGCAGTTGCTCCAGATGGCTCACGACGACTACTGGGCTCAGGATATCGATGGTGTACGTCTCTCACGCTACGACACCACCTACTTCGACACGGACGACTTCGCCATGTACCGTATCCATCAGGCTGGCCATTGCGGTCGCCAGAAGATGCGCTTCCGTACCTATGTGGGCAGCAACTTGCAGTTCATGGAGGTAAAGACGAAGAACAACCATGGCCGAACAAAGAAGAAACGAATCAAGGTGGGCGACATGGACCTTGCTGATGCCGTGAAGCGTGAGTTCCTGGCCGACCATCTGCGTTATGATATCGAAACGCTGCAACCCGCTATACGAAACAACTTCGACCGCATTACGCTTGTCAACCGTGCAAAGACCGAGCGCCTGACCATCGACACAGGACTGAAATTCTTCAACCTTGTCAGCGGAAAGAACCTCGAAATGGGACCACTCGTCATCATTGAACTCAAGCGCGATGGCCTATGCTATTCGCCTGTGCTCGAGATGCTCCGCCAATTGCGCATCCATCCGCATGGTTTCTCGAAGTACTGCATGGGCTCGGCTCTGACCAATTCACAATTGCCCGTCAACCGTTTCAAGCCGAAACTCATCGACGTACGCAAAATCCTCGCCTCTGCCTCGTCCTGACTATTTATCATTACCTATCATCCATCATCCATCACCCAATGAACAGTCTACTTAATTTCACATTGACGCCCGACTTTGTCGAGATGATGATACGCTTCGTCATCTGTTTGGCATTCAACTGGTTTATCATCGACCGCCTTTACTATCAAAAGAGCAAGCGGCGCGATTTCTATTTCACCTTCCTGCTCACGAGCATCGCCATCTTCTTCCTCGTGTTCTTCATGATCTTCGGACTCGATAAGCTCGGTGGCAAGACTTCCATGGGCATTGGTATAGGTCTGTTCGGCATCTTCTCCATCATGCGCTATCGCACCGATGCGATGCCTGTCCGCGAGATGACCTATCTTTTCGTCATCATTTCGCTCTCCGTGGTCAATGCCATTGCCAGTTCGGCCACCACAGCCGAAATCCTGCTTACCGACATCGTCGTCGTCATTGCCATCTGGCTTTGCGAGAAGCGGTTGCGCATCCAGCACACCAAGCTCGTGCAGTACGACCGCATTGAACTCATCGTACCCGAGCGTCGTGAGGAACTCGTTGCCGATCTCGAGGCTCGCCTTGGTCTGCAGATTATCAATGTCGAAGTAGGTGCTGTTGACATGCTGCGCGACATGGCCATGGTAAAGGTCTATTACAAGGAACCCAACCGCAAGGAACCCAATTCCATTGACAACAAACTGAAACTCAGCAAGGCCGATCTCACCACCGTCTAATCATCATCACCCATCACCTATCATGTCATGAACAAAAATCAATCTTCTACGCAGAATAAACCATTGGCCAGAATACTCTTGGTTGTATTCTTAGGACTCTTCTTCGTCCAGCAGCCCTGCTCGGCACAGAGCGACGACTTCGGCATGTGGACGTCTGTTGAACTCGAAAAGAAGGTCAACAAAAAGTTCAGCCTCGGTCTGGAAGCCGAGATGCGTACCCGCGATAATTCCGGCGAGATGGACCGCTGGAGTTTCGGACTCAGTGGCAGCTACAAACTCACGAAGTGGCTGAAGGCTGGTGCAGGCTATACCCTGCTTTACGATAACAACGAGAAGTGTTCCTACTACGACGATGAGGACGACGAGGGTGAACCCTGGTATGGCAAGGTGAAGCGTCAGGCTCAGTACTGGGGCATACGCCACCGTGTCTATGCCGGTTTGCAAGGCAGTGTCGATGTTGGCCGTTTCAAACTGTCGCTGCGCGAGCGCTGGCAGTACACCTATCGTCCTGAGAAGACCGCCAGCCGTGACTTCTACGAGTACGATGGCACGACGGGCGAGTTGATGGAACTTGTCAAGGACGAAAGCGAGAAGACCTACAAGGGCAAGGGCAAGAACGTGTTGCGCTCACGTCTGCAGGTCGACTACGACATTCCCTCGTGCAAGGTCGATCCCTATGCCAGCGTCGAACTGACCAATGCTTGGTCGGTGCAGAAGGTGCGCTACACGCTGGGTGCCGAATGGAAGATTCGCAAAGTCCATACCCTGAACTTCTACTATCGCTATCAGGACATTCGCAACGACGAATTCGACAGCGAGCCCGACATGCACATTCTTGGACTGGGATATAAGTATAAGTTCTGATGCCATAGCAGCGGTTTTTGCAGAAAAATAAGGTTTGTTTGCTGATTATTTTGCGGCAGACAAACTTTTTTTTGTATTTTTGCCACACCAATATCACTATTGGCTAAGGATTCAACAAGAAAGGAATGACAAAATGAAGAAACTCCAAATCATAGTATCTGCCGTAGCAATGCTGACGGCATGGCAGCCCCTGTCGACCACCGCTCAGACAGTGAACGTGCAGACGGGTGAGATTACTTATGCCTTCCCGGCTGCCCAGACCGGCGACATGACCTATGCCGATGCCTCCACGCTGACCATCCTGCAGAAGACCTTCGCCACCAGCGAGGTCGATCAGATTTATATTGACGACAGTTCCGTGACCGATAACACCGTCGACGTCAGCTACAGTGGCAGCACGGCTCAGGTTCGCGTGGCTGGCAACGTGGCACGCTATCTCGATGTCGTGGCCAAGGGCGGTCACGTCGCCATCGTCCAACACAACGACCTGCCCGACGAGATTACTTACACGCTCAAAGGCACCGCTACGCAGGGCTCATTCTATATGGATGGCTCGCTGAAGGCCACCCTTGTGCTTCAGGGTGTCAGCATCACCAATCCCGACTCGGCTGCTATCAACATCCGCTGTGGCAAGCGCATCAACGTCGAACTGGCCGATGGCACCACCAACACGCTTTCCGACGGTCAGAATGGTGCGCAGAAGGCATGCTTTGCCGTGAAGGGCCACACGGAGTTTCGTGGCGCAGGCACCCTCAACCTGACGGGCAACACTGCTCACGCCTTCTGGGGAAAGGAGTACGTGCTGCTGAAGAAGTCAGTTGGCACCATCAACGTGCTCAAGGCCGTGGGCGATGGCTTCAACGTGAACCAGTATTTCGAGATGCGGGGTGGCAATGTTACGATCAATAATGTAGGCGACGACGGCCTACAGCTCAGTTATAAGACCGACGACAACGAACAGGTCATCCCTCTCAGTGAGGACGAGGACAACACGGCCCTCTTCACGCTCACGGGTGGCACCCTTAACATCACAACCTCCGCAGCCGCAGGCAAGGCCATCAAGTCGGAAGGCAGTGTGCAGGTCGATGGTGGTGAACTCATTGCCAAGGTCAGCGGTAGCTATACCTATGCCTCGGGCGATGCCTCCTATGCCGCTTGCGTCAAGGCCGACGACACGTTCACGCTGAATGGCGGAACGCTCACGCTGACACCGTCGGGTTTGGCATCACGTGGTGTCTCTGCCAATACCATCGTCACCAATGGCGGCACGTTGAAGATTACGGGCAGCGGTGCAGGACAGATTGCCAACAATACCACCTACACTGCCAAGGGACTGAAGGCCGATGCCACCATCGCGTTGAACGCCGGCGACATCACCATCACAATGAGTGGTACAGGTGGTAAGGGCATCAAGAGCAGCGGTACCTACACGCAGGGACTTGCCGACGGCACCGGCCCGACGCTCGTCGTCAACACTTCGGGTTCTCAACTCGGCAGTTCGTCGGGTGGTGGCGGTGGTCGTCCCGGTGGCGGCGGTTGGGGTGGCTCGTCGAGCACCAGCTCATCGTCTAAGGGCATCAAGGTACAGGGTGCCATCACGCTGCGCGGCGGCACCACGACGGTAAGCACCAAGACCAATGGTGCCGAGGGACTTGAGTCAAAGACCAGCATCACCGTCGAGGGTGGTCAGCACTACTACGCTTGCTACGACGACTGCATCAACTCTGCAGGTGCAATCACCTTCGCAGGAGGAGCCACCGTGTGCTACTCCAACGGCAACGATGCCATCGACAGCAACTACGGACGTACGGGAGCCATCACCATAGGTGACGGAGCCGTCTTCGCCTATACCTCAAAAGGTGCACCTGAGGAAGGTTTCGACTGCGACAACAACTCCTACATACAGATTACTGGCAAGGGAATCGGCATCAGCGCTGGCGCCTCACAGGGAGGCGGCGGTGGTGGCTGGGGCGGTGGCTCATCGTCGAGCACCATCAGCAATGCTGCCCAGGGCTATGCCTTCGTGACCAGCAGCATCAGTTATCAGGCCGGACGCTACTACACACTTGCCGATGCATCGGGTACGAACCTCGTCACCTATAGCTTCCCCGTTGCCGTCTCCAGTTCGCTCGGGCTCTTCACGGCAAAAGGCATGACCAAAGGCAGCAGCTACACCATCAAATATTCTACCTCTGAACCCACCGATGCCACCACGGCATTCCACGGACTCTACATTGGCTCTACCGCAAAAGGCACCACCAGCGTCACTAGCTTCACGGCTAAGTAGGGGCTAGACTCCCAGCCCGCAAGTAGGGGCTTGACTCCTGTGTCAGCCCGCAAGTAGGGGCTAGACTCCCGTGTCAGCCCGCAAGTAGGGGCTTGACTCCTGTGTCAGCCCGATGGGTGATGACGTTTCTTTGTGCGGGCAGACACGGGAGTCTGCCCCTACAGGTAAGAAAACAAGGCTGGATTATTCTGGGGGAATCCTGGGCGAGAACTCCATCAGCGGCCATGTGGGCCGTCCCTTCTCGCGACCTTGTGCATAGTGGTTTCATAACGTTTCCCCAGATACTCCCTTGCCAGACATGGTGAGGGAGTTTTTCATTTGTTTCCTTTGCTTTGTCGATTCTTTTTTATACTGAGGTGTACTGATTTAGGTTGATAGTTTTTTCTCTTAATTTCAGTTTTTGTTGACAAAAATATATACACAATATACACTACGGTCGTCAAATTCTCTGTAAATTACTGGTAGTCAATTTGTTGGCGGGTAACAGTAATATCCTCTGAGTATACACTAAGTATACACTGAGTATACACTAAGTGTACATTGAGTATACACTAAGCTACAATTTTTAGCGAAAATAGTGTTAACTTTTGGGAATAATATTGCAGATGGCGATGTCATCGCAATATAATGGCAAATAATTAACCCTAAACTATTTATATACAGAGCGTTAAGTGAATAAGCGAAACAACGAAATATTCCAAAATCCAGCCCTGTGTACCCGACATTTTAGGGTTAAAAATCATTCGTTTTTGATGCTCTAAAACGCATTTTTCGGCAAATTCCACTAAACACTTTCTAACAGTGAATTTACACTTTTTAAGCCAACTTTTCACCGATTGTTTATGTTCCATAACCTCAAAATTTTGAGTGATGGCACACACATTTTCTTCCCTCCTTTCGTTCTTCGTGGGGGCATGTTCCATGATTGAAGAAAGGGAAAGAAGAAATATGAGCTTAGAAACGTGTTTCAAGGTGTTGTTCATCGCGAAGTCAAAACGGGATTTGGTTCTTATGTATTGAAAACAGATACATTGATGCAGTCAACAAGGTTAATCTTTGAAAAGAAAAGTAAGTTTGACACAGCTAGATAAATCGGAATTTAGCGGTATGAAAGTAGAATTGCGGAAATGGTGTTTGGCTGACAAAAAAGAACTGAAGGAATTATGCAATGCCGTTGATAGAACATACTTGTCAGACAGATTGCCGAATCCTTATACAGAAGATGATGCTAATTGGTGGCTGAATATGGTTGCCAAAAGCGAAGGCATTGACGGAACTTTTCGCGCAATGGTCGTAGATGGGAAGATTGTTGGTAGTGTTTCCGTTGAACGAAAAGCAGATATATACAGGCTTGACGGCGAATTAGGTTACATGTTATTGAAAGACTATTGGAATCGTGGCCTGATGAGCCAGGCTGTGGGACAAGTGTGTGAGATTGCAATAAAGGAACTTGGTCTCAATCGAATTACAGCAAATGTCTTTCAGCC
>CACYJV010000026.1 GCA_902774815.1 uncultured Prevotellaceae bacterium | reverse complement strand
TATTTGTTCGTAACTCTTTGATTATCACCTATAAAGTTACTAAAAATATTCCATTCCCACAACTTTTTTAACACTTTTCTTACGTCGAACTCACGTTAACCCTACAAGTAGTGTTAGTGAATAAAGCGGCAAAGCCGCTATAGGAATTAGCGTTACCGCTAATTCCAAATAAGCAGCGGCCGAGCCTAATTTTTTAAGGGAAACCAAGTAGGATAAAATGGCGCTGCGATTTCCTCGCTATGCTCGCCCACCCATAGCCTTTCCTTGCAGTTGGGTAAGTCTTACCATTTGTCTCAAAGTACTAAAACTCGTTAAAATGAATACAAAAGTGTTCCCATTTCGGGCACATATCGTTTTTGCTTTGTAACTTTGCACTATCAACATAAAAATGCACAAACACATGAAGGAAACTATGATTGCAACAATTCTGTTCGGGCTCTTGATGATCTTGCCAAGTAACGTGTTCGCCCAGGAAGACCACGGATTTTCGAAGTTCGACGTGAGGGAGGACTTCACGGAAAACGGCTTCCAGTGGTTCAACGATGCTGAATTGCTGGCAGCAGGTAATGCTGAAAAGAGCAACGCCATGACGATTGGCTGGGGTGGCATAGGAACGCTGTGGGGACGCACTGCCCTGACCGTCTACGTAGCCGAGAAACGCTACACGAAGGAGTTCTTGGACAAGGCTGAATACTTTACCGTGATGGCCTTCGACGTTGAGCAGAGCAAGGTTTTGCGCTACATGGGGACAAAGAGCGGACGCGACGGCGACAAGGCTCAGGCCTTGGGACTCCACACGGCCTACACTGCTAACGGTACGCCATACTATACCGAGGCAGCCATGGTGATAGAATGCCAGATTATGTATGCCGCTCCATTCGAGCCAAAGTACTTTAAGAGCGAGGTGCCGCAGAACATGTACGCCCGCTTCCCTGCCGGCATACACTCGATGTACATCGGCGAAGTAGTAAATGCCTGGAAGAAATGATACAGCAAACTGAGATTACGCTGACTCCCAAACCAAGGGGCTTTCATCTGGTGACGAGCGAAATAGTTCGTCAGCTGCCACGGCTGCCAAGAATCGGCATCGTCAACATCTTCTGCAAGCATACGAGCTGCGGACTGAGCATCAACGAAAATGCCGATCCTGACGTCAGAAGCGATATGGAAACCATCTTCAACCGCCTTGTTCCAGAAAACCGCCTTGAGTACGATCACACGCTGGAAGGTGCCGACGACATGCCTGCTCATGCCAAGTCAACGCTGAGCGGTGTGAGCCTGACCATCCCCATCACTGACGGACGTCTGAACATGGGAACCTGGCAGGGCATCTATCTCTGCGAGTATCGCAATCATGGCGGAGCAAGGAGATTAGTAGCGACCATCGTCGGAGAACCATAAGCGTGAAGCATCAAAACGACGCAATATAGGCCTATGACAGAAGCCGACTTCGATGCCATCTGGCGCACTCAGGACGAAATCAGAACCGTGGTGAATGCCGTTCTGGGCGAATCAATTTGGAACCTCAGCTATTCGCAGCGTAGGATGGCAATAGAACTCGAACTGACGGTTCACCTGGACGAGGAATCCATCAGCAGCCTTTGCGGCCAGTTCCCTATTTCAGCCGATTACGACGGCGAAGGCATAAAAGGAACGAAGTTCGTGTTCTACCCATAACGGCAAACTATTAAAAAAGCTTTGCCATTCCTCCTGCTTTTCGCTCACTTATTCGTCGCCTTAGACTTTGCTGAAAGTACTTTCGCTCGGGAAAGTAAAATGAAAAAACTTTGTCTTTTCTTTTGCTTTCCGCTCACTTATTCGTACCTTTGCACGGAAAAACGAAAAGCGGAATCACAAAGAGTGCTTTCGAAAAGGAACGGAATAGAGAAAATTCATAAATAAAGTTGATCACAATTATGACTGAAACAATTCAAAAAACTCTGCGCGACTCGGCAGGCATGCGTTGGACTGCCCTGTTGCTACTGGCCTTGGCCATGTTCTGTTCGTACATCTTCATGGACATCCTGTCGCCCATCAAGGACCTGATGCAGGAAACTCGCGGATGGGACTCTACGGCCTTCGGAACGATGCAAGGCTCGGAAGTGTTCCTCAACGTGTTCGTGTTCTTCCTCATCTTCGCAGGTATCATCCTCGACAAGATGGGCGTACGCTTCACGGCTGTACTCTCGGGTGCCGTGATGCTCATCGGTGCTATCATCAAATGGTACGCCGTGAGCGAGTCGTTCATGGGCAGCGGCCTGGAGACATGGTTTACGAACAACCTGAACTACATCCCCATCTTCGATGAACTGGGCGTGTCGCCATTCTATCTGGGCATGCCTGCTTCGGCAAAGTTTGCTGCCTGCGGCTTCATGATATTCGGTTGCGGCTGCGAAATGGCTGGCATCACGGTGAGTCGTGGTATCGTGAAGTGGTTCAAAGGTCGCGAGATGGCCCTGGCAATGGGTTCAGAGATGGCATTGGCTCGTCTGGGCGTTGCCACTTGCATGATATTCTCGCCGTTCTTCGCCAAGTTGGGCGGTAACATCAGCGTGACTCGTTCGGTAGCCTTTGGCGTGGTGCTCATGTGCATTGCCCTGATGATGTTCATCGTCTACTTCTTCATGGACCGCAAGCTGGACGCTCAGACAGGCGAGGCTGAGGAGAAGGACGATCCGTTCAAGGTGAGCGACATCGGCAAGATTCTCTCCGACAGCGGTTTCTGGCTCGTGGCCCTGCTCTGCGTGCTCTACTACTCGGCCATCTTCCCCTTCCAGAAGTATGCCGTGAACATGCTGCAGTGCAACCTGACGCTGACAGAGCCCGCACAGGATTCGTTCTGGGCAAGTCCGTCGGTGACCATCGTGCAATACGTCATCATGCTCGTCGTTGCCGCTGCCGGTTTTGCCAGCAACTTCATGAAAGACAAGAACAAGAAGTATGGTCTGCTGGGTATCTCCATCGTGGCCCTCATCACCTATTGCTACATGGGTTATATGCGTCAGTCGGCTGAGTCCATCTTCGCAGTGTTCCCCTTGCTCGCCGTGCTGATTACGCCGATACTCGGCTCATACGTCGATCATAAGGGTAAGGCTGCATCGATGCTCGTGCTGGGTTCGCTACTGCTCATCGCCTGCCACCTGACGTTTGCCTTCGTGTTGCCGCTGTTCAAGGGCAACGCCGTTGGCGGTATCGTTATCGCCTACGTGACCATTCTGGTGCTGGGTTCATCGTTCTCGCTCGTACCTGCCTCGCTGTGGCCCTCAGTGCCCAAGTTGGTGGATGCCAAGGTGATTGGTTCGGCCTATGCGCTGATCTTCTGGATTCAGAACATCGGCCTCTGGCTGTTCCCCCTGCTCATTGGTAAGGTGCTCGACAAGACCAATCCTGGTGTCACAGACCCCACACAGTTCGACTACACTTGGCCGCTGGTCATGCTCGCCTGCCTTGGCGTGGCTGCCCTGCTGCTCGGCCTCCTGCTGAAGGTTGTCGACCGCAAGAAGGGACTTGGCCTTGAGGAGCCGAATATCAAAGAGTAAACAGGAAAAGAGAAGAAGTAAAAAGGAAAAAGAGAAAACTCCCTGCCGACCTTCAGCATAAGGCGGCAGGGAGTTTTTTTTCGTTTCGGGCATTGAATTCAAGAATTAAAGAATCGATTAGCAAAAGGGATTATGTAATTATTCGGCCCTCGAAGAATTATCCGCTGGTGCGATGCTTTCAAAATGATGACTATACTAAATGATTATCATGCCCCTATTATGCCAGTCGCACCAAGAAACCGCATATACACGGCATTCCTGGTGCAACTTGTGTTTGTTTTTCCCGCCATTTGCCCGCGAGAGGTGGAAACTCGGCTTTTTTATAAAGATAAATTGGAATTTACTTTTATTGCAATGGTGGAATATCTTCTTTTGAATATAAAATTATTTTTTCACGCATCCATTGGTTAAAACGGTCCTTGCTAACACCTATCTCATTTTGAAGAAATCTGAAAAACAACGCATCATCCTCGCCTGCGACCAATGCGCGTTTTAATGCCTGATAGCCATCTTTCTTAAATAGTTCGTGACACACAATTTTACCAACAAGATATGCAGGGGCTGTCTGATTGTCCATGGTGTAGAACTTGCCATCCATGTCCGATATGTCTGAGTCTGGATGCAAATCTAACCATTCCTTCATTCTCCCGTAGTGCTGTCTATGGGATAAACCAAATTCTATCTGCTCAGTATTCACATATTCAGCCATCCCTTGTACTAACAGCAAATGGGCATCAGGATATGTCGGATTTATAAGCCGTGCAATTTCGTGCTGATAGTTTTCTCCGCCAGCAGAATCTCCATAAATAATGAAGTTCTTTCTATCGAAGGTGCCGCCGGAATTGCCTTGTTCATCCCCCATGCCGATAAGATAGTCATACCCCTTCATTTTTTGCTGTTCGTATACATTGGGAGCAATGTATTGTGTGATACGCTGGGGGAGATTTACATCCAGTTTGTCATGCAGCATATTGATCAGGTCGTTTGCTTCCTGTGCTTTCTTTTTATTAAAGTGGAATTCTGGATAATAGATGTAATCTATCAGTCCTACCGTCTTGCGTGGCCAATTACGTGTGTAGTAATCTAACCAATTGTAAATCTTAAACTCGCCTTTCTCGTCTTTTTTTACAATGTGGTTGGTTATTGCAAGCACAAATACATCTTTGTTATCGTTATAAGGCGTGTAGAACATTGAACGGATTACATACGTACCGTTTTCAGGCCGTATCTCCAATACCTTATTAAGATAAGCATAAAGATTTATATTTAGGAAACCTTCACTACTGATGAGGTCGGGCTGTTTCCATTTGTGCTTGTCTGCTTCATTCCACTGGGGGAAAAAAGAAGCGGAGTCATCATGAGCCTCCAAAAATGATTTCCACAAATCATAGACCAATGCCTTGTTAGGGTCTGCATTGTTCTCTACATTTACCTGATTGGAAACCCTCTCCCAATTTTGTGCTTGCAGCACTGGTGATATAATTAAAAACACAGCAACTAATAACTGTTTCATATGAAAATCCTCTTCACTAAATAACGATTTATCTATCTATTTATTCTGCAAAAGTAGATAAAAATCTCGACTTATGCGAGTCTTTGGAGATAAATAAAGTTAATGCTTGCTCTAATTGGGTCATCGTTCATAAATACTTTCATTCAAAAAGTGTGAGAATCATTTGATGCTTTCAGGGCTATAAACAGTTCCGAATCTTTTCAAATTCAACGTTCGTTTAGAATCTTTCATTTCTATCGAATGCGGACAAAAAGTCGGACTTTCACTAGAATGAAACGCACAAATCGTTGATTTAACGTACTTTACGAAAGATTAGCATAATAAGAAGACTATGATGCCAGTCACACCAGGAAACCGTCTAAACACAGCATTCCTGGTGCGACTGATGTTTGTTTGCCTATCATCTATCTGTAAAAGGTAGAAAAGATGGCCGAAATAGTGTCCCGAAGGAAGGCTAATTGATGAAGATAAATTGGAATTTACTTATCTTCTTATGTGCGAACCGATAGTTTCCATTATTCGTAAATCGGTAAACTTCTTCTTGTAAGGATCGAACTTCTGCATTTTTACTACATTAGGACTTATGCCTCGTGTCAGTCCTTGCTCTTTGCGGACAAAAAATAGTCTGTGCTGCTTTGGAAAACTGTCTTTTCTAACTGTATCACAGTTGTACATAGCATTCCGCTGACGTAACGAGTCAGTTCTAATGTCTATGCTATCTTGTCTGAATGCTGTGCTGTCCACGCAGTTTTGACCAACAGCAAAACAAGGCATAAACAATAGGACGATTAATCCAATAGATTTCTTTGGTACAATAATACAAATTCCGATTTCTCTGTCTATTTATGTTTGCAAAAGTAGCTAGTAATCATGAATCAAGAGAATCTTTGAAGCTAATAACGTTAAGGCATTCACTTTTATGATTAGCACCTATGCGGTTTTATTCAAAAGATGGATGCCTGCTACAGGCCTGCTTCCATCAGTTGCTCGCAGATGCTCTTCATTCCGCTTATTGACGGATGGCCGTTCTGTTTCTCTATATCATGGAGTTCTACGAGCTGTACCTGGTAATGCGTGCAGATTTCACGCATTGACTCATTGACAGGCTCTTTTAACTCTGAGTTCAGGATGAAACAGAGTTTTGCCATAGGATAACGCTTTTGAAGCATGTCGATCAGACAGGCAAGCGCAGGACGGAAACACTTGCAATCGTCTTTTGTCCAATTCGAATACTGATATTCACCTATTGGCGAGTTCGCCCAAGCATCGTTGGTACCTCCGAAGACAAAGATGATGTCAGGATTCCCCAAGCTATCCACTCGAGAAATGAAGTTGCTGTGCGATGAATCCATTCCTCCGTACCCAGTACCGCAGATGGTTGTTCCGCCCCACGAATCGTTCTTTTCCAACTCATAGCCCTTTGCCTTGATGTAGAGGCTCCACCAGGTCTGTTCAACCTCTGTAACATCGTTTCGGTCATTGGGATAAAAAGTTGAGTAATTGGCTGGAATGACACCCATGAAAGTGGAGTAAGAATCGCCAAGAACCGACACTTTCTTTGACTGCGCTGATGCATGGGCAAACGCAGCCACCATTAGCATAAGTAATAATAGTTTCTTCATCATGTTGTTGACATTATAAAAATTCACGAATCACCATTTCTTTGTTTCCTCTTCTGTTCTTTTTTCGATAGATTACCAATGACCTATATATGTTTGCAAAAGTAGACAAAAAATCTCAAATATGCCAACAAAAATGATGATGGGTATGAACATTTTATAAATAATTATCACCTCGGGCGTACAAAGGATAGCTTTATACCATAGGAGCCATCGCTTTATACGATAAGAAGCTATGCTTCTTAGGGGTATAGAGCAATGCTTTGCTGCCAGTGAGTCAATGCTCTGTATCGGACGGAGCATTGAGGCATGGACTCTAAAGCATTGGCATGTAACCTGCAAAGCATTGGGTTACGAGCCATAAAGAATTGAGTTATGGCCCTCAAAGCAATGTTTTACGGGCAAATAAGCATTGGCTTATAGGCGGAGAAGCATTGGTTTATGAGCGAAAAAGCATTGGTAATGATATAGATGATGCCCCACCGACCTCGGAGAGGTCGAATAATCAGAAACCCCAGGTCTACTGACCTGGGGAGATGCAACGCGAAACATAAAAAAACGACTTCGAAGAAGTCGCACCTAATGGAAAAAAGCATATCATATAGAGCAGTCACATCATGAAGAAATAATTTCGTGCGACATCTTCGAAGTCGACATCCCCACACGGCATTTCCTATCCCCAGGTCAGTAGACCTGGGGTTTCTGATTATTCGACCTCTCCGAGGTCGGTGGGTCAACTGATATGTCATTGCCAAAAGATTGCTATCAAGAGGAAGAATGAGGGAGTCAAGAAAAGCTCCCTGCCACCAATTAACGAAAGGTGACAGGGAGCTTTATTCAATGATCAATGTCAACTGCCAAACGCTTAAGCGGCAGCCACGGCGCTGAGCCATCCGTAGATGGCAGACCAAACGCCAAAGAGGACGATGCCAACGGTGCAGATGGCAAGGGCCAGCTTGGTGGCAAAGTCGCTCAGGAAGGTGGGCAGCGGCGTAGTAGTCTTCTTGATGTACATCTCCTTCACGATGAGCAGATAGTAGTAGAGGCTGGGCACGGTGTTGATCAGGGCGATGAACACCACGAAGTAAGCCCAGAACGAGCCCTGCTGGGCAGCGGCCATGAAGACGAAGAACTTCGAGAACATACCTGCGAAAGGAGGAATACCTGCCAGCGAGAACAAGGCCAGCGTCATGAGGAACGACAGACGCGGATTGGTTTCGTAGAAACCAGCCAGCGAGGAACGCTCGGTGGTACCGCCGTTGTTCTGCTCGACGACGCTGATGACGGCGAAGACGGCCAGGTTGGCTGCCACGTAGACCAGCGTGTAGAACATCAGCGAGGCAAGTCCCATCGACGAGTTGCCAATGACAGCCAACATGATGTAGCCGGCCTGCGAGATGGAGCTGAAGGCCATGAAGCGCTTGAGCTCGGTCTGACGCATGGCGAAGAGGTTGGCAATGGTGATGGAGAGCACGATGACGACATCGAGCATGATTTCCCACTGCTCCGTCATCGGTGCGAACACCTTCATCAGGATGGTGCACAGTGCAAAGGCTGCAGCGCCCTTAGAAACCACGGAGAGGTAGGCTGTGACGGTGGTGGGTGCTCCCTGGTAGGTGTCGGCAGTCCAGAAGTGGAACGGCACCAATGAGAGCTTGAAGCCCAGTCCGGCAAAGAAGAACACCAGTCCGGCAATGGTGAGCGGAGTCACTGTGAGCGCCTGAGCGACATCGTTGAAGTAGAGCGTGCCGCAAGCACCATAGATGAACGAGATGCCATAGAGCATGATGGCGCTCGAGAAGGTGGCAGTAAGGATGTACTTGGCGCCAGCCTCAGCAGAATCTTTCTTCCACTTGTCCATAGCCACAAGACATGCCATGGGCACAGAAGCCATCTCAAGTCCAAGGAAGAACATCATGAAGTGGCCGGAAGAGGTCATCACATACATGCCGAGCAACGTGGAAACGAGCAGCATGTAGAACTCACCCTCGTAACGGCGTGTCACCTCGTTGTGCTCAATCCACGTCTGTGCCATGATGGCCACGACCAGCGTACCACCCGTGAGGATGAGTTTCATGGCATTGGCAGCAGCCGTCGACACATAGAGACCTCCAAACACCTCGGCAGGAGCGGCCAGCACACAGGGTACAAGCTGCAGCAGCAACAAGGTGTGAGTGAGGCAACGCAGCACGGGATGCTTCTTCTCGCTCTTTGAGTATGCAAAATCGGCAAAGAACAGTATAATCAGAATGGCTACCAAGGTAGCTTCTGGAACCATTTGTAAAAATTGTGAATAGTTCATATTGTTTCCTCCTCCTTATTAAAGTGCGGCCATAGCCGGATTAACTACTGTAAGAATAGGCACCAATGCATTGTCGATGATGGGCTTGAAGAAGAACGGCGTAAGTCCGAGGCCTGCCACACAGAAGATGAGGCATGCAACGGCGACGCGCTCGTCCCAAGTAGCATCGGTCAGCGTCTCGTAGTGAGGATCGGCCACCTTGCCAAACAGGATCTTGCCAGCTACACGCAGGATGTAGACTGCGGTGACGACAATCGACGTACAGGCAATGATGGTGCACACACGATGGAACGTGTCGGCATTCATGAACGAACCCACAAAAATGGTCATCTCAGCCGTGAAGCCTGAGAAGCCTGGCAGACCGAGGTTGGCCAGACCGGCAATAAGGTAACCCACTGCAAGGAAAGGCATGATCTTCATCAGACCACCCAACTTGCGCACGTCACGGGTATGAGTACGACCGTAGATCATACCAATAAGGGCAAAGAAGAGAGCCGTCATCAAACCGTGAGAGAGCATCTGCAGGATGGCACCCGAGCAAGATGTCTGCGTCATCATCAGCAGGGCAAACAGCACGAGGCCGCAGTGCGAAACCGATGAGTAGGCGTTGATGTACTTCAGGTCGGTCTGTACGCAGGCTGAAAGGGCACCATAGACAACGCTGATAGTGGTCAGGATCAAGAAGATCCAAGCCAACTCCTGAGCTGCCTCAGGCAACAGGTACATGGCAACGCGGAAACAGCCATAGCCACCGAGCTTCATCAGCACACCAGCGTGCAACATAGACACAGCCGTGGGGGCCGAAGCATGACCGTCGGGAGACCATGTGTGGAACGGGAACATGGCTCCAAGTACACCAAAACCTATGAAGATGAACGGGAAGAACACCTTCTGGATGGCCACGGGGATGTTGTGCATCTGGGCAATCTCAACGACGTTCATCGTAGTTGCACCCGAGAAGAAGTAGATGCCGAGAATACCGATGATGAGCAGGGCAGAACCTCCCATGAGCATCAGCGTCAGCTTCATGGCCGAATACTCCTTGGCACCGCTACCCCACACGCCAATAAGCAGATACATGGGAATCAGGGCCACCTCGTAGAACATGAACATCGTGAAGAGGTCAATGGAGATGAAGAAGCCAAACACACCCGTCGACAACAGGGTGAACCAAAGGAAGTACTCCTTCGTCAGAGGCTTCAACTGCCAGGAAGCAAAGGTACCGGTGAAGACAATGATGCTGGAGAGGAGCAACATGACCACCGAGATTCCATCGACACCAATGGCATAGGCTATGTTGAGAGGTTTGAACCAAGGTGTGCTATAGGCAAGAAGCATCACATCGGTATTTCCTGCTGCACGCTGCTGAACGAAATAGACGGTCAGCCAAATGGACAGGGCCAGCAGACACGAAGCGCCAACCACCATCACACCACGCACCTGATTGAGGTTCTTGGCCAACCAGAGACCAAGCAACATCAGGACGGGGATTACAACAAATAATGTCAGTATATTCATAATGTAATTTTCGATTTTACGGATTTACGATTTACTGATTACATACACAGCAGGATCAAAGTCAGTGCAACAGCACCCGTGAGGAACCACACCACGTACTGGCGAACGTCGCCGCTCTGCCAAGGACGGATGCTCTCACCAGCCTCGTTGGCACCCCAAGCCATGAAGTTGAACGTTCCGTCAATGACGCGACGATCGAACCACGCGATAGGCATGGAAACGCAACGGAAGATGATCTTATGGGTGACGAACTGCCAAATCTCATCCTGATAGAAGCGCTTGTAGGCAGCACGCCACAGGTTCGGGAACGTCTTGTAGAGACGATCGGCAATGGGCTGCTGCTCACCCTTGTAGATATAGGTGGCAAGGCAAATGCTCAGGATGGCAATGATAGTAGAGGTAGCTGCAATCTGATGGTCGAAGTGGATGGTGTAGTCCTGTCCGCTTGCGCTGACGAAGGAACCGAACGAGCCACCCCAGCCAAGGAAGCCGCCAAGCGTGGTGTAGACACCTACGCCAACAGTGATCAACGAGAGGATAATCAGGGGAACCGTCATCGTCAGCGGAGCCTCATGCGGAGTGTGGTGAGCATGGGCTTCCTTGTTCTCCGTACCCCAGAAAATGCCGTAGTACAGACGGAACATGTAGAAGGCAGTCATGGCTGCAACACCCGTCATGATCCAACCTACCACAGGACTGTACTGGAAGCATGCCGTAATGATCTCATCCTTCGAGCTGAAGCCCGAGAAGAAGGGGATACCGGCGATGGCCAGGCAGGAAATGAGGAACGTAGCATGAGTGATGGGCATGTACCTGCGCAAACCTCCCATGAAGGCCATCTCGTTGGAGTGGACGGCATGGATGACGCAACCAGCGCAGAGGAACAAGCAGGCCTTGAACATGGCGTGTGTGAACAGATGGAACATGCCAGCCATGTAACCCAGTTGGGTGTGATTGTCGAGTACTGCCTCATGACCGGGCAGGCAAACGCCAAGGGCCACCATCATGAAGGCAATCTGCGAAATCGTCGAGAAGGCCAGCACACGCTTGATATCGGTCTGGGCACAGGCGACGGCAGCAGCATAGAATGCCGTGATGACGCCAACCCATACGATGACCGACATGGTCTGCGGAGCATACTCAATCCAGAGCGGGAACATACGAGCCACCTGGAACACACCGGCAACAACCATCGTTGCGGCATGGATGAGGGCCGACACAGGAGTCGGGCCTTCCATAGCATCGGGAAGCCAGATATGCAGGGGGAACATGGCACTCTTACCGGCACCACCAATGAACATCAGCACCAGAGCTGTGGGCAGGATGAAGGCACCTGCGGCAACAGCCTTGGCAGGAATACCCTCGACGAACGGCGTCATGCCTTCTGTCAATTGGATGTCGGGCAGGAACGAGAAGCTGAACGACTGGGTGTAGTAGCCAAAGATGAGGATACCGATGAGGAAGAACATGTCGGCAAAACGTGTCACGATGAACGCTTTCTTGGAAGCGGCTACGGCAGCACTGAGCGGATAGTAGAAGCCGATGAGCAGATAGCTGCTCACACCCACAAGTTCCCAGAACATGTACATCTGGAAGATGTTGGTGGCGAGCACCAATCCGAGCATCGACATTGAGAACAGGCTCAAGAACGCATAGTAGCGCTGGAAGCCCTTCTCGCCGTGCATGTAGCCGAACGAGTAGATGTGTACCATGAGCGACACCGTTGAGATGACGATAAGCATCACCACAGAGATCGGGTCGAGCAAGATACCCATATCAAAATGCAGGTTGCCCAATGGCAGCCATGTGTAGTTATATGGCACAAGGGTCTGGTAGATTCCCTCGGCAGTGCGTCCTTCGGTGAAGAAATACTGGAACGCCGTCATATAGCTGATCAGCGCCACCACACCGAGCGTGCAGGTGCCGATGAGACCTGCCGTCTTGTGCGACATCTTCATTCCCGCAAGTCCAAGCAGGACAAATGAGAGCAGGGGAAGAAGAAGTATCAAAAATGAATATTCGTACATAATTGTATTTACGATTTACTAATTTACGATTTTACGATTTTTACGAATTACCACTTCATGTTTTCAATACTGTTCACCTGGTCACTATGGAAGTTGCGGTAAACGTTGATGATAATTGCGATAGCAACAGCCGACTCGGCAGCACTCACACCAATGGAGAACAAGGTGAAGAAGAAGCCCTCAAGTTGTCCGGGGAAGAGAATACGGTTGAACACCGCGAAGTTGATGTCGACGGCATTCAGCACGAGTTCAACAGAGATGAGCATCGCAATCAGGTTGCGACGGGTCACGAAGCCGAAGAAGCCGATGAAGAACAACATGGCACTCAGCGCGAAATAACACTCTACGGGTATCATTGCTTATCCTCCTTTCTTGCAATCATGATTCCACCGATGATGCACGCAAGCAGGAATATCGAGATGAACTCGAAGGGGAGCACCCATCCGTACTTGTCGGCACCAACCATGGCCTGTCCGATCTGTTCCATCGGCACCTCGGTGCCTTCGCTCATCGTTGCCATGAGGTCGAACAACTGGTTCTTGAAAAATACAATCATCACTGTTCCAAAGCCAATGAGAGCTGCCAGGGCACCCACGAGGACGCGGCTTCCCTTGACGTGCTCCTCCAAACCCTGAAGGGTGCGCTTCGATACGAGCTGGATAGCGAAGATATACATCATCGTGATACCTCCGGCATAGATGCTGATCTGGGCGGCTCCCAGGAACGTGTAGTCAAGCAGGAAGTAGATACCTGCCACACCAAAGAGAACAAAGAGCAGGAACGTAGCGGCTCTCATGATTCTCTTGGTCGTTACGCACATGATGGCCGAACCGAGAATGATGACGGCCAAAATGCAAAACATTACTAATCTTGCCATAGGATTCCTTTACTTTGTTTTGGTGTTAAACTTTCCGATGGTCAGGGGTGCACCGCCATCAATAAGGTTGGGCAGCGAGCCTCCCTGATAAACCTCCTTGTCGAGATGCAGCACCAGAGAGTCACGCTGGAAGGTAGCATTCTCGAAGTCGTTGGTAAACTCAATAGCATCGAAGTTGCAGGCGTTCGTACAGAGCTGGCAGAACATGCAGTCGCCAAGGTCGTACTGATAGTCGTCGAGCACCTTCTTCTTCTTGCCCGTCTCGGGATCCTCAGCCATGTGGGCCGTAATCTTGATGGTTCCGTTGGGGCAAGCTTTCTCGCACAATGTACAAGCCGTGCACTTGTAGGCACCGTTCTCGTCGCGCTTGAACACCAAGCGTCCACGATGACGGCTTGAGACGTGCAGGGTTGTCTTGCGATTCTCGGGATACTGCTCCGTCGACTTGTTGGTGAAGAAGTCCTTGAAGAATTCCTTCCAGGTGGTCTTCATGCCAACGGCCAAGGTCTTCACAGCATGTCCGAGTTCGCCGAAATATGTTTTGTTTTCTTCCATTGTTTCTTATACCTTATTTAATATAAAGACCAAGTGCTACCACGACGGTCATCAGCACGAGGTTGATGAGCGACAGAGGCATCAAATACTTCCACTCAAGCTTCAGGATCTGGTCGATACGAAGGCGAGGGAACGTCCACTTCACCCACATCAGCAGCCAGACCACGGCAAAGGCCTTGCCCAGGAACCAGACGATGCCGGGAATGTAGTTCATCACGTTGTCGAACACCTCAACGCCGATGTTGACGGGGGCCCAGCCGCCCAGGAACACGGTGGTGGCAATACCGGCAATGATGAACAGGTTGAGGAACTCAGCCAGATAGAAGAAGCCGAAGCCCATACCTGAATACTCGGTGTGGTGGCCGGCCGTCAGCTCGCTCTCAGCCTCAGCCATGTCGAACGGGCCACGGTTGGCCTCGGCATTACCGGCAATGAGGAACACCACGAAAGCGATGATGGCAGGAATGTGGCCCTTGAAGATGAGCCAGTTCCACGGACCTGTCTGGAAGTTGACAATCTCGCTTACCTGCATGGAGCCGATCATGACCACGGCTGCGATGAGGCAGAGGCAGAGCGACATCTCGTAGGAAATCATCTGCACGGCAGCACGCATGGCCGACACGACAGAATACTTGTTGTTCGAACCCCATCCGGCCAGGAACACGCCCAGCACACCAATAGACGAGATGGCGGTTATGAGGAAGATGCCTACGTTGAAGTCGAGCACCTCGGCACCTCTGTTCCACGGCAGGAACGAGAATGTGCCCACTGAGGCAATGATGACGAGCAGAGGAGCTACGGCATAGAGGAACTTATCGGCCTTGTCGACGAAGAAGATCTCCTTGATGAGCATCTTCACCACGTCGGCAAACACCTGGAAGATTCCCCAAGGTCCTACGCGCATCGGGCCCAGACGGCACTGGAAGTAAGCGCAGACCTTACGCTCCATGAATATCAGCACGATAGCCAGCAGGGCATAACCCACGAGGATCAGCACTCCCACCAGCACGCACTCAATGAGGATCGCCCAGAAATCGCCGAGACCCAGTGTGTTTCGGAGAAGACCGTCGAACCATTGTGTTACGATTGAAAAATCAAACATAATATTTTCAATTTTCAATTTTCAATTATCAATTTAATACTATCGGTCAATATCTGGAATCACCACGTCAATGGCTGCACAGGTAGCAATGAGGTCGGCAATCTTCTGGCCGCGAAGCATCGGGTCGAAAGCACCCACCAGCGAGAGACCCATCGGACGCATCTTCATGCGGTAGGGACTCTTGTCGCCACGTGAGTCGAGATAGACGCCAAACTCACCAGCCACACCTTCCACAGAGAAGTACCACTGTCCCTCGGGCACCTTGATGATGGGCTTCTGCTTCACGTAGAAGTCGCCTTCGGGAATGTTGTCGATGAGCTGTTCGATGATGTTCAGGCTCTGGTACATCTCGTTGATGTGAACGAGGTAGCGGTCCATGGAGTCGCAGCCCGTCAGCGTGCACTGCTCCCACTCCACCTTGTCGTACATGTCGTAGGGATGGTTCTTGCGCACGTCGTTCTTCCATCCGGCAGCACGTCCGGCAGGACCTGTGACGGCATAGTTGATGCAGTCTTCCAGTCCCATCGGGCCGCACTTCTCGAAGCGGTTGTGGGTGATGATGTTGTCGCCGAACACATCCATATACTCCTGAATCATCGGGCGCAGGTACTTCACCAGGTCCTTCACGTTCTTCACGAAGTTCGGGTCGATGTCGGCCTGCAGTCCGCCAATGCGGTAGTAGTTCTGAATGAGGCGGCCACCGGTGGTCTCCTCCATCACGTTGAGCACATGCTCACGATCGCGCATACCATAGAGGAATGCCGTCAGGGCACCGAGGTCCTGAGCGCAGCACGACGTGTAGAGCAGGTGAGAGTCAAGACGCTGCAACTCGTCCATGATGGTACGGATGTACTTGATGCGGTCGGTGAGCTCAATGCCCATGCCTTCCTCAGTGACTCCCACGAGTGCATGACGGTGCTGCATGGCACCGAGATAGTTCAGGCGGTCGGTCAGAGCGAGGGTCTGCGGATAGGTCATCGACTCCCACATCTTCTCGATACCACGGTGGATGTAGCCAAGGTGGGGATAAATGCGCTTCACGGTTTCACCGTCGAGCACTGTCTGCAGACGGAGCACGCCGTGGGTTGCAGGGTGCTGCGGACCGATGTTGATGACGTAGGCATCATCGTCGAAAAGCGGATTCTTCTTCGAAACGAGGCGTCCGTTCTTGTCAAGCTCGTACTGCAGTCCGTAGTCGGGCTCCACATCTTCCTCAAGCGAATACTTGTCGTCACCTTTCCAGTCCTTGCGGAAAGGATGTCCCTTGAAGTCGTTGCGCAGGAAAAGGCGTCGCATGTCGGGATGACCCAGGAACAGGATGCCGTAGAAGTCGAACACCTCTCGCTCCAACAGGTCGGCCACACGCCAGATGTTAATCACCGAGGGGATAACGCTCTGGCCATCGACCACCTTTGCAAGCATCTTCACCGAGCAGCGCTCGTGGGTCTGGGTGTTCTCCAGAATGTAGATACAGCCAAGTCCCTCGTCGGCACCGAAGTCCTCGCCGACGATGGTCACCAGATAGTCGAAGCCTTTCTTGTCCTTCAGGTTTGCCATCTCAGAGGCAAACCGGTCGAAATCGAATGTCAGAAATTCCAGTTTCATGCGTTCTCCTCCTCTTTTTTAGCCGGAGTTTCCGGTGTGGCCGGCTTTTCCGGGGTTATTTCTTTCACAAACTCCTCGGGCACCTGCGTCACGACGATGGTCTCACGTCTGTGGTCATCAAGCTTCTCGCGGAATGCCAGCTCCTCGTTCGAAACGCCAAGCTCGCGCTCTGCTTTCGTCTGCTTGTGGTTGGCACCGCCGAAGAACTTCTCGGCCTTCACCTTGCGCTGCAGCTGCATCATTCCGTAAAGAATAGCCTCAGGACGCGGGGGACAGCCCGGGATGAACACATCGACAGGAACAATCTCCTCGATGCCCTTCACCACATGATAGCTCGACTTGAACGGGCCACCCGAGATGGCACATCCACCAACGGCCACCACATACTTCGGCTCTGCCATCTGGTCGTACAGACGCTTCAAGGCAGGGGCCATCTTATGGGTGATGGTGCCGGCACACATGATCAGGTCAGCCTGACGGGGAGAGTTACGCGTCACCTCAAAGCCGAAGCGGGCAAAGTCGTAACGGGCACAACCGCAGGCCATGAACTCGATGCCACAGCACGAGGTGGCAAAGGTGAGCGACCAAAGGGAGTTCGAGCGACCCCAGTTGATAACCTGGTCGAGCGAATCAACTACTACGTTCACACCTCCTTCGTGAAGTTCGTCTACGATCTTCTCCAGCGAGGCGTTATCCTTAAACTCGTCATAAGGAATACTCTTGATGTGCGGTTTTCTTACTTCCATTCCAGTGCTCCTTTCCGCCATGCATAAGCAAGGCCAAATACCAGTACCAGCAGGAAGAAGCCGATGCTGACGAGTGCCATCGGACCGAACTGCTTGACGACGACTGCCCAGGGATACAGGAACACGGTCTCAATGTCGAACATCAGGAAAAGGATGGCAAAGAGGTAGAAACCCACCGACACGGGCAGCCATGAGGAGCCACGTGTGGGGATACCACTCTCATAAGGTTCACCTTTTACCGGGTTGTACGAGCGCGGACCGATAAGCTTGGCCACGACATAAGCGCCGAGCACCAAGACTACAGCCGTCAGGAAAACGGTAATTAATAAAGTGTAGTTCATAAAAAAATTATAACGTTATATTGTTTTGAATTAGCTAAATAGCGGCCTTTGCTTTCCCTCACGGAGAGTCTGGGCCTCAAAAACTGACTGCAAAGTTACTAATTTATTTCCAATAAATAGTAAGAAATTCAAAAAAAATGCAATCTCCACTTAACAAAATACTCCAAAAGACATAACAAGAACCACCACAACCCATGCCTAAGCACAACGTTGGGGATGGTAAAGATGGAGCCATCTGAATACATCTGTTGCGTTCAACGGCTCAAAAGAACAAATAAAGAAAAGCCAAGCAGAAAGACTCGCAATGGAATGGAGCAACAAACTGATTACGAACGAATTGACGTCACATAGTTAACGAGACCCTCCAAGGGGCTTTTCATGACAGCACCTACTTCAAATCCTTCCTCTCGAGCAGCCTCTCGAAGCAGGTTTTCATAGTAGAATGCCACGCTTCCTACAAAGTTTACGGAAAGGTCGCGACGCCCATAAGGAACGATGTTGCGCCGGAAGAACAGACGGAAGTTCTCCACTACGAGTTGCCTGACGTCTTCCCGCTCAATGTGCTGCCCAATGAAGAGCGACGTGGAAGCCAGGAAGCGGTTGGGCATAGGCTCACGATAGACCTTCCGAATGATGTCGGCAAGCGTCAAATGGGTGCTCTCCAGATAGGCATCGCGCACCTCGGCAGGAAGTTCTCCCTTGAAAATAGCGTTCAGGAAGCGCTTTCCCAAGGCTGCTCCCCCACCCTCGTCGCCAAGAATGAAGCCCAACGCAGGCGTATTGGCCACGATTTGCCGTCCATCGTAGAGACACGAATTGGCACCTGTGCCCAATATGCAGGCAATGCCTTCGTGATGCCCACAAAGTGCATGGGCAGCGCCCAACAGGTCGGAGTGAAACTTCATGTCACGACAATCGATGACACTTGCAAAGGCCTCTGCCATCTTCTGCTTCATGTCGTCGCGCACACCGGCACCATAGAAATGAACCGCCTCTACTTTGCTTGTGCCCAGTTGCGGGAGCAGTTCGCCTCGAACCACTTCTGCAATGGCCTCGCTATCCATCAGCACAGGGTTGATGCCCTGCGTCTTCACGCATCTGAAGCCTTTGCCATCAGTCAGTGCCCAGTCGGTCTTCGTACTTCCACTATCAGCGATGATAACCATATCAGTATCTTTCTTTTTGTGCAAAAGTACGAAGAAAAGCGCATATCATGAAGCAAAAGAAGTTAAAGAAGCTAAAGGACAGGCGGTTTTTATGAAAAATTCTCCCAACTATCAACTCCGAACTCTCAACTTTTTTGTATCTTTGCAGGCAAAATTCATTACGACGATGACAAAAAGAATTGCACTCATGGCTCTTGTGCTGCTTTTTACAGTTGTACAAGTGCACGCAGTACTGAAGGAAAGGGACATTGAAAAGACCCTTGGCATACTCCGCACCGAACTCGTCAAGTATCACGGCGAGTTGGAGCGGCAGACTTCTTTCGTGAAAGATCAGCAGGAACAGATACGCAAAAACCTCTTTACCGTGCTCAACCGGTCGAACCAGAACGCACTGATGCTTTACTCGCAGAAGTCCGAATACATTTTCGACCTTACCTATGCCTGCCACGAAGCCACCGAACAGTACAACGAGTTCCAGCGCAACGTGTTGCCATTCCGAAGCTTCATCGACAAGACCAATGAGGAAATTGCCCGCTACGACAGCCTCATTATCAACCTGACAAGCATGCCAACGATGTCGTTGTCGAACAAGGCTTCCATCGACCGAAACGTCTGTCTGACTCTGGCCGTGAACATCCGCCGTACGCTGAAGGAGAATCGCGACCAGTTGAACGACTACATCAACTACTACCAAAACACCGAACAACAGTTGAAGAGCCTCAACGACTATGCCAACAAGCGCTATGGCGACATTCAGATGAGCATCTTCAACAACGGCGGCGACAACTATTTCAAAGTGCTGAGGAACCTACGAGGCAACATTCGGAGTACCCGCGAGGCCGTCAACGACAAGTATAGGCAATACAACAGCGTCCGATCCGACTGGGATGTACGCGTGATCATCTTCCTCTTCATAGCCTTGCTCGTCTATGGCTGCATCTCCTTCGTTGTGGTCATCCTGTTTGTGAAGTTCATCATACCGCGCCGATTCAAGACAGAGGCGTTCAAAGCCAAGCAGACATGCATCATCCTGGCTACATCGGTGGTGCTCTTGGGAGCCATTCTCGGCATCATTCGTGCCACCGTCGAGCAGAATTTCCTCATCATGGCCTCCAAGTTGCTAGTGCAGTACACGTGGCTTTTGGGCGTCATCCTTATCTCGTTGCTGCTGCGACTCGACGGTTCGCAGATCAAGAGTGCCTTCCGCATCTATGCGCCGCTCATTTTCATGGGCTTCCTGGTCATCGCTTTCCGCATTGTGCTCATTCCCAACGACTTGGTCAACCTCATCCTGCCGCCCGTGCTACTTGTATGTATGCTCTGGCAATGGAACGTCATCGGCCGCCACAACAACAACATACCCCGCAGCGACGTGTTCTACACTTACATCTCGCTCACCATTTTCATAGCCTCGGTGGTGAGTTCATGGATGGGTTACACGCTGCTCAGCGTGCAACTGCTCATCTGGTGGATCATGCAGCTCACGTTCATTCTGACCATCACCTGCATCACAGGGTGGCTGAACAAATATGCTGAACGCAAACACATCTCCGAACTCCCCATCACGAAAACATGGCACTTCTTCTTCATCAAGAACGTGGCCCTGCCGGTGCTGGGTGTCGCCTCCGTCCTTTTCTCTATCTATTGGGCTGCCGACGTGTTCAACCTCAGCGACACCACCCGCATGCTCTTCAACACGCGGTTCATACAGGCGAAAGCTATCACCCTGAGCGCCATGTCGATAGCACAAGTCGTTGCACTCTTCTTCTTCTTCAAGTATCTGAACAAAACGCTGCAGAGCTTGCTGAAACTCTACTTCGAAAAGAGCGACCTTTCGACGGCTGGAACACGCAGTCTGATGATGAAAAACATCATCCAGATTGTCGTTTGGGGAGCATGGCTGCTCATTTCGCTCAGCATCATGCGCGTCAACAACACCTGGCTGGTGGTCATCTCAGGCGGTTTGTCCACTGGTATTGGTTTCGCCATGAAGGATATCCTCGAGAACATTTACTACGGCGTATCGCTCATGGCCGGACGTATCAAGGTGGGCGACTACATCATTTGCGACGGCACACGTGGCCGTGTGAGCGCCATCAACTACACCTCTACCCTTATCGAAGCCATCGATGGTTCGGTCATCGCTTTCACCAACAGCCAGCTGTTCACGAAGAACTATAAGAACATGACCAAGAACCATGGCTACGAACTCGACATCCTTGACGTCGGCGTGGCTTATGGTACGAACATCGATCATTGCAAGCAAGTGCTCATCGATGCCATCACAAACCTTCACATCACCGACCCGCACAAGCCGCCACGCATCGTGTTGAAGGAGTTTGGCGACTCATCGGTCAATCTGAAGATACTCGTCTGGGTGCCCGTGCTGACACAGTACACCGACGACGGCCGCATCCTGGAGTGCGTTTACAAGACTTTGGCCGAAAACAACATCGAGATTCCGTTCCCACAACGCGACCTTCACATCATTCACGGTTCATAGTTGTAGCCGCCATCAAACGTCTATCGCCCCGCAAAAGCATTGTAGCACCATTGCCGACGATATGCTTTTGCGGGGCGATTGCTATGCTCTGACACCACAAAAGCAATGACTTGGCACTACGAAAGCATTGAGTTACGGGTTACAAAGCATAGAGTTCGAGCAAAGAGGGCAATGAGTTCGAATAGACAGAGCATTGAGTTAATGCAGACAAAGCATTGAGTTAGTATAGTAGAAAGCATTGAGTTGTAGCATACAGAGCATTGAGTCATAGCAAAGAAAGCATAGACCTGTAGGCACTCTTCTTCACTTCCCCCACTCCTTATTCACCTACTCCCCATAAAAAAACTGTGCCAACGGCAAGGCGCAAGGCACTTGTTCGTTGGCACAGTAGATATCGGTGGAAAACCGAAACCGCAACTTAGAAGTTGAGGTACATACCGAACATGATGTTGTTGCCATCAAGATCGACACCAATGGTGTGGCTGCTATCGCCATCGCCCTTAGGACTGAAGCTGTCGAAACCTACAAAACCCACGTGAGCAACGAAGCTGATTTTGTCGTTCAGGTTCACGGCTACGCCAGGACGCAGGCCAATCTGGAACTGAGTACCCATGTCTTTGTAGCTGCCAAAGCCGATTCCACCATCAACAAACACGTTGATGAGATTGGTTCTCACGGCTGTGTAACGAGCATAGGGGCTGAACTGCAGCAGTTCGGTCGAAGTGTCCTGAGTATAGTTGCCCTTACCCAGCACGCAAGCACCCTTCTGGTAGCCCAGAGCCACACCGATGGCCCAGTCCTGGTTAATGTTGTAACCAATCTCAGGCATGAACTTGTAGGTCGTCTCTGCATCGTCGGAACCAAACTTCACGCTACCAACACCCACAGAACCACCAACGTAAATCTGTGCATTCACACTCACTGCCATAGCAGCAGCAACCAAAGTCATAAGAATCTTTTTCATTGTCTTTCCTTTCTTCAGAATTAAGTGAAACAATTGTGTTAACTATAAACTTTTATCCTAAAACGGCTGCAAAGGTATAACAAATACCTGAAAACCCGAACAGAATGAGAAAGTTTTTTCCTTTTAATGGTAAATAAACGTTAAATACTTGCGCTTTACAGGCATTTTCAGTAACTTTGCAAACTTATTTTCAACATATAAATAACTGAAACAAAATCATAGCGAATGCAACCAGTACTCATAGCCGGCCCCTGCGTCATCGAATCGGACGAACTGCTCGACACCGTAGCACGTGAACTCGTGCGCATCAACCAGAAGCTGGGTACCGACATCATCTTCAAGGCTTCGTTCGACAAGGCCAACCGCACCAGCATCAGCTCCTTCCGCGGTCCAGGACTTGAACGGGGACTGCAGATGTTGGCCGACGTAAAGGCCAAGCACCACTTGCGAGTGCTCACCGACATACACGAGTCGTGGCAGGCAGCACCCGTCAGCGAAGTGTGCGACGTCCTTCAGATACCTGCATTCCTCTGTCGGCAAACCGATCTGCTCGTTGCAGCAGCTAAAACGGGACGCATCGTCAACATCAAGAAGGCACAGTTCCTGAGCGGACAAGACATGCGCTATCCCGTTGAGAAAGCCCGCGACGCCGGTGCCAAGGAAGTTTGGCTGACCGAACGCGGCAATTCATTCGGCTACAATAACCTTGTGGTCGATTTCCGCAACATACCCGACATGCTCGAAATAGTGCCTACCGTCATCATGGACTGCACCCACAGCGTGCAACGCCCTGGCGGCGGAGGCGGAAAGACCAGTGGCGACCGCCGCTTTGTGCCCAGCATGGCCCTGGCAGCAAAGGCTTTCGGGGCTACAGGATTCTTCTTTGAGGTGCATCCCACCCCAGATCTCGGCCTCAGCGATGCTGCTAACATGCTTGAACTCCATCGACTGGAGCCTTTAGTAGCCCAACTCATCACCACAAACACCTGATTTGCAACTATGAAGCTACCAAGAGACTACGCCATACAAGCCATCCGCGACGAAGCACAGGCCGTGCTCGACCTCATACCGCGACTCGACGAACAGTTCGATCGTGCCGTTGAACTTATCTATCGCTGTCATGGAAAGGTCATTGTCACGGGCGTTGGAAAGAGCGGACATGTGGGTGCCAAGATTGCTGCCACATTTGCCAGCACGGGTACACCGGCCTTTTTCATCAATCCCCTTGACGTTTTTCATGGCGATCTCGGCGTGATGACACGCGACGACGTGGTGTTGGCCATCAGCAATTCAGGCCTTACCGACG
This sequence comes from uncultured Prevotellaceae bacterium, assembly GCA_902774815.1. GTDB lineage: Bacteria > Bacteroidota > Bacteroidia > Bacteroidales > Bacteroidaceae > Prevotella. Next base: position 26,487 of record CACYJV010000026.1, on the reverse strand, counting down.
AGTTGCTGCGCTTCATCCCTATGGTACTACACATGCAGGTGCCCATCATCGGCATGAGTGGCAACAGCGAATCGTTGCTTGCCAAATATTCGACCATCCACCTGAATGTGCACGTCGATAAGGAAGCTTGCCCTCTGAACCTCGCTCCCACCAGCAGCACGACGGCTCAGCTCGTCATGGGCGATGCCTTGGCCATAGCACTTATGGAGAAACGCAACTTCAAACCAAAGGACTTTGCCCAGTTCCACCCAGGTGGAGAACTTGGCAGACGACTGCTTACCACAGCTGCCGACGTGATGCGCTCAGACGATCTGCCCATCATACCACAGGACATGCACCTCGGCGAGGCCATCATCCATGTGAGTAAGGGCAAGCTGGGGTTAGGTGTATCAGTGGAAGACGGGTGCATCATCGGCCTGATTACCGATGGCGACATACGCCGTGCGATGGAGCGCTGGCAGGCAGAGTTCTTCAATCACACCGTCAGCGACATCATGACGCGACAGCCGAAGATGGTTTTGCCCACGACAAAGATAACCGAGATACAACGAATCATGCAACGGCACAAAATCCACACGGTGCTTGTGGCCGACCAGCAACGCCATCTGCTGGGTGTAGTCGACCACTATTCGTGCATGATATAATCAAGCGATAAGCTTAAAAAAGTGATAATACGACGAACGTGAGACAGTTTCAATTTGCACTCATCTTTCTATTGGCTCTATGGAGTAAACCGTTGCTGGCGCAGCAAACGGCCGATTCGTTGATTATCAAACAATTGCAGCAAGAAGGTGTCACCTTTTCGCACAACAACAAAGTGCGCCTGCTCATGAGCGGACAGGAAAAGTTCGACGATCTCTTTGCCACGATCCGAGAAGCCAAGAGCAGCATCCACCTGGAATACTTCAACTTCCGCAACGATTCCATCGCCATGCTGCTCTTCGACGTGCTGGCCGAGAAAGCAGCCGAGGGCGTTGAGGTGCGCGCGCTATTCGATGCATTTGGCAATTCATCGAACAACAGGCCTCTGCGCAAGCGACATCTGCGCAAGCTGTGGCAACGGGGCATACAGATCTATGAGTTCGACCCCTTGCGCTTCCCTTGGATCAACCATGTCTTCAGTCGCGACCATCGGAAGATTGTCATCGTCGATGGTGAAGTGGCTTATACAGGAGGCATGAATGTGGCTGACTACTACATTAACGGTACCGAGCAGGTGGGAACATGGCGCGATATGCATTGCCGCATCGAGGGCGAGGAAGTGAACACGCTCCAACGCATCTTCATGCACATCTGGTACAAGACGACGGGCGAACGCCTGCAGGGCGAGAAGTACTACTATGGGCTACATACCGCCCCTTACTTCACGCCAACTGACTCACTCCTTCTTGCATCCACCAACGATCCTCCCTCATCAACAATCCTCCACCCTTCGTCAAGTGGTGCAACGGTAGGCATCATCAACCGCGAACCGCGCACGTCGAACCGCATCATACGTTCGTTCTACTATCACGCCATCGACGATGCACAGGATAGCATCAAGCTCGTCAACCCTTACCTGACGCTCAACAAGAAATTGAAAAAGAAACTGAGGCAAGCGGTCGAACGAGGCGTAAAGGTAGAGATCATGGCCTCCACCCATAGCGACATCCCATTGACACCTGACTGTATGTTCTACAATCTTCATCACTTGATGAAGCATGGTGTGGAAGTGTGGATGTACGAGCCAGGCTTCCATCATACGAAGGTCATTATGGTGGACGGACGCTTCTGTACCGTGGGAAGTGCCAACCTGAATGCCCGCTCACTGCGATGGGACTATGAGGAGAATGCCGTTATCGTCGATTCAACCATCACCCGTCAGCTTTCGGACATGTTTGAGGCCGACAAACGCGAATCTTTCCGCCTCACACCCGACTCCTGGAATCGCTTTCGCACCTCTTGGCAGAAGTTCCGTGGGTGGTTTGCTCATCTGCTTGCACCCTTCCTCTAAAGCAAGCCACTGGTTTATTCATCGTAAAGGATTGGATATTCCTTCGTAAACTAGTCGTTTACGTCATGAAAAGGCTACATAAACATGGTAAGCCGGCCACATGGACAAAGAATAAATCCATACGGCAGAATGAAAAACAAATACTTTGTTACCAACGAAGGATAATGGTTTTATAGAAGAGAGCTAAGAGTCTGCTCTATCGACAACGTCCAATCGGCACCGTTGGCGGGGCATAGCGTGTGAAAACCGAGTGCCTCGGCGGCCGCTACATTACGCGGACCATCGTCAACGAAGAGTGTTTCAGCAGGATTGAGACGTTCACTTTCCAGAACATGGCGAAAGAATTGTGGGTCAGGCTTCATCACTCCGACCTCATAACTCTTATAGAGCGCATCGAAATAGTCGCTGACGGGATGGCCCGAACCATCGAAATCGGCACTGTCGGCCCATGACATCATATAGGGATTGGTGTTAGAGAGCAGCACCAAACGATAGCCACGCCGACGTAGTTCCTTCAGTTTCAACAGATTACGATGTGGTAGCTCTTTACAATAGCCCACCCATGCATATCGGCACTCGTCCACCGACACCTCATGTCCGACAAGGGCTGAGAGTTGAATGCGAAACTCTTCGGCCGTGATACGTCCTTCCTCAAGTTCTCCAAAGATACCGCCTTGCGTGTAGGCATCGAGACGTTTGTCAGCATCGGCAAGTCCGAGTGCCTGAAAACGTCTGATTGCTTGTGGCTGGTCGAGCGTGATGATGACGCCGCCAAAGTCGAAGATGATGGTTTTTATCATAGTTATCTAAGCGTTATCAAATAATCGCAGACGGTTGCGGCGCGCTTCGTCGAGGGGACGCAACTGTTGCTGATTTTGGGCATATTCCTGTCGAAGCCGCTCGTAGTCGGCTAGCAATTCTTTACGATAGCGTGGCGCATCGTCAGCATTGAGCAACTGCGAAATAGCCACCACATTCTGTGCCGCATCCTTCATCCACACCACCATACCACTATAGACCGGAGCTATCTTCAGCGCCACATGCATGCGGCTGGTCGTAGCACCACCAATCAAAATGGGGATGCGAAGTCCCGCACGCTCCATAGCCACAGCCACGTTGACCATCTCGTCGAGCGAGGGAGTGATGAGTCCGCTCAATGCAACAACATCTACATGCTCGCTAATTGCCTTGCTGACGATTTCCTCTGGCGGTACCATCACACCAAGATCTATGACTTCGTAGTTGTTACACGCCATGACAACGGCCACAATGTTCTTGCCAATGTCATGTACATCACCTTTCACGGTGGCTATCAGCACCTTACCAGCTTTGGAAGAAGTTCCTGATTGCTGCTGTTCGATGTGTGGCTGCAAGATGCTGACAGCCTGTTTCATGGTTCGTGCCGTCTTCACTACTTGGGGCAAGAACATCTTGCCTTGCCCAAAGAGTTCACCCACAAGGTTCATACCTGCCATAAGCGGTCCTTCGATGATGTCCACAGCACGCGGATAGACCTCAAGCGCTTCAGCAAGATCGGCTTGGAGATAATCACCGATGCCTTTGCGAAGGGAATAGGCAAGACGTTGATCGAGTGACTGATGCCGCCAAGCCTCCTCGTCGGGTTGCTGTTGGGTGGTGCCGAGTTGTTTCCGAGCCTCATGTTCGTCCTTCAAACGTGCAGCCAAGACAGTAAGCCTTTCGGCAGCATCAGGGCGACGGTTAAGCACCACATCCTCAATGATATCGAGTTGTTCCTTGGGAATATCCTCGTAGGTCACCTTCGTGGCAGGGTTGACGATTGCGAAATCCATACCTGCCTGAATGGCATGATAGAGGAACACGGCATGCATGGCCTCACGAATATAGTTGTTACCACGAAAAGCAAACGACAAGTTGCTAACGCCACCGCTAACGTGTGCACCTGACAGATTGGTACGTATCCAATGCGTGGCACGAATGAAGTCGGCCGCATAGGCATCGTGCTCTTCTATGCCCGTGGCTACGGCAAGAATATTGGGATCGAAGATGATGTCGTGTGGCTGCATGCCTACCTCCTCTGTCAGCAACCGATAGGCACGGCTGGCAATGGCGATACGACGGTCGTAGGTAGTTGCCTGTCCTTGTTCGTCGAAGCACATCACCACACAGGCGGCACCATAGCGACGAATGTCGCGCGCATGCTGCAGGAACGTGGCTTCACCTTCCTTCAGTGAGATGCTATTGACAATGCCCTTGCCCTGCAGGCATTTCAATCCGTCGACGATGACCTCCCACTTCGAGGAGTCAATCATCACAGGAACGCGGGCAATATCGGGTTCAGAAGCCATCATGTTGAGGAATGTCGTCATCTCATGCCGGGCATCGAGAAGGCCATCGTCCATGTTAATGTCGAGCACCAGTGCACCATCAGCCACCTGTTGGCGTGCAATAGTAAGCGCTTCAGCATAGTTTTTCTCGCTGATAAGCCTCAGGAACTTTCGCGAACCGGCAACATTACATCGTTCGCCGACATTGGTGAACGAACGCGGCGAGAGCACATCAAGCCCTGATAGAACGAATGTCGATGGCTTGCGCTCACGACGTCGAATGGAGGTTGCTTGCCTAACCATTTGCGCATAACGTTCAATGAAGGCATCGGTCGTACCGCAACAGCCACCAACAATGTCAACCAGGCCTTCCTCAAGGAACTGCCAAATCTGCGGCCCCATACTTTCAGGCGTTTCGCTATATTGGCCGAGCGCATCAGGCATTCCGGCATTCGGATAGGCACTGACATAGTAGGGCGAATGTTGAGCAAGTTCACGAAGGAAAGGCAACATTTCGCGTGCACCAAACGAGCAGTTAAGTCCCACGGAGAAGATATCGTAGGAAGAAACGCTGGCAAGGAAAGCCTCAATGGTCTGCCCGCTCAACGTGCGTCCGGCTCTATCGGCTATAGTCACGCTAAGCATGATCGGTATATCAGCATGACGACGTTCTCTTGCAGTTTGGCAAGCATCAATGGCAGCCTTGGCATTGAGCGTATCAAAGATGGTTTCAATAAGCAAGGCATCAACCCCACCCTCAAGAAGAGCATCAGCTTGCTCAAGATAGGCATCATAGAGTTGGGCGTAGCTGACGTCGCGAGCAGCAGGGTCGTCAACATCGGGACTCATGGAGGCAGTCTTGTTGGTTGGTCCTAAGGAACCGCATACGAAACGGGGCCACTGATCGGTTGAAAACTCATCGGCAGCCTGACGTGCCAGTTGAGCGCCGCGGAGTGCCATCGCCCTTGCCTCATCGGCCAGGCGGTAGTCAGCTTGCGAGATGCGCTGCGAAGAGAAAGTATTGGTTTCAATAAGGTCGGCACCCGCCCTCAGATAACGGCGGTGGATGTCGAGTATCACATCCGGACGAGTCAGGTTCAGCAGGTCGTTGTTTCCCTTCAATTGGATATCATCATGGTCCGTCGCTTGATGCCCGTTGGCATGGACATGACGACAACACGAGCAAGAGCCAGGGGCAAACGGCACAAGGTCGCGGAAGTCTTCTTCCGTTAGCTGATAGTCCTGAATCATCGTGCCCATGGCACCATCGAGGATCAGGATGCGCTCCTTGATACAATCTTTAATACCTTTCACTAATAATGCTTGATGGCACGGTCCATTTCGCGCCTATCCTCTTTCTCCTTCATCGTTTGTCGTTTGTCGTACATCTTTTTACCACGACAGAGGGCAATGTCTACCTTGGCCCGGCCATTCTGATCAATGAAGATCAGCGTGGGCACGATAGTGTAGCCGGGTTGCTTCTCGGCTTCCTGAAGTTTCTTGATTTCGTGGCGCGTGAGTAGCAGTTTGCGCTCGCGCTTAGCCTCATGATTGGCAAAAGAGCCATAGAAGTAGGGGGTGATGTTCATGCCCTTCACCCACATCTCGCCGTTGACGATGTAGCAGTAGGTGTCCACGAGAGATGCCTTGCCGGCACGTATCGACTTGATTTCGGTGCCGGTGAGCACAATACCCGCCGTGAACTCCTCGACGAAAAAGTATTCGAAAGAGGCTTTCTTGTTCTTGATTTGTATGGGGCTCTTCTTGCGAAGTTCCAGTTCTTGCTTGTTCATCTCGTTTTTTCTGTTTGCGTTTGTCGACGGGCGCTACATCCTGCCCGATCTGCAGGGTTAGTCGGCCTCAACAGTTGCGAAGCGTTCCAAATGGTCGTCAATGTAGGTTGCTACCTGCTCCGTCCATACCTCCTCGTGCTCCACGAACGTGTCGTCGAGCTCGTCGAATTCTGGATGCGACTCGAACAATGCCATGAACTCATCGTCGGTGCAGTCGCGCTCCAATTCTTCACCATATATATTATATAAGGTGTGGGCCTTGCGAATAAGGCGCTTCAGGTCCTCCATGCCCCACAGTTGCACGGCTTTGGCAAATGGATTGCGAAAGAAGAAGGGACCGTAGCCATTGTGGATGAGCTGTACGAAACCGCCATCCATAACTTCTTCATGCAGAATACTGTAACCCAAGAGTGTGATTTGATCACTATTGAGTTCAGCCATCGTCTCTGCGGTGAGTTCACCTCCGATGGCATCGTTGATGGCGCTGACGAATACATCCACGAAGGCATCAATACCTTCTGCGGCTGCCTGCCTGAGCGCAGAGTCCTTTACGATGATTTGTTTCATTCGGTTGTCGCTATGCTTCAAGTTCAACTTCATCCTTCGCCTAAGGGTGCAACCCGAACGGCGGAGTCAGCTGCAAAGTTATCAATTATTTTCCAAATAACACTACTAAAAGGGGGAAAAAAGATAAAAAACGCACTTTTTTGAAAAATAATCGGGAAAAAGTTTGGAGGTTTCACGAAAACGTTGTACCTTTGCAGTCGCAAATCAGGAACGATGCCTGATGAGCACAACGAGCACCCTTAGCTCAGTTGGTAGAGCAACTGACTCTTAATCAGTGGGTCTAGGGTTCGAGCCCCTAAGGGTGTACGAAAGAAAGGCAGCCGCAAGGTTGCCTTTTTTTGTTGTATTGACTGCATATCTTGCAGGAACAAAGCGATACAGAAACGCCGTTTTCATCATGTTTGTAGTAAAAACAAAAGAGGTTGGTGCAGGATGCTACCAACCTCGAGGACGATTTCGCAGAAATTCGAAATCTAAAAACATGTCGCAAAATTATGATTTATTGATGAAAAATGCAAATTTTACACCCGAAATCTTACTTTTTTAACACTTTAGCCCCTCATTCCGCCCATTTTTGGACTTAATAATGCCCGTTTTCTTTTGTTATGCACTCTTTTTTTTGTATCTTTGTAGCCAAATAACTAACGACCAAAACAAGATGAAACTCCTAAAACTACTCTTCGTGCTGTTTCTGATGCCGATGGCCATGAACGCACAAAGCTGGAACGACAACCTGTATAAACAAATCGAGCGCAACGTTGTTGCACCCCAGTTTGCCAACCGCGACTTTTCCATCACGAAGTACGGTGCCAAACTGAAGGCAACGCCAGCCCAAAACCAGAAGGCCATCAACAAAGCCATTGCCGCCTGTTCGAAAGCTGGTGGTGGACGCGTGGTGGTGCCCGCTGGAACCTGGACGACGGGACCTATCACCCTGAAGAGCAACGTAAATCTCTATCTTGAGGAAGGAGCCCACCTGCTCTTTGCCTTCGACACGAAGCTCTTCCCCATCGTGAAAACGCGTTGGGAGGGCATGGACCTCATGAACTATCAGCCCTGCATCTACGCCTATGGCGAGCAGAACATCGCCATCACCGGCAAGGGCATCATCGATGGCAACGGATCTAACGAGACTTGGTGGCCCATGTGTGGCAAGGACACCTATGGTTGGACACCGGAAACCGTTGAGAGCCAGAAGATTGGCCGACCGTTGCTCTTCAAATATGCCGAGGCAGGCACCCCCATCGAGGAGCGCCAGTTCCAGGGCAAGGGCCTGCGCCCACAGCTCATCAACCTCTACCAGTGCGAGAACATCTTGCTCGAGGACGTCACGCTGCTACGCTCTCCCTTCTGGGTAGTGCACCCTCTGCTGTCGAAGAACATCACTGTGCGTGGGCTCACCATCATCAACGACGGCCCGAACGGCGACGGCTGCGACCCTGAGTCGTGCGTGAACGTGTTGATTGAGAACTGCCGCTTCCAAACAGGCGACGACTGCATTGCCATTAAGAGCGGACGCAACGAGGATGGACGTCTGTGGAACATCCCCTCGGAAAACATCATCGTGCGCCACTGCACAATGGCCGACGGTCATGGAGGTGTGGTCATCGGTTCGGAAATCTCGGGCGGCTGCCGCAATGTGTTCGTGGAAGACTGCGAGATGGACTCGCCCAATCTCGACCGTGTGCTTCGACTGAAGACCAACACATGCCGCGGTGGTGTGACGGAGAATATATATATGAGGAACGTGCGCGTGGGACAGTGCCGAGAGGCAGTCATGCGCATCAACTTGGAATATGAGCCCAACGAGCCAGCGAAGCGCGGCTTCATTCCCACGGTGAGAAACGTCTATATGGAGAATGTCACCTGCCAGAAGAGTAAGTACGGTATCCTTATCAATGGTCTTCAGGACAGTGACAACATCTACAATATCAACGTACGTAACTGCCGCTTCGACGGTGTGCAGAGCGAGCCCGTCAGACGAACCGGCAAGAGCCACGACTTGAACTTCGAAGGACTCTTCGTCAACGGTCAACTCGTGCTGCTGGAGCCACCATTTGCTTACACTGACAAGCAGGGAGAGCGCCGCGCACGCTACTCCGAGTGGCTCACATGGTCGGAAATGAAGCGAACACCCGAGCCCTACATGCTCGATTTCGCCAAGAAGCCCCGCTGGAGCTACGTCATGGGCATCGAGCAGGAGGCTATGCTCGACACCTATCTGGCATATAATAACCCCGAAATTCTGCAATATCTGCGCCGTTATCCGGCAAAAATGATCGACCAGGAGGGCAATATCACGGGCTATAAATACGAAGATTTCAATCTTGACAACGTTCGAACAGCCCGCTACATTTACCGTTTGAACAAGCTCCAACCACAGGAAAACGTCGGGAAAGCACTCCGCACGCTCTTCCAACAGCTTGAAAAACAGCCTCGAACCAAAGAAAAAGTATGGTGGCACAAGGCAATTTATGCTAATCAGGTGTGGCTCGACGGCATTTTCATGGGTCTGCCCTACTACACTTTGGCAGCACCCGACATGGTAAAAGCCAAGAAAGTGAAGAAATACTACGACGATGCCGTCGACCAGATCACAAAGACCGACCTTCGCACCTTCGACCCCAAGACCAATCTCTGGAAGCACGCCTGGGACGAAACGCACCAGATGTTCTGGGCAGATCCAACAACAGGACAAAGCAAGCACACATGGGGACGAGCTTTGGGGTGGTACGTCATGGCCATGACGGAAGTTTTGGAGGCATTGCCAGAGGATTACGCCCGCCGCCAAGAGGTAATCAATCTGCTTCAAAAGGCCATGACGGAAGTGGTGAAACATCAAGACAAAAAGACGGGTGTATGGTATGACGTACTCGACGTGAAGGACGAACGTAACTATTTGGAAGCTAGCTGTTCATCCATGTTTGCTTACGTATTGCTTAAGGGTGCTCGCATGGGGTGGCTCGACGAGAGTTTCCGTCAGGCTGGCATACGTGCTTTCAATGGAATCGTCAAAGAATTCATCCGATTGAATGCCGACAAAACCATCTCGCTGACTCGTTGTTGTGAAGTGTCCGGATTAGGCCCTGACAACAACCGCCGCCGTGATGGCTCATTCGAATACTACATCTCGGAACCAATCCGCGACAACGATGCCAAGGGTGTAGGTCCCTTCATTTGGGCAGCACTGGAAATGGAGAGGTTGTAAGATGCATTTGCCATACCCCCAAGTGATGGCATATGACAGTTATGACAGATGACGGTTTTTGGAAAAGAGGGAATCGAGCATTTTATTGTTATGTAATAGTAAACTCATATTATATAATAATAGACCCAAAATCATAGTCGATTTCAAAAACTGTCATCTGTCATTTGTCATATTGTCATCTTCGTCAACATCCCTTATAGGCCAGAGATGCGCCCTCAGCCAGCCACATAGCTAAGATTTATCATGGCAAAAACACACTTCACAAATTTTATACTTAGCAAGCCTCCCTGTTAACAGATTTTCACAAGTTACGTCTACTCAAATTTTGGTAGTTGAGAAAAAAGCAGTACCTTTGCAGCAGTATTATACATGTATAACTTAAACCAAAAAATTATGACAAAAACTCTACGCTTTATTATGCTCAGCATGTTGATGTTGCTGAGTGGAGTTTCCTTCGGCCAGACGATAACGTTTACGGCTACTGTCGACATGGGCACGCAGACAAATGCAGGTGCTGGTGCTGACGAAATGTCAAAAGAAGGCATTACAATCAGTGTGACGAAAGGTGCGTTGGCAGCTGCCCAGTATCGCACGGCCAAAGGTGCCACGATGACAATTACTTCCACCGTGGGCAACATCACGAAAGTGGTGTTCACGTGTAGTGCCAGTGGCGATGCCCAGTATGGTCCAGGTAACTTTACCGATGCCACTTCCGGCAACTATTCATACGAAGGGACTACCGGTACATGGACGGGCGATGCTGCTTCGTTCTCGCTGACTGCTTCTGCTGCTCAGGTACGTGCAACCCAGATCGTCATCACCATTGGCGAAGGCGGTGGCGATGACCCCCAGCCATTTGATGGCGAGACCGTAGCCAACATTGCAGCCTTCAAGGCTCTTGCCGACGGTACCGAGGCTAAACTCACCCTGACCAATGCCGAAGTGCTCTATGCAGGAACCAACGACACTTATGTTCGCGATGCCAGCGGTGCCATTGACTTCTACAAAGCCGGTCTAAATCTGACAACCGGCAATGTGCTCAACGGCTCTGTGATTGGCAAGTATACACTTTACAACACCACTCCCGAGTTTGTCAAGACCGACAACACCAACAGCAACGACATCCAGCAGAAGGCTGGCAACGTGCAGCCCAAGGCCATCACCCCCGCCGATGCAGCCAACTACGTCTGCGACCTCGTAAAGATTAGCGGTGCCACACTCGTTGAGCGTACCGAAGGCGAGTACACGAACACCTATGCCGTCGTCGGCTCACAGGAAGTACAGGTCTACGACAAGTTCAAGGTGGTTGCCGGTAAGGCTGAGGAAGGCAAGACCTACGACATCGTAGGTATCGTCGTTCCCTTCAAGGAGTCAGTTGAGATTTGCCCCATCGAAGACTACACCGACGGCACAACACCTGAGCCGCCGACGGGCCGCAGCTACAAGAAGGTCACCACTATCGAAAGTGGTAAGGCCTACCTGATCGTGGCCGAGAAGGATGGCGCACTGAAAGTGGCTAAGCCCATTGAGAAGAACTACGGCTATCTGCAGGTGGCTGATGTGACCGACCAGAATGGTATCATCACTCAGGAGAACAGCACGAACGACTTCGTCATCACAGCTACCAATGGTGGTTACACCATTAAGCAAAGCGACAACCGCTACCTCTATCAGACGGGTTCCTACAACAGTTTCAATGTTGCTGCTGAGCCCACAGAAGGACAGGTTTGGACAATCACAGCAAATGCTGACGGCACATTCAAGATTGAGAACGCATCGGTCAACAAGTGGGTGCAACTCGACTCCAACTATGGTACCTATGGCAGCTACAACGAGGAGAAAGGCACCATGCCCTATCTCTATGTCTTTGACGGCGAGGCAGCACCTGTACTCACCATTCAGGGCGAAGAAGAGTTCGAGGGCTCGACAACCGTCACCATCATCCCCTCGGACGTCGATCACGATGTTTACTACACCCTCGACGGCACCGATCCGAAGACTTCCAGCACCAACGCACGCTACATGGAGCCGTTCACCATCAACGAGTCTTGCACCGTACGTGCTTGGGAGGAGGATGCCGACATCTATGCCGAGAAGACCTTCACCAAGAAGGCTACCCAACAGGTCGAGAACATAGCCGCCTTCAAGGCACTGGCCGACAAGAGTGTGGCCGAGTTGAAACTCAATGGCGCAAAGGTTGTCTACAGCTGGACAAGCAACAACGGCAACTCTTCAGCCTATGTTCGCGATGCTTCGGGTGCCATCGTGTTCTACAACACGGGCATCGAACTGCAGAAGAATCAAGACGTCAACGGCAGCGTGCTCCTTCAGTACTCCATCTATAATAACTTGCCCGAGGCTGTTAAGACTGACGGCACCAATGCCGACAAGCTGACCATCACCGACGGCGCCGAAGCTGAGGTCAAGGTCATCAAGGTAGCTCAGGCTGCCGACAACGTCTGCGACCTCGTTGAGCTCCAAGGTGTTCAAATTGCAGAAGATGGTGGAAAGTACTATGCTGTCGACGGCGACGACAAGGTCCAGGTCTACAACGGCTTCCATCTCGATGCCTTCAACGATCTCGCCACCTACGTCACCACTGAGCCCACCAACGTGAAGGGTATCATGGTCGTCTACAAGACTACCTACGAGATCTATCCCATCGAGGATGGCATCGTCAGCAGCATCAGCAACGTCAATGCTACTGCTGAGGCAGGCGACGGACGCCTCTATAACCTCGCAGGCCAACGCGTTGGCAATACCTACAAGGGCATCGTCATCGTCAACGGCAAGAAGATGATCAAGTAAACGCGACGAACGACACCCCATTTTACGTCACTTTGCCTTACAAAGTTGGACAGAGCCCCACCCCACGGGCGCTTTGTCCAACTTTTTTAATTGCCTACATTCAATTTCCGTAAACAAAATTTGGCAATTCAAGGTTTTTTCATTATCTTTGTCCACTAAATGAGAAAAATCATTAATTAATACTAATCTAACAAAGTAATTTATGTCTGGTAATTTCAATTACATGCGAACGACCCTCGTGTCGCTCCTGCTGCTGATTGCTGGAACGCTGTCGGCGCAGACCATCAAAGGTAATGTTGCAGACAATACGGGCGAGCCCATCATCGGAGCCACTGTCATGGAACAGGGCATCTCCGGTAATGGTACCGTTACCGATATTGACGGCAACTTCTCGTTAGTGCTGAAAGGCTCGTCTAAGAAACTGACAATCTCATACGTAGGTATGAAGACGCAGACCGTTGACGTTGCTAATCAGAGCAATATCAACGTCGTACTCGACGACGAAGCCACAAGTCTGAACGACGTGGTGGTCATCGGTTATGGCACCGTTAAGAAAAAGGACCTGACCGGTTCGGTTGCCACCGTTAACAGCGATGTCCTTCAGGCAGTGCCTGTGGCTAACGCCTCTGAAGCCCTGACGGGTAAGATGCCTGGTGTGCAGATCACCACTACTGAGGGTTCGCCCGACGCTGAAGTGAAAATCCGCGTCCGTGGTGGCGGCTCCATCACTCAGAGCAACGACCCGCTTTATATCGTCGACGGATTCCCTGTTGACGGAATCAGCGACATTCCCGCCAACGACATCGAGGACATCACCGTACTGAAGGATGCATCCTCCACCGCCATCTACGGTTCACGTGGTGCAAACGGCGTTATCCTCGTCACCACAAAGAGCGGTAAGGAAGGCAAGACAAAGGTCAGCTATAACGCCTACTACTCTTGGAAGAAGATGGCCAAGAAACTCGATGTCATCGGTGCACGCGACTATGCCACATGGCAATATGAGCTCGCCCTGCTGAAGAATGGCAACAGCCTCGACAAGATCGATTCCTACACCGACTACTTCGGCAACTATCAGGACGTCGACATGTATGACAATATTGCCACTAACGACTGGCAGGAACTCGTCTATGGCCGCACAGGCAACACCTTCAACCACAATATCAACATCAATGGTGGTTCCGAAAACATCAAGTATGCATTCAGCTATGCACACATGAACGACAAGGCCATCCAGGTGGGCTCCAACTTCAAGCGCGACAACTACTCGCTCAAACTGAACACCAAGCCTACCAAGCGCACGACGCTCGACTTTCAGGCTCGTTACTCCAACACCGACATCCGCGGTGGTGGTGCCAACGATGCCACGGGTTCCTATGATTCCGACCACCGTCTGCGCTACGCCATCCTCTACGCACCGTTCCCTCTGAAGAACTTCGACGCTTCAGCAGGTAGTGCCGACGATGAGCTGGGTAACCTCTACAACCCCTTGCAGGTGCAGCGCGACAACGACCGCAAGAAGAACCGCAAGAACCTCAACATGGCTGCAGCCTTCGGTTGGGAAGTCTACGACAACCTCCGACTGAAGACCGAGTTCGGTTACGACGACTACACCGAGAACGACAAGCGCTTCTGGGGTCTCTCCACTTATTATATTAAGAATGTACCCGCCGTTAACGTGCAGAACATGCCAGCTATCCGTATCACCGATACATCGCGCCACCGCTTCCGCAACACCAACACGGCCAACTACGACTTCAAGAAGATTCTCAATAGCGACGACCACTCGCTCAACGTGCTCATTGGTCATGAGTACATCATCACCAAGAAGCACGTCGATGCTGACGAGGCTCATGGCTATCCTATCGACTTCGATTCCAACACAGCTTGGCGACTCACCGCTCAGGCAAAGCAGCCCTATAGCATCGACGACGTCTACAGCGCCAACGACAAACTGCTCTCGTTCTTTGGTCGCGTCAACTACAACTACCTAGATCGCTATCTGCTCAGCGCTACGTTCCGCGCCGATGGTAGCTCGAAGTTCTCGAAGGACAACCGTTGGGGCTACTTCCCCTCAGCAGCTATCGCATGGCGTATCTCGTCTGAGCCCTTCATGGCCAGCACCAACAAGTGGCTCGACGACTTGAAACTCCGCCTCAGTTATGGTACCGCCGGTAACAACAACATCCCTGTCGGTCAGCTCGTTCAGATGTACGAGCCCAAGACCACCTCGTGGGTGAATGGTGTCACTTCTTATTGGGCACCTTCAAAGGTGATGGCCAACCCCGATCTGAAGTGGGAGACCACCATCACACGTAACCTCGGTCTTGACTTCACACTCTTCGGAGGCGTCCTCAATGGTAACATCGAGGCCTATATCAACACCACCAAGGACCTGCTCATCGAATTCCCCGTCGGTGGTACCGGCTACGACACACAGTATCGCAACATGGGTAAGACCGAGAACAAGGGTGTTGAGCTCAGCCTTACATGGCACGCAGTCAACAAGAAGAACTGGGGCATCGACTTCGGTGGCAACATTGCATTCAACCGCAACAAGATCAAGAGCCTCGGCATCATGGAAGACTACGGATGGAACACCAACTGGGCTTCTACTGAGATCGGCAACGACTACATGATTGCTGTTGGCGAACAGCTCGGTACCCTCATGGGTTACAAGCTCGCCGGTTCTGGCCGCTACGAAGTAAGCGACTTCTCTGGTTATGACGAGAAGAAGGGATGGCTTGGGCCAGATGGGGAGCCAATTCAATCTATTATTGGCGACGTCCGTCCAGGTTCTTTGAAACTTATGGACATTGCTGGTAATGAAGACGGCACACCCGACGGAAAGATCACAGCCGACGACATCACGAAGATTGGTACCATCAATCCCGACGTCTTCGGCGGATTCAACATCGCCGCTCATGCCTATGGCTTCGACTTCGCAGCCAACTTCAACTACAGTATCGGCAACAAGGTCTACAACGCTAACAAGATTGAGTACACCTCTACATCGAAGTACCAGTATCGCAGTCTCTCTTCCATCATGGAGGAAGGCAAGCGCTGGACCAACCTCGATCCTGCAACGGGACTCATCACTAACGATCCCGCCCGTCTGACCGAACTCAACCGGAACACCACCATGTGGAGCCCCTACATGAGCAAGTTCGTGCTGACCGACTGGGCCCTCGAGGATGCTTCATTCTTGCGTCTCAACACGCTGAGCCTTGGCTACACGCTGCCTACCGAACTCACCAAGCAGGTGGGCATCAACAGCCTCCGCTTCTATGTCACCGGCTACAACCTTATCACCATCACCGACTACTCTGGTTTCGATCCTGAGGCCGATGGTATTCGCAAGACCGCTCTCACGCCCAACTGCGACTACTCATGCTATCCCCGCAGCCGTTCGTTCGTGATTGGTATGAACTTGAATTTCTAAACATTGAGGAGGACAAACATTATGAAGAATTATATTAAACTGTCAATATTATCCCTTTCTGTGATGGGACTTGCATCGTGCGATATGGACGCACCCAGCATCTCGTCACTCGACGCCTCGTCGGTGTTCAGCACATATTCCCTCGCCGAAGCCGAAGTCATGTCTATCCACGTCTCCTTTGGCGAGACCAACTCCTATCGCGGACGTTTCCTGCCTTACTACGGCATCAACACCGATGTGGAATGGGGCAATACACCGGATTATGCTCAACGTAGTACAGATAAGCAGAGTCTCTGGAACTACAACACTCTAGCAGACAACACACAAATGAACACCACAAACAATGCCTACGCAAAATTCTACGAGGGCATTGAGCGTGCCAACCTCGCCATTCAGGGTCTCCGCCAGTATGGTAACATCGAGAACAACCCCGACATGGCACAACTCCTGGGCGAAGCACTCACCCTGCGTGCTGTCATCTACAACGACCTCATCAAGGCATGGGGCGATGTTCCCGCACGCTTCGAACCCAACAATTCCGACAACCTCTACCTGCCGCGTACCAATCGTGACGTCATCTACAAGCAACTTCTCGCCGACCTCGAGGAAGCCGCGAAGTATTGCTACTGGGCCAACGAGAACAAGATTACCAAGTCGACCGAACGTATCAACAAAGACTTCGTCAAAGGTCTCCGTGCACGTCTTGCCCTCTATGCTGGTGGCTACGGACTTCGTGGCGACGGCTATCGTCTCTCGAAGGATCCCGACCTGGCTCCACAGAAGATGTACGAAATTGCCCGCAAGGAGTGTGAGGAAGTCATTGCCCATGGCTCCAGCAAGCTGGGTGCCTTCAAGGACAACTTCCTGAAGCTCTGTCAGGACAACGTCACCGCTGGTGGCGAGAGCCTCTGGGAGATTCCCTTCTCGGCAGGTCGTGGCCGCGTGCTCTACACTTGGGGTGTGCGCCACCGCGCTAAGGACCAGTACACGCAGCAGGCTCAGGGCGGTGTCAACGGCCCCGTGCCAACCCTTTACTACGAATACGATGCTGACGACGTTCGCCGCGACATCACCTGCGTACCTTACGAGTGGAGTTCACAGCTCGTCGACGGCAAGTCGCACGTCACTCTCACCGGCATAACCCGCTGGATGTTTGGTAAGCTGCGCTACGAGTGGATGAGCCGTATCGTCACCTCTACCAACGACGACGGTGTCAACTGGCAGTACATGCGTCTGGCCGATGTCTATCTGATGGCTGCCGAGGCAGAGAACGAACTTGGCAACACCGCTGCCGCCTGGAACTACATGCGTCCCGTTCTGGCTCGTGTGCTTCCTGCCGCTAAGGTATCTGCCCTGCAGGCTAAGTACACCGCCAACCAAGGTGCATTCCGCCAGGGTGTCTATGAGCAGCGTGCTCTTGAGTTCGCTGGCGAGGCACTCCGCAAGCACGACCTCATCCGTTGGGGCATCATCGACCAGAAGATGGCCGAAGCCAAGACCAAGCTCGAGGCTCTTGCCAATCGTACTGGTGCCTATGCAGGTCTGCCCGACAAGGTATTCCTCTTCCCCTCTGAGGATGCTAACGACATCCGTATCTACGGTCTCAACATGGGCGAGGACGATGCCGACCGCATCAACACCCTCACCGCTGAGGGCTGGGAGTCAAAGAATTGGTTCGTCTCCGACGGTGCTAATGCATTGAAATCAGACATCATCGACGGCCTCTATGTGACTACACCCAGCGACCACTGCTTATGGCCCATCTGGAAGTGCTTCATCGATGCCAGCAACAACATGCTGAACAATGATGGAAAGCTCGGCCAACTGTCCGACTAAAACAAGGAACTTGAAACTATAATATTACGAAATATGAAAGCAATCAATATGAAAACCATTATGCTGGGGCTGGCAACGCTGGCCTTGGCATCTTGTGGCGACGTGGCCGACGAGATCACAAGCATCGTGTACGGACGCAACTTCTCGCCCACTAACCTTGAGGCTCGCGTGGTCAATCGCACCAACGTGCGACTCACGTGGACGCCCGTCGAAGGTGCAACGAGCTATAACATCGAGGTGTTTGCCAACGACAGCCTGTCCTTCCAAGGCACACCTGACAAGACCATCACAGGCATCACAGCCGGACAGATTCCCTATACCGTTACAGGACTCTACGGACAGACGCAGTATTCATTCCGCGTGCAGGCCATCACCGAAGGCGATGCATCACGCGACTCAAAGTGGAGCGGTGCCTATGCAAAGACTGAGAGCGAGCAGATTCTCTATACTGTCAAGGACGACGACATCACCGCTACCAGCGTTACATTGCGTTGGCCTGCAGGCGAAGAAGCTGACCTCATCACGCTCAACCCAGGCGGTATCACTCACACAGTGACAGCTGCCGAGGTGGCTGCTGGTGCTGCTACTATCGAAGGCCTCACGCCTGAGACCACTTATACTGCCGTTCTCTCTCGTCAGGGCAAGGCTCGTGGTAAGATTGACTTCACCACAGCTATCGATCTCGGTGGTGCCATCGCCGTCAATCCTGGCGACGACCTCGCTGCCGTAGTGGCTGCTGCTGAACCAGGCTCTGTTCTGGCTCTCTTCCCGGGTGAGTATGGCATCAAGACCGACGAAGCTGACTTCGGAGGCTCGCTGACCATCAACAAGGACCTCTCCTTCAAGAGCGTCCGCGCTGCCGATCGTGCTGTCATTAAGGGACGTATCAAGATTGAGGGTGCCAGTGTCGACCTCTATCAGGTTGTTCTCGACGGTACAGGAACCGATGGTGGCCAGTGCTTCGACTTCAGTGTAGCAGGAGAGGTTGATCACCTTAATATCGATGATTGCGAAGTTAGCAATTATACAAAGGGCTTCTTCTACATGAATTCAGGACTTGTTTTGGTAAAAACTATTACCATCAACAACTGTTTGATTCACGACATTGTTTGTGAAGGTGGTGATTTCTTTGACTGCCGTAAGGGCGTTTTCCAAAACTTTACCATGACTAACTCTACGGTCTACAATTGCGCCGCAAGTCGTGACATCTTCCGTATGGACAATGTCGGAGACTTATCTAACATCGCTCCAACAATTAAGGTCGATCATTGCACATTTGCTGCCGTAGGTAATGGCGGTGCCAACTACCGTTTCTTCTACGTACGTCATGCAGGCAATAAGATTACGTTCACCAATAACATAGTAACCGACTTCAACAACAAGCGTGGCTTTGCCAATCAGAAGACTACCGATGCAGCTCCGACACTGTCCAATAACTATTACTGGAACACGAAGAACCTGCTTTCGCTGGCCGAGGGTAACTCTGAGGCTATCTCATGGTTCGACACCACTGGCAAAGAGGTCAACCCGCAGTTCAAGAATGCGGCTGCCGGCGACTTTACTGTTGGCGATGAGGACATCAAGTACTACGGTGTGGGTGATCCTCGCTGGACAAAGTAATCCCGCACATCCCCACTTTATCGATACAAAGGAGCCTGGCGAAGAATCGTCGGGCTCCTTTTTTATGATGCTGCTGGCCATACGCTTGACTCAATCTGCCTATTACAAACGTTTCAGGCGGATATACTGCAAGTTTTTTGCCCTAAAAAGACTGATTATTCAGAAAAAGCAGTACCTTTGCATCAGCATTTGCACATAACTGAAAATATGTCGATGCTACAAAAAAGATGAGCAGGCAGAAAGAAATATATAAGGTGACGTTGGTGGGCAGCGCAGGCAATGCAGCTCTGCTTACCTTTAAGTTCATTGCCGGCATATTGGGCAACAGTTCGGCTATGATTGCCGATGCCGTTCACTCGCTGTCAGACTTCGTGACCGACCTTCTTGTTCTGGTGTTTGTGAGCATTAGTGCCAAGCCACAAGACCAGTCCCACGACTATGGGCACGGCAAATTCGAAACCATCGCCTCGTTTCTCATTGGCTTGGCGTTGGTAGCTGCAGCTACGGGAATCGTGGTTTCGGGCGTTCTGAAACTCATTTCATGGTGGGGCGGTACTCAACTCGAAGCCCCCGGCTGGATAGCACTATGGGCGGCATTGCTGTCGATAGCCATCAAGGAAGTGCTCTATCAATACACGGTGCGAAAAGGTCGCGAACTCGACTCTCAGGTGATGATTGCCAACGCCTGGCATCATCGCAGCGACGCCCTTTCGTCGATTGGCGCTGCCATAGGCATTGGCTTAGCCGTCTTGCTGGGCCAGCGCTGGACGGTTTTCGACCCGCTGGCCTCCATCGTTGTGGGCCTTATGCTGGTCAAAGTGGCCTACGAGTTGCTCAAACAAAGCATCGGTGAGCTGACCGAGAGTTCGCTTCCAGCTGAGACAGAGCAGGAGATTGTGCAGATCATCCAGTCGTTCGACGACGTGCAGCAGCCTCATAACCTGCGCACCCGCCGCATTGGCAATCGCATTGCCATAGAAGCACATGTGCGAATGGACGGAAAACTGCCCCTCGACATTGTGCATGATCGTGCCACAAGCATAGAAAGAAAACTGAAAGAGCGTTTTGGCCCTAACACACACGTTGCCCTTCACATGGAGCCCATCAAATAACTGTTGCCACAAACTCAATGCTCCGTAGGTTACAACTCAATACTTTGTAACCTACAACTCATTGCTCTAATACCCTATAAACCTATGCTTTGCAACCTCAAAACCATTGCTTTGCAACCTCTAACTCATTGCTCTGTAGTCTCTAACTCATTGCTTTGCAGCCTCTAACTCAATGCTCTGCAGCCTACAACACAATGTTTATGTCAGTACTTGCTGCCACGTTTGGCTTTCCAAACATAGCCGGCAGTGCCTATGAGCACCAACAACAAACCGAGCAACAGGACACTGTTCAGGCGGGAAAGACCTGTGAAGTAGCTCACCACAAGCACAACGACGCCAGCTACCACCATGGGTAGGCCAACGGCTTTTTTGCACCAAAAGAATACCTTTTTCATCATTATCAACCTGGTTTTTGTCCGCATTTTGCTCGTTTTGAGCACTTTACACGTGCAAAAGTACAAAAAAAATTTTGCAGATTGAAGAAAATGTTGTAATTTTGCACCGCATTTTGCGAAAATGGGTACTTGTGCACGTTCAGCAGATGCATCAAACAACATTTTTAATTAACATTTTATTCATTTTTCAAAGTAGTATGAATCAATACGAAACCGTTTTCATTTTGACTCCCGTTTTGTCTGATGAACAGATGAAGGAAACGGTCGCTAAGTTCAAGAAGATTCTCACTGACAATGGAGCAGAGATTGTGAACGAAGAGACCTGGGGATTGAAGAAGATGGCTTACGCTATTCAGAAGAAGTCGACAGGTTTCTACTGTCTTCTGGAGTTCAAGGGTGAGCCTACTATCGTTGACATTCTCGAGACTGGCTATCGCCGCGAAGAGAAGGTAATCCGTTATATCACCGTTAAAGAAGACAAGCACATGGTGGCTTACTCCGAGAAGCGCCGCGCAAAGCTTGGTAAAAAAGAGGAGGCTTAAACTATGGCAGAACAATCAGAAATCCGTTATCTCACAGCTCCTTCTATCGACACAAAGAAGAAGAAGTACTGCCGCTTCAAGAAGAGCGAGTTCCTGAAGAAGTTCCTCAACGAGCAGGGTAAGATTCTTCCCCGTCGCATCACCGGAACATCTCTGAAGTATCAGCGTCGTGTGGCTCAGGCCGTGAAGCGTGCCCGCCAGATTGCCCTGCTTCCCTACGTAACCGATTTGATGAAATAATTAAAGAGGAGGAAACAGAATGGAAATTATACTGAAAGAAGATATCATCGGTCTTGGCTACAAGAACGATATCGTGAACGTTAAGAACGGCTATGGCCGTAACTATCTGATTCCCACAGGCAAGGGCGTCATCGCCAGTGCTTCTGCCAAGAAGGTGCTTGCCGAGAATCTGCGCCAGCAGGCTCACAAGCTGGCCGTGCTGAAGCAGAACGCCGAGGAGAAGGCCAAGGTCTTCGAGGGTGTTGCCCTGGAGATTGCTGCCAAGGTTGGTGCTACGGGCCAGCTCTATGGTTCGGTTGGTGCTGCCCAGGTTGTGGCTGCTCTGGCTGAGAAGGGCATCGAGGTCGATCGCAAGATCGTTACCATGCGCGATGCTAAGCAGCTCGGCGACTACGAGGCTACCATCCACTTCCACAAGGAGGTTGAGGTGAAGGTTCCCGTGAAGGTCGTTGCCGAGAATGCCGAAGAACTCGCTGCTGCCGCTGCAGCTGCCAAGGAGGCTCTCGCCGAGGCTCCCGCTGCTGAGGAAGTAGTCGAAGAGGTTGTCGAAGAAGTTGCTGATGTTGAGGAAGAAGCTCCCGCTGCTGAATAATTTTCTTTGGAACAATCAATATTCCGATCCCGATCGCTCTCACCAAAGAGTCGGTCGGGATTCTTTTTGTGGGATTAACAATTGACATGTTGGGAACATACTGGACATCCTCTACAAGAATAATGTTACAGATTAACGAAAAAACTTGCTCGTAGTTGCAGAGTTTTCAAATATTTTTTAGTACTTTTGCGATGTCATAAACTAAATTGAAATGAAGACTGCTAATCGACTGACAGAATATCGGAAAGAACTGAAGGGCCGCATCCTCGAAGTGGCCGTCGACGAATTTCTGAAGTCGGGCATACGCGCGGTGAAGATGGACGACATAGCTCGTCTGCTGGGCATCTCGAAGCGTACGCTCTACGAAATCTATCCCAACAAAGAAGATATCCTGCTGGAGTGCATCAAGATGCGGCACAATGAGGAAGACCAGCAAATGGCAACTTTCCTGCAGGAAGAACCACGTTCGCCGATGGACATCATCCTGGAATTCTTCCGAATGCAGATGAACAGCCTTGCCTCGCTGCCGCCAGTATTCCTGTCCGACATCAACCGCTATCCCCGTGTGCTGGTCTATCTGAAGCATCGCCACGATAGTCGGCGTGAGAGGACGCTTCACTTCTTCGAGAAAGGTGCCGAGGAGGGATTCTTTCGCAACGATGTGGACTACGCACTCATCACCCAGATTGGCGACGGAATGATGCAGAGTGCCATCATGCAACAACTCTACAAAGAGTACGACCTGCCCTACATATTCCGCAATGTGCTGTTCCTGTTCTTGCGTGGGTTCTGCACGCAGAAAGGACTTGCCGCATTAGACGAAACCCTGAAGTAGACAACCATGAACGGCAAGAAACCGAAAGCAGCACTCTTCGATCTCGACGGTGTAGTCGTCGATACCGAATCGCAGTACTCGATCTTCTGGGGCGGCGAGTGTCGCCGTTACTTCCCCGACCAACCAGGACTGGAAGATCGCATCAAGGGACAGACGTTGGTACAGATCTACGAAACGGCCTTCGCCTCCCTGCGAAACGAACAGCCACTCATCACCCAGCGGTTAAACGCTTTCGAACAGCAGATGAGCTACAACTATGTACCTGGCGTACAGGCTTTTATCACCGAACTACGTCAGCACGGCGTACGCACGGCTGTGGTAACCAGCAGCAACGTGCCCAAGATGCAGAACGTCTATCGACAGCACCCTGAGTTGCTCGAACTGTTCGATGCCATCCTCACGGCCGAAGACTTCACCGAGAGCAAGCCCCACCCACAGTGCTACCTGCGCGGAGCTGCGCGTCTGGGTGCCGAACCCGACGAGTGCATAGGCTTCGAGGACAGCTTCAACGGGCTGAAAGCAGTGCGTGCAGCAGGCATGAGCGTCGTTGGACTGGCCACCACCAATAGCCGAGCCGACATAGAACCACTCGCCGACATTGTCGTCGACGACTTCCAGACGTTGCACTTCGACGACATCTGCCACCTGATGCAATAAACCGAGTTTTTTCTCGTTATCATATTGATGAGAATTCTGAATTTAATCCTGAGTGCCATTGTGGCACTGGCCCTCTTGGCAGCATGCAGCGACGACGACTCGTTCACCCCTTCTGCATCACGAAGCCTCACCTTCTCGGTCGACACCGTGAAGCTCGACACCGTGTTCAGCAACGTGCCCACCGTGACACGCTCGTTCTGGGTGTACAACAAGTCGGGCGAAGGCATACGGCTCAGCGACGTCCGACTGGAGAAAGGCAACCAGACCGGCTTCCGCATCAACGTCGATGGTACCTATCTCGGCCCCACCACAGGATTCCATACCAGCGACATCGAGCTGCGCAACAAGGACAGCATCCGCGTATTTGTGGAACTGACGTCGCCCAACAACCAAAGCAATACGCCACAACTAGTGGAGGACAACATCGTCTTCACCCATGAGAGCGGCGTCGTTCAGCGTGTCAACCTGAATGCCTACTCATGGGATGCCCTGCAACTGACCAATGTCCACATCTCACGCGACTCAACACTCAGTGCCGGAGCTACACCTATTATTATATATGGGGGCATCACCGTCGACAGCGCGGCAACGCTCACCATTCCCGCCGGCACCACACTCTACTTCCATGCCGATGCAGGCATCGATGTCTACGGACGACTCATTGCCGACGGCGATCCCGACCGAAACGTTGTTCTGCGTGGCGACCGCATCGACCGAATGTTCGACTATCTGCCTTATGACAACGTGAGCGGACAGTGGCGAGGCATCCACTTCCACACCTCGTCCTATGACAACGTCATGCAATATGCTGACATACATAGCACCTTTGATGCCGTCGTCGTCGACTCATCTGACGTCGCACGCGAGAAGTTAACGCTCTTTTGCACAACCATACACAACTGTCAAGGTTATGGTTTGAAGTCGGTAAACAGCCGTCTGCACATCATCAACTGCCAGATTACCAATACGTTGAACGACTGTCTGTGCCTCGATGGCGGATGGGCCGACGTCAATGCCTGCACGCTGGCACAGTTCTACCCCTTCGATGCCAACCGCGGCGTGGCCCTGCGCTTCTACTCCACCGATCACGACCTGCAGCTGCTCTACTGTCAGAATTCACTCATCACCGGCTATGCCGACATCGAGATGATAGGACAGCAAGGCGACTCGGCAGCCGTGTTCAACTATGCCTTCTCCCATTGCATCATTCGCGATACGACAAGCATTGAAAGTGTCGACACGGTGAAACTCTTCCGAAAAGTTACCTTCGAAAACGGCACCGACACAACCATCGTCAACGGGAAGAAGCACTTCCGAAACATCGACACCGACAACCTGCGCTACGACTTCCGACTCGACAGCATCAGCCCTGCCATTGGCCAAGCTGACCGCGATGCATGTCCACCCTATGACCGAACAGGATGGCTGCGCGACGAAACGCCCGACATCGGTGCCTACGAATATCACCAAGAATAATCAATAACAACGGATATGGAGAACATCAGAATTGAAATCAACATGCAGTTCTGCCAAATGGAAGAACTGACTGCCGAGGATCAGGAACTCGTCAAGGCTGCCATTGGTGCAACCGCAAACTCCTATGCCCGCTACAGCAACTTCAACGTGGGAGCTGCGCTGCGACTCGCCGACGGATCCATCGTCATCGGTGCCAATCAGGAGAATGCAGCGTTCCCGTCAGGACTATGCGCTGAGCGTTCGGCCATCTTCGCAGCCCAGTCGCAGCACCCCGAGCATGCCATCGACGCACTTGCCATAGCTGCCAAGAACGCCAAAGGACTCATGCCCGACCCCGTATCTCCCTGCGGTGGCTGTCGACAAGTTATTCTTGAAATGGAAGATCGCTACAAGCAACCCGTGCGAATCCTGCTCTATGGCACACGAGGAGTCTACTGCATCCGCAGCGTGAAAGACCTCATGCCGCTCTCCTTTGTCGATGAGAACATGCACTAATCAACGGCATGGAAACAGGACGAGCACACTTGTTTACACAAGAAAATGCAGTGCCGTGTCACTTTTTCAAAAAAAAGTTGCAAAAACATTTGGCCAATTCAAAATAAAGCATTACCTTTGCACTCGCATTTGAGAACAATGCTCTGGTAAATTCAGAACCAACCGGTAGAACGGCGGAGCGAAAGCGACAAAGTTCAACCCCGTAAGGAAGGAAGTTTGGGTGAGTGGCTGAAACCAGCAGTTTGCTAAACTGCCGTGCGGGTTACCGTACCGGGGGTTCGAATCCCCCAGCTTCCGCAAGGATGCAGGCAGTACTCAGATACAATCTTTGACAGAATGGTCGGTTCATCTAACGGTTAGGATACAAGATTCTCAATCTTGGCATAAGGGTTCGATTCCCTTACCGACTACCAAATCGGAAACAGCGGACTTTTCACAGTTCGCTGTTTTCGTTTTAACTCCTTGATTTCCAGTCCGTTCCCTTCACACTGCGACTGAGTGCTCGGATGCTGAAATGTAGGCACAAATGTAGGCATTTCGCCACATGTAGGCACAAATGTAGGCACAGAA
>CACYJV010000025.1 GCA_902774815.1 uncultured Prevotellaceae bacterium | reverse complement strand
TCGAAGATGTCGCACGTAATGAAGACTTAGATAGGGGCGACTTCTCCGAAGTCGTCTTCCCCCACACGAGATTTCTATCCCCAGGTCATAGACCTGGGGTTTCTAATATTAGGACCTCTCCGAGGTCCCATAGCATCCTATTGCTGGGTAAGTTTTCTGTTCTTCTCCGTTTTTTCAAGTTCTACCTCCTATAGGTCAACAGCTATATCGTTGCCACTAAATAAGCCGTTAAAATTAGCGCTATGGTTGTATAAGGGAACACCATCGCAATGAAAAACGCTTAAAAAACGACAACTATACCCTCTAAAAATAGCAACTATAAGCGAAAGAAAAACAAAAAAAAGTTGGCATTTCCGTAGAAAAAACATACTTTTGGATTGTCTATATTGTAGGAGCCCCTGCAATGCGGGCCATAAAACGACAAGAAAAATGATTGACAAAACGATACTTCATAGCCTCTTCTGCCAGTATTACAGCGAGATGAAACATCTGGCCAGAACACTGCTGTACACTGAAGAAGAAGCCGAAGACACGGTGCAAGACGTATTCGTGCGATTCGTGGAGGCATCCCAAAAAGGAGCAAGCCCGAAAAACGCAGAGGCCTATTTGATGACGGCTGTTCGCAACAGCTGTATCAATCGCATCCGCCAGAAGAGCCTGACAGAACAGGTGAAAAACCTCTATTCCATAGATGCCGAAGCCGACTTGCGCTATGTAGAGGAAAGGCTTGAGAAGCTGGAGACTGTCTGCGACTACGCAGAAAGCCATCTGACAGAACCTCACCGCACCATTTTCCGACTCCGCTTCAAAGAGGGGCTGACGCTGAATGAAATCGCCTTGCAGCTGGACATGAACCTCAAAACAGTCTTCAAGTATCTAAGCCAGTCAATTCAAAACGTTCAGAAACAATTCAGACATTAAAAAAAACAGAAGTTATGGAAACGAATCCAAACATAACCCGGCTACTGGAAATGCTCGAGAATCCCGAAGCATACTCCGAGCAAGAAATCCATGACATCATCGATCATGATGAAGATACGCGCCAAGCCTACCGCCTCTTGGTAGCTGCCAAACAAGGCTACATTCATCGGCAGGCTGAGCCTGCAGCCGATGCTGAAACAGCGTGGAAGCGGCTGGAAAATGAAAAGCTGAAAACAATCAGCGAGAACTATTCCGGGCATCACCATGCTCCATTTGCCATTTTCAATTTCCAATTCAGCAAGGTTGCTGCAACGTTCATCGGCATCCTGTTCGTCACAGGATTCGCCTTTGCTGCCATCCATTTGTGGAGCATTGCCCCCACTCCATCGCCAAAGAACGAGGGCAACGAAACCGTACTCGTGGAAGACACGATTGAAAGTGTTGCCACTCCATCCCCTGCTGCTGTGGAAGCAGAGAGTGTTTCCATCGTTTTCGATAATGTCGCATTGGACAGCATCGCCAAAGAAATTGCCGCCTATCACCACATGCCGATGGAGATAGAGAATGAAGAAGCACGCCAACTGCGTTTCTTCTTTGAATGGAACCAGAAGGACAGCCTGCAGGAGGTAGTTGAGAAGTTGAACATGTTCGAGCACGTCACGATGGCTGTTGAGAACGGAAAACTGATGGTCAGATGATGAAACACCTTGTTATCTCTCTCATTGCCCTGTGCTGTTGCATCGGCATCCGTGGGCAGCATATCACGCGCAGCTACAACAACGTCGCAATGCCTGAGGTGCTACGCGACCTCAACCAACAATCGCGCGACTACAACATCAGCTTTTTGTACAACGAGTTGGAGGACTTCCGCGTGACCACCATCATCAGGCGCAAGTCCCTGCCTGAAGCCATCATGCAGGTCGTTGGGTTCTACCCAATCCGGGTCGTCAATCGTGGAGAACACGAACTCTACGTGGAGTGTACCCACAAGACCGACTGCCACCTGAAGGGTACCATCGTCGACGAGCAAGGGCAGCCCGTGGCCTTTGCGAACGTGGCCGTGATGAATCCTGCAGACTCCACTTTGCTCAGCGGTGGCGTGTCGAACGAAAGTGGTTACTTCGCTATTCCCTACGAGGCTCCTCCCACAGTCGGGGAAGGTCGGCAGGGGACAGTCCTCGCCCGCATCTCCTTTGTTGGTTATAAGACAGTTTGGCGATCGAGCAACAAGGAAAACCTCGGCACTATTCGCCTGCAGCCAGAGAGCTATACGATTAACGGCGTGACGGTGGAGGGCGAACGCCCGAAGGTGAAACTGGAGGGAAACACACTCGTGATGAATGTGGAAGGAACAGTGATGGAACGACTGGGTACGGCCGAGGATGTTCTCTCGCGCGTGCCGATGATCTCGAAGAAAGGCGAGAGTTTCGAAATCCTGGGCAAGGGCACACCGCTCATCTACGTGAACAACCGTAAACTGACCGACCTGCAAGAACTTCGGAACATCCAGTCGGACTTCATTCGAAGCGTAGAAGTGATTCAGAACCCCGGCGCTCGCTACGATGCATCGGTACAGGCCGTCATCGTCATTCGCACCAAGCGAGCCGCCGGCGAGGGACTGGGCGTAGAGCTGACATCGTGGAGCCGCAAGGGCCAAGGCTATCAGAACAACGAGCGCATCAACCTGACCTACCGAAAAGGCCGTCTCGAACTCTTCGCCAACCTCTTCGGAGCCTACAACAAACGGGTACAGACTGGCGAGTTCGAGCAGACCGTCTTCGCTGACACGCTGTGGATTGTCAAGAACCGGCTGGACTTCACCGCGCGCAATCCCTACTTGCAAGGGCGAGCTGGCTTCAACTTCCAACTGAACGACAACAGTTCCTTCGGCGGATTCTACGAGCACACACACGACTATGTGAAGACCTGGGGTACCGATGAAGACGAACTGCTGGCCAATGGCGACATCTACGACCATCTGACGAACCACAGCACAAAACGAGCCAAGGGCATGCCGCTCCATCAGGTAAACCTCTACTATGTGGGAAAGGTCGGTAAGGCTGACATCGACTTCAATGCAGACTACACCTTCCGCCACCAGCGCAACCGCACCACGCAGCAGGAGCAGAGCGAGGAGTATGATGATCGCGACGTGACCATCGACAACCTGACTCGAAGCCGTATGTTGGCCGAGAAACTCACCATGAGCTATCCGCTGTGGAAAGGACGCATCGAGGCTGGTGAGGAATTTACCTACACGCAGTGGACCAACAACTTAGAGAACAAAGAGGGCTACATCGCTAACAGCAACAACGAGCAACACGAGCGAAACATAGCTCCTTTCGTGGAACTACGTCAACAGCTGGGGCGATTCCAACTGCAGGCTGGCCTGCGCTACGAGCACGTAGAGTCGGAATACTTTGTCGGCGGCAAGCGGCGTGACGATCAAAGCCGCACCTACGACGGCCTGTTCCCGTCGCTGGCAGTCTCCACACAGATTCCCTCCCGTGTGGAGGGAACGGGGGTACGCCTTTCCCTGAGCTACTCTAAGCGCACCACGCGCCCCAGCTACTGGCAACTGAGCAGCGACGTCATCTACGAGAACCGACTGAATAGGCAGACGGGCAATCCCTACCTGCAACCCGTGAAATATCACAACATCAATCTCACGGCCATGTGGAAATGGCTCTACCTGACCACCAACTTTACCCGAAGCATAGACCCCATCCTTTACACGGCCGAAAGCCTGCCCGAGGACAGCAAAGTGAACTTCGTGACTTACAAGAACTATGACCACGCTGACTGGCTTTCCATCACGCTGGGCGCACAGAAAAACGTCAAACTCGGAGAAGCCACATGGACACCTCAATGGAACGTCATGCTCATGAAACCGTGGTTCAAGTCAACCTTTCTTGACGAAGACAAGCGTTTCAACCACCCAATGCTGGCCCTGCAACTTGGAAATGTCGTCACCCTGCCGCACGACTGGCTCTTGCAGGCTGACTTCAACATGCACACCCACGGCTGCCAGCAGAACGCATGGTTCGACTGCACCAACGCCTTACTGTCACTCAGCGTCAGCAAAGACTTCTTCAAACGCCGCCTGAACGTGAAACTCACTGGCAACGACCTTTTCAATGGCGGCATCAATCGTTTCACGCTCTACAGTAATCGCATGATGTTCCGGAAAATGGAGGACAACGACTCGCGATGCGTGCAGCTATCCCTGCGCTATCGCTTCAACGTCACGCCTTCGAAGTACAAGGGCACCGGCGCTGGTAATGCCGAGAAGAACAGGCTGTGAGCCCGCGATTCCCAACATTTTTATTAAGTTGTTATATTAAAAATGGCGTTTCCGTGCAAACAGATCTCTACCTGCTTCATCAAGGTCAACAATAGGTGAGAACGGTTTGCACGGATCGCCAAAAGATTCAGCCAATAGAATCAGATGATAGCGAATCGACCACAACAGCAGCCGGAGGTGTGTCGGAAGGCGGAGTGGGCTGCGACTTGAAGTGCCCCCAAGCGAGGTAGCCAAGGAACAACACGATAGCAGCTACAACGGCAAAGATGAACATTGACAGCGAGGATCGGCTGGTGCGCTCAAGCTGCGGGGCCTCCATCGTGGAGACAGGTGGCGGATCGGGCACGTTGTCGGCTGGCACGAAGGGCGAGTCGCCACCGATGAACGACGTCATGGCGGTAGCTCCGTCGTCGTCGTTCGCATCGTCGTCGATCACTTCGACCTCAACCTCCTCCGACATATCGTTGAGTGCACGGCATTGGGCGCGTGCAGCAGCTTCGTCGTTGGGCTGTTGGGCATCCATTTCCTCGGATACAACCGACTCGATGTGAATGATGTAGGCAGCGTGATTATCGTGGTTACGCTCGGTGAGCTGGCACAAGCGCTGTGCTTTCTGCAGATCGGTGAGCGACTCGTCGGCCAACAACGAGAACAACTCGCGGTCGTAGATGCGCTCAAGCATGCCATCGGTGCAAACAAAGAAGTAGTCGCCAGGGCGCAAGTCGGTGGTGTGGACGATGTCAGCCGGCGTGCGTGGGTCCTGCTTGGGTTGCATGGCGCGAAGAATGATGTTCCGTTGCGGCGAAGTGCGCATCTGCTCGAGAGTGATCTCGCCCTGTTCATACTGCTGATTGACCAAGGAGTGGTCGCGCGAACGATAGAGAATGTCGCCCGTTGCCGGTCGGAAATGATAGATGCGGCTGTCGCCAAGATGTGCCATGAGGCAGCCTCCTCGGTGGAAGCAGAGCATAGCCAGGGTTGTTCCCATACGTGGCTCGCCACCTGTGTAGGCAGCATCAAGGCTTTGATAAGCTTCGTCCATGACCTGCTGAAAACGGTCGTCGGTGAACACGACGTTTTCAACATCGAGTCGGCTGACAGCGCGTCCGATGGCCGTGGCTACAGTATTGCTGGCCACTTCGCCACGAGCGATTCCGCCCATACCATCGCAGACGACGAAGAGGCGGTCGGCAGCGGTAGCTTGGTTATGAAGGGGGAAGAGTGCGTCTTCCTGCGTTTTTCGTCGTCCTATTTCGAATACTGATACTGGCTGATGGAATGTATATTTCATGTGGTCAGAATAGAATTATTCGTTGATGAAGGTAACAACGACGTTGCCCATCTTGATGACATCGCCATTGCGCAACACGATGCGGTCGCCATCAAGCAAACGTTGACCGCCGACAAAGGTCGGGTTCTTGTTGTCGGCATTCTTGATAACGGTGCGCACACTGCCGTCATAAAGGCGTCCGACCTCGATGATGGAGTGCATGCGGCTCATGGAGCGATCGTCGGTAGGAATTTGCAACGATGCGGCCGAAGTGGTGGCCTTACGGCCTATGGTGTTGATACCAAGGATGAGGGGGTACTCTGTTGTGCCGTAAAGCAACTTCCCGACATTGGTGTTGGCAATGCCACTCATGATGTTGGTACCGAACTCCTCTGCATCGTCGTCATCGACAGGAGGAAGATCGGGCTTCTTTTTGAATTTCACCTTCAGGTGGGAGTTGCAATTGGGGCAACCAATGGTGCGCTCTGCCTCGTTGCCAGTGTTTCGGACATCAAGGAGCACACCACATTTTGGACATTTAATACGAATCGTCTGCACGGGTCATGGCGCCTGGGGCGCGGTTCTATTGCTGCAACGCAGCGGTTCAAAGGGTTCAAGGAATCAAAGCGCCTGAGGCGCGATAGAAGAGAGTCAAAGCGCCTGAGGCGCTGTTCAAAGGTTCAAGCGTTCAAAAGGTCAAAAGGGGAGGAATACTGCCGACAGCGTTTCGACAGTGTTCCTCCCCACTCTATTGGGATGACTAAGCGAGATCGGCGTCGATGGCAATAGCGGCATTGTCGGCCTGCGAAGCATCGTCGGTCTGTGCCATGAACGACTGCATGTCATCAACGGTCTGGACCTGAGCTGGTTCATCGATGTCGACGAGATAGACGTCGTGAGCATCGCCAACCACCTGTCCCATAGCCACTACGTCAGCATCGTCGTCAAGTCCTACGATCTGAACGTCGGCAGCATCGTCGTCGACCTCCACAGAAGCCATCAGGTCGGGTTCGTCACCATCGGCAGAAGCCACTACATTGAGGTCGTCGTCAAAGGCATCAACAAGGTGACTATCGGAGATCTTTGCATTGAAAGCATCCATCTCGGCCTTATCAAGAGCCGACCACTCGGCAGCCGTGAAGGTGCCGTAGACATTGCCGTGCCAGATGAAAGCTCCACCCGGTCCTACCACATCGCGGGCTTCCTGGAAGGCATCGGTGAACGAGAAGTCGTCGTTGACACGAGCGAGCTTCAAACCATTTTCAGTCACCACAAAGGCTTCTTCAGCAGGTTGCTCTTCGTGCTCGTGGTGCAGATAAGCCTTAGCGGCGTAGGTGGCGGCGGCTCCGAAGAGCACGCCGGTGGTTCCGCCTATTGCTACCTGTTGTCCAAAGGTGAGGGGCTTGCGAGGCTTGCGCTTCTTGGGGGCTACAGCCTTGGCCACGCTCTTTGCCTGTTCGTTGATTGCGCCATCGAAGATGGTGTCTTCAGTATTGATAGCCATAACTATTGTGCGTGTTAGGTGATGGATGTACGTTAGTGATAGATTATCGCGAGAGGGTTCAGCCAATGCTTAGAGATTGGCGAGGAAGTCGTTGTCGGCGACGTTCTCATCGACAGCCGGTGTATCTTCGGCCATGAGGGGCTCCTCGATGACGGGCTCGAACGACTCGGACTCTTCTGGCTCCACGACATCTGCCACCTGATCGAACAGGTCGGACACTGCATCAGGCTCGTCGACCACAACAGGATCATCGACCATCTCAGCAAAGCCGACTGTATCGTCCTCAGCATCCTCGGCATCGACATCTTCAGTATCGTCTTCGGCAATGACAACATCGGTTTCAGCAACGAAATCGGTTCCGGGTTCCGGCTCTGCAATCTCTTCGTTCTCAGAGAAATCAATAAGATCGGCCATGTTCATCTCAATGCCGTTTTCGGCCAGGGGGATGACTTCTTCCTCTTGGAAGTCGAGGTCGTCGTTCTTATCCTCCCAGAAGAGGTCGGCAACGCCAGTCTTTCCATCGTCGATCACTACGCAGACGTGTCCACCTTCTGTGACGCCATAAGCAACTTCTACGTCGTTGCCTTCCTCGTCGGTGTAGGTCTCGCGCTCGAGTACTGCGAAAGCAGGGATCTCTTCGGGCTGAGTAGGCTCTTTGGAGATACCAGCTACGGGGTCAGATGTAGATTCGGTTTTAGGCTCAGAAGTAATTTCGGTTTTAGGCTCAGAAGTAATTTCGGTTTGGGGCTCGGACTTAGGTTCAGGCTTGGCAGCAGCAGCTACCTCTTCCTTCTCAACGGCGGGGTCAGCAACCACATCCTCGTTGTTTAGCAACTGGTC
Source organism: uncultured Prevotellaceae bacterium (assembly GCA_902774815.1). Taxonomy (GTDB): domain Bacteria; phylum Bacteroidota; class Bacteroidia; order Bacteroidales; family Bacteroidaceae; genus Prevotella. The sequence goes on along the minus strand of CACYJV010000025.1, from coordinate 37,915 downwards.
GGCAGCGATGACAACTCCTGTGCCGGCGGTAAGTCCAAGTGCTGTAGCAACAGCAACCTTGAGGTTTTGCACTTTCTTCAGATTCTTAGCAGTCTTCTGCTGTCCCTGGTTTTGAATGTTCTCTTTCATAATGGTAATTTTTTTTTGTTAAACATGTTATTTATCTGATTCTGGTGCAAAGATACAACGAAAAATGTCGTCTTGCAAGCTTTTTTCTGCATCCTGTACAAAGCATAGGGGTTTCTGTATGAAATGTCAGTGCAGGTCCAGTTTTTATTTTCGGTATTGTCCTTTGCAGTAGGGGCACGCAGAATTCTGCGTGAGGATGTCGTAGGACTGATAGCCCATGAAGTGCTGGCAACGTGGGTTGGGGCACACGTACTCGCGTTTGAAGTTCTTGTCAAGTTCGTCGTTCTGCTTAGGCACCTTCGACGAGCTGACCCACGCCTTGATGGTAAAGATGAGGGTAATGCCAATGGCGAGACCATAGAGAATGTAGTAAACGGTACCTCTTCCACCAAGCATACTAAGCAGAATAGCCGTCATGGTGATGATACCCGTTGCTGAGCGGAGTGCATTGAAACGGCGTTCGGCTATCTGATACTTCATCTTCGTCTCGTGGTACTTGTTCCATACCTGCTCAAGAGGACGAATATCAATGAGCGTGGGCAGCATCTGCTGCAGGAAACTCCATTCAAGGCGGTAGTGGGAAGCACCCAGTTCGATGCGGTCGTTCTCGGTGACACGCTTTGTCTCGATGCAAAGTCCGTTGACAAACGTCACGTTATTGGCCTTGAGGTTTTCAAGGACATACTCGCCATTCTTGTCGATGGTGAGCCTTGCATGCTGGCGGCTCACATAGTCGGGCACTGAGCCCTCTGGACCGAAGAGTTTCGACTGCGTGCCATTGGTCACGCGCAGCCGACGGGTTTCTTGGTCGCGTCCTATCATCAATTCCATGATTCTTAGTATTTGTGGAGTTAAAGGTAAGTTTGCGGAAAGTCAGGCAAAGGCAGAAACTGTCAGATTCGCAGTTTGACAACGATCTCCTTCAGTTTCTTCAATGCCTCCTTTGATATTTCTACAGAGTAGCTGCACGTATCGAAATCGCTCAACACCAACTTGTGACGCAGCACATTGAGCTGATAGACATAGTTCAGGTTGATGATGTAACGTTTGCCGATGCGCACGTAGCGTGTGGCTTTCTCCTTGAGATTGTCGGCAAGCATCTTCTCCATGGCAGCCAGATTCATGCATACCGAAGCACGCATGTTGTTGGTCATCAGGATGTTTGTATAGTTGCCGTCGGCCTCAAAGCACATAATCTTAGAGACATCAACACGCAGCAGTTCGTCGCGCGAATTGAAATAAAGCCATTCTTTTGCCATGGTTCACCTATTTTTATATACGGACCTACATCATCAGAACTGACGGAACTTCTTCTGCTCGGGCTGAGCCTTCGGACGTGGTGACGGACGACCGCTGTTGCGTTTCTTCACCGTAGGTTGCTTGACGGTGGTCTGTTCGAGAACACGTTCTTGCGACTTCTGCGACTTGGTCAGGTAGACTCCAGGGAAAGAAACCGTGGGACAGTTCTCCTCGCCCACTTCAATCTCGTAGTTCAAGCTGCCGGTGAATCCCCATAGCTGAGCACGATACTGGTAGGGAGTGATCTGGTCGGTGCGACGTCCAATCGTCTCGTCGTCGGGCGAAGGCAATACCTCAACCGTATACTTATGCTTGGCATCGCCAGAATAGTCAATATTGATGTCAATCGTCAAGATGCCATCCTTAAACTCCTGGTTGGTGACTGTGGCACGATAGAGCGACTTGTCGAACCACTCGACAACGTCGACGCTGTAGTCCTTGGAAATCAGTCCGTCGTAGTTGATGACGAAGTCGTAAGTGACGGAGATTTGCTCGTCGGTAATATCGTCGGTAATGTAGAACTCGCAGCCATTGTAACGCACGGTATTCACCTGCACGCCATCCTGACCACTGCGGTTTTCAACCTTCAGTTCGCAAAGGTCATCGTCCTTAGCCACCAGGCTCTCCACATCGGTGTGCTTGATGGTTGTGGGCAGAAGCAGCACAATGGGAGCCTGCACAAATTCGTGGGGGAACAGCAGAGGCTTGTTGTCGTTGACCTTGATGACGAAATTCTCACGCGGGTCTACACGAATGACGCCCCATTTGTCGCGACGCTTCACCAATGCCATATCCTCGCTGATAGGATCAATGGCCTCAAACTGCTGAGGCAGCAGCAGTTCACCATTGTAATAGAGGGCATAGCGATCGCCTTCGCGAACACCACTGATCTTTGATTCGATAACGATTTTCTGAGGTTGCTCAATTTCGAACATGCGCTCATAGCCACTGGGATAGACGATGGACTTCAGGTGCATCTGATTGTCGAACTTAATCACCATGTTATGCTCAGGAGCAGGATTCAAGATGAAGCCGTCTTCAGCCTCTTGAAGCAACAGGTCGTGGCTCTGTGCTTTCACGGCTACGGGTTTCTTCTTCAGCACGGAGTCCTGTACTTCCTCAAGCAGACGGGTATCGAAATGGAATACATAGAACTTTTTGTCCACGCAGATCAGGGCCTGATCCTTAGTGGGTGCCGAAAGGAAGTCGATATCCCTGGGATTGATCTCCTGCTTCAACACCTCTATCTTCTCGGTCTTGGCACAGAAGTAAGTGCGATACTCGTCTTTCATCTTCAAATCGTCTACATAGGCTATGACATTGGCAAAGCCACCGGAGAAAGCACTAACAGAGGCAAATGGTCCGTGATGGACGCCACTCTGCGCATTTACAAGATAGTATTGGCCACTCATGATGCCACGCAGGAAAATATAGCCATCGCTCAACCTTCCTTCATCGGAAACCAACTCGTAGTCGGAATCGACGACTATCTGGCGCTTGCCATCGATGTATGACTTCTGCGTGAACGAATGTTTGTCGGCACGAGAATCGAGATACTCTATGACGCGGTGGGTAGACTTGTCGACCACCACTGCATAACCATCGCTATAGTCGGTGATGCTGTCAGCAACGTATTTCTCTTCTTCATCACTGTTATAGATGGCGTACTTACCATCGTCCTTTAGCACACGGAACATGCCGTTGCCATAGGCTTTTACTTCGTCGTACTTGGGATGCAACACCCAATGAGCCACCTGACCATAAGACAACCCTGCAGTTGCCAGTGTCAGGAACAATGCAAATAATCTCTTCATATTATTATTCCTTGATATAGTTCATAAAAGTGCTAATACTCATGGCATAGGCATCATCGCCTGCCTGACGGGCCAACTGGAGTGCCTCCTGACTTAGAGCCAATGCACGTGAATTGTTATTGGCCAAACCGCCAAAGCCGCCAAAATAGTAATAGGCAAGCTTGTACTTGGCCTTGTAGTTGTTCTCGTCGTTCTCAATGGCTTTCTTCAGCCACTTCACGGCTTCGACTGCCTGTGCGCGGTCGGTGTGTTCGAGGTCGCCAAGGAAACCCAGTTTCTGCTGGCGAGTGCTCAGTTCCTCAGCATCGGGACTCAAGAAAAGGGCATAGGTCTGGGCTACTTCGACAAGAGCCGTCGAGTCGCCATTCTCAGCCATTTGTTTGAGTTCCTCAAATGCGGCCTTTACGCTGTCTGAATCAGCGGTTTTGAGCTTCTCAAGGCATGCTTTAAGGGGCGAAATGGTCTCCGCTATCTCTTCTGGAGCAGTCTGTTCGCCGGCACCGCCACCCTTTGGAATGGCCAGGAAGATGAGTGCAGCGAGAATAACGGCTGCAGCTGCTCCTCCAATGATGTTCCAGGGAATACGACGCGGCTCGGGATCGACGATGTTGTCGATGGCTGCACGGAACAGAGCCGATGATGCGTAGCGGTCGCTCTGCTTCTTTGCCGTTGCCGTCTTGATGATTTCGCGAATCTGCCACGATGAGATATTCTTCACTGGCACCTTCTTATGCAGCTGGCACTCGATGACATCGTACTTCGAACCTTCGAAAGGAATGCTTCCGACGACAAGCTGGTAGTAGAGAATACCAATGGCATAGACGTCTGTGTAGGCATTCTGGTGGCCAGTGTCGCCGAGGATGAGTTCCGGAGCGGCATATTCAGCCTTGCCGATGAACTGACCTGGTGTCGTGAGTTCGCTCTTCTGTGCTGCCATGACATCGACCTTCTTTGCAATACCAAAGTCGATGAGCTTCACCTTTCCATCGCTTGTCACCATGATATTGGTAGGGTCGATGTCGCGATGGATATAGCCGGCATCATGAAGAGCCATCACACCAGAAAGGATGCACTTCACGGTGTGAGTAGCCACGCGATTGCGATCGTTCATATAGGAATCATAGAACTCCTGTATGGCGGGCAACACTTTGCCTTCGCGGTTCTTGAGCTGTCCGGCAATGACGTTGTCAAGCATCACTCCTTCCAGATATTCGCTGATGACGTAATAGTTTTTCGTGCGCAGGGCATCGTCGTTCTGCACCTCTATCATGCCGTACATCCTGACGAGATTGTCGTTATTGAGCTGGATGGATGCCTCACGACGGGCACGACTGATGACTTCTTCGTCTTTGATTTTGATTTCCTTGATGGCGACCTTACTCTCCATGCCTGTCTCGGTAATGCGCTTACCGAGATAAACTACTCCCATACCACCTTCACCGAGGATGTTCTTGGAGTTGTCGAAGACGTATGTGCAACGATCTTTACCTTTTAATTTGATTTCTGACATCGTTTGTATATATATGCGTATTTTATAGTCACACCTTATTTATATATAAAGGTGTATGGCTGCTTAATAGAATGGTTTCAACTGAATCTGACGGGGTGTCGAAGACTTACCGTTGGAAAGTCTGGCAAACACTTTGACAAAGCGCTCCTGCGTGATGCCTGGAACGGTGAAACGAACTTTCTTGGTGCCGTTGGGCGAGACATCGACCATCTGCGAATATTCCTTGCCACCGACGGAAAGCGTCACCTTACCCTTCTGTACAAACGCGAGTTCGTTGCCTACATCGACAATGAAGTAAACCTTGTCGTTGACGTCGGCCACATCGCTCTTCGTCGAGACGCCACGTATGATCAGGCCCTTATCAGCCGACATGTTTGTTGCGGGTTTAGGCTGAGGTTGGGGCTTAGGTTCTGGCTTAGCCACAGGTTGAGGCTTCGGCTCAGGTTTGGCAACGGGCTGTGGCTTCTGTTCGGGTTGGGATACGGGCTGCTGGGGAGTCACTTGCTGGGGAGTCTCAACCTTGGCAGGAGTGGTCTGATCCACGAGAGCCTTGGCGACTTCCTGTTGCTTGGCATGTTCCTCCGAGACCTTACCTGAAGCCGTATAGTTCGTTGTCTTTACCTCCTGCTCCACCACTTCGGGCTTGGGTGCCACGTAAGGTGTGAGGCTCTGCTTCAGTCCTTTATAGGACAACTCCATGGCAAACTGATCGCTGTAGGCAGAGGGATAAACCTCATAGACAAGACAGTCGGCCGTCGACTTTGCCTCAGGGGCCAATAGCTTCGGGAGTCCCTTCTTAGGCACCACGCGCACCTCGATATTCTTCTGGTCGACGTGCTGTCCAAGACGAACGGTATAAGTGCACTTCGTGTCGCCATTGACAAGCGAGCCAAGTACGGTTTCAATGTTGTTGCGCTTGAGGATACCCCATTTTCCGTCTTTCTTTGCGGCTGCATAGTTGCCAGAGAAGAAGGGGGTAAGGGCCTCAAACTGTGGCGGGGTCACAGGGTGGAGTTCTTCCTCAAGATGTGTGGTGCCATCGTTATTGCGCACTGTGACCTTGATGACTTCGCAAAGATGATAGAGTCCATTTGTGGCATGCACCACCTTAAATGTAGGATCGGTAGTGTCGCCGAGCTTCTCGTCCCAGCTAGGAGGCGTAGCAGGATTCTCCATGCTGATGGTACGACCAATCTTGTCGACATACTGCTCCTTGCCGTTAGGCTGGACAACACAGGCAATGCCATCGACGAACGGATTGACTTTCTTATACTTAGGCTTCACGATCAGGTCGCCCTTGCTGTTGACAAAACCAAGATTTCCATCGCTACCCATGACGGCAACCATATCGCCGGAAACCATCATCATAGGAGGCAGGAAACAATCGGCATCGACCTTTTCCATGCAGCACAGCTGCTTGTTGATCACACCCACTACCTTCCAACGTGCACCGGCACGCTTCAGTGCCAAGGCATGGTTTCCGTAGATGGATGTGATGGAGTCGCAACGCTCGGCAGCATTTCTGTTGATAAGCAAGTTGCGCATGGTATAGCCTTTGCTGTCGCGCAACAACCAGACGTCCTTGCACAAAGGAGTAGCCTCATCGTACTTTGGCTCCACCTGCCACAACATGGTCGATGGATTCACGTTTGAATACTGTGCCCATCCAGCCTGTGCCAACAGTAGGAATGAGGCAATAAGAAAGAGTTTTCCAAAAAAATTCTTCATCTTTTGTCCAAATGTCATGTTGTCCATAGTCTTTTCAATTTCTAACAACACAATGGTATTATTATCATGTGCACCGCCTTTAGACTGGCCGATGCTTTCCACTTCTTCTGTCAAATGTTCAACAATATCTGCAACATCCATTTTTTTGTCGGTCAGTTGCGCGAGCAGTTCCTTCTCTGGCATCACGCCATGGATGCCATCAGAACTAAGCATGAAGCGATCGCCTGCATGATAATCAACGATAGCAGTCTCAACTTCCACATCGGTGTCCAGTCCAAGTGCACGGGTGATGATGTTCGACTGGGCCGACTGACGAGCCTGTTCCTCAGTGATGATGTTTTGCTGCACAAGTTCGAACACCATGGAGTGATCGAACGTGCGGAACAACTTCTTATGTCCGCGCAACTGATAGACACGGCTATCACCTACATGGGCAATTACGGCCTCGCCATCCATCAGCAAAAGCACCGTGCAAGTGGTGCCCATGCCATGGAATTCCTGTGCCGAACACGATTTCTCGTAGACTTCCAGATTGGCAGCCTTTACTGCCTCGACAACAGCTTGCTCTGCAGCAGCATCTTCGGGGGTTGCCAAAAGCTTGTCGGCAATGACGTCGACGGCTATGCTCGAAGCCGTCTTGCCTGCAGGACCTCCACCCATGCCGTCACAAACGGTAACGAGAAGGCCAAGAGGAGTCTCGGCCCAACGGTAGCTGTCCTGATTTTCAGATCGCCCGCCAATTTCTGACCTTGCCGCACCAGTTACTTCTGCAGTATGTATTTTTTCGATGTTCATCTTTGGAATCGTCATTATCTGTTTGACTCGGTATCAAAAACTATAACTTAACGAACTTACGAATATAATCGACTGTGCTGCGACCGCTGTTAACGGCGTTGCGCAATGCCACCTTGAACTCATCGGCACTCTGGTAACGCTTTGTCGTATCTTTCTCGGTAGCTTTTCTGAGCACTTTCATGATCGCCCAAGGGATAACATTGTTATCGGGTAACTTCATCTTTATCTGCTGCGATAGCGTCACTGCCTCGGTCGATGACTTAAAGGGGTTCGTACCGGTGATGAGTTCATAAATAGTGATACCCATCGCATAGATATCGGTCTGCGGACCTATCTCCTTGATGTTCTCCATGCCTCGCAAGATTTGTTCTGGCGCGCTGTACTGCGGCGTGCCAATGAATCCTACGACCGAGAACTTGTTACCACCATTCATGCGGGCTATGCCCAGATCCATCAGCCGCAGATTACCATTCTCCTCGACCATCATGTTTGATGGCTTAATGTCGCGATGCACAAAACCACGCGAGTGGATATAGGAGAGTGCATCAAGGGCTGAGTACATCAGGCGGCACACCTTGGCAGGCTTGTCCAGTCCATCTGGGAAGTTGTTCTTCACGTAGGCTCTGACACTTTCGCCGACGACCACCTTGCTCAGGATGAAGATGGGGCCTTTATCGGGTGCAAACTCACAATAGCCGAGCATCTCGACAAGATTGGGATGACGGAAAGCCAACGAAGCCTCCTGCTTGGCACGCTCACGCACCTGTTTGTTGTTTGCAAACTGGTCCTTCACGCGCTTCACGGCCACCTTCTCATTGGTCAGGCAATCATAGCCCAGATAGACTGTGCCCATGGCACCACTGCCCAGCGGCTTCTGTTCCGGGTTATATCGATATTCATGCCCGTTGACCAGGAGGTATATATTGGGATCATCGGGTTTTGTCAGCACTTGATTGATAGGCATGGTAACTCTTTTATTGATATTTACGAATCTGGTCGTTAATCATTTTCTGGTATTCCTCATCGCCGGCCTCTTCAGCATACTTCAAAGCCTGCTGATAGTACTCGTCGGCCTTCTCTATGTCGCGTGCAATGACGCCATTGGTGCGCTGCGGACCACCAAGGAAGTCACAGCCCAACTCGTAGAGGGCGTGATAATCCTTCGGATTCTGCTTGATAGTCTCCAACAACAGTTCATGAGCCTTGCGCGTATCGGGCTTCAGCTCGAGTGCCAACTGCATCTGGCGCACAGAGTCTGGACGATAGTCATGGCTGACTCCGCTCACGAAATAGAGCCGGCTGAGCAGATAAGTGGCATTGGCATCGCCTTTCTCCGACATTTTCTCCAACTCACCGAAATGCTTCTGGGCCTCGGCCGGATCCTTCAGATGGTCATAGAGCGTTGGAACAGGTGCTACGGCCTCGCCATGGCGGACGGCATTCACCAACCAACGCACGCCCCATGCTACCAGGGCAAGGGCCAACAAGAGCAGGAGCACTGCGCCCACTTTCTTCAAGGCCATGAACCGCTCGGGATAGGCACGATTGGCAATGCGGTCGAGTGCCACGCGGAATTCTGATGCGGTCTGATAGCGCTTGCGCTGGTCCTTGGCCGTAGCCTTCAGGATGACCTTTCGCATGGCGGTCTGCTTGACAGCGTTAATTGGCATCTTGGCATGAAGCTGCATAGGCAGCACTTCGCGGGTGGTTCCCTCGAAAGGCAGATGTCCAATCAGACACTGATAGAGCAGGATGCCAGTAGCATAGATGTCGACTGTGGCATTCTGATGTTCAATGTCGCCCAGCACCAGCTCGGGGGCTGCATAGGATGCATTGCCTACAAACTGACCGACAGCCGTCAGAGCCTTCTCGTCGGCGAGGTTCTTGAACTTCTTTGCAATTCCAAAATCAATGAGTTTCACATGGCGATCGGTCGTGATCATGATGTTGTCAGGATCGATGTCGCGATGCAGATAGCCAGCATCGTGCAGAGCCATCAGGCCTGCCAGCACATTTTGAATGACAAAGACGGTGAAACGATAGGGATTGTCGAGATATTCGTTATAGAGTTCGCGGGCAAAAGGAATCTCGTGACCATCGGAATCGGTCGTCTTTCCATGCATCAAGTCACTGAGCATCACACCTGTCAGGAGTTCGCTCACCACATGATAGCGCTTTACGGGAATGCCATTGTCGTCTTCATCAATTTCGAAGAAGCCCAGCATCTCAATGAGATTGTCGTTGCGGAGGTGAATATTGGCCTCGCGACGTGCACGCTCGATGCTTTCCTCTGACAGGTCGTTATAGAGAAACTTGATGGCCACATCGTGGGTTTCGCCCGTAGCTTCGGTCACCTTTTTCCCATGAAACACATAACCCGTAGAGCCTTCCCCGAGCAATGTGCCTTGAGTATCGAATTCATAATAGATTCCTTCCTGCCGTTCTCTCTCTCCTTGCAATTTCTTGATTGCCATGTCTGTATTATCTTTTTTTGATTTGGACTCGTGTCACTTACTTGCCTATTTGCAGCGTTGAGTCGAAAACGGTCGCACCGACGCTAGTCGATTCGTCTTCGGGATGCTGACGCGCATCGCTTTCATATTCGTCTGCCGTCTTAAGTCCATACTTAGCACGCTCAATAAGCACTAGAAGCATTTGACAGCGATTGCCAAACTGAAGGATGTCGCGATCGGAACACACTACAGCCTGGGTGCTGAGCCTGCTGCCATTCACATAGGTTCCACCTGCAGTAAGAAAATCGGACAGCACTGCCTCCAACCCGTCATCGCCTTGCTTTATCTTTAGCTCAGCATGGTGCGGACCCACGGAACTCTCTACAAGGGTTACGTCGCTCTTAGTGTCACTGCCTATCGTATTTGTTCCCTCGTAAAGGGGCCAATACTGCCCGTCGCCATCCATGGAATAGGAAACCAGCAAGCCGCATAGTTGCTTGGCTTGTGGCTTCAGAGGTTCTGCAACTTTCGGAGCAGCCGTTACGACATTCGGTACGACAACACGTGTACCGCCAAAGACGGTGCCGCCTTCGACAGGTTCTGTAGTCGTTTGAGGTTTTGCAAGGCCACGTCGCGTGTAAAAACGCTCCATGCCATCTCCATCCTTATTGGGATTCATCTATGCTTCTAGTTATTCAACTTGCAAAAGTAATAAAAATAATTGACTCCCCCAATTTTTATGGAAGAAAATGTTTTACTAAAGTAAAAAAACGGGGAATAGGCCGTAAATGCCCTATTCCCTATCGCACTTTCATGACACTATAGGCATCGTAGAGGCCCAGTTCGCCAGCTTTGCTCAAGTCTTTGATTGCTTCGTCGCGTTGCCCTGCAGAAAGACGGGTTAGCCCCAGATTGTACCATGCCTCGGCAAGGCTTGGATTGAGTTGTAATGAGCGGCGGAACAGGTCGATGGCTTGTTGGTAATCCTTCTGCTGGGCATAGATAGTCGCAAGGTTATAGACGAGCAAAGCATTGTCGGGATCGCCTTTAAGGGCGTGTTTCAAGTCGTCGACAGCCCTTCGTGCACTAATCTGGTTCTCCAAGCCCTGTAAACCGCCGTAGTCGACCAACATGTGACTACAGAAAGCACGCTGCCAATAGGCCAGCACAAGGGTTGAATCGATGGACAGAAGATCGGTCAGGTCGTTGACGGCTTCGGCATAGTTGTGAGTTGTGGCATGTCCGACAGCCCGTTGCAGCAACAAGGGTTTAGCCGAAGCCACGTCCGAAGTGTGTGCAATAGCTGCCGACAGCGAGTCGATCGTAGCAAAGATGGCTTGTGCCTGATCTTCATCTGTGGTTTCGGGACGGCAAACGATGTACATGATTCGCTTGGGATGCTCGCGTGTAACGAACAACTCAAGTTGCTGATCTACAATACGATGGGTATTGATGCCGCTGTGATTGGGCATGAATGAGAGCGAGAACAACGGCATGAGCTCGTTCTCTACCTGCCGGTTCTGTACCTGACCGCGGTACTCATTCTTATACTGCGGAGTCATGACCTCTTCATCGACCACCACCCACTGGTCGTACTTCTCCACGTCGACATCGCTGAGCTTACGCATTTCACGAAGTTTCGACTTGCTCCATCGTTGCTGTATGCCGAGATGCTTATCGAGCTGTGCCTTGGTGACGCGGAATTCGTCGAGCTCGGCCTTCTGTGTCATGCCGAGTCGACGATAGCACTGAGCACGTGCCAAAAGACCTGACCAAAAGTTGGGGAAGGTCTCAATGACGCGGCTATAGTCAACGATGGCCGCCCGATAGTTGCCTGTCCTATCAAGCAGCAAGGCACGATTGTAGAGAGCCTGCAGGTTATTGGGCTCATAGCGCAACACAAAATTGAAGTCTTCAATGGCACGATTATCGTCGCCCAATTGCAGTCGTAGCAATCCGCGATTGTAGTGACACAAGAAGTTATTGGGATTCATGTCGATGGCCTTGTCATAATCCTCCATAGCCTGTCGCAGGCGGTTCAGATTGACTCTGACCATGGCACGATACATATAGTTGTTCACCACGCGTGGCTGATAGTGAATGGCCTTGGTGAAAGCCGAATCAGCCACCTGCCAATTCTTTCGTTGCATGTTCAGTCGTGCCAAGATTGACCAGGAATTGCCATCGTAGGGATTGTGTTCCAAAGTCTTGTCAAGCCACTGGGCAGCAGTTATGGTATCGTTTTCATTAAGATAGATTTCGGTCTGGAAGGCATAAGCCATATTCATGTCAGGCCAACGCTTCACGATGTAGTTGAGATCGTCGTGAGCCTGCTGATAGTCTTTCAGGAAAAATCGGCAATAGGCACGGTTGAACCAATAGCCGTCGTGATCGGGGAAAAGACGTAACGCCTGCTCGTAATCGTCGAGCGCCTCGGCAAATTTCTTCAGTCGGATACGGCTCTCGGCCCGGGCGCTGAATAATTCGTGTACATAAGGGTTCAGTTCAACTGCTTTGTTAAAGTCACTTTCTGCTCCAACATAGTCATCGAGTTGAAGTTTGCAAAGCCCCCGATAAAACCACGCTTCATAGCGATAAGGTTTACTTGAAATAACGTGGTTAAAGTGTTGCATAGCAACGACATAATCGTGGTTACTATAGGCTATCTGACCCGATATGGTCAGTCGTTCAGTGTTGTATTGCGCAAAGGAAAACGAGGGGATGAGCAATAAGAGAAAGACCCACACCAAACAGCAGGCCCACCTCCTACCCTTCCCTGTGGTGGAGGGGAGTAGTATGCCTTGGTATCGTTGTGGGATTCTCATTATCATAAAAGCATTTTACTCCCCTCCACCACAGGGAAGGGCAGGGAGTGGATATCCTTGATGTTGTTGGTGTCTAATGTTTCGTCTACTTTCTCACAGGTTTTGTACGATAAGAGCAACGATAGCGGCCCTGCAGTAACGACTTCAACTTTCCCTTAATGAGCTGTTTGCGCAAGGGAGAGATATGGTCGATGAACATCTTTGCATCAAGATGGTCAAATTCATGTTGCATGACACGAGCCAGAAATCCCTCTACCCACTCGTCGTGCTGCTGGAACTGCTCGTCCTGATACTGCACACGAATGCGAGTGTAGCGCGTCACGTTTTCATGGATACCGGGTAGCGAAAGACAACCTTCTTCCATGGTTTCCGTGGGCGACGTTTCATCTATCTCAACTATGTGAGGGTTGATGTAGGCTCGACGGAAATCCTTGTACTCAGGCAGGTCATCGCTGATCACGTCAAGGTCAATGACAGCCAGTCGGATGTTCTTACCAATCTGTGGTGCGGCCAATCCGACGCCATCAGATGCGGTGAGGGTTTCAAACATGTTGGGAATGAGTTCAGCCAAGCCGGGATAATCGGGAGTGATGTCTTCCGACTCTTTTCTCAGCACAGGCTGCCCATAAATATAGATAGGGAGGATCATTAGAGATTTACAATTTACTGATGGATGATTTAGGATGGGCGACTGACGCCTTTATGTTTGTTGTCGATTGCTGCGCGAGCGCATATAGTCCTGCAGGATGATGGTTGCACTGATCTCGTCGACAAGCGCCTTGTCCTGTCGCGCCTTCTTCTTCAGCCCCCCATCAATCATTGCTCGATGAGCCAGCACCGAGGTAAAGCGCTCATCGTAGAACTCAATGGGTATTTGTTGATGATTGCGCCAACGGTTGACAAATTGCTGCACTCGCTGCAGGTTCTCACTGGGTTGTCCATTGGGTTGGCGGGGTTCGCCAATGATGATTCGCTCAACAGGTTCACGAGCGATGTAGTCGACAAGAAAATCGTAGAGTGTGGACGTAGAAACAGTCGCCAATCCGCCTGCAATGATTTGCAGGGGATCGGTGACTGCTATTCCTGTACGTTTCTTACCGTAGTCGATGGATAGTATTCTCACTTCCGCTTGACTCCTCGTCTCAAAAGTAGTCTTCTTGACTCCTTGTTTTCCTGACTCCTTATTTATTATACAGCAGCCAAGCATCGGGATAGGTGGCACGGAAAGCGTCGCGCGAACGAGCTGCGTCAGCCTTGTTGGCAAACGTCGATGCCACCACACGATAGAGTCCACGCTCATTGTTCTTAGCAATCTGTGCATCGTAGCCGGCAGCCTTCAGTTTGTTCTGCAAGCCCTGTGCATTGGCAAGCACCGAGAACGAGCCAACCACCACAGAGAACTCCTTCAGGCCAGAGCCATTGACAAGTGTCACGTTCTCCGTGCGGACAGTAGCGTTGTCGTAGTTGTCAACCGTCTGCTGCTGTGGCTGCTGCTGGGTGAGAGGAGTCACCACGGGAGCCTCATTCTGAGAGGGGTTGTTCAGCGCAGCTTCGGCCTCGGCAGCCTTTGCCTTGTCGTAAGCCTTGCGATAAGCACTCTCTTTTGAGCCACAACTGGCAAACATTAACACGGCGCAAAGACCTGCGCACAAAACGATAGATTTCTTCATACCTTTTCTTTGTTGTTATTGACTATTAAAATTGAATTTCCAAAATATTTGGTGCGAAGTTACGAAATATCTGTCGAAAAACGTTCAAATCGTCGCCTAAAGTTTGTTAAAACACTTAAAACAAACTTTTTTAACAAAAAATCACGGCCGTTTTGGCCGTTAATTGCAATAGTTTTACTACATTTGCGGCACAAACAACATTTGTTTTATTAAATAAGAAAAAAGAAATTATGAAGACATTAGGTTATTTTGGCGCATTCCTCGGCGGTGCCATCGCCGGTGCAGCCCTCGGTCTGCTCGTTGCTCCCGAAAAGGGAACAGAAACCCGCACACGCATCACTGATGCTGTTGAAGACTTCTGCAATAAGCACAACATCAAATTGAGCCGCAAGGAAGTTGACGACCTGGTGGACGACATCAAGGAAGCCGCTGCGGACATCGTTGAGTAAGGAGAAAGATGTTTTCTAACGACCGGAACATAGAGACCATCGGCCAACTGGTCGAGGCGACGAAGCACTACTTAGGACTGCAGCGCGAATATATGAAGCTGGACGGCATTGAGAAGGTGGTGAGGCTCATCACTGCCCTTATTCTCGTGGCCGTGCTTTCGCTACTGGTGCTGCTCATCCTCATCTATCTGTCGTTTGCAGCAGCCTACGCTCTGCAACCAGTAGTGGGCAAGGCTTGGGCTTTCGTCATCGTTGCTGCCTTCTACCTGTTCTGCTTCCTGTTGCTGCTGGCTTTCCGAAAGAAGTGGATAGAGCGTCCCGTGGTCAGATTCCTGGCCAGCCTGTTAATGGACAAATAAAACCAAAAACACATTGCTGCCTATGGAAACTGTGAACACAACACCCTACCCTACCAAGGAACCTGCAGCCAACAGCTACATGTCGTTGGAGCAGATACGTGACAGTAAAGAAGCACTTCGCGATGAAATCCGCCGCGATGAGGACCAGATACGCCAATTGTGGGGACAGCTATTCACGAAACCCGAACCACTCTCGGCGCTTACTCCTACAAAACGTATCAGCACTCTGATGAGTACTGGTGCTGGTGTTCTGGACGGAATTATCCTCGGTTGGAAACTCTATCGGAAGTTCAAGCGCAAAAAGAAATAGTTTACTCCTTTGAATCCACACCTATAAGCGATTGCATTGTCGACATGAACTGTTGACAATGCAATCGCTTTTTGGGTGTATATGTATGATGACTTGGTCCTTACAAGGCGGGATCTATCTGCCAGCGACCTGCACCAAACGTCTGCTCACGGGACGACTTGGGATAGACGGTGGCGGTAGTTCCAACAGGGACGACGAGTGACAGTCGACCATCAGCGCCTATCTCCACACGTATCTCACCATAGGGCGTCGGCTTCGTAGCCTTCACCCAACTGACACCGCCTGTCGGCTGCGGATCAACATAGAAGTGGCGATAGCCTGGTGCGTGCTCATCGGGACGAATACCCGCTAAGGCCTGATAGAACCACGTTCCGATGCCATTGTAGCAATTGTGTACACGGCTGCGCTCACTATCCCACGATTCCCAAGTGGCTGTTGCGCCGTTAGCAATCATGTACAGATAGCCTGGATAGTCAGGCTGGCGCAAAATAGTTGCCACGAGGTCGGACTGACGAGCCTTCGTGGCCCACTCCGTGAAGATGGGAACGCCCATCAAACCCACTGCTATGTGACTGTTAAACCTGCCCTTTGCATCGTCCAAGAGGCGGTTTTCGACTGCCTTTCGCGTGGCTTCGTCAGGAGTGATGCCTGCCAATAGCGCATAGGCCTGATCAAGTGTTGTGCCATTAGCATAGGTATGGGTATCGGCATGGTAGAATCGGCGGTGAATATCGGCCTTTAGTCGTTGGCGCCACTCTGCGTAGAAACGAGCATCATCGGCATGTCCCAGCAGTGTAGCTACGTCGACCATATTGCCCAGGCACTCACTCACAAAGCAGTTGCTGACGTGGAAAACGGATTCACCGCCAACGTCAACACCTTTTGGAGCCAGCCAATCACCGAGGAACCACGTGCGATGGTCGGTGTCAGGCCAGCGCTCCAACAGTCCGTCCGAGCTATATTTCTGCACGTATTGCAGCCAGCGTTTCATCTCATCATAATGCCGTTGCAGCAGACGGCTGTCGCCGTAGTTCAAATAGGTGCGCCATGGAGCCTTTACCATGAATCCACACCAATAGGGACCACCGCCGTCGCGCCCAGCGGGTGCCGTATGAGGCAGCGAGCCGTCTTCGTCCATTAAGTCTGCCCAAGCTTCGAGCCAATTCATAAAGGTGGGCACCACGTCGAAGATGGTTTGTAGCGTCATGGTCGAAGCATTTCCGTCGCCACCGTAACCCATCCGCTCAAGATGCGGACAATCCACCATGTAGCCACTGAAGGTAAGACAGCCAAGCGTGTAGCGAACCAAGTCGTGAACGGCATTCAAGCTGCTATCCGAGCAGACAAATGTAGCACCATCTTTCGGGTTTACTGCACTGATTTTCAATGCCTTTACGGATTTTAATCGAGCGTTACTCACGCGAACGTAACGAAAGGCGTGGTGGTGAAACTTGTTCGTGAAGCGCTCTTCGCCCTCTCCTCGGGCCACATAGAAGTCTTTCTCGCCCAGGCTCATGAACGTTCCACCCAGCGGGATATAGTCGCTATAATCAATAGTGGCTTCCTGACCTCGCTCCATAGGCATGAACTCAGCCTGCAGCCAACCTGTAACAATACGGCCAAAGTCAACTAACAGCGAGCCATCTGATTGCTCGGTAACAGACTGTGGCTGCAATGTTTCAACAATGTGGTTACCCTCGAATAGTTGCGGTGTTGCTCGCATTCCTGTCACAGGTACAACTTCGGCTTGTTGCCAGAAAAGTTGTGCACCGCCATTGAGCCGTTCGCCACCAAAGCGCAGAGGTAGCCAGACATCTGTATAGCTATAGCCGCTGACCGCAGCTTGCCATGTGTCGTCAGTCGAGGCAAGGGTCTGCCAAAGTCCATCTGTCAGTTGACTTACTTCAGCCTTTACCAATGCCCCTTCATAACGTGATCCAAACCTGGACTTGCGGTTCCATCCTTGTCCGCACCAAATCAGCACTTCATTGTCGCCAGCGTGCAAGTAGGAAGTGATGTCATAACTGACGATGAGCGAATGGCGGTCAATCTGCGAAATGGCAGGCTGCAACACACAGTCGCCCACACGCATGCCGTTGATGTACAGTTCGTGATAACCCAAGGAGTTGACGTGAACAAAGACGGGGTCAAGGCGTTTTCTCTGTATGGAAAGGGTCACCGTCTTTCGGAACATGGGGACTGCAGCCCAAACACTGTCCTGACGTAGTGCTATATATTGGCCTTGCAAACCGTTGAGTACGCCCACGGAAAAACGCTCTACACCACTCCATTTCGAACGATGCCCGAGCTCATCCCAAGTACGTACACGCCAGTAGCACAACTGTCGCTCTGTCAGGGGTTTACCCTCGTAAGGCACCATTAGCTGTAGTGCAGACGACACGCGTCCACTGCGCCATAGATCAGCCCGTCCTCTGACAACGTCGAGGCTGTCTGAACCCACCTGCAACTCATAGGCCGTCTGTTGTTGGCCGTTGCGCAGCAACTGATGTTTCCAACTAAAATGAGGAGTAGTAGTGTCAATACCGAGGGGCCGCCTCAGCCCTTCGCAGCGCAGGTCGTAGATGTCGGCTTGCACGGCCGAAGTGAAAAGACTCAGTAGTGAAAGCAGAAAGATACGCATAGGTTTTTAGGTGGTAGGGGTGGTTGATGATGGCTACACCTCAATGGTCAACCCGTCATAGGCAAAGCGAACATCGGGGGGCAGCTTGCTATTGGCCTCGTCGTGGAAGCCAATCTCATGAGTGAGATGAGTCAGATAGGTGCGTTGGGCACCGATAGAACGGGCGAAGTCAATGGCATCGGCCACGAGCATATGGCTATGATGCGGACGTTCGAATCGCAGGGCATTGACCACCAATGTCTGCACGCCCTGCAACAGCTGGCGACTCTGTTCGTTGATGGTCTTCATGTCGGTGATATAGGCAAACGAGCCGAAACGATAGGCAAGGATGGGCAACCAATCGTGCATCACTTCGACTGCCTGCCAGCTGATATCGCCGATGGTTCCCTCTTGAGCAGGTGATATGGCATGCAGCTTGAGCAGGGGAACTCCGGGATAAAGTTTTTCGGTAAAGCAGTAAGGCATTGTCACACGCAGGGCATCGACAGTTCCCTGGTTTGCGTAGATGTCAATGTCGCCAAATTTACAAAAGCCACGCAGGTCGTCGATACCTGCAACGTGGTCGTAGTGGATGTGCGTCAACAATACGCCGTCAATCTTCTTGAACGGCCTATGCATCAGCTGCATACGAATATCTGGGCCACTGTCGATGAGCACACGCGTGGTATCTGTCTCTAGCAATCCTGCACTGCGATAGCGGAAGTCGCGCGGGTCAGTGCTGCGACATACTTTGCACGTGCACCCCAAAACGGGTACACCTGCTGATGTTCCTGTACCTAAAAACGTAAATCGCATATCACCTTACACTATATTTACTTCAGGCCTAATTTCTATACCGAATTTTTCCATAACATCGTGGCGTATAGCTTCACAAAGACTGACGATATCCTGACCTGTTGCGCCACCAAGATTCACTAGCACCAAAGCTTGCTTCTCATGAACACCTGCACGCCCGAGCCTGCGGCCTTTCCACCCACATTGATCAATCATCCAACCTGCAGGTATCTTCACGTGGTCGGCATCCACCACATAATGCGGCATGGCTGGATACATGGAAGCCAGTTCCTCGTACTTGGCCCGTCCGACGACAGGGTTCATAAAGAAACTTCCGCCATTGCCCAACACCTTTGGATCGGGCAACTTTGCCTGACGGATATCGATGATAGTCTCACGCAACTGTTGTAGCGTCGGCATGTCAATGCATCGTTCGGCCAATGCCGAGCGGATGTTGCCATAATCCAGTTTAGGTGTAAATACCGATGAAAGTCTATAGGTGACGTGCGTCACGACATATTTGTCCTTCCACTCGCCTTTGAAACGGCTCTGACGATAACCATAGCCGCAGTCAGCGTTCTCGAACACCACCGGCTCACCCGTAGCCACTTCAAGAGCCTCTACACGTTCAATGATGTCCTTCGCCTCCACGCCATATGCACCGATGTTCTGCACAGCACTGGCGCCCACCTCGCCTGGGATGAGCGAGAGGTTCTCGGCACCATGCCATCCACGCTTCACACATTCAGCCACAAAGTCATCCCACACCACTCCACTACCAACACGCACGAGGATGTCTGACGACGGTTCAGCAGGACTACCCATGATGAACTCCGTGACGTTTTCAATGCCTGTAATGGCCGAATGGAGCACTGTTCCATGGAAGTCGCCTGTAAGCAGCAGATTACTTCCACCGCCCAGAATGAGCAAAGGTTCCTGTTGTTCCGCAAAACGTTCACGATGCAACAACTGGCGCAACTCGCTCTCTGTGGCGAACTCAACAAATCGGTCGCACACGGCACTGATACCAAACGTGTTGTGCTCCTTGAGACTATGGTTTCTGATATCCTTCATGATTGGGTGGTGGGTGATGGGTGGTGGATGGTGGGTGATGACGGGTTAACATGCAAACTTCAGCAATTTCCACTGACCGTCTTTGCGTTGGAAATCCATTTCGATGTTCAGTCCATTGGCTACACCGCGTACGATGAACACCTTCTGCGTCTCACTAGTGTTTTGCTGACCATAATTCACGAAGTAGACCACTCCGCTGGGAATGAGATCAGGCTTGAAGGCAGGCCACTGCTCGGGCGAGATAGATCCAGTCACCTCCGTGAATTCTTCGTCGGAATCGGGAGCCGTCATCAGCACAAAGCTACCAAGGCTCTCCACTTGGAAGTCTTCGTCGGTGGCGAAATGCTTATAGAACTGGAAGAAAGAGGCATTGGCATGATTTTCCAACGTATTGTGTGTGATGGCCGTCAACCTCCATTCGTCACGAAGTCGTTGGAAATCATAGCGTTTCACCTTCCCGCTGTCGAAGTCTAAGCGCTCCACGTAGGCCTTATTGACGGTAGTATCTTTCGAGAGAGCATCGTCGTCAATGTCGTCAAGCAAAACAACATAGTAGCCATCGCTCATAAAGAAATAACTGCGCTTCCATTGGCGGCGTTCCAACATTGTCGTATGGCCATTGGCATGCACAGGTAACGGAAACTGGATGCGACTCATCTGCATGCGCTTGTTGCCGGCGAAGTTGAAAAAGAAGTCGTCGAAGAGTTCGTCGACAGCCTTCGACTGTGGTACCTCCGCTACGAGGTCGACAACCGTGTCCTGTGCCAGGCTGTCGGCAGCCAGCGAGTCGGTCTCGGCCTCCTCTTCGGCAGACGGCGACTTACCGCCCGTGCAACTGTTCGTCATGAATGCAGTCAGCACCAGCAGCATCAGCAACATCGGTATTTTCTTAGTGTTCATTTTCTCTCAATAAGCAAAACTATCTATGCTTCCTGTTTGCGATTGCAAAATTACAAAAAAACACCGAAGCCAACAAAAAGTTAGCGATTTATTTACTCTGCGACAGCAAATAAATGCAATAAGGGGGGAGGAGAAACCTCTCGGTCGCCCCACCCCATTGAATGGCTATTGCCTAACAAATCAAAAAATTACCGTTTGTTCTTGGGCAGGCGTGAGAAGTGCCACTCCAGGTGGAGCATGACGAACGAAGGAACCATGTTGCGCCACGTCTCCACGCGGCCCTGTGCGTCGATGGTAGTGTAGATGTTGCAGAGTTGGTTCAGCAGGTCGAAGCCCTCGAGCTTCACCACGAACTGATTCTTCCAAAGTGATTTGGCAATCGAGGCATTCCAAACGAAATCGTTGGTATCCATCGACTTATCGCCATAGCCACGCTTCACGTAGAGCACAGCATCGGTAGCCACTTGCAGGCCGCGCCCGTCGCTACCGCGAAGGATGGGCAGTTCGTACTGGCCCGACAGACCGTAGTGGGTGTTGACGGGATGGAGCCTACCCTCAGCCCCCTCTCCAAGGAAGGGAGTCAGATAGCGTTTCCACGACGTGCCGTAGCGCACGTAGCCACTCAGCGTGAGTTTCTTCAGTGTGTAGCGCAGTTGGGCGTAGCCACTCAGGTTCCAGCCTTTGACTGTAGAAGATTCACCCACAACAGACCCACCCCCCAGCATCCTTGCGATGCCTACATTATGATCGTAACCCGTTCCCAGGCGCGACTCGAACCACAGATGTTTCCCGGCATCGAGCATGCGGCCGAAAGAGAGTTGGCTCCAGAAGTCCCAGTTGCCTCGGACGTTCTCATAACGATGATAGGTCACGCCCGTCATGGGGTCGTAGGTCTGTCCGCGCACCGTCTGGTTCTGATGGATGTTTAGTCCGCCGTCGAAGCGCAGATACTGGTTGTGCTGCTTCCATCCAATTTTGTAGTTTACAAGGAACCGATGCTTGAAGGAGGTCTCCAGTTGGTCGTTGCCGAGCTGAATGTTTAGCGGGTCGCTGTCGAAGAACGTGTTGACCATATTGATCATCGTTGGGGCGAAATACTCCGAGTTGTAGGACAACAAAAGGTAGTTCAGTCCTTGGTTGTAGGTGCTCTCGTAGCGTATCGCCGGAGTGGGGAGTAGGATGGAAACCTCCCCCGGCTCCTCCGAAGGAGGGGTGGACATGCTGGGACGAAAATCGATTTCCCGACGCTCGATGTGCAGGGGCAGATTGACGCTGAACCATGTGCTGCGCTTCCGCTTCTGGTTGTCGCGCTGATAGTAGACCATGAGCGTCGGAGTGATGCGGCGGCTATTGTAGGTATAGCCGTAAGTGTTGCGAGGGTCGAGCCCCACCCCTAGCCCCTCCCCAGTAGGGAGGGGTGATAGAAACAGTTCATTCGCCACTTTCTCCCAATGATAGTAGTAGCCCACGGAGGCACGGTAGTTCCAATGGCTGTGGCTGTGTATAGTGTACTGCACGCCAGCCTGCCAGTTGAGCGTCTTGTTGTCGAACTGCCACTCTTTGTCGCGCTGATCGCTGCTGTAGCCTTCGGTCAGCACGTGGTTGTTTTCCTCCTGCCGTCGGCCTCCATAGTACAGGGAGCCCCAGAGGTCGATGTCGTCGCCCCACAGGAACTTGTAGCTGATGGAGGGCTTGTACTCCGCCCACCAACTTGTTTCGCTGCCAGTGTTGTCGTCGTTGCACATGTTCACCAGCACGCGCATCAGCTCGGGACTATAGCGGAATGCCGAATCGAGCACGACGACGGGACCGCCTATCCACGACGGATCCTGCGTGAACCGGCCGTAGCGCTCAAGGCCTCGGCTGGTGTTATGGCCATAGTAGACGCCCAGTTGGTTGCGAAACCAGAAGGGCTTCTTCAATGTAAAGGTGTTGCTGCCACCCATCCCGAAATCACGGTAGTGACGGCTGTTGACGTCGCGCGAGTATTCGTTGGCCTCAGGCAGGAAGTGCTCAGTGGACGAGCGCGTCTCCTTGTGCTGGCGTACGCCGCTGATTTCGAAGTTCATGTGCTCGGTCCAGCGCTTGTCCTTGTCGTTGATAGAGAGGCTCATGCCGCCCTTCTTCATGTCGGCTACACCCTCGCGCTGTGCTTTCGCCGTGCTCCATTCACCCTTGCTGCCAGGGCTGTCGAGTTCATTGATGTTATTGCCGTTGAAGAAGACGTTGATACCGGAGTGGTCGGTGTAGCGCTGGCCGAATGCCTTGACAGCATAAGGAGCCCCACTCAGAAACCCACCCCCAGCCCCTCCCGAGGGGAGGGTAGTCTGATTACTATTGCTAATAGAAACGCTACCTCCTTGGCTCATCAAGCCCCCCTCCCCTCGGGAGGGGCTGGGGGTGGGTTTCCTGTTGGAGCCTATTCCCCCTTGTAAGTTGGCCAGATAGCCTTTTCGATATTCGCGCTTCAGGACGACGTCCATCACGTAGTCCTTCGGTGCATCGGCCACGCCCAGCCACTCGCTTTTCTCAGTCTGTTTCTCGTAGACCTCGATGTTCTTCACCGTGTAGTAAGGCAGGTTGTCGAGCATCACCTTGCTCTTTCCACGGAAGAAGTCGTTGCCGTTGAGCGTCAGGAAGTCCACCTTGCGCCCATGCACGTAGATTTCGCCGTTCTCGTGCAGCTCTACACCCGGCATCTGTCGGATGAGGGCATCGAGCATAGAGCCTTCGGGCACGTTGAAGGCATCGGCATTGTATACCAGTGTGTCGCCGCGATAGACCATCTGCACCTTCGTTGCCGTGATGACCACCTCGTTCAAGTCGCCGCCATTGAGCTGTAGCGTGCGTTTCTTCATGAACGTGTGGGGCAGGTCGAAGAAGTCGTTACGCGCGGCATAGCGCAGCGTGTAGTCGATGGTGGTGGTTTCATAGTCGGGATGCTCGGCCACAAAACGATAGCTGCGCTGCACAATGGGTACCTCGAAGCGATAGACGGCATCGTCGCGATCGTTGTTGGGTTGCCAGGTGGTCATGGAGTCGAGAACCGTGCCGTTTTCGTCCTGCATGTAGATCTTTGCACCCAGCACGCCGTGTTTCGTAAACGAATCGCGCACGTGGCCCCATAGGGCTATGGTACGATCTTTCTCTGGCCGATACTTCACGATAATGTTTCCGTCCTTTATCTTCAACTTTACGGGTTGGCCCTTGCAGATGAGTTCTACAGCCTCAGGCACGGTAAGCCCTTGTGCCTGCACCGTCACCTGCAGATGTTCAATATCGTTGTGAACAAAGGTGATGTTGTAGTTGCTTGTATAGGTACGTAAAGTGTCGAGAGCCTGAGCCAGCGAGGCTTTCTGGAAGTCGAGGGTGAGAAGCCCACCCACAACAGACTCTCCCCCCTGCCCCTCCCTACATGGGAGGGGAGTAGATACTTTTTGTGCTAAGGTGTTTGTTGCTACTACTAATAATATAAATATAACAAGGTGTAGTCGTTTCATCGTGTAATTTTATTTGTTGGTGCGTAATTCTATTTGTAGCTGACGAAGATGGTGTCGCCCTCTGTAGTGAGCCGCAGACCGTCAAGCTCATTGAGCAGCCCGACAAACGAGGACAACGGCTGGCTTTGATTCCATGTGGTAGAGATGCGCAAGCTACGAGGCTGTTCGTCACGATAGACCACCGTGCAACCATAGTGGGTAGCCACAATGCCTAGCAGGCTGTCGAGGCGGATGTTGGAGAAGGCCTCACCCCTACCCCCCCCGACTGGGGAGGGATACTGCTCAACGAGTGTATTGCCGGAACTCCTGGAATCTTGGAATCCATAACTCTTACTGAAATGAATGGCTGCAATGGCGATGCCGCTGACTAGAATGATGCCAACGAATATGGCGGCTACCAAGCGCAACCACTTATAAGGATTATTGGGGAGAGAATCACGTCCCTTATCCCTCTCCTTTAGTTGTTCTGCCAATAGCTTAGCGAAGTCCGCCGATAATTGGGGAACTTCAGGTTCGCTGCGACGAAGTGCCTCGCACAGATCTTTATTCTTTTGTTTCATTGCTTTTCGATTTTTAGGATGAGGTTGTAGAGTTTCTTACGAATTCGGTAGAGGCGGCTGGCAAGTGTCTGCGCATCGGAGCCGACGATGGCAGCAACCTCGCCGAGGGGAAGTTCATCATTGTAGCGCAGTTGCAGCAAGGCTCGTTCTTCCGCAGTGAGCTGTTGCAGGGCTCGAGTCAGCGCCTCGACACGCGAGGAACTTCCTGTAGAGAAGGCTTCGTCAAACATAGCCTCATCGGCAGCCATATTTTCATCAGTAGAACGAGCCCAACCGTCTTCAACAGCCTCAATCCCGATGGTCTGAGGGTGCCGATGAAGTCGGAGATGGTTGAGCGCTGTGCGCCAGGCGATGGTACTCAGCCAAGTGTTCAGCGTGCCGCGCGAGGGGTCGTAGCTGTCAATATGGCGCAGCGCCTGCAGAAGACTGTCCTGCAACACCTCCTCAGCTTCGCCGCTACTGCCCACCAGCCGTGCAACCAACAGGAGCAAACGCTGACCATGTTCTGCCACAATCATCGAGCAGGCTCGTTGGTCACCTCGAGCCGCAGCCTTCGCCAGTTCTATGTCGTTGTTTCTTTTCTGCATGATTACGGTCCCACTTTTATAGGAGGGATTCTATCAATTATTACAACCTAACCATCATAATATGACGCAAAATTACCACTTTTTTTCATACTTCTACTAAAATATAGGCTATTAATCCTAACTCTCACTCGCGCGCACGCGCGTACCAGAAAGTTTTTTTGCTGCAATTGCTGCCAGTCTGCAAATGTTGTTGATTCATAACGTGTTACAAATGGCAGCAATATGGCAGCAGTGGCAGCAAATGCCGATTTTAACAGGAAATTAACATATTTTTCGGCAAAATGGTATTCGGGGATACGAAGGTGCAGAGGTACGGTGGTACGCCCGAAAAACGTACTTCCGAAAAAAGTGCCACCGTCTGGTGGCGTGACTACCTTATATTGGTAGAGCCACTACCTTATACTGGTAGAGTCACTACCCTGTACTGGTAAGGGCGTTACCAGATAGCGGTAATGAAACTGGTAAACGCACTTTTTGCGGGCTTCGCTTGTCTATTTCGGAAAAAATGATTACCTTTGCAGGTTGAACGCAAACGAATCGTAAAATCCGTCAAACATTGACATGCGGGTAGACATCCCTAAATGTCGGTGGTTGCAATAATCGTAAAATACAAAAGATGCTATTAGAGAGAATTGAAGCACTGCTGAAAGAAGTCAGCACCCTCACGGCCAACAATGCCGAGGAAATTGAACAGCTGCGACTGAAATACCTCAGCCGCAAAGGCGAAATCAACGCACTGATGCAGGACTTCCGTAACGTGGCAGCCGAGGACAAGAAGACTGTCGGCATTAAGATTAACGAACTGAAACAGAAGGCCTTCGACCACATCAACGCACTGAAGGAGCAACTGGAGAGTGGCAACGACGAGGCTGAGGACATCGACCTCACCCGCACACCCTACCCCATCCAGCTGGGTACACGCCATCCGCTGAGCATTGTGAAGAACGAGATTATCGACATCTTCCAACGTATGGGCTTCACGTTGGCCGAAGGACCTGAGATAGACGACGACCTGCACGTGTTTACCAAGCTAAACTTTGCTGCCGACCATCCCGCACGCGACATGCAGGACACTTTCTTCATTGAGACAAGCCCCGACGACGTGGCCAAGAACGTCATCCTTCGCTCGCACACCTCCAATGATCAGGCTCACTACATGGAGACACACGAGCCTCCCATCCGCGTAATCTGCCCGGGACGTGTCTATAGAAACGAAGCTATTTCGGCCCGTGCCCACTGCTTCTTCCATCAGGTGGAAGGTCTCTACATCGACAAGAATGTATCTTTCACTGACCTGAAGCAGGTGTTGCTTACCTTCGCCCGTGAGATGTTCGGTCCCGAAACGAAGATTCGCATGCGCCCCAGCTACTTCCCCTTCACGGAGCCATCGGCCGAAATGGACGTCAGCTGCACCATTTGCGGCGGCAAGGGATGTAGCCTTTGCAAAGGCGAGGGTTGGCTGGAAATCCTTGGATGCGGTATGGTCGATCCCAACGTGCTCGAAGCCTGCGGTATCGATAGCAAGGTGTACTCCGGCTATGCTTTCGGCATGGGCGTAGAGCGCATCACCAACCTGAAATATCGTGTGGCCGACCTTCGTATGTTCTCTGAGAACGACACCCGATTCCTGCGCGAGTTCGAGGCAGCGAATTAAATAAGCTCATAAACCACACACTCCACAAATCCCACCCCCTGCCCCTTCCTGACGGGAGGGGAGTAAAATGCTTACGAAAAGATGAGATTGTTTCAAACTATCGGCCAAGGCATGCTACTCCCCTCCCTTACAGAGAGGAGCAGGGGGCGGGTTTCTTTTATCAATTGCAGAAGCTGGAGAGTTCGTCTGCTGCTTTTCTCTCTTTTTATTTCCAATCCTGCCATTGCACAAGAGCGCGACTCCGTAAGCCATTGGGGCTTCAGCGCGTCGATCAGCCCGGGACGATTGATTGTCATGGACAATTATCAGAAGCGATGGCAGCGCAAAAAGCAGACGATGGCCTTTGCCGTGGAAGCCAACCACACCGAATTACCTTCCGACAACAACCCTTATGCCTCTGATTTCAACTATCCGCTCATCAGTTTCGGAGCGAAACTGAGCCTCAACGACATCACTATGCACCGCTCGCCCGACCCTGCATGGGGTATGGCGCAGGAAGTGGATTATGATTCGTGGATGGGCAATGTGCTGACTGCCTATGCGACGTTCACACGAACCATCTACAGGCAACGCCATTGGTCGTTCGACTACTCTCTAGGCACTGGAATAAGCTATGCTGAGCACAAATACAGCAACGGAAACAATATCGACAACGAACTCATCGGCTCGCGATTCCTCGTTTATTTTACGTGCGGCCTGCATGCAACCTATCGCTTCGCCCGCCAATGGGGCGTGATGGGAGGCGTGGAATTCTATCATCACAGCAACGGAGCCCTGAACCGTCCGAACAAAGGGGCCAACATCGTGGGACCCGTAGTTGGGGTGCGCTATATGCCCTATTACGATGAGGTGCTGAACGGGGCAAAAACAGCTACGGCTTCGACCAAGCAGTTCAACCGTTATTGGTTCGTTAATATCGGGGCAAGCATTGGAGCCAAGACGTTGAACGAAGACTGGCAACTGACGCAGTTCCACACGCATCCCGACTCAGCCCGCTATCGCACCGGTCGCTTCCGCATGTACACAGCCTATGCACTTCAGGCCGACGTGATGTGGCGCTATGCCCGCCGATGGGCCACAGGTCTGGGTGCTGACCTCTTCTACGGAACCTATGCCGACCGCGTTAAGGAGGTTGAACCACTCCTTATGCGGCAGGAGGAACCGCTGAAAGTGAGCCCATGGTCGTGGGGACTTGCCCTGAAGCACCACGTCTACTACGGAAACCTGTCGGCACAGATGTCGCTTGGCTACTACCTCTACCGCCATATGGGCACCAACGCAAAAGAAGTAGAGCAGCCCTACTACGAACGCATAGGTGTGCACTACTCCTTTCCACGATTGGGAGGCCTGACCATTGGTGCCTGCGTGAAAGCCCATCTCACCAAGGCCGACCTCACCGAACTCATCATCAGCTATCCCCTTTCCCTATAAACAAGTTCCCCTCCCTTTTGGGGAGGGTTGGGGTGGGGCCCCTATTCGTAATCGTCGATGACGGCATTCATGAAGTCCATCATCGGCTTTGCCACCTTTAAAATCTTCATCGCTTCTGTCAGCCAGGCATCACCCTCGAAAAACGTATCGGGCACGCTGCGCCAACAGCAATAGTCCTTCATACGCAGATATTCAATGTGCTCATAGTCGCGCGGGAAACCTGCGGGGCACGTCTTCAGCATGGTCAGTCCAAAGCCTTTCGCACTGGTCTTAGCCTTGGCAGCCTGCTGTTCCTCGTAATCGCCGGAAGTTTCAGGCCATACGCCAGCACCAGGGCGACCGAAGAGACGGACGAACTGGGGATTCTCGACAGCCGAAAGCCATTGTTCGGTGTTGCCCATGATCTCGTTTCGGCACGACGTAAGGATGTTTGTCGGCAGCCAATAGCTGCCCGTGGCAAGCAGACAGTTGCCCGGCTCGAGATGGATGTAGTAGCCACCGCGAAGCGATTTCTTGCCTTTTGCACAAATATAGGCCCCCAAGTGGCGCTTATAAGGTGACTTATCGGGTGAGAAACGCGTATCGCGATTGAAACGATACACACAGTCTTTCACCTGCAGATGAGCCACCTCGTCGTCGAACTCAGCCAGACGAGTGATGGCTTGCGCAATGCCGTCGTTGAAACTCTTGCGGCAGGCATCGTACTCAGCCCTGTGTTCGAGGAACCAAGGGCGATTGTTGTTGGCGGCAATGCCGCGCAGGAAATCCAGTATTCTTGCTGCTTCCATATTTTGTAGGGCGATGATACTAATAAAATGATAGTTCTTCTAAAGCGTCAACCTAAATGTTTTTCGGGCAGATGCCATTGGCGAATGGGCACTTCTCGCAATGGGGCTTACGGCTCGTGCAGATGTAGCGACCATGCAACAGCAGCCAATGATGGGCATTAGGCACGTCTTCGGCTGGGATGTACTTCATCAGTTCCTGCTCAACCTTCAGCGGTGTATTGGCTTTGGCTGGCACAAGTCCAAGCCGATGGCTTACACGGAACACATGTGTGTCGACAGCCATGGCAGCACGTCCGAACCAAACAGCCTGCATGACGTTTGCCGTCTTGCGCCCTACGCCCGGCAGTTGCACAAGGTCGTCCATCGAACTGGGCACCTCACCATCGAAACGCTCGACCAACATACGCGACATCTCAACGAGGTGCTTTGCCTTGGAGTTGGGATAACTCACGCTGCGCACATACTCGAACACCTCCTCGGGTTCAGCCTGTGCCATGGCCTTTGCATCGGGATAGCGGGCAAAAAGCGCTGGCGTCACCTGATTGATGCGCTTATCGGTGCATTGGGCACTGAGCAACGTGGCACACAACAGCTGGAAGGCTGAGGCAAACTCAAGTTCTGTCGTCACCACAGGCATCTGCTCGCGAAAATAATTCAACAGGGTTGCATAGCGTTCCTTCTTGTTCATGGTCGTTTTCTCTATACCTTATTACATATACTTTTATACCTTGTATGATATTTAGCAGAAAAGGAGTAAGGAGAGGCACCTCCTTACTCCTTTTATAACTAAAGAAGTCCCGACTCGTTCAGCCTTATTTCTTGGCAGGAGCGGCTGCTCCCTTCTTGGGCTCAGCCTTTGCGGCGGGCTTCTTGTAAGCCTTGTTCAGACCAGCGATGACTTCGCTCGTGATGTCGAAAGCCTTGTCAGCATAGAGCAGGTTATCGCCCGACTTGCTGAGGATGATGCTGAACTTCTTGTCCTTGTTATATTTGGCAAGGAAGTGCTGGATGGAGTCGCGCAGGGCATTGCTATACTTCTCGCTTTCGGCAGCAAACTCGTTGCTAAGGCGCTGGTTCAGACCTTCCAGGTCGGCACTCTGCTTCTGCAGACTGGCCTGAATGCCTTCGGCCTGCTCACGTGTATAGGCGTTCTGCTGAAGCTTCTGCTGGAAATTGGCAGCAGCCTGCTGCAGCTGACGCTGCTTGGCTTCGAGCGTGTTCTGAATGTTCTGGCCCTTCTTCTGCAGGATTTCGCTGTAGTCCTTGCAGAATGTGTACTGCGTCATGATACTGTCTACCTCGACGAAGGCAATCTTCAGTTCGGTGGGAGCGGTCTGCTCGGCAGCCTGCGACTTCTCGTCCATCTTCGGAGCTGAATTGTCACACGATGTCATGGCAATCGTTGCCATTGCGGCAACTGCCAATGTACGGAAAATGTTCTTTTTGTTCATTTGTTTTAATGTTATGATTTTTTTGTTACTTTGTTCTTTCTCCGTTTCGCTACGAAACCGAGCAAAGCTCGTGGTCCTTTGTTACTCTGTCAGAACGCCTTTCCCTTCTGCCGTGCCTCCCGGTCCTGATCGACCACACAGTGAATACCGCGTTCCTTCATGGCCTCGCTGTCATGTATGTGTTGCGAAGTGAAGCGTCCGCCCTTCTTGACGAGGACTTTTATCAGTAATAATGCCATGCCGATAGCAATTATTAACACGCTGATGAGCAGAGTTTCAATCATTTTTTGTAATTTTGCGGATGCAAAGATAATAAAAAAGATTTAGGAAGCGAGATTAAAGCTGAAAGATTAACATTATTAAATAAATAATATGAATAAAAACGAGCTAAAACCTGCTTGCGTGTTCGAACAATTCGCACGCATCAACGAAATCCCGCGCCCCTCGAAGCGTGAGGAGAAGATGATTGAGTACCTGAAAGCATTCGGCAAAAACCACAACTTCGAGACACTGGTCGACGAGACGGGCAACGTGCTCATTCGCAAACCAGCTACTCCGGGTATGGAAGACCGTGAGACCGTCATCCTGCAAAGCCATATGGACATGGTATGCGAGAAACTGGTCGACGTAGACTTCGACTTCGACCGCGATGCCATTCAGACCTATGTCGATGGCGAATGGCTCTGCGCCAAGGGCACCACGCTCGGTGCCGACGACGGTATCGGTTGTGCCATCGAACTGGCCATCCTCGATAGCAAAGACCTTGTACATGGACCGCTGGAATGCCTTTTCACGCGCGACGAAGAGACCGGACTGACGGGTGCCGAGGGCATGAAGGCCGGTTTCATGACTGGCAATATGCTCATCAACCTCGACTCTGAGGACGAAGGCCAGGTGTTCGTCAGCTGTGCCGGCGGCCGCAACACCACCGCCACATTCCGCTACGAGCGCGAAGAGGCTCCGAAGGGCGTCTTCTTCATGCGTGGTTCGCTGAAAGGCCTCGTTGGCGGACACTCTGGCGACGACATCAACAAGAAACGCGCCAACGCGCTGAAGGTTCTTGCCCGCTTCCTCTATCAGACGCAGGAACGTTATGGGCTGTGTCTGGCTCAGTTCAATGCCGGAAAGCTGCACAATGCCATTCCACGCGATGGCGTTATCGTGTTCGCCGTGCCCGAGGACAAGAAGGAAAATGTGCGTGCCGACTGGAACGTATTCGTCAGCGAGGTGGAAGAGGAATACCACGTCACGGAAAAGACCATGCAGTTCCATCTGGAGAGTGCCGAGGCTGAGGCCGTGCTGCCCCTTGAGGTGAGCACTCGTCTGGTGCAGGCCATGCAGGCTGTTGATAATGGCGTGTTTGCCATGTGCCAGGATGAGGAAATTGCCTGGCTCGTCGAGACATCGAACAACGTTGCCAGCATCGTCACTACCGAAAAGGAGGCAAAAGTCATCTGTTCGCAGCGTTCCAACGTGATGAGTGCACTCGACAACCAGGCCGCTACCATCAAGGCTGTGTTCCAGTTGGCTGGAGCAGAGGTCGTCCAGGGCGAAGGCTATCCCGCATGGAAGATGCGTGCCGACAGCAAGTTGACAGCCCTAACCGTTGAGACCTACCGCAAATTGTTCGGCAAGGATCCGAAGGTATTGGGCATTCACGCTGGCTTGGAGTGCGGTTTGTTCTCCGAAAAGTATCCCAATCTCGACATGGTAAGCTTCGGACCGACGCTGCGAGGTGTACATTCGCCCGACGAGCGC
Organism: uncultured Prevotellaceae bacterium; assembly: GCA_902774815.1. Taxonomy (GTDB): domain Bacteria; phylum Bacteroidota; class Bacteroidia; order Bacteroidales; family Bacteroidaceae; genus Prevotella. The sequence goes on along the minus strand of CACYJV010000025.1, from coordinate 5,456 downwards.
CTGCTCATTCCGACCGTACAGATGGTGTGGGACCACCTGCTTGAAATTCTTAAAAACATTCCAAAGAAATGAAACGCTTGCTCATAGCTGTCGTCGTCCTCGTGGCGATGACAGCTTTCACGTCCTGCAATCAGCAGAAGTCGGCAGCCAAGAAACTGGTTGAGCAGTTCCTGACCGACAATCTTGCCAGCGACGACTATAAGGTGATGTACTTCTATGACCTGGATTCGACCAAGCACATCAGTGACTCTGCATTCCTGCAGATGCGCCAGAAGGCAACGACCAACAAGCGCTACAAGGACGGACTGCAGTTTGCCGATGGACAAAAGACCAAGAAGCTTAACTTCATCCGCGTGAAAATGCTCATCCAAAAAGACACGGTTTATCAGACGTTCTATTTCGATGACCAAATCACTCAGGTCATGGCATTCAAGGAAGATTGAGTCTGCCGCCACAAAACGCCTTCCGCACGATGTGCGGAGGGCTTTTTCTTTTTACTACATTCCAAACTTTGTGAATCTGACGCATTGCCTTCAGGCTTCTAAAGCTATTCAATAGGGAATTAGAAGCTATGCCTTGGTTGCAGAAAAGCTATGTTTTGGCTACAGTAAAGCTATGCCTTGGCTACTGTAAAGCAATGCTTTGGCTACTGTAAAGCAATGCTTTGCCAGCAATAAAGCTATGCTTTGGCTACCATAAAACGGTGCTTTAGGAGGAGCTATGTCCTGCGCCTCTGCAGGAAGAAGCCTCGCGTTCCGAGGAAGTACATGAGCAAGCCCACCACATGTATGCCAACGATGGCCCAAAAGGCTGCTTCGTAGCTGAAGTATTCGGCAATAGCGCCACCAAAGAGTACGCCCAGGCCCATGCCAAGGTCCCAACTGGTGAGCAAGGTGGAGTTGGCTGTGCCGCGCTCGTTGTTGCTTGCCACGCTGATGATCATGTTTTGGAAGGCAGGCCACATGTGACCGTTGCCCAAACCGATGAGTAGAGCTGATCCGTAATAGCCAAACTCGTTAGGCACTAATATAAATAAGGTATAGCCGATGGTTGAGATGATGATGCCTTCGGAGGCATTGTGCGTCAGCCTACCCTTGCGTAACGCGCTGGCACCCTGCAGTCGAGAGAGGATAAGGCCGAAGGCCAACAGCATGAAATAGGTGCCTGTGCCACTGGTAATGTCCAATTTCTCTTTGCCATAGATGGCCAGATAGTTGCTCAACACGCCGTAGCAGAGCCCGAAACACACCATGTTGAGGGCAATCAGCCAGCCACGCGTCAGGAAGAAGCGGTCGAACGACAGTGCACGACGGTCCTTCATGACCTGGCGTTCGCGTGGCTTGATGCCTACATCGACGGCAAATCCGACACCTGCCACGGCAAAAGCCAGCCAGAACAGCAGGTCGAAACTGCCCGTATAGCGATAGACAAAGATGCCTATAGAGGGTGCTATGGCTGTGGCAACGTTGTTGCTCAGCCCGTAATAACCAATGCCTTCGTTCCTGCGCGACGATGGAAGGACGTCGATAGCCATGGTGCTATTGGCAACGGTCGATGCCCCAAAGGGTGCACCGTGCAGCGTCCTGACAATGGCAAACAACAGGAGTGTCGATGCCAGCAGATAGGTTCCGAAGAAGAGAAAGTACAACAACAGGCTGACGAGCAGCACCCGCTTGCGTGGAAAGCTATCGGCCAGATAGCCACTGAAGGGCCTTACGAGCAGCGCCGTGAGCGTATAGCCCGACAGTACGAGCCCAATGACGTCCTTGGTCGAGCCGAAGTTCTCGCTCAAATAGAGCGGTAGCAGGGGCGTAAGCAGGTAGAAGGCGAACGACATCGCAAAGTTAGCCGTCATCACTCGCCAATAGTTAGTATTCCAAAGTCTGTCGGTTTCTTGTTGCATCATCATGATTATTAGCATGCAAAAGTACAACTTTTTCTCCGACAAGCCAAATATACCCGAGGCATTTTTCCCTTAGTACCTTTTTGGCACACATTTTGCAATGAACAAAGCAGAAACTCGACTTTCAAAAACTTGAAACTTGAAACAAAAAAAGATATAGCTATGCAAAAAGGCAACATTGGGGTTACGACAGAGAACATATTCCCCGTTATCAAAAAGTTTCTCTACAGTGATCATGAAATATTCCTCCGCGAGATGGTATCGAATGCCGTCGACGCCACACAAAAGATGAAGACGCTGGCCGACCGTGGCGACTTCAAGGGCGAACTGGGCGACATGACTGTCCGAATTGCACTCGACGAGAAGGCTAAGACGCTGACTATCAGCGACCGAGGCATTGGAATGACTGAAGAGGAGATTGACAAGTACATCAATCAGATTGCCTTCTCGGGCGTAACGGACTTCCTCGACAAGTACAAGGATTCGGCCAATGCCATCATCGGACACTTCGGACTGGGCTTCTACTCGGCTTTCATGGTCAGCGAGAAGGTGGAAATCGTGACACGCTCATATCGCGAGGACGCCAAGGCTGTGCGCTGGACTTGCGACGGCAGCCCTGAGTTCACCATCGAAGATGCCGAGCGCGAAGATCGTGGCACTGACATCATCCTGCACATCGCCGACGACTGCAAGGAGTTCCTTGAGCGCCAGCGCATTGAGAGTCTGTTGCAGAAATACTGCAAGTTCATGGCCGTACCTATCTGCTTTGGCAAGAAGCAGGAGTGGAAGGACGGAAAGATGCAGGACACCGACGAGGACAATATCATCAACAACGTCGAGCCACTCTGGACAAAGACGCCTTCGACGCTGAAGGACGAGGACTACAAAGAGTTCTATCGCACGCTCTATCCCATGCAGGACGAGCCGCTGTTCTGGATTCACCTGAACGTCGACTACCCCTTCAACCTCACGGGCATCCTCTATTTCCCGCGTATTCAGTCGAACATCGACCTGCAGAAGAACAAGATCCAACTCTACTGCAACCAGGTGTTCGTGACCGATCAGGTGGAAGGCATCGTACCGGAGTTCCTTACCCTGCTCCACGGTGTCATCGACTCGCCCGATATCCCGCTGAACGTCAGCCGTAGCTATCTGCAGAGCGATGCAAACGTGAAGAAAATCTCCACATACATCACCAAGAAGGTGGCCGACCGACTGAAATCAATCTTCAACGAGAACCGTAAGGAGTACGAAGAGAAGTGGGACGACCTGAAGATATTTATCAACTACGGCATGCTGACGCAGGACGACTTCTACGAACGCGCCAAAGACTTTGCGCTGCTGAAGGATGTCGACGGCAAATACTTCACACTTGAAGAGTACAAGACGCTCATCAAGGGCGAGCAAACCGATAAGGACGGAACGCTGGTGTACCTCTATGCCAACAACAAGGAGGAGCAGTACAGCTACATCGAAACCGCCAAGCAGCGTGGTTACAGCGTGTTGCTGTTCGATGGTCAACTCGATACGCCTGTGGCACAGATGTTGGAGCAGAAGCTGGAGAAGAGTCGCTTCACTCGCGTGGATGGCGACATCATCGATCGCCTCATTATGAAGGAAGATCGCAAGAAGACAGAACTGACTGTGGAGCAGACTGACAGTTTGTCACAGGTGTTCAAATCGCAGACACCGAAGATGGAGAAGACGGAGTTTGCCGTTGAGGTGCAGTCGCTGGGCGAACAGGCACAGCCTGTCATCATCACGCAGAGCGAATACATGCGCCGTATGAAGGACATGAGCCGCTTCCAGAGTGGCATGGGATTCTATGCACAGATGCCGGACATGTATACCATCGTGCTCAATGCCGACCATGAACTCGTGAAACGGGTGCTTTCCGACACCGAAACCAACACTTCTGAGGCCCTGAAGCCCGTGTTGAGCGAACTGAAGGGGCAGGAAGCCCGACTGGCTGCCATCCGTCAGACGCAGGACAAGAAGAAGTACGACGAGCTCACTCAGGAAGATAAGGACCAGAAGGCTGAAGCTGAGAAGGCTGTCAACGAGCAGAAGGAAAAGAAGAACGCCATCCTGGCTGACTACGCCAAGCAGAACGGCATCGTCCATCAGCTCATTGACCTCGCACTTCTGCAGAATGGCATGCTGAAGGGTGCAGCCCTCGATGCCTTCCTCAAGCGCAGTGTCGACTTGATCAAGTAGGCAACTCCTGCAGTATCTTCTTATTATCAAAGAAGGCATTCGTTTTTTTCACCGAATGCCTTCTTTAATAAATATTTCAAATAAATCATTTATTTAGAACCTTCTTTATAATTCCATTATTATAAAGAATAAACAAACCTTTTCCTAATTTATTCACACGGCGGCCATCAATAAAAAACAGTTTTTGTTCTTTATTCTTATCGTCAATTATCCCCTTTACAGAAACTTCATCAGAAGTAAAGGATATTATTGAACCAAAATTTCTCCATTGATCCGCCTCTTTATATGCTTCTATGGAAGTAGAATACACATGCAATGTCGCAAACTCAACATTAGAATCTTTAAAGGCATCCTTTCCTGTAGATGGAACTATACCTGAATAACAATATACATCTCTCAAATTAACACATCCTGAAAAAGCTAGTGAACCAACAGATTTTACAGAATGAGGTATTACTATTGACGATATACCTTCACATCTTGCAAAAGCATAATTTCCAATACTTGTTACAGTACTAGGAATAACAAATGAAGCGAGACTTGTACAATTAGAAAAAGTATAATCACCAATGGTGGATATTTTATCACTCAGCGAGATAGAAGTCAAACTACAACAATCAGAAAAAACTGCATTTCCAATAGAACTAACAGAATTGGGTATTACAATAGAAGTTAAGCCAGAACAGCCAGAGAACGCACCTTCTCTTATTTCTATAACATTATCTGGTATTTCTATTTGTGTTAAACTTGTACATAATGTAAAAGCCCAACTACTTATAGCCTTAATATTCTCTGGAATAATAAAAGACGTTAAACCAGAACAGCCATAAAATGCATGACTTCCAATCTTATTGACAGTCTTAGGTATTGATAATGATAACAGTTGGCTTTGATCGTAGAATGCATAATCACCTATGGATAATACTTTATACATATTACCACCTAAAGCTAGGGATTCTGGAACAATAATATCAACATTGTTATTAGATTTACTAAGACCCTTGACTTTTGCCGTTTTTGCAGATGTGTCTAAAATATAACATATACCATCAACATCAACTTCTTCAGACAAAGCATTTGCCATTACAGGAAACAATAACAATATAAGTGCAATACAATACTTATTCATTTTATTAGCTCATTAAGAATTATAATTTCATGTTTATTATTGCAAAGGTACTCTTTTTTCCCTAATAAAAAAAACAAATAACACTTTTTCTTCTTTATTTATTATAAAGAGGGTGTGTCAAAATAGGCACATCCTCTTTTTTTATCGCAAAGCCCCGACTTTCTCAAGCCAGGGCTTTGTTATGTCCAAGTTTTTTTGTACCTTTGG
>CACYJV010000024.1 GCA_902774815.1 uncultured Prevotellaceae bacterium | reverse complement strand
TGGAAAAGGGCAACTGGTTAGAGTTGTTGACATATTTGATTCTGATCAACGCTCAATATCACAAAGAGTAACGGACGAACTCTTGCGGCAAACATATATTAATGATTATAAGACTAACAAGTACAACTTCAAAAAGGAAAATCAAATTGCGCAGAATTACGTTAAGAAAGAGTTGAAACTCATAACGTCATCCCGTTTTTATTGGAGTAAGGAAGGAGTAGGGTATCTTCAGCAACTAGAATTGGATCATACGCATGATTTTGATATTCTCTTAAAAATCGAACGATTGAATGACACTTCTTTCAAATTGATATATGGAGATGTTAAGGGTAATTCGGTGAGCACATGGAAAGTAGCCTATTTATCTAATGGGCAATATAAATCAAAAATCATAGCTACTCGTTTGCCCTTAGAGAAAATAAAAGTTCGAATAAGGGTGTATGAACTCAAGAATGGAAAGTTGACAATACACGAAGATTAACAATTAGCTTCTTTTATATGAATAACACAGAGCAATTCCGACAGCTAATGACTCTCGATGCCAACATGAATACATCTGACATCGAAGATCGTTTTGAACAAATAGCAATGATGCTGTTTGAAAGTTTTGGTATTCAAAAGGGTGAAAAGAAGTATCTCTTTAAAGAGATTGAGTTTTACTTCTACAATAAGAATCATCGTGATATTATCACCCATCCACGTATATCTAAACCATTGTGTTGGTATGTAAACGACTTTGGAGGGATTGATTTAAATTTTTCCTGTATTATCAAACGTGAGTCTAGGCCAAATAGTAAGGGAAAGATTGTCGAAAAGTATGTGTTGGATGATAGCGCATACTTTGGTGGCATCCTCATTCGTCAATTAATAAGTGAAGATGGTTGTGAAGTCCTAAATGGACCATGGGCTTGTGCAGAATTGTTTAGGTGCTATGATGCTACTGTCATAGACAAAGATTTGCCTATTCTTGTTGAGCTTGATAATGGCATGGTGGGCTATATTCTTGAACCTCGCCTCAATCTACTTACATCCAAACAAACAGTAGAGGGTAAGGTTGATTATATTCTTGAAGAATATCATGAAGTTTCTGAAAAGAAATGTCTATATAGTGATTTTTCGAGATTTGTGGATAGACGTTATAGATATGTGCGTTGTGATACATTAATGCACGATAAAGATACAAACCTCGTGTATTTCTCTCCTTGGTTAAAAGACAATAAAGAAGGACATCCAGAGTTTTATAAGCGTCTGAAGGATGTGCTTAATGAAATGGGAATTGAGTCCAAAGAACTGAAATCTACAAATGATTATTGGGCTCGCGATTATATGCCGATTCAATTGGGCGAAAATGAGTTCTTGAAGTATCGCTATTATCCTGATTATCTTGTGAAGAGCAAGAATAAAAAAGATATTGAAACAATTACTGATGCAACCAAGGTGTTGCGTGGTATGGGCATCAGTTGCCGTTCAACCAATCTCATCATTGATGGTGGTAATATGGTGCCATGCGGTCCATATATTGTGATGACTGATAAAGTATTTATGGAAAATGGACGTGAGAGAGGAGATACGGATTTCAAGGTTTTGCTGGAATCTGAAATTGGGCATCCTGTTATCATTATTCCTTGGACTTCACATGAAGACGATGTTTATGGACATTCAGATGGTTTCATCAAATGGTGTGGAGATAATCAAATACTGATGGGTAATCATGGTGATTGCTATTCTGATGAAGCTGCATCCATCCGTAGGATTCTTGAAAGTTATGGTTTTGAAGTTACAGAAATTCGTTTCAAGGGTAAAGTTGATAAACCTTGTTATGATCTCAACTGGGCATATATCAACTTCCTGCAAGTTGGCAAAAACATCATAATGCCTAAATTCAACATTGAAGAAGATGCAATAGCTCAACAATACATTCAAGAAGCATTCCCCGATTGCTGTATTCGTCAAATAGAAATGGCAGAAGAAATTGCAAAAGAAGGTGGCGCTTTACATTGTTTAAGTTGGAATGTATATCTTCCAAAATCACATGTGAAAACGTAAATCACCACCTATGAGATATTTTTGTCCCTCGGCAATTTTCGGTTGTCTCGGGGGACAGATGGGGGACAAAATGGGTGATAATCAGCAAATATCGAAGTTAAAAATCAAAAATTTTCCGACGCAGAAGTGTTGGAAGATGTTGTTAAGGGTTTCTTGGGGAGTGATTTGACCTCCTGTGATTTCAGAAAGAATGCTGAGGGTTTGTCGAAGATCTTCTGAAAGAAGGTCGCTGCTCAAATTGTTTTGCAGGCCTTCTATGACGGGCAGGATGCTTTCATGAGCTCGAATGAGTGAGTCGTAGTGACGCGCATTGGTCACGATGACATCATTTTCGGTAAATGAGGGGATGTTGGCTGCAGTATAGATGGCCTGCCGTAAAGCTGGGATGCCCAAGCCTGTCTTGGCTGAAATATATAGGTGCATATCACTGGTCACTTCTTCTGAAGCGTGTAGTGAGCCATCACGCTCCAAGTCGATCTTGTTGTGAAGAATGATCAAAGACTTGTCCTTGCATCGTTGGGTTATGTCGGAAACTTCGGAAGGGGAAGGGGGTTTATCTGTCAGCCAAAGCACGATACTGGCTTTCTCTATGGCAGCATAGGTGCGGGCAATGCCAATTTGCTCAATAGTGTCGGTGGTATTGCGGATGCCTGCGGTATCAATGAAACGGAACTGAATACCATTGATGTCGATAGCCTCTTCGATTGTATCGCGGGTCGTTCCATGGATGTCGCTTACGATGGCGCGGTCGTCACCGACGAGTTGGTTGAGCAGGGTAGACTTACCAACATTTGTCTTTCCGATGATGGCCACAGGTATTCCTGCCTTGAGAGCCTGCCCCCTTTCAAACGATTTGGCGAGTTGCTGGATGCGTAAGTCTATGTGCTGTGCCAATTGCTGAAGTTCATCGCGGTCGGCAAACTCAAGTTCTTCATGGTCGGAAAAGTCGAGTTCGAGTTCAAGCAATGAGGTGAGTTGTAGCAGTTGGTCCCGAAGTGTTTTCAACTCAGAAGAGAAGTGTCCACGCAATTGGCTCATTGCCATTCGATGGGTGGCTTGATTGGTGGATGCAATGAGATCGGCTACTGCTTCCGCTTGGCTAAGGTCAAGCTTTCCGTTGAGGTAGGCACGCATGGTATATTCCCCAGGTTGAGCCATGCGACAGCCGTTTTCAACAAGAAGTGCCAAAACTCTGTTGAGAATGTAGCGGGAGCCATGGCAGGAAATCTCTACGGAGTCCTCACCGGTGTAGCTGTGGGGAGCGCGGAAGATGCTGACAACAGCCTCGTCGATGAGCTCAGATCCATCCACGATGTGTGTGTAACGGATAGTGTTGGGTGGGGCAGTCTCAACGGAACAGCGACATACTGAGCCGACAATGGACAAGGCATTAGGTCCGCTGACGCGTATGATGCCAAGGGCTCCGCCCGGAGCTGTTGCGAGGGCGCAGATGGTATCGTTGTTGCTCATTTCTTTTTGGCCCAAGTATTGGCAAGGATAATGAAAACCATCGTTACAAGGATGAATGCAAAGAAAACCCCCATCTGTGTTGCACGGTTGCTTTCAATGATGGGTTGGATGCTCACAAAGCCGGCGGTTATTACGCAAATGATAGCCATCAGTAAACGCAACCGCTTGATGTTGACTTTGCTTTTTTCTTCTTCACTCGCAGTATTATAACCGGCAATGAGTTTATCACCCTTACCCATCAGAAAGATGACGGCAAGGATGATAAATAAGATGGACATAATGACTGAAAAAATCATATTCGGTCGAGCACTTTCTGGATGAGTGTGTCGATGGAGTTCTTGTACTCGGTGTTCATCTCTTGGGCGTAGCGGTTGGCGATGACCATGCAACAGGTCATGGCGCGGTGGCCGAGGAGGGAGGCAAGGCCGGCGAGGGCGGAGGATTCCATCTCGAAGTTGCAGATTCTCAGGTTGTTATACTCGAATGACTCAACCTTTTTGTTCTGGTCAGGGTCGGCAATCTCGGCACGAAGCACACGTCCTTGAGGACCATAGAAACCACCGCAAGAGATGGTGTAGCCGCGCACCATATCGTCTTGTGCAATCTGATTGATGAGTTCTGCATCGGCAATGGATACATAGGGTGCTCCCTTGATAGGATTCCAATTCATGTGTTTCTTGAAAGCCTCTTCGAGTTCGAGGTCGCACACCTTATTGCGGTCAGCATAGAAGTTGAGAAGTCCATCGAAACCTATGCTCTTCACCGATGCCACGAAACTACCTGTGGGCGTAAAGGGCTGTAGGCCTCCGCAGGTGCCGATGCGCACACAAGTGAGGGTGCGGTGCTCTGGTTTTTCAGTACGTGTCTCGTAATCGATGTTGGCCAATGTGTCGAGTTCGTTCATGACGATGTCGATGTTGTCGCAACCAATGCCATGACTCTGGCATGTGATGCGCTTTCCTTTGTATGTGCCTGTGATGGTATGGAACTCACGGCTTTGCACTTCGCATTCAATGGAATCGAAATGCGCAGCTACGGTGTTCACGCGTGCAGGGTCGCCAACAAGTATCACCTTGTCAGCCAGTTGTTCGGGGCGTAAGTGGAGGTGGAAACATGAACCATCAGCATTGATGATGAGTTCTGATTCAGGAAAATGTTTCATTGTCTTATGCTTTTGGGGTTAGTGTTTACAAAAAATGAATATTTATTGTCTGACGCGGTTCTCGACATAGCGAATTTCCTTAGCTAGTTTCTGCATGCGGTCATGATCCTCTGCAATCTGATGTTCAAGGCGAACCATTGTCTCGCGCATTTGTCTTTGCTCACGTGCAGAAGCTTTTGCGAATTTTTCGCGCTGCATATCAAGGGTGCGCTTGTCTGTTTCTGTTGCATTGGCCAAACTGGCGTATTTCTGATACTTCACACGTGCTTCAGGTGAGATGAAGTCTGTCAGTTGGTGGCATACAATTTGGTCATTGACAACGAAGGAGAAGGCGGCTTTGTTGTTCTTGGTAGCATTGCGGCTGATCATTTCTTTGTAGCGTTTCAGGGCAGCCTGCCTGTCGCCAAACGCCCATGTGTCGCTGATGCTTGTGAGCCGTGCATACCGTTCCAGTTGATGGTCGGAAACGTTCTCGTCCTCGAAACTCTTTCTCGGGAATTGTGGAACAAATGTGTATATACAAACTTTGTCAGATGGCTGATGCCTGTCGCTAACGAGATATCCCAACTCGTTGACCTCGTCAATGGCAATCAGGTAGTCGTTGGCAGTTGAGTTGAATGGCAGACCAAAGTTCTCTGGGCGGTAGAAACGACTTTCCTCAGTGTCATATACTGTCATGAAGATGTCGTAACCACCAAGGCTGTGTTCGCCTTTAGCTGCAAAGAACAAGGTGACGCCATCGGATTGCAGGAATGGATAGTTTTGCTGTGCGTAGTCGTTGCCAAACTCGCTGAGCTGGCGAGGCTTGCCCCATTTGTCGCCCAGACGGTCAATAGAATAGAGTGTCGTATTTGCAGTGTCACCTTCGGCATAATAACATCGATCGCCAAACTCATTGACAAAGACCGACGTGGGAACAGAAATCTGGCGGTTGAAGAAATCTTCATATGTGCTGATTGTTCCTACTTCAGAACTGAGCGGAATGTTGCTAAGGAAATCATTCTTGTCGACAACGACACTGTCAACAAAGAGTACTTTTGCCGTTGCAGGAAGCATGGTTTTGAAGAGTCGCTGCTCTGGAGTCTCTTCCACAACGACAGGTTGCGGTGTCGGTGCTTTTTTTGTGGATTTCTTCTTCTGAGCTGCAGCAGGCGAGCACAAGGAGAGGAACAAAAAACCTATAATGATGTTTCTAATCTTCATATTCGCTGATTGTCTATTGAAAAAACAAAGATACGAAGAATTGATGAAAGTGCAAAGATGGCGGGCCAATTATTAAGTGTTTTTAATAAAAACGCCTGTGTGATGGTGGTTGGTTAAGATACTTCAATGAGTTTGCCTTCACGTTCGAGGGCATGCCACAATGAATAGCGCAACTCAGGATTGAGCGATTCCATCTGCTGATAAATGCTGCGAATACTTGCGCGATGTGTATCGCTGTCGTAGGGGCAGAGTTTGCGTAAAGGTTGATAGTGCTGCTCTTCGGCGAAGGCACGTATGTCCTCTTCGTGGCATAGACAGAGTGGCCGGATGATGGTAAGCGGCATCTTTTTCATCTTCAGCATGACAGGCATGGAGCCAAAACGTCCCTGGAAGGTTAGGTTCATCAAGGCAGTATGCAAGATATCATCTTGATGATGGCCAAGGGCAATCTTTGAGCAACCAAGTTGTTGGGCAAGATTGAATATTTGCTTGCGGCGGTTCCATGAGCAAAGGAAGCAGGGCGTTTTCTGTTTATGAGAGAGAGAAGCCTGCGATGGCACTGCCGTTTGTGGGGAAGACGATGTGGAAACAGCATCTGGAGTTGTCTCAAAGCTGGTGGTGAGGATGTGGAGAGGAACGTCGAGACGCCGACAAAAGTCCACAAGATAGGCGGTATCAGTTTCGTAGTCGATGTTCTCCATTCGCACATGTACAGCTGAGAGTTGGAATCGGGGAGGGTAGATGTGTCGCCGTTCGGCCAACAACTGCAGAAGACATAGCGAATCCTTTCCTCCCGACAGTGCAACGAGCACATGGTCACCATCGTCGATGAGGCGATACTCGCGCAGGGCACGTGTGAGGAGACGGAGAAGGGCTTTCAAAATGAAAAAGGAACTTACTTCATGAACACCAGATAGACGGCACAGATGATGAGCAGGAATGCCAATATGTGATTCCAATGCAAATGGTCACCCTGGAACATGATGTTGGCGATGACGGCAAAGACTGCCAGCGAGATGCATTCTTGCACTACCTTTAGCTGCACAAGCGAGAATGGACCACCATTCCCGATAAAGCCTAAGCGGTTGGCTGGTACTTGACAGCAATACTCCAAGAAGGCAATGCCCCATGAGAAAACAATCACACCCAACAGTGGCCAGTTGTTACTGATGCCCGACTGCTGTAAACGAAGATGCCCATACCAAGCAAGCGTCATAAATACGTTGCTTAGTATGAGCAAAATGATAGTATAAAGTCCGTTCATTCTTTAATAGCGTTGCGACGGTCGCAACTTGCTGGAATAGTTACTGATTGCTGAGGCGCTTATGCATGTTCAAAGCTGCACGACGTCCGTCGCCCATTGCAAGGATAACGGTTGCACCGCCACGTACGATGTCGCCACCTGCAAAGAGGTTCGGGCGTGATGACTGCATCTCGTCGTTGACAGCGATGGTGTTCTTGCGACCCAATTCGAGGCCTTCGATAGACTTCGGGACAAGTGGATTGGGCGAAACTCCAATGGCTACGATAACCTGATCGACATCTATGGTAACAGTCTTGCCTTCAACAGGCACAGGTGAACGGCGGCCAGATGCATCGGGTTCTCCCAACTCCATGACCTGAAGCACGGCAGCACGCACGGCACCCTTCTCGTCGGCCAAATACTCAATTGGATTGTGGAGCGTCAGGAAGTTGATACCTTCTTCCTTAGCATGCTTCACTTCCTCCAGACGAGCAGGCATCTCAGCCTCTGAACGGCGGTAAACGATGGTTACCTCTGCGCCCAGACGCTTGGCGGTGCGGCATGAGTCCATAGCCGTGTTACCACCACCCACGACGAGAACGCGATGAGCCTCGTTGAGCGGTGTGTCTGACTTCGGATTGGCAGCATCCATAAGGTTCACACGTGTCAGATATTCGTTGGACGACATGATGTTCAGATAGTTTTCACCAGGGATATTCATGAAGTTAGGCAGACCAGCTCCACTGGCCACGAAGATACCCTTAAATCCTTCGTTTTCAAGCTCTTGGGCACTGATGGTTTTACCAACGATTACGTCAGTCTGGAAATGAACGCCCATCTTCTTCAGGTTGTCGATTTCAACGTCGACAATCTTGTTTGGCAGACGGAACTCTGGGATACCATATTTCAGTACGCCACCAATCTCGTGGAGTGCCTCAAAGACGTGAACGTCGTAGCCAAGCTTTGCCATGTCGCCTGCAAAAGAGAGTCCGGCAGGACCAGAACCGACGACAGCAACCTTGATGCCATTGGCAGGAGCCAAGTCGGGCAGTGAAATCTGTCCGCTCTCGCGTTCGTAGTCGGCAGCAAAACGCTCCAGATAGCCGATAGCCACGGCAGGATGATTCATCTTCAAGTGGATGCAACGACTTTCGCATTGTTTCTCTTGTGGGCAAACACGACCACAAACAGCGGGCAGTGCCGATGTCTGCTTCAGCACTTTGGCCGCAGAGAGGAAATCGCCGCGCTCAATATTCTTGATGAACGAAGGTATGTTGATGTTCACGGGGCAACCCTCCACACATGTAGGCTTCGGGCAGTCGAGGCAACGCTTGGCTTCGGTGAGTGCCATCTCGGCTGTAAGGCCAATGTTCACCTCTTCCGTACGAGTCGTGGCACGATAGACGGGATCCAACTCAGGCATGACGACACGTGGAATGAGCGTGCGCTCTTTCGGCTTCATCGATGCGCGCAGTTCCTTGCGCCATTCAGCCTCACGGTCGGTGAGTGACTCGGTAGGGGTAGTTGCGATGCCATCGCAACAGACAGAACCTTGGGGGGCGTCTGAGGCCTTCTTTTCAGCTTCGCATGTGGGGCAGACGTGGTCCTCATAGTGCTCCATTTCCTCAACCTCAGCCTTCTTGAACGTTCCCATTCGCTTGAACATCTCGTCCCAATCTACCTGGTGTCCATCGAACTCAGGTCCGTCGATGCAAACGAACTTCGTCTTTCCACCGATGGTGAGTCGGCAAGCACCACACATACCTGTGCCGTCTACCATGATCGTGTTCAAGGAAACGTCGGTCGGAATGTTATATTTCTGGGTGAGCAGACACGAGAACTTCATCATGATGGGAGGGCCAATGGCAAATACGCGGTCAACGTGTGGCTCTTGCTGGATGAACTTCTCGATGCCAACCGTAACGACACCCTTCTCGCCATACGATCCATCGTCGGTCATGATGATGACCTCATCACTTGACTCGCGCACCTTGTCCTCCATGATGATCAGGTCTTTGGAGCGACCAGCCAGTACAGAGAGAACACGATTGCCAGCTGCCTTTAGTGCCTGAATGATGGGCAGCATGGGAGCTACGCCAACACCACCGCCGGCACAGATGACTGTACCAAAGTTCTCGATATGGGTAGGATTGCCAAGCGGACCTACCACATCGGCAATCATATCGCCCTCGTTAAGGCGGCACAGCTTGGTCGACGACAGTCCAACGGTCTGCACGACAAGAGTGATGGTGCCACGGGCAATGTCAGCCTCGGCAATGGTGAGCGGCATGCGCTCGCCAAGCTTGTCGACGCGCACGATGACAAAGTTGCCAGCCTTGCGGCTCTTGGCGATGAGGGGTGCCTCCACTTCCAAAAGGAAGACTTTCTCGGAGAGTTGCTCTTTGCGAACGATTTTGTTCATAATGTTTTTTTGTTTTTTTTAGGTAGACTAGATGAGCTAGACGGACTAGTTCCTCTAGAATTACTAGATATTAAAAAGGTTTTTCGTCGATGATTTCGAAGCCACAATAGGGAACGAGAGCCTTGGGAACTCGGATGCCATCGGGCGTCTGGTTGTTCTCAAGAAGGGCAGCCACGATGCGCGGCAGGGCAAGTGCCGATCCGTTGAGCGTGTGGCAGAGTTCTATCTTCTTGTCTTCAGCGTGGCGATAGCGGCACTTCAGACGGTTAGCCTGATAAGTGTCGAAGTTGCTGACCGACGACACTTCAAGCCAACGGCCCTGTGCCTCGCTATATACTTCAAAGTCGTAGCAGATAGCTGAGGTGAAGCTTTGGTCGCCTCCACAGAGCAGAAGGATGCGGTAGGGCAATTCCAGCTTCTTGAGCAGGCCTTCCACGTGCTCCAGCATCTCCTTATGGCTCTCCTTCGAATGCTCAGGCTTATCGATGCGCACAATCTCAATCTTTGAGAACTCGTGCAGACGGTTCAGGCCTCGTACATCCTTGCCATAGGAACCTGCCTCACGACGGAAACACTCTGTGTAGGCACAATTCTTGATGGGCAGATCCTTCTCGTCGAGAATCACGTCGCGATAGATGTTCGTGACAGGCACCTCGGCAGTAGGAATCAGATAGAAGTCGTCCACCTCGGCATGGTACATCTGGCCTTCCTTGTCGGGCAGCTGTCCTGTTCCATAGCCCGAGGCAGCGTTGACAACTGTCGGGGGCATAATCTCGGTGTAACCACTCTTGCGTGCCTCGTCGAGGAAGAAGTTGATGAGTGCGCGCTGCAGGCGTGCTCCCTTGCCGATGTAAACCGGGAATCCGGCACCCGTGATCTTCACACCCAGGTCGAAGTCAATGAGATTGTATTTCTTTGCCAATTCCCAGTGAGGCAATGGATTGTCAATACCCAGCGAGGGGTTCACGTTCCAGTTGCCGACGGTGTCCTCGGCTGTGCACTCTTTCAGGTTCGACTTTACCACACGGTTGTCCTCGGCAGCACGTCCTTCGGGCACTTCGTCGTAGGGAATGTTCGGAATCTGGCAGAGCAGCGTGGTTAACTCCTGTTCGGCATTGGCCATGACTTCCTGCAGTTCCTTATCTTTCAGTTTGAAGTCAGCCACTTGCGTCTTCACCTGTTCGGCCTCGTCGCGCTTGCCCTGCTTCATGAGCATGCCTATCTGTGCAGCCAATTGCTTGGCCTGTTGTTTCGTCTGATCAAGTTCACGCTGTGCTTCACGACGGCGCTTGTCAACAGCCAATACCTGTTCGATGGCTTCGCGTGCTTCGTTGAAGTGCTTCTTTTCAAGGCCAGTGATGACCCGCTCGGTTTCCTCACTGATGAGTTTTAGTGTAAGCATAATGTCTTTTTCTATTTTATAAATTTACGATTTCCAATTTATAGATTTTCAATTACAAGCTGCAAAATTACAAAAAATATTTGTCAATGGCACAAACTATTCGAATTTTATGCTTAATTTTGTACCAAAATTATCAACATGCATCATTCTTTTACATCGATATTGTTGAAATGGTTTGGTGAGAACGGTCGCCAGTTGCCATGGAGAACCACTCGTGATCCTTATGCCATCTGGTTGAGCGAGATTATTCTTCAGCAAACGCGCATTCAACAAGGCATGGCCTACTGGCAGCGATTCATGGAGCGTTGGCCGCATGTGGAGGACTTGGCTCAGGCCACTGAGGACGAAGTCCTGCGCATGTGGCAGGGCCTTGGCTACTACAGCCGTGCGCGAAATCTGCATGCAGCAGCCCGACAGATTGTGGAATTGGGCCATTTTCCCGACTCGTTGGAAGAAATCAAAGCGCTGAAAGGTGTAGGCGACTACACGGCTGCTGCCATCGGTTCCATAGCTTTCGATCTTCCTGCAGCCGTTGTTGATGGGAATGTCTATCGTGTGCTAGCACGCCATTTCGGCATTGATACGCCGATTAACACTACCGAGGGAAAGAAAACCTTTACGGCTTTGGCTCAGGAACTGTTGCCCCCAAAGCAGGCATCGGCTTTTAATCAGGCGATGATGGACTTCGGCGCCATCCAATGTACGCCACAGTCGCCGCTCTGTCTGTTGTGCCCTTTGCAGGAGAGTTGCGTGGCTTTGCGCGAGGGTAGGGTAGAGGCGTTGCCCGTGAAGTTGAAGAAGTTGCAGGTAAAGACGCGCCGACTCAGTTATGTTTACATTCGTTGCAGTGGACTAACGGCAATTCATCGTCGTGGCGAAGGTGACATCTGGCAAGGACTATGGGAACCCTTGCTCATAGAAAATGCTGCGGTGCCATCGTTCGATGGCCAACTGACGTTGCTACGCCAAGATGTGAAGCATGTGCTGACCCACCGCATTCTCCTTGCTGACTTCTACCTGTTAGATTGTAAGGAGCGTCCTCAGATTCCCGATGATTATGTGTGGATAGAGGAAAAAGATATTGAGAATTATGGTGTCCCGCGGCTTGTAGAATTGTTGCTGCAGTCTGTTTCGGAGCATAGGTGATAGCATAGTAGCACCCAACTGTTTGCTTTGTTGTTGACAGAGTGTCGCCCTCCTATAGCCAAAGCATCGCTTTTGCTGTATGAAAGCATTGCTTTCATGGTTACATTTCATTGCTTTATAGGTACGAAAGCATTGCTTTAATGGTTCTATTTCATAGCTTTATAGGGGGCTAAAGCATTGCTTTAATGGTGCTATTTCATTGCTTTGTAGGGACAAGAGCATTGCTTCTCGGGAATTACACCATAGTAAAGTAATCATTTCACCTAAGTAACATCTCTTTCAGTCCTGTGTTGATGGTTATAAGTTCCTGTTTCATGGTACTTGAAGGGCTGATTCATGGTATCTAAAGGGCTATTAAAGCAGTAATCCCAATGTTCCGTCGGGAACATTGGGATACCGTGTTTGTTTGGAATAAGTTGTTTGTTTGGTATTATGCTTCAGCCTCGGTTTCGGGAATCACTGAAACGACGCTCTTGTTGCAACGAGTCTTGCGGAAGTTAACTGTTCCGTCGACAAGTGCGAAAAGCGTGTCGTCCTTACCGATACCCACGTTCTCACCAGGGTTGTGCTTGGTGCCACGCTGACGAACGATGATGTTGCCGGCAACGCACTTCTGTCCACCCCAAATCTTAACGCCAAGTCGCTGAGCTGCTGACTCGCGGCCGTTCTTAGAACTACCTACACCTTTTTTATGTGCCATGATTTGTTCCTCCTTGAATTAAGCGATTACTTGTTTTACTTCAACCTTCGTGTACTGCTGGCGGTGACCATTCTTCACGCGATAGCCCTTGCGGCGCTTCTTCTTGAAGACGATGACCTTCTCACCCTTGACGAGTGCTTCCACGACTTCTACTACTACCTTGGCACCTTCAACAGTAGGTGCACCAACTGCGACTGCGCCCTCGTTGTCTACGAGCAACACCTTGTCGAATTCAACAGTTTGGCCGGCTTCAGCGTCCTTAATACGATTCACAAAGAGCTTCGCACCCTCCTGAACCTTAAACTGCTGACCGTTAATTTCTACAATTGCGTACATTGATTTTAATAAATAATAAACGGGTTTTTCCGCGGGGCGATGGGCATTTACCCATGCTTTTTCGAGCCTCTACGGACTAAATCGGCTGCAAAATTACAAATAAAAACTGAGAGAAGAGTGGTCCCATAGTCCCATTTTGTAGATTTTTAAGACAGATTAACATTTTGCTCGCTTGGCTGCGAAGGTTGCCATACATAAAACCCAGTTCCATGAACTAGCTGTTGAAGCAACTGCAGTAGTTGTTTTGATACATTGTAAACAGGCCAGTAAGTATCGTCGTTATCCAGTACGAACAAGGCGTCTGCAGGTTCCACTATGAGGTACAGGGGTTTCCCGGGTGTGAGTCCAGTGATCATCGTCATCAGCTTTTCAGGCTCGGGATTGGTTGTCCAATCGTCTTCTTGGCCGAAGCCTACACAGATGTCGTAGTAGCAGTTCAGCTTCAACAGCACGTGGGCAAGCATTTCCAATCGTCTGGCTGTTTGTGTGTTCTCGCGATAGAAACACTCAATGGCGAAATACTGCCCGTGTCCATTGTCAGGAACCAGGCAGGGCATGATGTCGATCAACCAATAGGGTTTGTCGAGAAGTCGTTCTATGAGGTCACTCTTTGTTTCTGTTGTCATTTTCTTGGTTGTTTTGTCGGTTGCTTTTTTGCCTTAGCGGATAATTCATCCACAGACAAATGGAAACCGTGTTGGGTAATAAAAAAAGGGCGATGACCTGTCGCAGGCAATCGCTCTAAATCTTCAATAGGTATTAGTCTTTTAAGGTAAAAAGATTGTTTTCAGGATAACGTTTGCAAAGGTAAGGAATTTTTTGTTACCAACAAACTTTTATCATAGTTTTTTTTGTTAATTTTTTCTGTGTGCCCACACAATTGTGTTTTTTTTAGAAAGCAGCCAAAATATTTGCTGAAATTGGTGAAAAATCGTAACTTTGTATCATATTTATTGACTCACATCAATTGAACATGAACAAGTTGAAACTATTTTTGTGGGCAATTGGAATTATTCCAATTGTTTCAAGTGCACAAAAGCACAGCGAACTTACAATTCGTAACTGGGAGTTCTCGCGCGACCACCATTCGTGGGAGCAGGTGACCGTTCCTCACGACTGGGCCATCAGCGGGCCTTTCGACAAAAAGTGGGATATACAAGTGGTCGCCATTGAGCAGAATGGTGAAAAGGAAAAGTCTGAAAAGACTGGTCGTTCTGGCGCTTTGCCTTGGATTGGCGAGGGCCATTATCGCACGAAAGTTGTGCTAGACGAACTGCCTGGTCATGCCGAACTGGTGTTCGACGGTGCCATGAGCGAGCCAGTTGTCTTTGTAAACGGAAAAGAGGCTGGGCATTGGGCTTATGGCTATAATGCATTCCGCATCGACGTTACACCTTATTTATATAAAGGAGAGAACCAAATCGCTGTCGATCTGAAGAATGTTGAGGAGAGTTCACGCTGGTATCCAGGCGGCGGCATTTATCGGCCGGTGAAGTTGGTAACGACCTCAAAGACACATATTGACGAGTGGTCGGTATATGTCCGCACGATGAGCATCGACAAAGAGAAGGCTATTGTAGAGGCAGAGGCAAAGTTGGTCGGTGATTTAGAGAATATGGTAGGCTCGATGGTGCTGACAGGTCCTGATGGGCGTCAGGCTGAAAGTGGCGACGTGCGAATAGAACCCGATGGCAAGTTTTACGCTCGGTTTGCATTTAAAAATCCACAGTTGTGGTCGCCTGAGACACCGTATTTATATAATATGAAAGCTGCCGTGTACAAACTGGGGCAGGCTGGCACGCCTGAACACCGTGAGCTTATCGACGCCAAAACGGTGAAGACGGGCATTCGTACGGTGCGCGTCAGCCGGGAACACGGGTTTGAATTGAACGGTCAGACGCGCAAACTGAAGGGTGTATGTCTGCACCATGACCTGGGTCCGCTGGGTGCAGCCGTCAACAAGGCAGCACTCATTCGTCAGGTGCATATTCTGAAGCAGATGGGTTGCGATGCTATCCGTACGTCTCACAACATGCCCTCGACAATGCAGATGGAGGTCTACGACTCCTTGGGCATGATGGTGATGGCCGAATCGTTCGATATGTGGATTTATCCTAAGTGCAAGAACGGCTATGCTCGCTTCTTCCGCCAGTGGGCCGAGAAGGACGTCGAGAACCTCGTACTGAATCATCGCAATCACCCTTCGCTGGTAATGTGGTCGATTGGTAATGAGATACCTGAGCAATGGAGCGAGGAAGGTCGCCAGATCAGTATTCGCCTGCAGGGCATCTGCCACGTTCTCGACCCCTCGCGTCCAGTCACCCAGGGTATGGATCGTGTTGACAATGCGCTTAGTTCAGGTTTTGCACAAGCAATGGACGTGCCCGGCTTCAACTATCGCGTACATAAGTATCTGCCTGGCATAGAGCGACTTCCGCAGGGATTCCTGCTCGGAAGTGAAACGGCTTCGACGGTCAGCTCGCGAGGTGTCTATAAGTTCCCGGTTGAATACTCTAATCATAAGACCTATGAAGACGGCCAGTGCAACGGCTACGATTCGGAGTGGTGTTCTTGGAGCAATCTGCCAGAGATTGATTTCATGGCTATGGACGACCTGCCTTTTACTATCGGACAGTTTGTCTGGACTGGTTTCGACTATCTGGGCGAACCTACCCCTTATGATGGCTATTGGCCCTCGCGCTCGAGTTACTTCGGTATTTGTGACCTTGCTGGCTTACCCAAGGACCGCTACTACTTGTATCGTTCGCAATGGAATTCCGGCGCGCACACTATCCATCTGCTTCCGCACTGGACATGGCCAGGTCGCGAAGGTGAGGTGACGCCTGTCTATTGCTATACAGACTATCCCACGGCAGAACTGTTTGTGAACGGCAAATCGCAGGGAAAGATTACAAAAACAACAAGTGAGCAGGTGAACTTTTACAATGCCAATGTCGAGAAACATACGCCTCAAACCATTTTTGATCGCTATCGCCTGCGTTGGAACAACGTGCGTTACGAGCCAGGCGAGTTGAAGGTGGTGGTTTATGACGAACAGAACAATCGAGTAGGAGAACAAGTTGTTAGGACTGCTGGCAAGCCTACGGCCTTGAAACTTGATGTGTGGACTCAGCAGGGCAACACATTGAAGGCCGATGGTGAAGACTTGGCATATGTCACCGTGTCTCTGGTTGATAAGCGCGGCATAGAGGTGCCGATGGCTGACGACCAACTGACGTTTGAGGTAAAGGGTGCTGGCAGCTTCCGTGCAGTATGCAATGGTGATGCTACGTCAACGGAAGTGTTCACGGAGCCTACAATGCGCCTTTTCAATGGTAAGCTCGTTGTGACGGTACAGGCAGCCGACCATGCTGGCAAACTGCAACTGACGGTTCGCGACAAGAGTAATAGTCGTGTGAAGGCCTCGACCGTTTCGATAGACGTTAGATAGTGCATCGTCTAGCCATGGAATGATAAGGCTACCACCAAAAAGAACTGCGCCGCCATGTCCAGCAATGGAGATGGCGGCGCAAAATCTTTTTCAATAGCGTTTCTTGTATTTTTTCTTGTGAGGCTGAGGTGCACTGGGGCCACCTTGTCCACGTTCGTCCTTGCTGTTCACTTTGGATTTGTTTGTTCTGTAAGATGGCTGCGGAGCATGATCGTAAAGCTTAGCAATGAGGTCAGGGCGTCCCAAACGCCGCAGTTCGCGCTCAATGGCTTGGCGTTCCTCTGGTTTGTACCAGAAGAAGAACTGCCTTTGAGCCTGTTTCTCACGCGGAGTCTTGGCTGAGAATACAGGTTCAAGTGTATAAGGATTATAGCCCGTGTACCACATCTCGGTGGCTACTGTCATGGGTGTCGGTGTGAAGTCCTGTACCTGTTCCAGGTGGAAATCCAATTGCTTGGTGATAACGGCCAATTCAGCCATATCCTCAGCGTGGCATCCTGGGTGAGAAGATATGAAGTAGGGGATGATTTGCTGTCGCAATCCTTCCTCCCGACAGATGCTGTCAAATATTCTCTTGAAATCCCTGAATTGCTGGAACGATGGCTTACGCATCAGTTGCAAAACACGATCGCTGGTATGTTCTGGTGCTACCTTCAACCTACCACTCACATGCCTCGTGATGAGTTCACGTGTATATTGCCGCGCGGCAGCGTTTGCCTGCTCATCCTTTGACCGATGAAGCAGAAGGTCATATCTGACACCACTCCCGATGAAACTCTTCTTGATGCCAGGCAAGGCATCAATGGCATGATAGATTTCGAGAAGTTTCGAGTGGTCAGTATTCAGGTTGGGGCATATCTGAGGGTGTATGCACGATGGTCGTTTGCAGCGTTCGCAGGCATTGAGGTTGCGCCCATGCATGCCATACATGTTGGCCGAAGGTCCTCCAAGGTCGCTTAGGTAACCTTTGAAATCAGGCATGTTAATGACCTTCTTCACTTCTTTCAGGATGTTTTCCTTCGAACGGCATGTGATGAACTTGCCTTGATGAGCGGAGATGGTGCAGAAGGCACAGCCTCCGAAACAGCCACGATGGATATTGACCGAGTGCTTGATCATCTCATAGGCAGGAATCGTCTTGCCTTTATATTTCGGATGTGGCAACCGGGTGTAAGGCAGGTCGAACGATGCGTCCAGCTCAGCAGTTGTCAAGGGAGGGTAGGGCGGATTGACCACCACATAGAGAGCGTTGCCTTTGACTGAAGGAATCTGCTGGAGCAGTCGGTGGGCGTGCATCATGTTCGACTGTTCTTCCACATGTCGGAAGTTCTCAGCTTGTGCACGCTTGTCACGAAGACATTCTTCATGGCTGTGCAAGACGATGTCATTATCGTTGATTCCGCCTACGACATCGGCTTCTTTTGCTATATAAACAATTTGAGGAATGTTGTGCAACTCGCTGGTATCCACATTGTTATTATACGCATCGGCAATGGCAAGTATCACTTTCTCGCCCATGCCATAGGTGATGATGTCGGCACCAGAGTCGCAAAGAATGCAAGGGCGTAGTCGGTCTTGCCAGTAGTCATAATGGGTGACGCGTCGCATGCTGGCTTCAATGCCGCCCAACACCACAGGCACATCAGGGTAGAGTTGCTTCAGTATTTGGGTGTAGACAATCGTGGGGTACTCAGGCCTGCAGTCGTGACGACCATCGGGGCTGTAGGCATCTTCCGACCGTAGGCGTCTGGCAGCGGTGTACTTATTCACCATGGAATCCATGGCACCAGGCGCAATGCCAAAGAACAGACGTGGTCGGCCAAGTTTTTTGAAATCGCGGAAGTCACCATGCCAGTCAGGTTGTGGCACAATAGCTACTCGATAGCCTGCAGACTCCAGTGTACGACCTATCACTGCCGCACCGAACGACGGATGGTCGACGTAGGCATCGCCCGAGAACAGGATGATGTCGAGCTCATCCCATCCTCGCAGTTCACACTCTTTCTTGGTTGTGGGCAGGAAGTCGGACAGTTGATAGGTCATCAAACGCTATTCGTTGGATTACTTTTGCGTATTCGTCTATTGTTCAGCTGCAGCCTCAGCCTCTGCTTTGCTTTTCCATTCAATGTAGAGCAGGACAAGCTGATGAAGACCGAAAGCCTTCATGTTGTTGTTATAAACGACGTCGAGACACAGGTCGAGCAACGATTTCTCACCTTGCTCTGCTTCCAGAAGCGAGCGAAGTGTAAACTTCAGTTTGTCAAGAACGGCTTCATCAATGATACCGTTGCTGTCGGTGAGATTACGCAGCAGTTGGTATTGGTCGATGGTCTTCAGGTGTTCGTCACTTACTTCAATGAAGCGTGTTCCTGATGCATTAGCTTGAATCTTATAAGTCATCGTGATAATTGTTTGATTATTTCTTTTGTTATGGTTTTACTTGGACAGCAGGAATTGCATGATGCCACGCACGATGCTGTTGCGAGTCTTGTTGTCTTTGATGCACTCAATGGGGAACCCCATACAGAAAGTCCTGTAGTCCTGTCCTTGGTAGGCAACGGCTGCACTGTTGCCATCGGCATATTGCAGCGCACAGTAGGCTGGCGATGCAGGTTGCAGGATGTCTGTCCTTGTTGCGGCATAATGTTCTTCGCAATGGTGGTTGTAGAAGTCGAACTTCATGCCCATGCCCATGATATTTCCTATTCGGTTCTGTACCAAAGCAGCCATGCCGTCTTCATTGGTGATGATGGTAGGCTTCACTTTCAGAACATTGCTCATGAAAGACTGCTCATCAGCTGTCAACATGTCGCTGGCAATGTAAGCACCACTTACGAGTACATGGCCATGACGGTTGGTAAATCGGCGGAGCACGTCCTGCATCTTTGTTGAGAAGGTCTTATAGAACGGTGCATGGCGAGTCGTAATGTCGGTCTTTTCAAGACCAAGGACCAGGTCGATGGCATCATAGTCTTTGATGTCGACTTTGCCAGCTTCCAATGCTTCGCTCGAACAGCTGACGATGTTATAGCGATGGGCAGAGCTGATGGCATCGGCATGTGTACGTACATAGTCAAAAGTGTTGCCGGCGATGTACTGACCTGCCAGTTCCGTGCCGCAATAGCCTAATCCACCAGGACCTTCTATGCCCATGAGACGACGGTCGAAATATTGCTGATAACCACTCCATCCTGCCGTCGTGCCATAGCTTACGCCTAAGTCTTGCTGCAGGTCAAAGCCTTGCAACGAGTCGGTGTCAATAACGGCTGGTGAAGACAGACGATGGAATCCATTGACGATAAGGACTGTATGGTGGGCGTTGGGTTCGTATGTCGCCGACAGCACCTCTGTGGGGAAGCTCTCGCCACCATTGTTGGTGGCTGTGACTCGGAAATGGTAGGGAATGCCTGGCTCCAGCTTCACGGTGAAAGAGTTCTGGCGAACGTGTTCGCCATTGTCAAAACCGCCATGTCCGACAGCCGTATAAACGTTGTAACCACTGGGATGAGAGCTGCGTTCCAAACGGTCGTCAACGGCTTGCCAACTCAAACGCACCTTGTCCTTTCCAACAAACTCTATATGGAAATGATTGGGGGCAAGAGGCTGAACGGTATAGTTGTCGTTGTGCATTCGCGCCACATGGCGTAGGATGCTTTTATAGATTGAACGTGCAAGGGTGAAGCGGAAGTTAGGATCTTGTGCCATGCGCATGTCGGGGAAACTCTGGTGGGAGAGCGTCTCAATGATGGCCGATGGCACTTCTGGCACACGCGTTTCCGAGTAGTTTCGGTTGTAGAAATCACGACGTGGCCAAGAGCCGTATGTGCGACTGAGGTCGCTGACCTCACCTGACAGAATTTCATCGGCCAACATTCGTGATGCTTCACGTGAGATGCCTGCCCCAAGTTTGCCATCGTTGAAGTCGGTCGTGCAGATGGCCAATGGGCCATAGATGGACTGGCCGTCAGGATTATATCCTGCATCGCTATGGACGGCCAACGTCATCTCTATAGGCACTCGCTTGCCTTCCATATTAGGCACGTATGGTGAGCCACCAGCCAGCCAGTTGGTCATCAGCGAGCGCACATTGATGTCATCAGCATAGTCGTTCACTCCATTCTTTGAACTGTATACGTCATAGGGGGCACCTGCCCATTGGGCATAGTAGCGGGCACCTTCAAACGAACGTGCAAAACCACTGGTTGAACCACCACGTGTAATGTTGCCCATTCCGCCTCCGAACCGAACGGCATCGGTTGTCACCACGCCTTCGTGATTGCTAAGGTTCGACACAACAACACAGTTGTCGACACTATAGCCCTTGTCGAAATCGAAACTGCCGAGGTACACCCATGTGCCATCGCCCATCTGTTGGTTGACCTTAAAGGTTGTAGCCTGCCCCTGATGATAGACGGTATAAGTGGCATCGGGTATGCTCTTTGGCAACGTCTGGTAACTCACGTAGACGGCATAGCGTCCTTTTTCAGGAAAAGTGGGTTGGTAGGCCACTGTGCTTGCCTTCTTGGCTTTGCGTGTGGTGCGTGCCATACGGGCTGTACCTGCCTCAAAAGGATTCTCGCCATCGCTGTAGCTGCCGCTATGCCAAGCAAAACCACGCATTGGCGTATTCTGCCAGTCATGTCCGACAGAGCGTTCGTGGTAGTTGTATGGCGTGGTGGCATCGTTGTCGACAATCACCTCATGGCGTTGCCAGTCGCGTTCACGTGGAGTGAACACCACTGCCCCGGCATTTTCCAGCATGGGTATCAGATAAGGGACAACGATGGTTTGTGTGAACAAGTCCTCTGTGGTACCGAAAAGAAAAGGACGCTGCCATTTCCAGAAGCCTTTCTCCTGATCGTAGTATCGTCCGTGGCTTGCCCAGATGGATAGATGACGTCCTTGCAAGCCAGTTGAAATGTCGTTTGGCTTTGATACATTCTCCACCCATGGGGCGCCATGATAGTCAATGTCGCCCCATGTGGTCTGTTCCTGTGCTCCCAGTGTCGTAGCTGCCGTGAGCAGGATAGCAGTAAGTGTTTTCCTCAGCACTTTCAAATATTTCCGATCGTAAATTTCTCGGGATATTTTCCCTTGTAGTCTTTGAAGTATAGTTTTATGTGTCTCATGTCGCCTTCCAGATCACCAGTCGGCACAAAGGACTCTGTGCACTCAATAAGCCGACGTTCATAGTCAAGCCCATAGAGCAGGATAGGAATTCCTGCCTTTTGTGCAATGAAGTAGAAACCTTTCTTCCAGTCGGGATTCAACGAACGAGTTCCTTCTGGTGTGATGCATAGACGGAAGGTAGCAGCCTTGGATGCTTCGGCAGCAAGGTTGTCGGTCATGCTTGTCTTCTTCGTTCGCCACACGGGGATGCCACCCATGCGTCGGAAGATGGGGCCGAGGGGCCAGAAGAACCATTCTTTCTTCATCAGAAAGTTGATGTGCATGCCTTCAGCGCGCATGTATAGCTGCCCCAACAGGAAATCCCAGTTACTGGTATGTGGGGCAAGACAGATGATGAATTTGTCGGGGTGATCAACAGTAACGTTGGTCGTCCATCCCATGCGCTTGTATAAAAGCCATTGGCAGAAGCTTTTCATGATTACCCGAGGTTGCTGATGTGGTCAATAATTTCAGAAACCTGCTCGTGGAAGTCGCGTTTCAAGTCGTTGAAGAACTTCTTTGCAGGCAGTCCAGGCTCAGGATGTGAAATCCGGCTGATGAAGTCATTTCTCAAGTTAATGATGCTCAGCAACAGAGATTCAACATTCTCTGTGTCAGGTGCTCCGTTGTACATAGAGGCCGCCACGCACTCAGCAAACAATTCGTCGCACACATAGTTGATCACTTGCTTCAAATCTTTCTTGTTGCTCATAATTTTATGTTTTAGTTAGGGCAAAGATAATAAAAAAAAGTGAATATGGAGCCATTTCAAGTAAAAAAAGTGCTTGAAAAGTGGTTTTCTTTCCAAAATCTTTCCATATCTCGCTGAAAAAGAGTAAATTTGCATGTGATTTTTGTTTGCATATCCAATTATTAGTCAATTATAGTAACGTTACAAACAATGAAAAAAAGTCTTTTGCAAATTGAACGTGCAGCTTATCTGCCCAAACTTCCGAAAGGATTGCAGGGAGCTGTCAAGGTAAAGGAAGGTGAGCCCACGCAGAGCGTAGGCAATCAGGAGGAAATTAAGGCATTGTTCCCCAATACCTACGGAATGCCCCTCGTAGAGTTTGTTCCTGGCGATGAAGTTAACACGAAGAAGATGAACGTCGGTGTCATCCTCAGTGGTGGTCAGGCTCCTGGCGGTCACAACGTCATTACAGGTCTTTTCGATGCCATTAAGAAGCTGAATCCCGAGAACCGCCTGTTCGGTTTCATCCTGGGTCCTGGTGGACTTGTCGACCACAACTACATGGAAATCACAGCCGAGATTGCCGATGAGTATCGCAACACTGGTGGTTTCGACATGATTGGTTCTGGCCGTACCAAGCTCGAGAAGGTTGAGCAGTTCGAAAAGGGTCTTGAGATCATTCGTGAACTCGACATCAAGGCCATCGTTATCATCGGTGGCGACGACTCTAATACCAATGCCTGCGTACTGGCCGAGTACTATGCAGCCAAGCAGTATGGCGTTCAGGTGATTGGTTGCCCCAAAACTATCGACGGTGACCTGAAGAACGATCAAATTGAGACTTCGTTTGGCTTCGACACAGCTTGTAAGACCTACTCTGAACTCATCGGTAACATCGAGCGCGACTGCAACTCTGCCCGCAAGTACTGGCACTTCATCAAAGTCATGGGCCGTTCTGCTTCGCACATCGCCCTTGAGTGCGCCCTTCAGACGCAGCCGAACATCTGCCTCATCTCTGAGGAGGTTGAAGCTAAGAACCAGAGTCTCGACGACATTGTCAGCTATATTGCCAACGCTGTTGCAGCACGTGCTGCCAATGGCAACAACTTCGGTACCGTCATCATTCCTGAGGGTCTTATCGAATTCATCCCTGCCATCAAGAAACTTATCGCTCAGCTCAACGATGTGCTCGCTCTGCCTGAGGTGAAGGACATGGGCCGTTCTGAGCAGATCGACTTTGCCAAGAGCCATCTGACAGATGAAAACCTCGCCGTCTTCAACTCGCTGCCTACACAGGTGGCACGCCAGCTCGCCCTCGACCGCGACCCGCACGGAAACGTCCAGGTATCGCTCATCGAGACCGAGAAGCTGCTCTCCACAATGGTTGCACAGAAGCTTGAGAAGATGAAGAAGGAAGGCCGCTACACCGGCAAGTTCTCGGCTCAGCACCACTTCTTCGGCTATGAGGGCCGTTGCGCTGCTCCTTCCAACTTCGATGCAGACTATTGCTATGCCCTTGGTACCAGCGCCGCTCAGCTCATTGCTGCCGGTAAGACTGGCTACATGGCCATCGTGAAGAATACCACTGCTCCTTCCGATGAGTGGAAGGCTGGTGGTGTGCCCATCACAATGATGATGAACATGGAGCGTCGTAATGGTGAGATGAAACCTGTTATCCGCAAGGCACTTGTCGAACTCGATGGCAAACCCTTTAAGGCATTTGCTGCTCAGCGCGACGAATGGGCTCTCAACACCTGCTACACCTATCCTGGCCCAATCCAGTACTGGGGACCTTCTTCTGTTTGCGATCTCCCCACTCGCACACTGGCTCTTGAGCAAGAGTAGTCTTTGCTGATGGTTTGCAGACTTGTGGCTTGCATCAGTTAGATGATGAACGTCGTCGGTTGCAAGTATTGAGTCTGCAAACCATCTTTTTTGTTATTTGATGATTCTTTATTCACTCCTGCATTGACTAAGAAAAGGAAGAACCGACACAAAAAGAAGACTTTGCTGCAGCGCTATCCGCGTTGGGCATGGTGGGTTGGCGGCATAGGTGCCGTCGTTCTCTATGTGTGGGTGTTCTACTATTTCTTCGTCGGTCCTACTGGTTTCCGTTGGCGCGCACTCTATGGCGATGCCCGCTATCCTGATGGCTACGAGATCCATGGCATTGACATCTCTCACTACCAGGGTACGATTGAGTGGGACAAATTACGCCACGCCCGTATCGAGGGGTGTCCCTTGCGCTTCATTATCATTAAGTCCACGGAGGGTTCTTCTATTCTTGACGAGAACTTCAACGACTATTTCTACAATGCACGGGAATATGGTTTCGTACGTGGAGCCTATCATTTCTGGAGCAATCAGTCCTCGGCTCGTGAGCAGGCCTACTACTTCCTCAAGCAGGTGCATCTGGAAAAGGGCGACTTGCCGCCTGTGCTCGACATTGAACACAAGCCCAAGGAACGCTCTGTGGAAGATTTCCAACGTGATGTGCTCACATGGCTCCACATCGTCGAGGATCGTTACCACGTGAAACCCATCCTCTACACCTATTATAAATTTAAGGAAGCCTACCTCAGTGCACCTGTTTTCGACGACTATCCCTATTGGATAGCCCACTACTATGTAAATAAGGTGGAGTACAAAGGTCCGTGGAAATTTTGGCAACACACGGATGTTGGTCGTCTGCCTGGCATTAAGGGCTACGTAGATTTCAACATCTACAATGGTTCTTACTATGACCTGAAACAGCTTACCATTGGCGATTTCGAACATGAAGACGATGATGATGACGACGAATGGTAAGCATCATTGTCCGTAAGGCAATGCTTTTCCTTCTTCAAAGATATGCTTTAGGTGGCATAAAGGCCTCCTTTGCAATGTGTATATGTCACCTATACAGGTTGTATAGGATGTCTCTACTGTGCATAAAAAACATGCTCCCATTTCGTAAGTGGAATTGGGAGCATGTATGAACGGATGTTGATCGTGTTAGAATTCGCTTGTGAAGTGGAATCGGATGTGCTCGAAGTCTTGTTGAGCCATCGAAAGCACATAACCTGAGTCCGCAAGGAATACATCGCGCCCCTCACGGTCCTTAGCCATGTACTGATACTTACGCTTCTTGAAGGCATCGAGCTCTTTCTCATCATCAGCCTCCACCCAACAGGCTTTGTAGAGGTGCACGGGTTCCCAACGGCATTTTGCATTGTACTCGTTCTCCAATCGGTACTGTATGACTTCAAATTGCAGTTGTCCGACGGTACCAATGATCTTTCGGCCGTTGAACTGGTTGACAAACAGCTGTGCAACACCTTCGTCCATCAGTTGGTTGATTCCCTTCTCGAGTTGTTTCGATTTCATGGGGTCATCGTTCTCAATGTACTTGAACATTTCAGGCGAGAAAGATGGCAGACCGCGGAAGTGAAGCAGTTCTCCTTCAGTCAGTGTATCGCCAATCTTGAAGATGCCATTGTCAGGCAGACCAACGATGTCGCCTGCCCATGCCTCGTCAATGGTCGATTTTCGTTGTGCCATGAACTGAGTGGGCGACGAGAAGCGAAGTGTCTTTCCCTGCCTGACGTGCAGATAGGGTTGGTTGCGCATGAACTTGCCCGAGCAAACCTTGCAGAAAGCGATGCACGAGCGGTGGTTGGGGTCGATGTTGGCTGTAATCTTGAAGATGAATCCCGTGAACTTCTGCTCCTCGGGTTCCACCATTCGCTCCTCGGCCTTGGTGGGGCGGGGCGAGGGCGCTATCTCAACAAAGCAGTTCAACAGTTCCTGCACACCGAAGTTGTTGAGTGCAGAACCGAAGAACACAGGAGCGACCTCGGCTGAACGATAGGTTTCGACATCGAACTCTGGATAGACGCCGTCTACGAGCTCAAGGTCGTCGCGCAACTGTTGTGCGTCGCGATCACCAACTTGTTGATCAAGCTGCTCGCTAGCAATGTCTACTTCCACTTTTTCCGTTACGCGTTGCTTGTCGGGAGTAAATAGGTCGAGTTTCTGTTCATAAATGTTGTACACGCCCTTGAACTTCACGCCCTGGTTGATGGGCCACGACAGAGGGCGTACCTTGATTTTCAGTTCCTGTTCCAGTTCGTCGAGCAGGTCGAAGGGATCTCGTCCTTCACGGTCCATCTTGTTGATGAAGATGATGACGGGTGTCTGGCGCATGCGGCACACCTCCATCAGCTTGCGTGTCTGTGTCTCTACACCCTTGGCACTGTCCACTACGATGATGGCCGAATCAACAGCAGTTAGCGTGCGGTAGGTGTCCTCGGCAAAATCCTGGTGTCCAGGCGTGTCAAGGATGTTCACTTTGTATTCTATGTCCGACCCTTCAGGGGTGTAGTCGAACTCCATGACCGATGTCGACACCGAGATACCGCGTTGCTTCTCAATGTCCATCCAGTCGCTGGTGGCAGTCTTCTTGATCTTGTTGCTCTTCACGGCTCCGGCCACCTGTATCTGACCACCAAAAAGCAGAAACTTCTCGGTGAGCGTCGTCTTACCGGCGTCAGGGTGTGAGATGATGGCAAATGTTCTTCTTCTTTCTATCTCTTGATTCATATTGTCTTTCAACGACGGGCAGCACGGGAGTCTGCCCCTACACTAAACTATCAACTATTAACTCTCAACTCTCAACAGTCCCACGCACTCTGCAAGCGACTCTTCCCAGTGAGGAATCTCAATGCCATAGGCATCTTTAATCTTCGTCTTGTCCAGGACTGAGTAGTGGGGGCGCTGTGCTGCCGTGGGATATTCGCTGGTATGAAGTGGACGAACGTGGCAGGTGGTGATGCCAGCCAGTCGGTGTATGGCTTTCGTAAAGTCGTACCACGAGCAGACACCTTCATTGGTGAAGTGGTAGATGCCTGGCTTGATGCCCTGTTCGATGGCTACCATGATGGCACGGGCAAGGTCGCGTGCATAAGTGGGGGTTCCAATCTGGTCGAAGATCACGCCCAGTTGCTGCTTTTCCCTGCCCAGTCTGAGCATTGTCTTCACGAAATTATTGCCGAAGGTGCTGTATAGCCATGCCGTACGGATGACCATTGTACGTTGACAAAGCTTCAGGACATTGAACTCGCCCACGAGCTTTGTCCGTCCATAGACACTGTTCGGGCAGGTATCGTCATCCTCAGTGTAAGGCGTATGCTGAGTGCCGTCGAAAACATAGTCAGTAGAAATCTGGATCATCCATCCTCCTCGTTTCTCAATGGCTTGCGCCAGAAATGCGGGTGCTTCAGCATTCAGTCGTTGGCACAGAACCTCGTTGGCTTCAGCCTTGTCCACAGCTGTATAGGCGGCACAGTTTACAATGCCGTCAATCTTGTTTTCCTCAACGAAGTGCTCAATGGCCTCGATATCAGTAATATCGAGTTCGGCAACGTCAGTATTAAAATAAGTGTTCTTGGGGTCAGCCTTTTCTAACAACTGCATCTCGTTGCCCAGCTGTCCATTACATCCAGTAATCAGTATATTCATAATGGTTTATCTTTCATCCTTCAACCTTCATCTTTCATTCCTTATCCTTCATCCAGGATCAATTCCCCTTGCTTGTCTTTTGCGTAGTAGTCGCTCAGCATGCCGAGCAGGGTGGTAATCTCTTGAATGGCATGTGCTGTGTTTGGGGTGATTTCCTTGTTTTGCAGGCGAAGCATCATTGTGCCATAGAGCGCATCGAGACAGGTCTCAATCTCGTTCTTGTCCTTGTCGCCACGATTGCGTAGTTCAACGATGAACGGCAGTACCTTATAATATTGTGATGTGTAGAAAGGAAACTTCGTGCTCTCCAGCAACTGTGAGTGCAGTTCCGTCATTTGTTGCAGCACTACCTGGTTAATCTGCAGATGACCGCCTTCGCGCTTGCCTTCCTGATTCATCATGGTTACGAGGTTGCCATACCAGTCGGTCATCTCTTCCAACTGTTCGTCGTCATAGTCGAAGCGCGAGATGTATTCACGACGTATGCGGCTCAGCGAACAGTCGTAGGCGCGGATGATATCTTCCACTTGCCACATATATAGCAAGTATTCTGCAATACTTTTCTTACGTAGTTCTTGGGATATAAACATGTTCTAAAAGAAACGATAGAGATTGGTCACGGTGCCCAACAGCATGATGATACTTCCAACCATCACAGCTACACCGATGATCTGATTGATAATCTTAATTCCTTGCTCGTCAAACTTCGTACGTATTTTGTCGACCAGCCATGTCAGTCCCCACCACCATAACAGGGCTCCGCCAATGATACTCAGGAAACCCACAACCATTTCAAACGGGTGGTCGGGAAGCACAAAGGCAAACTGTGCATAAAGAGCCATGAAAAGGAAAATAATAAGGGGATTGCTCAGTGTGATGAGAAATGCAGTCAGCGTATTATAGGTGAGCGTACCTTTCGTCTGACTAGACTGGTGCATATTGCGGGTAGGGTCAGTGCGGTAGGTGTACCAACCGAAAGCCATCAACACCAGACTACCGATGATCTGTAGGTAGAAGCGTGTTTGAGCATTGCTCACAAAGTCCATGACGAAAGCCATGCCAAACCCTGTGATGGCAGCATAGATGATGTCGCTTGCCGCAGCGCCGATGCCCGTCACAAAGCCATACTTACGTCCTTTCTTCAGGGTTCGTTGTACACAAAGCACGCCAACAGGACCCATCGGAGCAGAGGCAATCATGCCGATGAGGATCCCCTTGAATATGAAATCCAAGATGTTTATGGGCAAATGGAATGGCATATCGACTGCAAAGGTACAAAAAAAGTTTGGAACTATCAAAACTTTTTCGTACCTTTGCACCATAACTCATTAACAAATAACTTAAAACCCAAAGTATGGATACACAGCAGCTTTTGAAACCGTATGTGATCGGTTTGGATTTGGGCGGAACAAACTCCGTCTTCGGTATTGTGGATAGCCGTGGCGAAATCAAGGCAACAACGGCCATCAAGACACAGGGCTACGACAATGTTGACGACTATGTCAACGCTTGCGTGAATGCCCTTGAGCCCATCATCGAACAGGTGGGAGGCATCGAGCAGATCAAGGCCATGGGCATTGGTGCTCCTAACGGCAACTACTACAATGGTACTATCGAGTTTGCTCCCAACCTTTCTTGGGGTCACGACGGCATCGTTCCTCTGGCAGCTATGTTCAAGGAACGTTTGGGTATCCCTGTAGCACTGACCAACGATGCCAACGCAGCCGCCATCGGTGAGATGATCTATGGTGTTGCTCGTGGCATGAAGAACTTCATCGTCATCACGTTGGGAACGGGTGTCGGTTCTGGTATCGTCATCAATGGACAGTTGGTCTATGGCTGTGATGGTTTTGCCGGTGAGCTGGGCCACGTCATCGTACGCCGTGAGAACGGTCGTCCCTGTGGATGCGGTCGTAAGGGCTGTCTGGAAACCTATTGCTCGGCAACGGGTGTCGCACGCACGGCACGCGAATTGCTGGACACTACCGAGCAGCCTTCGCTGCTTCGTGAGTTGAATCCCGAGGACATCACAAGTCTCGATGTGGCTATCGCTGCTGGTAAGGGTGACAAACTGGCTAATGAAATCTATGAGTTTACTGGCCGTATGCTAGGTGAGGCTTGCGCTGACTTTGCAGCATTCTCTTCGCCGGAGGCATTTATCTTCTTCGGCGGCATGACAAAGGCTGGCGATCTCATTATGAAACCCATTGAGAAGGCTTATGATGAGAACGTACTGAAGATCTTCAAGGGCAAGGCTAAGTTCCTGGTCAGCGGCCTTGAGGGTTCCAGCGCTGCTGTTCTCGGTGCCAGTGCCGTAGGATGGGAAATCTAACTCTTGGATTATTCAAAGCTAAAGGCTGCATCACGGTGTCGCGATGCAGCCTTTTGTATTAAAAGATTCAAGTTCCAAGTCTCAAGTTCCAAGTTCATTTTCAATTTTCAATTCTCAATTTTCAATTTTCAATTTTCAATTTGAAATCACTCCGTCGAGTAGTCAGCCACCATTTTCCTGTACATGCTATACATGCGGGTTCTTGAGATAAAACCTTGCAGGTGGTTGTCAATGTCAACAACCGGCAGGTTGAACGAGCTCGTCATTTCAAACTTCTTCATCACGTCTGCCATCGGGTCGTTCATGTTCAGTACAGCCTTCACAGGAGTCATCACTTGGCTGACGGTGAAGCGGTTATACAATTCTGTACGGAACATGATGTGCCGGATACTCGTCACGTCAATCTCACCGAGTAGGCAACCACCTGCGTCAAGTACTGGGATAAAACTGTTTCGGCTTTGACTGATGACGTTTATGAGCTTTCCTAACGGCATGTCAGGATCCACAGCTGTATACTCCCGCTCGATGATGCTGTCGAGACTCATCAGCGTAAGCACTGAGTGGTCGATGTGGTGGGTGACGAGTTTTCCCTCTCTTGCCAGTCGGATGGCATAGATGCTGTGGGGCTCGAAGAGACTGATGATAATCACAGAGCTGACGCTAACGATGATAAGCGGTATAAACAGCTGGTAGCCCCCCGTAATCTCAGCAATCAGGAAGATGCCTGTCAATGGTGCGTGCATAACGCCTGCCATAACACCCGCCATGCCCAGCAATGTGAAGTTCTTCTCTGGCACGACTACACCTAACTGGTTGATGTTCCACAGTCGGGCAAAGAAGAAGCCGCTGAAGCCACCAATGAACAAAGAAGGTGCAAACGTACCACCAACGCCGCCGCCGCCATTCGTTGCCGATGTGGCAACAACCTTTGTCAGTAGCACCAAGGCGATGTACCACAGCAACATATCGCTTTGTCCATAGAAGAGCGAGTTGTTCAGCATCGTATTCCAGTCAGCTTCATTCTGGCCGTTCAGCAGGATGTTCAATGCCGAGTAGCCTTCACCGTAGAGTGCAGGGAAGAGGAAGATGAGCAGGCTCAGCGTGGCGCCACCCAATGCCAGTCGTGCATAGCGGTTGTCTTTCATTTTGCTAAAGACGCCTTCGCACACTTCCATCATTCGAATGAAATAAAGGCTGACTAGCCCGCAGAACAGTCCCAATAAAATACTGGCAGGGATGCGATCTATTTGCCATGCGCTGTCGAGGTGGAAACTAAACAGGGAATCGCTGCCTTCGAAAAGGTATGTCAGGCAGGTAGCGGTGACGCTGGCTGTAAGGATTGGTAATAGCGATCCCATCGACAGGTCCACCATTAGCACCTCAAACGTAAACACAAGTCCAGCCATGGGCGCCTTGAAGATGCCGGCAATGGCAGCAGCCGCGCCACATCCTAAGAGCAACATGAGTTGTTTGTTGTCCAGATGGAAGCGTTGGCCGAGGTTCGAGCCGATAGCCGATCCCGTCAATACGATAGGAGCCTCAGCACCCACAGAGCCGCCGAAGCCGATGGTGATGGCCGACGAGATGACAGACGACCAGCAATTATGCCCCTTCAGGCGCGATTTTCTCGAAGAGATGGCATAGAGGATGCGGGTGATACCATGCGAGATGTCGTCCTTCACAATATATCGCACGAAGAGCATGGTCAGCCAGATGCCTACGACAGGGAACACCAGATAGAGCCAGTTGAAGCTCGTCACCTCGAACTGTGCCGTGAGCATGTGCTGTATCACCTCGATGAGCCAATGCAAAATGAATGCGGCAATAGACGCGAAGACACCCACCAGCAACGCCAGTAGTATCATCAGCTGCTTCTCCGGCAACTTCTCTGCCCATTTCACTATACTATTAAACACGGATTTCACGGATGTTCTTTTTATTATAATGTCACGGATGTCAATCACAGATGTTGATAAAACAATTACGAAAGGTTAATTGAAAAACCGTTCTTTTTCAAGTCGGTTTCTTCCAAAGTTCAAGAGGATACCACATTCGTAGCCAGTGGCTTTTAGATAATTGATGATTTGAGCACGATGACCTTCTATGATGTCAGATGAAGCTTTCAATTCCACGATGATATTGTCGTAACAAATGAAATCTGTCCTAAATTTATGCATGAGAGGCTCACCATTGTAAATGATATCAATCTCTTTCTCTCTTTCGT
Organism: uncultured Prevotellaceae bacterium; assembly: GCA_902774815.1. Taxonomy (GTDB): domain Bacteria; phylum Bacteroidota; class Bacteroidia; order Bacteroidales; family Bacteroidaceae; genus Prevotella. Next base: position 71,833 of record CACYJV010000024.1, on the reverse strand, counting down.
ATGGGATGTCAGTGTTGATGAATTCTTTCTCTAATGCGTCGGCATAAACCACTTCTGCAAAACCTTTCCCTAATGTACTATGAACTTTCATGGCTGCTCCAATGATTCTATAGGTTAAAGAATCGTATTTGTTCCTTTTCCCCATTACCTTTGTCAGCCTATCGATGTTGCTTTCCATTATTGTTGCTTTATCTGTGATAGCAAATCCGTGTCATTTATTTGAATTGTTCATCTGTGTCATCTGTGGTTAAATGACTTACCGGATGATCTTTATTTCGCCGTTCTCCTTGATTTTGATGATGCTGCTGGGGTGGTGAGGATTATGTTCCTGACGTCGTGTCCAGCATACATAGTCAACTGCATCAAGAATCTCTGGTGCAATGTCTCGGTAGTTCTGGGCTGCAGGTTCGCCACTGATGTTGGCACTCGTACTGACGATAGGCTTCTGGAACCGGTAGCATAGCTCTTTCGAGAATGTTTCGCGGGTGATGCGCATGGCAATGCTGCCGTCTTCCGCAATCAGGTTCGGTGCCAGGTTCACGGCATTATCCAGAATCACAGTTGTCGGTTTCGTGGCTAGTTCCATCACGTCCCATGCCACATCAGGCACGTTCCGAACATAGCGTTGCAATCGTGCATCACTATCTACAAGGCAGATGAGTGCCTTCGAATCATCACGTTTCTTAATTTGATATACACGTGCAACGGCCTCTGCATTCGTTGCGTCACAGCCGATGCCCCATATCGTATCAGTAGGGTAGAGGATGATACCTCCTTTTCTCATCACATCTACCGCATTTTTAATGTCTTCTTCCTGTTTCACAATCTTTGATCTTTGAACGCCGTTGGCATTTTTGAACTTTGACCTTTAAACGCCGCAGGCACTTGCGCTCGACCCTTTGGGACGCTTTCGTAGTATGTCGGAGAAAGAACCTTGAATGCCGCGTAGCAAGAATTATCAATTCTCAATTTTCAATTTCATTTTCTGCAGCGGCAGAAAATAATTAGAAGACTTGTAGCTTATAGCCAACGGTCAGCATGAAAGCCTGATTACGTGTCTTACCCAAGATGAGCTTTGCTTTGTTGGTTTTAGCAATCCAACGTGGCGACCAGTTCCAACGTGCATCTACCGTGAAGTGTTCCCCAATTGTGTACTCCAGACCTACAGGGACACTGAAGTCGCCTTTGTGCAGTTCGTCCATGATGTCATTCGTATGGTCCTTTTTTGCTTTGGCAGCAAACATTCTTCCTAAGGTGAGACCTGAATAGACACCCAATCGCTTCACTGGAAAGTACTTGAAAAGGTACGAAGTGTTGATGTAGTGCATATTGTAGGTGTAGGGACCGTTTTCAGGAACGTTCTTTGCGTAGATGTTTTTGCCGCCGCGATGAGCATACGATACCTCAAGCGACATCGACATTTTCTTGTTCAGATACATCTCAGCATAGGCAGCTGCCGTAGGGAAGAACTGGAAGTCAGCGTTCAACTTGGTCAGCGTTGTAGCACTGGCACCCACCTTTCCACCGACAATCACATCCCATATATCATATTCGTAGTTGCTCTGTGCTGTTGCACCGTTTACACTTGCCACCATCAATGCGATGGCCATCAGAATTTTTTTCATTTCAATTCTTATGTTTTGTTATTTTGGTGCAAAGGTACAACTTTTTATTGAAATAGACTCAACTTGCAAAAAAAAAAATGAATCTTGAGAGTATTTTTTGCGCTCGGCTCTAGGGACGCTTTTGTAGATTTATTGGAGAAAGAACATTGAACGCCCATGGAGCATTAAACTTTGAACCATTATAACAATATTTTTGAACCTTGCACTTTGCACTTTGAACTTTTATTGTTACCTTTGCAGTCAAAACGATTGGAAGAATGGAAAAGCAAGACTTAAGAATAGTGTTCATGGGTACGCCCGAGTTTGCAGTTGAAACTCTTCGCGCATTGGTTGAAGGAGGTTACAATGTAGTGGCTGTTGTCACGCAGCCAGATAAACCGGTTGGCCGTCATGGTTCTGTGCTACGAGCACCTGCAGTCAAGGAGTATGCCCTGTCCGTTGGGCTTCCAGTTCTTCAGCCCGAAAAGATGAAAGATCCAGCTTTCGTCGAGCAGTTGCGAAGCTATCAGGCCGACATCCAGGTCGTGGTTGCTTTCCGTATGTTGCCCGAAGTAGTGTGGGCGATGCCTCGTTTCGGCACGTTCAATGTTCATGCAGCCCTGCTTCCACAATATCGTGGTGCCGCCCCCATCAACTGGGCTATCATCAATGGGGAAACAACGACCGGAGTGACCACATTCTTCCTCGATCATGACATTGATACTGGCCGTATCATACTACAAAAAGATTTTGGTATTCCAGACGATGCAGATGTCGAATATGTCTACGATGGACTCATGCACCTCGGAGCAAAGATTGCCATTGAAACCATTGATTTAATGATCTCCCATAACGGACAGATTACCAGTATCTCGCAAGACGAACTTGTGAAGAACAATTGTCAATTGTCAATTGTTAATTATCAATTAAATACCGCTCCCAAAATCTTCAAGGACACCTGCCGTATTGCATGGGGTAAAAATTCTAAGAATATTTATGATTTTGTCCGTGGTCTTTCACCTATTCCTGCAGCTTGGACAACCCTTGTTCCTGATGCAGAACAAGAGGCCGTGAAGGCCAATCCTGTTGACCTGAAAATCTACAAGACTGCTAAGACTGGTCGTGCATGTTCTGAAGAACCAGGAACTCTAATAGTCGAGAAATCTCGCCTCTATGTTGCCACTGCTGATGAGTGGCTTGAGATTGTCGATTTGCAGCTTGCAGGGAAGAAGCGAATGCTTGCCCGCGATTTCCTCAATGGTTTCAAGTCCATCGCCAACTACCGCCTTCTTTGAAGCTCACACAAATCTTTACCATCTCTTTTTGAGAATTTAGAGTTCTTTCTCCGCTGTGCTACGAAAGCGGCGAAGCCGAGCGGAGAGTCAGTTACAAAGTATAGGGATAATTATAAAACTCGAAATACCCGAAAATAATGATGAAAAGGATGAAGAGTTTCTTCAAAACGACTGCACAAACAGTTCTACTGGTTAACAAACGAGTTTGATTAACTACTCACACAGATCTAAAACCATCTAAATAGATTCTTTATGATGATTTGTTATGCTCGCAAAATATCTTTATTCGTGAATAAAGGTTTTGATTTACTGGAACAATCATGAAAACTCGCTTTTAGTATTCTTCCATAAATCCAAACATATCATCATAAAAGAAATAATAAAATCTGTGAGATCTGTGGGATCCGTGTGACATAACTATGGCCAAATTCTTGACAAAAATCAAGTTTAATTGCTCATGCCCCTCCTTTTTTCGTTATGAATCCTTTTTATTTCATAAAAAAATTGTAACTTTGCAGAGTTATATAACGAAATAATCAGATTATTTTACAAATCTGCGAAAACCGTTGCGTTTTCTAAGGCGGAGGCATTGAATAGTCTTTGTCGTGCTCCTTTCCTGCATGACTCCTCACTCTAAACATTCTTTAGAGGAAAACTTTTTTTTGTGCCTCCATTATTGAACTTTGAACTTCGCTTTAGCGCAATCTTTCACACAGATCTATACCATCAAAACAGATATATTTTTAGATGACAATCAATCATAGATTGCTTTGTTTACGAACAAAGGTTGATTTTTCCGAAGTATTTCTAAGGGTTTACTCTTAAGATACTTGCGAATAAATCCAACATATCATCTGAAAAATAGGATCTAGAAACTGAGAAGTTGAAACTAAATAATTCTTTCTGTGGGATTTGTAAGATCTGTGTGACAAAATCTTCCGTCTAAGGGCTTTGACTTTGATCTTCGCTTTAGCGCATTGAACTTTGAACCGCTGCAAAGCAGCATTGAACCATTTGAACGGCCGGAGGCCATTGAACTGCGCGTCAGCGCTTTGAACCGAAGGTCATCGACTGAAGCAGTGCTGTCATGCAAAGCATGGTGCACGAAAAAGCGAAGGAGATAACTTTTAACTGCACTTAGTGCCACTTCGTATGCAAGCAATTATTTTAGCCGCCGGAATGGGACGTCGTCTGGGTGAGTACACTAAGGATAATACCAAGTGTATGCTCCCCGTCAATGGTGTACGCCTCATCGACCGTGTCCTGACGCAACTATCGCCGTTGGGACTTACTCGTGTTATTATCGTCGTCGGATACCAAGGTCAGAACCTCATCGACTACCTTGGCCATCGCTATGACGACCAGTTCCCCATCGAATACGTTGAGAATCCTGTCTACGACAAGACCAACAATATCTATTCGCTGGCCTTGGCCAAGCAGCAGTTGCAGGAGGACGACACCCTCCTCATCGAGAGCGACCTCATCTATGACGACGGTCTCTTTCAACTCCTGCTCAACCATCCACACCCCAATCTCGCCCTCGTAGCTAAGTACGAGAGTTGGATGGATGGCACCATGGTACGCCTTGACGACGAACAGAACATCATAGACTTCGTGTCTAAGGAGGCCTTCTCCTTTAAGGAGGTTGACACGTATTACAAGACTGTCAACATCTACAAGTTCTCCCGTGAGTTCTCCCGTACCAAGTATGTTCCTTTCCTTGAGGCCTATTGCACGGCAGTCGGCAACAACGAGTACTACGAGAACGTCCTGCGCATCATCACTTCTCTCAACGACCACTCGCTGAAGGCACTTCCCCTTACCAATGAGAAGTGGTACGAGATCGACGACAAGCAAGACCTTGACATCGCCGAGGCCCTCTTTGCCGACGAGAAAGACCTGCTTCGTAAGTTCTATGGCCGTTTCGGAGGCTATTGGCGCTTCCCGCAGATGCTCGACTTCTGCTATCTCGTCAATCCTTACTTCCCGCCCCAGAAACTCGTCGACGAGATGCAGTCGCAGTTCAAGACGCTTCTCACGCAATATCCTTCCGGCATGAAGGTCAACACCCTGCTTGCCAGCAAGTGCTATGGCGTCAGCGAGGAGTACATCATTCCTGGCAATGGTGCCGCCGAGCTCATCAGTGCGCTGATGGAGCACATGGAGGGAACCGTTGGCTTCATCCGTCCCACCTTCGAGGAATATCCCAACCGCTTCGACCGTTCCCGCCAGGTTACCTTTGTTCCTGAAAACGACGAATATCGCTATACAGCCGATGACCTCATCGCGTTCTTCGGCGCCCATCCCGTCGATACCCTGTTGGTCATCAACCCCGACAATCCCTCGGGCAACTTCATCCCGAAGGCCGATGTGCTCCGCTTGGCTGACTGGTGTGCAGCACACAACATGCGCCTCGTCGTCGACGAAAGCTTTGTTGACTTCTGTGAGGACTATGCCACGGCATCCCTTTTGAGCGATTCCATCCTTGAGCAGCATCCCAACATGGTGGTCATGAAGAGCATCTCCAAGTCGTTTGGCGTCCCTGGCCTCCGCTTGGGTGTTCTTGCCTCAGCAGACAAGGCCTTCATCGCCCAGATGAAGCAGCGCGTGTCCATCTGGAACCTCAACTCCTTCGCTGAGTTCTATATGCAGATATATACCAAGTACGAGCGCGACTACCAGCGAGCCTGTGCCCGTTTCGTTGCCGAGCGTGCCGATTTCGAGCGTCAACTTCGTCGTGTGCCGTTCCTCCGTGTCATGCCCTCTCAGGCCAACTATTTCCTTTGTGAGGTCATACAGCCCTTCACTGCCCGTGAAGTTGTTGTTAAGATCCTGAAGCAGTTCAACATCCTCACCCGCGACTGTAGCACGAAACCCGGTCTTGATGGCCGCCAATACATGCGCATTGCTGTCCGCGACCATGTTGACAACACGAAGCTTGTTAACGCCTTACTTTCATTAGCACAAACAATCCAATAAACGATGTCACATTTCGTAAAAATCATTCAACAATCTCAAATTAAAAACCTTCACATTTCTCCTGCTGATTGCATTCAGTGGGTGGAGGAAGGCTTCCGCATGAAGGATGATGTGCAGTTGCCCGCCAAACTTAGTGTACATCCTCATGGTGAAGATTTCATTACAACCATGCCCTGTTTGCTTCCAGAGAAAGAAGGTGTGCGATTCTTTGGTGTGAAGATAGTCAGTCGTGTTGAAGGTCATGTTCCTGCTCTTCAAAGCGAAATCTATCTTTATGATGCTAAAACTGGACAGCTGAAGGCAATCCTCGATGGCGATTGGATCACGGCCATGCGTACCGGTGCTGTTGCGGCTCTTTCGGCTCGTTTGTTCCAAAAGGCCGGTGTCGACACCTATTCGATGATAGGACTTGGCAATATTGCCCGTGCCGTCCTCCTTTGCTTGGCCGCAGACAATCAGCATCGCAATATTACAGTTCGTTTGATGCGATATAAAGACCAGGCAAAAACCTTTGCAGAACACTTTAGCAACCTTACAAACGTCAGATTTGAAATAATTGATGATAAAAAAGAGTTCCTCTCGCAAGCAGAAGTTGTCATTTCTTGTGTCACGGTGGCAAAAGAGTTGATGTTCCCAGACGATAGCCTTTTCTGTGAGGGTATTACAGTGATTCCTGTTCATATGCGAGGTTTCCAGAACTGCGATCTTTTCTTTGACAAAGTGTTTGGCGACGATACTGATCAAATCCGTCAATTCCGTTATTTCAGCCAGTTCAAGCAGTACGATGAACTTCATCATGTTCTCATAGGTCAGTCCCCGGGTCGAACGAGTTCTAAAGAACGTATCCTCAGTTATAACTATGGTTTAGCCCTTCACGATATCGTCTTCGCTTCTAGGATATACAGCATGTTCGATGCCAACGAAGGATTTGCTCTTTCCAAAAATAATCAAAAAATCTGGCTCTGAGCTGACAATCCTTTCATTAACAGAAAGTATAATAATCATAAGAAAATGAAGTTAGAGCATCTTGATTTTATAACATTTTGTGTGGGGAACTTGGCCGATTCGTTGCATTGGACTGCTGCCCGGGTCTATGGAACGTTACGGGCAACCAATCTTCTTAAGGACTATATCATTCCATGCTATGATGTGCTCCATACGTTTAGTAAGGAATACATTGTGGAGGATCTTTTTCAAGCCCTTCGCGAAAAAGGAGTATTAGTATGACTGAGCGATGCTCTAATCGAGCGTCACTTGCGATTCATTAAAGCTGAGGAAATCTAGTTATGGAGGCTAATAAGACGATTTTGCAAGTGAAGTATGCTCGTGTCGTAGAATTGTTCTCGCGGCTTAGTGGTTTGGAGTTAGAAGATGCTCTTGGCTTTTTTTACAATTCCGAAACTTATATGCTCATGAGCGAAGGTGTGGCCGACATGCATTGTCGCAGTGATGAATATCTTGCTGACGAGTTAATGCTCGAATTAGCAGAGAAAAAATAGAAAATGCCGTCAACTAAGATGGCATAAAAGTGAAACACTTCCCTCACTCTTCACTACTCATTACTCATTATATATGAAGTACCCCAATCTCCCATCCAATAGCGACAATGCTCAAGACTCTAATAGAAGTTGAAGATTGAATTAATTTATATAATATTTATTATTTTTTTATTTATTACATGGCAGAAATACTGATTAATGGAGAGCCCTTTTATTATGAAAAGTTAGCTCAAGATACAAATTTCTTTGACAAAGAAATCGCTGCAGATTTCTTGTCAATACTCAAAGAGGTTTTCGACAAGCGTGGCATCATGTTCTTTTTGAACTGTGGGACATTGTTAGGCGCATATCGTGAACATGATTTTATTGCTCATGATGTCGATATGGACTTGGGTATTTTTGAAAAAGATTTAGATTCATTTTATCAATTGATACCAGAATTAGACCAAAGGGGAGTAAAATTGTGCCGCGTTTGGGGAAAAATCTTTTTTACTTTCATTTACAAAGAAGTAATTTGTGATTTCAATGTCTATTATAAGGCAGGATTTCCCTATAAGTATTTCTTCTATGGAGTAGCTGAAGGTAAATATGTACCAAAGAAGTATTTGTCTGAGTTTGTTTTATACGATTTTCAAGGTAACCAATACTACATACCAAAGAGCCCAGAGAAATATTTGGAAATGATGTACGGTAAAGATTGGCGAACTCCCATTAAGGGAAAACCGGGTGATTCTATTCCCAAGTGGATGGTATTGGAAAGGTTATATCGAAAGGTGAAACGAAAGATAAGATTCTTGAAATGCAAATATATTGACCATAAACCCTTCGAATAAACTAGTAAATGCTTTTTAATTCGTTTAGTTTTCTTCTATTTTTACCATTAGTTTTTCTCCTTTATTGGTTTGTTTTCAAGCCATTAAAGTGGCAGAATTTGTTGGTCGTTGTTGCCAGCTATGTGTTCTATGGCTGGTGGGACTGGCGTTTTCTGATACTGATAGCTTTTACTTCTGCTTGTAGTTTTATTAGTGGAATACAGATTGAGAAGAATGCTGGAAACCGTAAAGTTCAAAAATGGATAAGCGCGTCAAATATCATTGTTAATCTGCTTATCCTCAGTATCTTCAAGTATTACAACTTCTTTGTTGATAGTTTAGATAGCTTTGTTGCCAATACGTTTGGTTCTCATCTTGATTGGCCGACGTTGAAGGTGATTTTGCCGGTTGGCATCAGTTTCTATACATTTCAGGCACTGAGTTACTCGATAGATGTTTATAGAGGTAAGATACGAGCATCTCATGATATTATCTCCTTTTTTGCTTTCATCAGTTTCTTCCCTCAACTCGTTGCTGGTCCTATTGAGCGGGCAACCAACCTGCTTCCCCAGTTCCAGAAAGCACGTACATTTGATTATGTACAGGCTGTAGACGGATGCCGGCAGATGTTGTGGGGATTCCTGAAGAAAATGGTCGTGGCAGACTCATGTGCTGGCGCTGCGAATACGATATGGTCGACATACTCCGATCAAAGCAGCTTTGCATTGTTGATGGGAGCATTATTCTTCACTTTCCAGATTTATTGCGATTTCTCTGGTTATTCAGATATTGCTATTGGCACGGCAAAATTGTTTGGCATCCGCTTGTTGCGGAACTTTAATGTTCCCTATTTCTCAAGAAACATTTCCGAGTTTTGGCGCCGATGGCATATCTCCCTGATGAAATGGTTTACGGATTATATTTACATTCCCCTTGGTGGTAGTCGTTGTGCCCGTTGGATAGTCGTCCGCAATACTTTTATTGTTTTTGCTGTGAGTGGACTTTGGCATGGGGCGAACTGGACCTTTGTGGTTTGGGGATTGTATCATGCTGTATTGATGACAATCTTCATGCTTCTGCATTTGAATACTAAGTTCGAACATATCGTTGCATGGAATAAATGGTTGCCCTCGCTGAAAGAAGTCTTCCAGATGGCGGTTACGTTCTTCCTCGTAGTGATTGGTTGGGTGATTTTCCGTGCTGAAACCATTGAGCAGGCATTTGCTTATCTGTCGAGGATGTTCACAGTGTCTATCTTTAGTTTCGAGCGATTTGATGGAATGCGAGCATTTGGTTTCGCCCTTATACTGCTTTTCATCGAATGGCTACAGCGTGACAAACAACATGCTTTGGAGTTTTCTCAAATGAAGCCATTTAACTTCCGTTTGGTGAGGTGGTGTAGCTATTTCGTTATTATCATGATGATTGTATTGTATTCTGGCGGTGACCAGACCTTTATCTATTTCCAATTCTGACGTATGAAGAAATTCCTTATTATACTATTAGCGTTCTTCATTCCTGTGCTTTGTGTGCTTGCGGGGTTGGAATATATGGTCAGGAAAGCACCTAACGAATATCAATACAAGGCACAATGGATGGAGAAGAATGCTGACCGAGTTGAAACATTAATCTTGGGTACCTCTCATGCCTTCTATGGTATCAACCCTTCTTATCTCGGCCCGAATGCATTCTCGTTGGCTGCTTCTGCCCAGTCTTTACAGTATGATGAGTTTTTGTTTTTCAAGTATGCTCCCAAATGCAAGAACTTGAAAACAGTTATTCTGCCGATTTCCTATTTCACTTTATTTTCAAGAGATATGGAAGATGGTTCTGAGTGGTGGCGAGTTATCAATTACAAAGTATATATGGACTGCCCGTACCATTCATCATTCTCAAAGTACAACTTCTTCATTTCTAATTCAGAGCCCTTTAGGGCCAAACTGACAAAAATTATCAAGGGCAACACTATCATAGAGTGCGATAGTTTGGGATTTGGTTATCCTATTTATAGGAAGAGCACTCCAACATTAGATGATGCCTCTGTTGCAACATGGGTGAAACATCATACAGCTAAGGACTTTTCTTATGTTGAGAAGAATAAGCAGCACATACTTAGAATTGTGGATTATTGTCAAGCGAATAATATTCGATTGTCTTTTGTTACAACTCCTGCTTATAAGCGGTATTATGAACAGTTGGATTCTGCTCAATTAGGTGTTATGTACCATTTTGTGGAAGAATTAGTACGCAAAAATAATGTTTTCTATTTTGACCATTTAAGAGATTGCCGTTTTATACCACAAGATTTTACTGATTGTAACCATATGTCATGTGATGGTGCGAAGAAACTGTCATCGATTCTTAAGTCAGAACTTTTAACTTCAAAGGTTGAATAATGGTGGAAAATAACACCAATCGAATTGCGAAGAATACTATAGCTTTATATTTCCGCATGGCGGTTATGATGCTGATAGGACTCTATACAAGTCGTGTTATCCTAAATGTTCTTGGCGTTGAAGATTATGGAACTTATAATGTTGTTGGTGGTGTCGTTAGCATGTTCTCGCTATTAACATCTTCAATGTCTTCGTCTATTAGCCGTTTCTTGACATTTGAGCTCGGTAGGGGGGATAAAGATCATCTGAAAAGAGTCTTTTCAACTTCGTTGAATGTACAATTTATAATGGCAGCCATTATTCTTGTAGCAACCGAGATAGTTGGAGTTTGGTTCTTGAACTATAAAATGAATATACCAGAGGGGCGTATGGAGGCAGCGAACTGGGTGATGCAATGCTCGATATTGACATTTGTGGTCGGATTGCTGATGTCTCCTTATAATGCCTCTATCATCTCTCATGAAAGAATGAGCATATATGCTTATGTAAGCATTTGGGATGCCGTGATGAAATTAGTGATAGTTTTTGCATTGTATATCTCTCCTTTTGATAAACTCAAGTCTTATGCAGTTTTGCTGTTATGTGTATCACTGATGACAACTTGTATTTATTGGATATACTGTAAGAAGCATTTTGAAGAATGCAAATACCAAAGGATATTAGATAAAAAATTATTGAAAGAAATCACCGGTTATGCAGGATGGGGAGTCGTTGGCGATGGCGCATGGATTCTGAATACACAGGGCGTGAATATTCTGATCAATTTGTTCTTCGGTGTTACCTTGAATGCTGCCCGAGGTATTGCTACAACAGTGGACAATATGGTTCAGCAGTTCGTACGCAATTTTATGGTTGCCCTGAATCCTCAGATTACAAAAAGTTATGCAGCAGGAGATTATGAGTATATGCATAAGTTGATTTTCTTCGGTTCGAAGTATTCATTTTTTTTGATGCTTTTCTTTATGATTCCAATCTGTTTGGAAACCAAATTGCTGCTCACTCTATGGCTTAAGATAGTTCCTGATTATGCCGTTGTTTTTTCTCAGTTGAGTTTGATGGCTTCTATGTGTATGATGCTGAGTAACACATTAACTACGGCGATTGCCGCAACTGGAAAAATTCGTAATTATCAGTTGGTTGTCGGAATGATGTCATTATCAATATTTCCGATGACGTGGATAGCATTTAAGATTGGGATGTCTCCTGTATCATGCTATGTTATATATCTGATTGTTTTTTTCTTGATGATTTTTGCAAAAATCAAATTAGTGAAAGATCGCATCAATATGTCAGGTATCGCTTATGTTCGTAATGTTCTTATGAAAGCTTTAAGCGTTACCATTTTGGCAATAATTATTCCCTTATCAATTTGTCTCATTCAGGAGGATTCTGTTCTACGATTAATAGAAATATGTTTAATCAGTGCTTTTTGTACTTTAGTATCGGTTTATTTTGTGGGCATGAGCGCATTTGAAAGAAATTATTGTAAAGATATAATAGAAAGGAAATTTCGAAAAAAGTAATGCGTTAGAATACGACACTATAAGTTACTGTTATATAGAAGGCTAGCATGAAAATGAAATACATAGAATCTATTTCTAACTATCGTTCTTTCTTAATGGGCATCTCAATAATTATGATTATGTTTTTCCATAATCTATGGGTAAGAGATGTTATATGGCTTATGCCCTTGAACTTTTTTGGAGATTTTGGCGTTGATGTGTTTCTGTTTTTATCTGGTTTTGGTATTGTTTATTCATTACGAAAAAATAATCTTAAAACATTTTTTAAGAATAGATTTGTTAGAATAATCCCATTATGTGTCATTTGTGGATTTTCAAAATTTTTAGTTTCTCATTATATTATAAAAAATGATGAATTATGGGGGTGGCAGACCTTTATAGGTTTTGATTTATGGTATGTTAAAGCTATATTGATATTGTACTTTTTATCTCCTTTTATTTATAGAAATTTAGCAAAATATGGATATGCAATATTATTTCTTACTTATATTATAGCAATTGCAGCAATTCATTTAACTTCAAATGGATTTGTTTGTTTGTTTGCACCTCGTATTCCTGTTTTCCTCATTGGAATGATGATCGCAACTAATAAGATAGTTTTTAAGAGGAGAGTGTTATTCTTTAGTTTTCTTTTATTTGTCATAGCCATACTTCATCGATTGTCTTTTATTTTGTCGAATGGTTTTTGGGGAAATCCTAATGGTACTGTTTTGTTTGTTTCTGGTGGAATATTCTTTCTCGTGTTTTTATTAATGCAATCATACGCATTATTTCAAAAACTTCTTCTAATTCCTTTTATAGAATTTTCAAGTTATCATTCACTAGAATTATTCATAGTACATGTATTTGTTTATAGAATTATTATACCTGAGTATTATAGTCAATTGCCAGATACCCTAATATTTATCACGGCATTTTTGGGGGCTTATCCATTAGCATATATCGCTTATTTATTAAAGGAGTTATTCCTATCAGTTTTTAAATCTGCCAATCATTGATTATTATAGATCTTAGTTAAGAATTTTTTGGTTTTTATGTTATTTACTATATTTACACCTACTTTTAACCGAACAAAGACCTTATATAATACTTATAGAAGTTTAGTAAGGCAGCCAAATAAGTCTTTTATATGGTTGATAGTTGATGATGGTTCTACTGATAATACAAAGGCGTTGGTTGATAATTGGATTGGTGAAAAAAAAGTATCAATAGAATATTACTTTCAACAGAATGCTGGGAAGATGGCTGCTCATAATTGGGCTGCACAGTTGTGTAAAACGGAATTGTTTATGTGTTTGGATTCCGATGATCAGTTGACAGATACTGCTGTTGAAGATGTAATTTCATTTTGGGAAAAGCATAGAAACGACAGAGATGATTTGTTAGGAATTATTGCCCCGAAGACGATTGTAAATAAAGATGGTTCCATTATACGTAATCCTGAGATCCCCAAAGGTATTGAATTTACGACGGGGCGTGGACTTTATCAAAGTGGATATCGAGGTGAAACGGCAATGGTCTTCAGGACTGAGATCCTTCGGAAATATCCTTTTCCTGTTCAAGATGGAGAGAAGTTTATTTCGGAAATATCTGCTTATGACGCAATGGATGAGCATTATGTGATGTTAGCTTATAATCGTCCTTTGATGATCTGTGAGTATCAGGAAGATGGGTACTCCAATAATCTGTTGAAAATAAATGTTGCCAATCCAAAGGGCGTTGTCTATGTGAATCAACAAAGACAGAGAATTCTTCATCGTTTTTCTCCTACTCTTATGCGAGAGTACATTGCTTATTCGCGTATCGCAAAGTATTCATGGAAGAAAATAGTGTTAGATTCGCGTTATCCTTTATATTGCTTATTGATGCTTCCTTGGGGATTTTTGAAGATGAAACGATTATTGCAGACTCTAAAAGATAATGAAAAATAATAGGGTAACTTATATAGATAGACTTAAAGGTTTGGCTATCATATTGGTTGTTATTGGCCACCTTTTAAAAACTGGTGAAACAGGATTGTTGTATCAGTTTATTTATTCGTTTCACATGCCTTTGTTCATGTTCTTGTCTGGTTTGGTCATTTTTGAACTTCCTAAATGGCATAAGTTATGCTTTAAGTTGACCAATTATCTTTTCCCGTTTTTTATTGTGGGTTCCTTGTATTCTTTATTCATTGACACTAATATAAGTTTTTTTTTCATATCTGCAAAGAAATTAGGGTATTGGTATTTGCTGGTTCTTGGGGAGTTTTATTTGCTATTATTCATATATGGATTTTTCGGTCAAAGAAATTTGAAGAAAGATGTCGTTTTTGCATTAATATGTTATCTTTCTTTATTTTTGGCTTGCAAGTACTTCCCTGAGGATATTGTCAATGGATTTAGCTTAAATATTTGTTATCAAAATTGGCCATTTTTTGTTTTAGGCTTTATTAGCAGGAGTCCCTTCATCCATAAATACGATACGTATAAAAACATTGTTTATACGATAGCTCTATTGATGTATGTTCCTTTTTTTCTTTATTGGATGCATACTGGACATGCTTTTGTTTTACAAGCATATTGTGCTATTATTATACTATTTTCACTTTTCCATGAGAGAGAGGGCTGTAATTCGTTTGTTGAAAGGAAACTAGCAATTATAGGACGCAAAACACTTGATATTTATATATATCATTCTTTTTTCACGCATATCGTTAATTTTAGAGAATTGAATTTATATCTGGAGCATGGAGAAAACCTAATTCCAGAGTTTGTGATTTGTCTTGCTTTTTCATTAATAATAATTGCCTTATCTATTGGAGTTGGCATAATAATAAGAAAAAGTGCTTTATTGAGCATCGTTATTTATGGTTTAAAGAAAAAATCCGTATGATTCCTAAAGTAATTCATTATTGTTGGTTTGGAAGAGGGAAAATGCCGGAATTGGCATTGAAGTGTATTGAGTCATGGAAGAAGTATTGTCCTGACTATGAAATCAAAGAATGGAATGAGGATAACTTCGACTTAGACATGTATCCATATGCCCGTGAAGCTTATGACAATCGTAAGTTTGCATTTGTAACAGATGTTGTCCGTTTATATGCGCTTTATCATGAAGGTGGTGTGTATATGGATACGGATGTTGAGGTGTTGAAACCACTTGACAAGTTCCTTGTGCATCACGCTTTTTCTGGTTTTGAAGACGATTGGGATGTCCCTACTGGTATTATTGCCAGTGAAAAAGGTGGTAGATGGGCTAAAGAAAATTTAGATTATTATAAGGAGAAACATTTTGTAAATGCTGACGGCTCATTTGACTTGACATCTAATGTTAAAACTATTACAAAATTGCTCTTACCGTATGGGCTCAAAAGGAACAATACATATCAGGATTTTCCAGGATTGATTACTCTGTACACCAAAGATTATTTTTGCCCCAAAAATTATATTTCTAGAGAAATTCTTTTAACTGAGAATACTCATTGTATACATCATTTTAATGGTTCTTGGTGGACAAAATCACAAAAATTTAGAGCATGGTTAACAGAAGTCGGATTTGGTGCTTATGAGGCTAAAATCATTACAAAAGTTATTTTTTTCCCGATTCATGTCATCCAACATCTTTTAAAAGGAACTTTTATATCTCAGGCTAAAAAGCATCTACAATAAGAAATGAAAAAAGTATTATTAGTATTCGGCACTCGTCCGGAAGCCATAAAGATGGCTCCTCTAGTGAAAGAGTTCAAGAAGTACCCTGAAGATTTCACAACTATTGTTTGTGTGACAGCACAGCATCGAGAGATGTTGGACCAAGTGCTTCGTATATTTGATATAGTTCCTGATTACGATCTCAATATAATGAAGCAAGGCCAGGATCTGTATGATGTCACGTCTCGAGTTCTTTTGGGGATGCGAGATGTATTTGTAGAGGCAAAGCCCGATGTTGTTCTTGTTCATGGCGATACTACTACAAGTACGGCTGCTGCATTAGCAGCGTTTTATCAACAGATTCCTGTTGGGCATGTGGAAGCTGGACTGAGGACATACGATATCTACAGTCCCTGGCCAGAAGAGATGAACCGTCAGCTGACAGGTAGAATAACAACATATCATTTTTCTCCTACACCTCTTAGCAGAGAGAATTTATTGCGAGAAAATGTTAATGACAATAATATTATTGTCACAGGGAATACTGTTATTGATGCCTTGTATTGGGTTGTTGATAAAATCAAATCTGATAAAGAATTAAGTGACAATTTGAAATGTCAGTTAAGGGATTCTGGTTATGATGTTTCTCGCCTTGATGATGGAAAACGATTGATTCTTATAACTGGACATCGTCGTGAAAATTTTGGGGATGGTTTTATTCATATTTGCGAGGCAATTAAAGCGTTAAGTCAGAAATATCCTGATATTGATTTTGTATATCCTATGCACTTGAACCCCAATGTGAGAAAGCCTATACATGAAGTATTCGGTGAAAAATTAGACCATTTAGGTAACTTGTTTTTTATTGAACCACTTGAATATCTAAGTTTTGTCTATTTAATGGAAAAGAGTTTCATCGTTTTAACTGATAGTGGCGGTATACAGGAAGAGGCTCCAGGTCTTGGCAAACCTGTCCTCGTAATGAGAAGCACAACGGAGAGGCCTGAGGCGTTAACTGCTGGAACAGTAAAACTTGTTGGGACTGATTATGATGCGATTGTTGGCAATGTTTCCGAGTTAGTTGATAATCCAAATGCTTACGCCATGATGAGCAAAGCCGTTAATCCTTATGGTGATGGTAACGCTTGTCTTCGAATTGTTAATTTCCTGAAGGAATGTTGAACTCTGTTATTAGTAAAATTATTACCATGTGGCTTCAGGTACGAGATTTGTATCTCTACCTCTTTCGGCATGCCATCATTGTAAATGGTTATGTTGATGATCATACATGGTGCGGAATAAGGCATCGAAATTGGGGAGATGACTTGAACTTCTATTTCCTGCGAATGATAACGGGACGCCCTATCATTTTCCGTCATAATTTTCGGATAGCTAAGTGGCTACAGCATAGGAATTTCTTATGCATTGGTACATTGTTGGATGGTGGCAAATACAAAGACCGTAATACGACCATATGGGGAAGTGGTTGTTCAGGTGCAGATAGAGGCCTCACACAACCAGAAAAGGTGCTGGCTGTTAGAGGACCAAAGAGTCGCAATTATTTGTTGTCCAAAGGAATTGAATGTCCAGAGGTGTATGGTGATCCCGCCCTGTTACTGCCGCTGGTGTACCAGCCCGAAGTAGGGTTCAAGGTTCAAGGTTCAAGGTTCAAGGTTCAAAGTTCTTTCTCTGTAAAAACTACGAAAACGGCAAAGCCGAGCACAAATGCTGATAGTATCGCCCAAACAGAAGAAACACCCTCCCTACGGGGGAGGGCAAGGGATGGGGCTCCATATCGTTTGGGCATCATCCCACATGTGGTAGATTTGCATCATCCTGTTATTGAGGAGATTCGTGATAAACATGCAGATGAGATTCTGATTATTGATTTGGCACATTATGAGAAGTGGACGGATGTGATTGACCAGATATTCTCCTGTGAGCGCATTCTTTCTAGTTCATTACATGGACTGATAACTTCAGATGCCTATCAAGTGCCGAGTTGTTGGATTGATCTTTCTGGAAAAATATCGGGAGGATACTTCAAGTATCTTGACTATGCATCATCTGTAGATCGAGATTTTTCACATCCTTTAAGAATTGAAAAATTCGCTGATATCGGAAATGTTGTTGACCACACAGATTTGCATTTTTCGTGTGCCGACGCCGAGAAAGTCAGGGAACTGCAGCAAGGTCTTATTAAGGTCGCACCGTTTAAACTGAGAATATCAATTTAACTCACACAGATCTTTACCATCAAAATGGATTTATGAACAACGAAACTCAAAATATGATGAATACGCCAATGGTGACAGTAATTATACCAGCTTACCGTAGACGTAATTATCTCTTTTATGCTCTTGACCGCATTCTTGCACAGAAAGATGTGACGATGGAGATATTGGTATTTAGTGAGGTCATGGAACCTGATGAAGTTGATGAGGTTACTACCTCATACCCTCAGGTCAAGTATTTTAAGACTGACCAATATCAAGGCGCAAGCAACAAGCGGAGAGCTGGCATAAAAATGGCTAAAGGTAAATATTTATACCTCCCCGATGATGATGATTATCTGACAGACGATACTTTTTTCAAAAAGTCTATTGACATACTTGATCAGGATTCATCTTTGTCATTGGTAGCTGCTGATACAATCATTAGTCATGAGTTTAAGGACAGTAGCAAGAACTATGAAGAGAGGCGTAAAAACGACCTTGAAGGTAAAATAAATGGAATTGATTACCTTCAGGGGCTGCAAGTTACGATGAATAAGCCTCAGTCGTCAGTTTCAATTTTGTTTAGAAAAAGTGCATTGGTCGAAAGAGATGTTGATTCGATGTATGAAATCAGCGACATCGCAATGTATATGAATGCTCTTTTGTGGGGAGGTGCTTATCTTATTAAGCAGCCTGTTGGTGTATATAGATTCCATGACGGTAACTTGACATATTCTCTACCATTTTCTTTTATGTTTAATGTAATTAGGGAAAAAGAGAGAATTTATCTTGATGCAAGAAAACATCTTCCAGAACCAGATTCTTTTTGGTTCAATCATTTCCGTATCAGTTATCAGTTTTTCGCTGAAGGAAATAAATCTACAAAAGATAAACTTCGGCTTCTATTTTGGGGAATGACACATTCTCATGGAAATAAGAAATTAGCGATATATATTATTAAGCAACTCATAAAGACGATTGTAGGAAAGCACTGAAGTTTACGTTTACCTATAACCTATTACCTATAAATCATGCCTACTATTTACAAAACACGAGGAAACACGACTACCGTCACACGGATGACGGTGGAGGAGATTGTGGAGGCAATCCGTGACAAGAAATACATGAAGGAGGTGGCGGAGTTCCGCTCTATGGTGGCGCTGGAAAGATGGAAGCGCCGCGAGGATGGGTCTCTGAACATTGATGCTAAATGGGAGAAGGATCTGCCACGCTTGTGCTTTGCTGCCGACTATGTGAAGCGGAGTGGGGCGGTGCAGATGCTGGAATACAACGGACTCGTGCTGCTGGAGGTGTCGAACCTGGCTGATAGCAGCGAGGCATCGGACTTGCGGAAACTGGCCTCGTTGCAACCTCAGACGTTACTTACTTTTGTCGGTGCCGATGGCCGCTCCGTTATCATCGTCTGTAAGGCGGAGAAGCTGCCTTCCAGCGAAGCTGGCTTGAACCTCGGCGCAGCCGAATTGAACCATTTGAACCAATCGAACCCCAGCATAGCTGTCTTGAACCCAGAAGAACTGAAGGTTCTTCACTATAACGCCTATGCGATGGCACAGAAGTTCTATACGGCTCAGTTGCAGACAACTGTTGACGTATTGGAACCTCATCTGGATCGCATCTGTTACATGAGTGCTGATGCAGATGTCTATAACAACCCGCTGGCAACTCCGTTCTATGCTAGTGCCGAGAAGGAAAAGTCGTTTGGCCTTCCGATGTATCATGAGAAGGACAGCAAGGATGCCATCGATGAGTATAGTCGCTATATGAAAGCCGAGCAGTATTGCCTGGCGAAGGCCTATGAGCAGGCACTTGCTGCCGAGAACGAAGACGAATATATCTTCCAAGTGCTGAACTTGCATGCTCGCTATTGCATGGAGTCGGGCATCCCGAAGGCATTAGCTCAGCGACTGACGCTGTACACCCACGACTTCCATGAGCGTGCCGAGCTGGTCGCTCAGGTGTTCGACAACACCTACACGCCGAAGGCGATGAAACGCCTCGTGAATGCGAACCCCGAACTGTTGACGCAAAAGCACATCCCAGACTCGACATTGCTGATGATGAAGACGAAGGTGTTCATGAAACAGAACTATGAGTTCAGGAAGAATGTCCTGTCTGGCGTTGCACAGTATCGAATGGTGGAATTCCCGTACTTCGAATTCCGCGATGTGACACTCGATGACCGTAACTCAATGACGATTCGTGCCCAGGAGAAAGGGCTGAAGTCGTGGGATAAGGATATCAAGCGTTACATTGAATCGAACGAGATACCACAATATGATCCAATCGACGACTACCTCACACATCTGCCCAAGTGGGATGGTAAGGACCGACTGGCGGCATTTACTCGTAGGGTACCCACGAAGGATCCCTTCTGGCAGCGTTTCTTTCCTGTTTGGATGCGGTCGATGGTGGCCCATTGGATGGGTAAGGATCAACAGCATGGCAATGCCCTCGTTCCATTGCTCATCGGTCGTCAGGGCTGTGGCAAGTCCACGTTCTGCGGCATCGTGTTGCCGCCGGAGCTGAGCGCGTATTACAATGACCGCGTGAGCTTCAAGAACGAGTTCGACCTGCTGAACCAGCTCTCGTCGTTCGCGCTCATCAACATCGATGAATTTGACAGCATCGGCAACAGCCGTCAGCCCCTGCTGAAGTATCTGCTGTCGAAGCCCAACGTGAAGTTGCGTGTACCCTATGGAAAGGTGATTAGTCATCGACGTCGTTATGCCAGTTTCATCGCTACGACGAATAAAATGCAGCCGCTGGTCGACATGACCGGCTCACGCCGCTTCTTGTGTGTGAACGTCGATGGCGTCATCGATACAACCTCACGTGTTGACTACCCACAACTCTATGCGCAGCTGCTCGCCGAGATTTCCGATGGTGAACGCTATTGGCTGAACGATGACGAGACGCTGGAGCTGATTGTCCACAACCAACCTTTCCACCAGCTGGACAGCCTTGAAGAGATGGTGCGTTCGCTATTCCGTAAGCCAGAGAAGGGAGATGATGCAGTTACGTTACCTGTTTGGGAGATTGTCACTATGTTGCAAAAGTGCTATAACGGTGTGCAGTCAAGTCGTGCGACATCAATCCAAGTTGGTAAAATATTGAAAGGGTTAGGCTTTCAAGCGTGTCGTGCCAAAGGAGGCAATTCGTATGTTGTTGCAGTAAAAAACAAAGTGTGATTTCAATTCCACATTACATCTTTCGCGTAATTCATTGGTAGACAACGTCTTATGCTGGTGTAATTGAAATTTTAATTACACTCGTGTAACTATCTGATAATCATTGGTTTGTGCGGATAGTGGAATGTGTAGTCGAAAATAGAAATAAATTTCACACAGATCCTGACCATCTTTCTTTGAGAGTTTAGAGTGTAGTGTTTAGCGTTTAGAGTCAGTTTGAAAGTTTAGATTGGGTAGTTTAGTGGTCGTCGCTGAGCTCCTCAAAATCATTCAAAAATCAGATCAAAAATCATTCAATATAACTCACACGGATCTTTACCATCTAAACAGATTTCTTATGATGATAGCTGCAAGCAGCGTTCTTTATTCGTGAATAAAGGTGTTTGATTGTTTGAAGAACTATGAAAGTACACTTTCAGTATTCTTCCAACAATAAAACCATCATCATGAGAAATATCTATGAGATCTGTGAGATCTGTGTGACATAACAATAAAAGGGCTGCCCAGTTGCCTCTGAAGCATTGCCCTACAACATCAAATGCATAGCTTTCATGGTTAAGAAGCATTGCTTTTCTACCTGCAACCCAATGCTCTGTAACATACAACTCATTGCTTCGTAGAGTATAGAGCATAGCTTTTCAGGCACAAAAGCATAGCGTTGTATTGATGATATAAAACTTCACACAGATCTTGACCATCTATACAGATTGATTATATTCCGAAAGTATCGAAATACCAAAACATCCGAAAATAAAGATGAAAAGGATAAAGAGTTTCTTCGAAACGACTGCACAAACAGTTCTGCTGATTAACAAACGAGTTTGATTAAGTCAGCACAACATGTTTGCAAGGCTTTCAAAAGCCGCATCCTTTTCAGAAATATCCGTGAGATCTGTGAGATCCGTGTGACATAATATAAGCAATTCCAATATGACTGAGTTGACAGAAGAACAAAAAAGGATACAAATGAGTGACATGAAGTCATTCGACGAGCAAATGCCATGTATAGGTATTTTTTGGTATGACATGGATGATCATGCATTCTTCGGTGTTAGAAAATCGGAATTAACACCTAAAATGGTTGAAGATGCAGCAGAGAAAGGTCTTCCCTTCATAAACTATCCTCATCTGCATCGTCAGGTATGGGCAAAGGAGTATTTTCGTGCCCAAGCAAAACATGAAGAGACCGAGTTTAAAGGTGATTATACGCAGATACCTCGTGGAAGTGTCGCTTGGAACATCAATAAGTTCATCGTTCTTGTTGGACACTGGGCAGAGCCAATACAGGATGAGCTGACTTCCCTCATTGAGGAGGAGTTCTCGCTTCCTTATTTTGAGTTCGTTTATGACGAGCATTGGGATCTTGGCCATGGCTGGTCCGGGGATATGTAACTATACCTCACACAGATCTTGACCATCAAAATAAATAGTTTAGAGTTTGGTGTTTAGAGTTT
The DNA here is from genome assembly GCA_902774815.1 of uncultured Prevotellaceae bacterium. Taxonomy (GTDB): domain Bacteria; phylum Bacteroidota; class Bacteroidia; order Bacteroidales; family Bacteroidaceae; genus Prevotella. The sequence continues at coordinate 49,217 of CACYJV010000024.1, read as the reverse complement.
AGAGTCAGTTACCTAGTTTAAAGTAATTATATTCGTGTCAAAACTCGAAATACCCGAAAATAATGATGAAAAGGATGAAGAGTTTCTTCAAAACGACTGCACAAACAGTTCTACTGGTTAACAAACGAGTTTGATTAAGTCAGCACAACATGTTTGTACGGGCTTATAAAGCCGTATCCTTTTCAAAAATATCTGTGAGATCTGTGAGATCCGTGTGACATTTAGAATGTTAAGCGTTGAGTGTTTAGTGGTCGTCGCTGAGCTCCTCAAAATTATTCAAAAATCGAGTATAAAATCATTCAAATATTAATAACTGGGGTTATTCTCCGTGTAAATCTGTTCAATCAGTGTAATCTGTGGTTGCAATTTTGAATAAGATTATCTTAAGATTTCTACGCGCTGCGTATTGAACCCTTTGAACCTCTTGAACCATTATTGAACTCGCGTTAGCGTTTTCTGTGGGATCTGTGAGATCCGTGTGACAGAAAATACCAGAAGGAGATGAGCAATCAATCGATAAGATTCTATCATGATCACGAGGTTCGTGCTATTTGGGATGAAGAACGTTCCAAATCGTGGTTCTCTGTGCTGGATATTGTCGGAGCGATAAATGGACAGCAAGACTACCAGAAGAGTAGGAATTACTGGAAGTACCTGAAAACAAAACTAAAGGCAGAGAACAATGAAGTGGTTAGTGACACTAACCAGTTGAGACTCACTGCACCTGATGGGAAGAAGCGCCTTACCGATGTCTTGGACGCCAATGGCGTCGGTTTACTTGCAAAGAGCATTCCCAATGCAAAGGCCACTGAGTTCCTAGAGTGGTTCACCTATAGTGACAACACCATCGATGGGCGTAGCAAGAAAAAAGCTTATACATTTATTGAAAGCAATTTAGTTGCCGGCAAAGACATAGGAACCGTGAAGGCCCTCCAGCAGATACATGCCTATATCTTTGGTGGCCTGTACGACTTTGCAGGGAAGATTCGAACGAAGACCATCTCAAAGGGTAACACGCTGTTCTGTCTTGCAGAGTATCTGCCACTGAACCTGAAGACAATTGAACAGATGCCCGAGAATACCTTCGACGAGATTGTTGCCAAATATGTCGAGATGAATGTGGCACATCCTTTCATGGAGGGCAATGGCCGCAGCACGCGCATCTGGCTTGACCTCATCTTCAAAAAACGCTTGGGCATGTGCGTCGACTGGAGCAAAATAGATAAGAATGAATATCTCAGCGCTATGGTTGAAAGTCAGACTGATAGCAGCCATATTCGTTCGCTCCTGGAACAAGCCCTGACCAATCAGATTGACGACCGGGAGATCTTCATGAAGGGCATCGACTATTCATATTATTATGAGCAGGAATAACCTCACACCAATCCTGACCATCAAAATAAATAGTTTAGAGTTCTTTCTCCGCTTAGCTATGAAAGCGTCCCAGAGGGCCGAGCGGAGTGTTTGGAGTTTAGAGTCAGATACCTAGTTTAAAGTAATTATATTCGTGTCATTCGTGAGATTCGTGTGACATTTAGAATGTTAAGCGTTGAGTGTTTAGTGGTCGTCGCTTTGCTCCTCAAAATTATTCAAAAATCAGATCAAAAATCATTCAATATAACTCACACGGATCTTTACCATCTAAACAGATTTCTTATGATAATAGCTGCAAGCAGCGTTCTTTATTCGTGAATAAAGGTGTTTGATTGTTTGAAGAACTATGTAAGTACACTTTCAGTATTATTTCAACAATAAAACCATCATCATGAGAAATATCTATGAGATCTGTGAGATTCGTGTGACATTATAGAATGTATAGCGGTCGTCGCTGAGCTCCTCAAAATCATAAAAAAAATTAAATGTAAAATCATTTAAATATAAATACCGGGGTTATTCTCCGTGTAAATCTGTTCAATCTGTGTAATCTGTGGTTGCAATTTTGAATAAGATTTTCTTAAGATTTCTACGCGCAGCGTATAGCATAATGCTTATAACTCACTCAGATCTAAAACCATCTAAATAGAATCTTTATGATGATTACATTTTGCTTGCAAAATAACTTTATTTGTGAATAAAGGTTTTGATTTACTGGAACAATCATGAAAGCTCGCTTTTAGTATTCTTCCATAAATCCAAACATATTATCATAAGAGAAATTGAACGATCTGTGGGATCAGTGAGATCTGTGTGACATGAAGGATATTGAACCATTTGAACCGCAGCTATGCTGCAATTGAACTTTTTGCCATGCCTAAAATTTCTGTAATCGTACCGATATACAATATGGAGAAGCTGATGCGGAAGTGTCTCGACTCCATACTCGCCCAAACGTTCCAGGACTATGAATGTCTGCTCATTGACGACGGCAGCAAGGACAACTCCCCCGCCATCTGCGATGAGTATGCCGCCAAGGATTCTCGTTTCACCGCCTACCATAAGCCCAATGGTGGCCTCAGCGATGCCCGCAACTATGGCATCGAGCGAGCCCAAGGCGACTACACCATCTTCTTCGACCCAGACGACTGGGTGGATGCCGACTGCCTGACGGATATGTATGCCAAGGCACAGGAAACAGATGCTGACATGGTGATGTGCGACCTATACTATAATGATCCCTATCGCCAGAGTTACTGCAAGCAAGAGCCTACCAGTCTGGACCACAATGACGTGCTCAAAGATTTAATTGTCGGTAAAGTCTATGGTTTCACGGTAACGAAACTTATTCGCCGTTCCCTTTATCAGCTATATGACTTACATTATCCATTAGGAATGTATGGCTGTGAGGATCAGTACACTATGTGCAAATTACTAAAGAACGAAATCAAGATAGCATATTTGCCAAAGGCATACTATCACTATATGCATTTTGGGAGCGAAACCCAATCTCGGCGATATGATGAAAACACCTATCAACATGATGTCAGAATACGCGACATGTTTGTGGAACTGCTTTATAATACGCCATATAAGCTGTTGGCATACGAGAAGAAATCTTTTGCAATTTTCTATCGCGCATTTCATTTTGGCAGTCAGATGTACACATCAAGATCATTCAAAGAGAGATTCTCAACTTATCAATTAGATTTAAGTAATGAAATGAAACTGATGAAGTTATTGTATGGAATATCGCAGAAAGGACATTATCAGTTTGCGTGGAGTATCTTTCTCGTTTTATTTCAAATGAAACAAATTGTCAAAAGAATAAACAGTCATAGAGTATGATTTATCTATTCATATTATTCTATTTATTTGCAATATATGCTGAAGCGTTAACACCGTATCGAAAAAAACAATTTTTGATATTGACATGTGTTGTTCTGGCATTAGGTGCTGGCATGCGTAATCAGGTTGTCTGGCCTGATACTCGTGTGTACACAATGGGATTCCAAGATTATACACCAACATTAGGTAGCTTGAGTTCTATTGATACGCCTTTTGGTTATAGCGAGATGGGGTTCTTTTACATTGGTGTAGTAGTCAAAACTTTTACAAGTAATGCAACTGCATATTTAGTAGTAGTTTCAGCAATAACATTCTTTTTTCTATATCTCAGTTTTAGAAAATATGCTTTTTACCCTTTTCTGGGAATATGTGCATATTTAGCGCGTTTCTTTACTGGAAGAAATCTTATTCAAATAAGATCTGGATTAGCATACGCAATTATTCTATTTGGCATCCAATTCATTACGAAGCGAGATTGGAAACGATATTTTGGATTGGTTTTTATAGCATATTTTTTCCATCACAGTGCCGTGATTGCAATACCATTGTATTTTATATCATATATAAATTTTAGAAAATGGCAAATTGTTGCAATATTGGCATTAGCATTTGTAATCGGTGGCTTCTTTACGGGCGTTCTACAGAATTATATCATTGATACATCACAAGATCTGGATGTCGCGACAACTTACACCCAAGGAGCATTTGTTGAAGAGGCAAAAGGTTTGGCTAATCCACTGATTTATTTACAATCATTTCTTTTATTAGCATTTACTTTCAATGAAAATCGACTGAAAAATAGAGTTCCTCACTATTATACAATTCGAGTCGCCTATCTTTATTCTACATTTATTCTAACAGCATTTAGCATGTTTACTGCTCTTTCAGGAAGGACATCAACCATGTTTGCCACATTAGAGTTTGTCATAATACCATCATTGGTTTATATGTTTGATAAACGAAATAGGTGGATAGCATATTGGGGGATGGGGGTTGCGCTTACAGCAATTATGTATATGAATATAGGAGGTCGAGCATAATGAAAATCATGATAGTTTGCTCAAGGCTAAGTTTTGGAGGAGCCGAACGTGTTGCTGTTCTCTGGGCTAATGGCTTTGTAAATAGAGGAAACGAAGTTGTTATCGTATCTAATCTATTGGAGGAACGAACTTACAAGGTAGATGAACGAATAAGGCTTTATAATCTTGTTTCGACAAATGATAACAAACTAAAAAAATGGATTAGTGCTGTTTCGAATATACGAAATGCTGTTAAAAAAGAGCATCCAGATGTTATCATCGGAGTTATGGGAACCTGCTCTTTGGTTGCAAAAATTGCTACTATAAGAATCAATGTCCCCATAATCATGACAGAGCACTATGCTTTTGAACGTCCTGGTATGGGATTATCGCGATTAGAGAATTTTTTTAAGTTTTATATCAATAGGCTATATGCATTGGTTACAGTTTTAACAAATACTGATAAAATTCTCATTGGCAATAGATTGAAAAATGTAGTAGTCGTTAATAACCCATTGTCTTATTTGCCTTCAAAACAAAATACAACAAAGGCTCATGTTATTTTAGCTGCTGGAAGATTAGATGGATGGTATGTGAAGGGTTTTGATGTGCTGATACGAGCGTGGGCTCTTGTAAATGGACAATTGAAAATTGACAATGGACAATTATCTTCAACTGGAGAATCTTGGAAACTGCAGATTGCAGGTACAGGAAGTGAGGAGAGTCTGAACTACTTGAAGCAACTGTGCAAGGAGAATGGAGTGGAGGACAGAGTGGAGTTTCTTGGATTCCGAAATGATGTGGAGAAACTATATCAAGATGCCTCAATATTCGTATTGAGTAGCAGATATGAAGGATTTGGCTTGGTGCTGATTGAGGCAATGAGTCAGGGTTGTGCATGTGTCGCATGTGATTATAAAGGACGTCAAAGGGAGATTGTTTGCCCAGAAGGGCAAGGTTCAAAGTTTAATGTTCAAGGTTCAAACTCGAAACCTGAAACTCGAAACCAGGAACTCGAAACTCGAAACTATAAATTTGAGGCTTGCGAAAATGGTATTTTGTGCGAGCCGGATGATGTGGAATCGCTTGCTGCTGGAATACGAAAAATGATGGAAGATGATGAATATCGTGAAAGTGTCAGAGCGAAGGCAATTGAACGATCAAAATATTATTCAATAGAGAATACAATAGATCGGTGGGAAAAACTATTGGATAAAGTAGTAAACTAATGGTTGTGGTATGAAACTGTCATTTGTAACAGCAAACTTAGGTTCTGGTGGAGCGGAGAGGGTTACTTCTCTACTAGCTAACCAGTTTTGTCAGAAGGGATATGATGTAGAAATTCTTTTCTTTCGAGATAGACTCATCTTCTACGAATTAGATAGCCGTATAAAAGTTGTTGTAATTGGGGAAGAATGCCATTCAAATGCGATGTGGCGTAAGGTGTTGTGGCTACGTAATTATGTAGAAAAAACGAAGCCAGATGTCGTCATTCCATTTAGGGTCTCAGTTTATTGCACAACGATTTTATCTCTTATGAGGTTGTCTGTTCCAATTATTGCATCCGAACGCATAGATCCTCGAATTCCAGATTCGTATTGGACATTACTGAGAAAGATTTTGCTTCCTTTTGCCAAACATCTCGTAGTGCAAACTAATTTTATAAAGTCATACTATCCGAAGTTTATTCAGAAGAAAACGACCGTTATTCCTAACCCGGTAAGAGATGAAGTGTTTCATCAAATTGAAAATGGAGAATTGAAAATTGAAAATGGGGAGAAGCTCAATCGGATTATTTCTGTAGGACGTTTGTATCCGCAGAAGAATCAGGAGATGATGATTCGAGCATTTGCTAAGATTGCAGATGACTTTCCTAATTGGCAGTTGGTAATATATGGAGAGGGGCCGCTGAGGCAAAGCCTCCAATTGTTAATTGATAATTTACAATTGACAGATAGGGTATTGCTACCAGGAAGAACAGAGAATGTGATAGAGGAACTAAGAAAATCAAGGATATTCTGCATGTCGAGTGACTATGAGGGGATGAGTAACTCAATGATAGAGGCAATTTGTGTTGGTCTCCCAGTTTTATCTACAAGAGTCTCGGGTACAGAGGATCTTATAATAGATGGCGAAAACGGTCTTTTAATTGATGTTGGTGATGTAAACTCAATGTCAAAAGGAATGAGAACTCTCATAGAGAATGAAGTATTGATGAATAGTATGATGCGACACAATTATAGTTTAGCTGTATTATATAAAAAAGAAAGTGTTGCCTCACAGTGGGAAAATGTTATAGCTAATGTATTGTTATGAAACACTTAACGCTTGATGAAATAAAAAAGATAGAACTAGGTATCTTAGATTATGTTGTGGATATATGTGAAAAGAATCATTTAAGGTATTTCTTAGCATATGGAACACTAATCGGTGCAATCCGTCATCAAGGATTTATTCCTTGGGATGATGATATAGATATTATTATGCCACGACCTGATTATGAAAAACTGTTAGATATAACAGAATCAAGTACTAACGAGAAATATCATGTTCTTTGTTCAAGAAATCGGTCTTATTTATATGGATTTGCAAAAGTGGTAGATAAAAAAACAAAAATAGTAGATGAAAATGTAGAGAATATTCCTGAGTTAGGTGTATGGTTGGATATTTTTCCATATGATGGAATGTCAAGTAAGTCTTCTCTCAACAATAAGTTTTGTTTTATTCTTAATAAATTACGAGCAGCAGCAATTTATAAACATTTTCCTAAAGGTAAAGGTGCAAACTTTCTTGTATGGCATATATGCCGTTTAATTGGATATAGACCTTTTCTGAAGTTGTATGATCATTTCTGTAAATCAGTACCTTATGACACGTCTAAGTTTGTAGGTTTGATCTCTGACATGAAGGATTACCATGAGAGTAGGCTGTTTAATTCTGCTGTCAAAGTTGAATTTGAAGGAAAAATGTATCATGCTCCAATAGGGTTTGATCAAATATTGAAGAACTATTATGGTGATTATATGCAATTACCTCCTGAAGATCAACGCGCTTCTCATCATATAAAGGCCGTTTTAATTTGAATTTAAATTTAGTTAATATGAAAAAAATATTTCTTTTGATTCTCACACTATTTTTGGGAATTAACAATGTTGTGGCTGGTCAGAAATCCTTAAGTGATTTCCACCTTGGCCTCGACCTCCAGACTAAGTACGTCTGGCGTGGTATGGAGATGCAGACAGAGGATGCTGCACCAGTACTCTTTCCTCAGTTGAGTTTCCAGAAGGACGGCCTCTATGCTTATGTGATGGGCGGTTACGCCATCAACGGCAAGTACAGCGAGGTGGACCTCGGCCTGAGCTACACCTATAAATGGCTGACGGTAGGATTGAACGACTATTATTACCCAACCACAACCACCCCTCATGACGACTACTTCAACCTGAAGGGACGTGAGACTGGACACTGGCTTGAGGGAATGGTTACCATTGCACCGGAATCGATTCCGGCCTACCTGACCCTCTCCAACTTCTTCGCCGGAGCAGACAAGGATGCCGAAGGCAAGCAAGCCTATTCCACCTATGCAGAGATCGGCGGCCATTACGATTTCCTTGATGACCACCAGATTGCCCTTGCCGTCGGTGCAGCCTTCAACAAAAGTTGCTATAACGGCTATGAGCATGGCTTCGGCGTCTGCAACATCGAGTTGAAGTATACCTATAGCCTCGCCATCAAGAACTTTGCCCTTCCTTTGAGTGTGATGTATATCATCAACCCTGTCTACGAGAAATCACACGTGAACTTCAAGGCCTCGTTCTCCTTCTGACCGTTTATGACTAACCGTAACGCAGTCATCATGGCTGCAGGCACCTCCTCCCGTTTCGTCCCTCTCAGCCAGGAACGCCCCAAAGGCCTTTTGGAGGTTAAGGGTGAGATCCTGATTGAGCGTCAGATCCGCCAGTTACGCGAGGCTGGCATATCAGACATCACTGTGGTGACGGGCTATAAGGCGGACATGTTCCATTACCTTCAGGACAAGTTCGGTGTTTCTGTCGTCATGAATGAGGACTATGCGCGCTATAACAACACTTCCTCCGTAGTACGTATCCTTGACAGGCTGAGCAATACATATCTCTGCAGCTCAGACAACTACTTTACAAAGAATGTTTTCGCGGAAGATCCTCAGGAGAGCTACTATTCCGCCTTGTATGCCGACGGTGAGACCTCTGAGTACTGTATCGTGACCGATGCAACCGGTTCAATCAAAGAGGTACGCATCGGCGGGCGCGATTCCTGGTATATGGTCGGCCATGCCTACTTCACCCGGTCGTTCTCAGCCATCTTCTCCAAGATACTTAGAGATGAATACACCCGGCCCGAAACCCGCCGGCAGTACTGGGAAGATGTGTACATCCGGCATATAGATGTACTGCCCATGAAGATCAATAAATACGAAGCCGGAGATGTCTTCGAGTTCGACACGCTTGACGAGCTTCGCCTATTTGACAAGAGCTACGTCACCGACACCCGTTCTTCAGTCATCAAAGCCATTTGCCGACAGACAGGCTGGAAAGAGGGTGACCTGCATGATTTCAAGAAGGCGGACCGTTCCTGCCAGCCCCTGACGTTCTCTTTCTCCGTAGGCGAAAGGCGCTATATCTATGACAGCCTTGCAAAAGAATCAATCACCGAAATATGACAACCGCAGTAATCTTAGCCGGCCGTAAGGAACGTGACAGCAACACCCCGTATCCTCTTCTGCCATTTTGCGAGGGGACATGCCTGCTTGACCGTACGCTTCAGATTCTTCGCGACGAGGGATTCAGCCGGATCTATATTGTCGTCGGCTACAGGTCGGAACTGTTCGGCCGTTACTCTGCCGACGATGTGACGGTCATCATCAACGAAAACTATGAGTTCACGTCATCCATGGGCTCCCTCGCTCTGACGGAACACCTCGTCGACAGTGACTTCCTGCTTGTTGAGGGCGACACTTTTTTCGAGAAAAAAGTCATCCGCCAGCTCAATGAGATACCAGAGGGCAACTGCCTTGTGATGACAGAAGAGAGCGGCAGCGGTGATGAGTGCTTTGTCGAGACGAAGTCAGGCTTTGTGACCAGCATCACAAAGGACCGACACCGCGTGTGCCGTTTTGAAGGCGAGCTGTTGGGGCTTCTGCGCATATCAATGCCCACTTTCGGCAAGATGCTCGAGTCATGGCGTCAAGCCGAGAATCCCTATCTGAACTATGAATATCTCCTGATGCAGGTGACCGATGCCATAGACAGACCCGTGTTGAAGTTCCCCAATCTGATCTGGGGCGAGGTCGACAACCAGTCAGACTTCAGGAAACTGACGAACGAGGTCTATCCCAGACTGCGCCGAAGGGAGGATCCCTTTGATCTCGCCAACCTGCTGCAACACTTGTCGGAGATATTCCCCGAAACCGATTTAGGCAATGTCGAGATTGCCAAGATCGGCGGTATGAGCAATAAAAATTTCCGAGTAGACATCAACGGAACGAGCTACGTCCTGCGTGTTCCCGGCAACGGCGCAGAGGGAATGGTCGAGAGAGCCAATGAGGAGTTCAATGCCAATGAGGGCAGCCGGCTCGGTGTCAATCCGATGACATATTATTTCAACACAGAAACAGGCATTAAGCTGACGGAGTATATTTCCGAGGCCGAAACCCTCAATGTAGCCACTATCCAGCGCCATGACAACATAGAAAAGGTCGCCGCCATCTACCGCACGGTTCATGGAGCCCATATCCGTCTGCGCAACGAGTTCAATGTCTTCAAGGAGATCGAGAAGTACGACCGACTGATGAAGTCTGCCGGTGCTTCCATGTATGAAGGCTGGGAAGAAGTGTATGCACAGGTAATGTCATTGGAGCACCGCCTCAATACTCTGGGAGTGGATCTTAAGCCGTGCCATAACGATGCCGTTCCCGAGAACTTCATCAAGGCCAGGGATGGCAGACTCTATCTGATAGACTGGGAGTATTCCGGAATGAATGACCCCATGGCCGACATCGCTGCATTATTCCTGGAGTCCTCGTTCAGCGAAGAGAACCAGGACTACCTACTCAGCAAATATTTCGTGAGTATGGTTCCGGTACATACCCGTGAGAAGATCCTTTGTTATCAGATTCTGTGGGATTACCTATGGGCTCAGTGGACAGTCATCAAAGAAGCTAAGGGTGATGACTTCGGTTCATACGGAGCAGACCGTTTCAACCGTTGTAAAGAGAATCTCGGAAAACTATACCAGACATATGAAAGATAAGGATATGAGTAATAATAATGATCTGAAAGGAAAAATTGATTGGGTGACCACCCTTGTCCCGTTCTTCGGCGTCGCCGCTTTAGGCGCACTGTTCATGATAGTCCCGGAAAGCTCCAAGACAGTTCTGGAGTCGGTGCGCAAGTTTATCGGCGACGACTGCGGCCTTTATTATGCCATCCTTGGTGTCGGCGTCTTTTGGCTGAGCCTGTGGACAGCCTTTTCAAAGTATGGAAAGGTAAAGCTCGGCAATATCGATAAACCCCAATATGGCAACTTCATGTGGGGAGCCATGATTTTCACATCGGCACTTGCCGCCGACATCATGTTCTATTCCTTGAGTGAGTGGGCAATGTACGCCAGCGATCCCCATGTGAAGTCGATGGGTAGCATGCAGGTATGGGCACCTACGTTCCCATTGTTCCATTGGGGACCGATAGCCTGGTGCTTCCACATCATCCTGGCAGTTTGTTTTGGCTTCATGATGCATGTCCGCAAACGTGAGCGCCAGCGTTTTTCCGAGGCCTGCCGTCCGCTTCTCGGCGACAGGGTTGACGGCCGATGGGGCCGCCTTATCGATATCATCGCCATCCTTGCCATGCTGGCAGGAATTGCCACAACGTTCTCCCTTGCCACCCCCTTGCTCTCCGCTGCCCTTTGTGAGGTGCTGGGAATCTCTGACAGTATAGCCCTCACCATCCTCCTGCTGGTCATCATCGCCGTCATCTATACCTTGGCTGTATGGTTCGGCATGAAAGGCATCTCCAAGATGGCCAAGTGGTGCATGTATTTCTTCTTTGCTTTCCTCGGCTATGTGCTCTTCCTCGGAGGCGAGACACGCTATATCCTCGAGACAGGTTTCCAGTCCATCGGTAACCTGGTTCAGAACTTCATCGGTCTCTCCACCACGCTTGACCCGTTACGTGAAACCTCGTTCCCTCAGAACTGGACTCTCTATTACTGGGCATACTGGATGGCGTGGACTATTGGCACGCCGTTCTTCATCGGCCTGATCAGCAAGGGACGTACTATCAAGAACACGATTCTCGGCGGTTATGGTTGGGCCCTGGCCGGTACTTTCACGTCCTTTATCATTCTAGGTAACTACGGCTTGGCCCAACAGTTGAAGCATGGCCTTGACGTAGTCGGCTTCGTCGATGCTGGCGGCACCTATTATGATGCCATTCTGAAGATCCTCGGCACATTGCCCTTGCCCCATGTAGCCATGCTTCTGCTTGTCATCACGATGATTATGTTTTATGCTACGTCGTTCGACACGCTGACATTGATAGCCTCCACTTATTCCTACAAACGGATCTCGCCGGATGAGGAACCGCATAAGGCCATCCGCACCCTTTGGGCAGTGATGTTTATTCTTTTCCCTATCGGCTTGATTTTTGCCGAGAATTCCATGTATGGCTTACAGTCGGTAAGTATCATAGCTGCTTTTCCTATAGGAATTATCATCATTTTTATGATTTGGTCGTTCTTCATGGATATTAGGCGTTGTTTCTAATGGGCATTTATTATTAGCTATTTGACTTTTTTAATTTCATGGTATCTCGCACTTGATGGAGGCTTTAATATTTGAATTAAAAGATAATTGTTATGGTTAGTTTTCTTGTTATGGGGGATTTTACAACAGAAGGGAGAGGTCGAAAGGCTGTTGTTGAAAACACCGGGATTGAAAGCAGTATATTGCAGCAAATAAAAGAGTCAGACTTTACCATTATAAATCTTGAAACTCCAATAGTTGACAAACTATGCCAGCCAATTGATAAGTTCGGTCCTAACTTATGTACATCTCCTGACGTTGTTAATTATTTTAAAAAAATAGGAATCTCCGGTGTCACGTTGGCTAATAATCATTTTTATGATTATGGTGATAGAGGTGTTAATGTTACGATAGAGTCATTAGTCCAAAAAGGTATTAAGTATGTTGGCGGAGGCAGAAGTAGGGATGAGATAAATAAAATACTTTATATCAAGTTTGATGAAGCAAAAATAGCCGTTTTAAACTATTGTGAACATGAGTATTCAATACGGGATTCAATAGGTTCTAATCCCTTGAATCCTATCAGTATTTATTATGATTTGTTGGAAGCAAGGAAAAATGCTGATATCATAATATGTATTACCCATGGAGGACATGAAGGGTATAATCTTCCTTCTCCAAGAATGCAGTCTTTATATAGATTTATTATTGATTGTGGTGCAGATGTGGTTGTAAATCACCACCAGCATTGCTATAGTGGATATGAGCAGTATCATAATGGTTATATCTATTACGGCTTAGGTAATTTTTTCTTTGATACTGATACTGAATGGGATAAATTGTGGGCAGAAGGCTATTATGTATCTATACAAATAGAAAATAAAAAAATCCAGGGGATTACCATTCATCCTTACGTGCAGGGCGACAATCCTAATTTCCATGTTCGTCCTATGGATGATAGTGAAAGAAATGAATTTGAAATATCAATAAATAAGTTGAATAAGATTATATCTGATTCTATTCAACTTGATGAGTGCTTTCGTGATTTTTGTAAACGAAAGAAGAAGAATTATACTGTAGTTCTATCTCCATATACGAATCGGATATTACGGGCATTGTCTAAGCGTAGTCTACTACCTAGCTTTATTACAAAAGGAAGAAAGAAAATGTTAGAAAATTATATAAAATGTGAAGCACATCGAGATGTGCTTGAATATGTATTGACAATTTGAAGAAAGAAGATATGAATAAAAAGATTATTAAAGCATTAAAGAATCCATATTATGCTTGTGAACTAGTCTTGAACAGATTAGGTCCGTATGTTAGTGACGAGAGTTTTATAAAATGGAAATATTATTTGAATTTTCATAATCATTTAAATCTTCAAAATCCTCAAACGTTTAATGAAAAATTACAATGGTTGAAATTGTATGATAGGAAGCCTGAATATACAAAAATGGTAGACAAGTGTGAGGCGAAGTACTATGTGGCCTCCATAATTGGTAAAGAGTATATTATTCCTACTTATGGCGTTTATGATAGTTTTGATGAAATAGATATTGATGCACTTCCCAATCAATTCGTAATGAAGTGTACCCATAACTCAGGAGGTCTTTTCATTTGTAAAGATAAGGCATCGTTCGATTTTGCAAAATCAAAAAAGCAGATGGAGAAATGGCTGTCAAAGAATCCTTATTGGGGAAACAGAGAATTTCCCTATAAAAATGTAAAACCAAGAATTATTATCGAGAAATATATGGAGCAAGAGGATGGAGAATCTTTAAGAGATTATAAAGTTCTTTGTTTTAACGGTAAGGCTAGATTGATAGAGTTGCATCGATTTAGAAATACGGACAAGCAAACACAGGACTTTTATGATACCGAATGGCATAAAACCTCAATTTCGCAAGGTGGAGATTTTGCTAATGCTTCAGAAGATGTTTTTCCTAAGCCTAGTAACTTTGACCTAATGATTAGATTAAGTGAAAAACTGACATCTAACATGATTCATTGTCGTGTAGATTGGTATTCAATCGCTGGTCAATTATTTTTCGGTGAACTTACTTTTTATGATGGAAGCGGATTAGAAAGATTCGATAATATTGATGATGATTATTTGTTGGGGTCATGGATAAAATTGAGCTAACATGGATATAGACTTTATAGGAATGCCTTTGATGGCGGGAGCATCTGTTTCAGGAATGGATCAAGCTCCCGCTTATATAAGACAGATAGGGTTGGAAACATTATTTACTCATCATGTTTTGTGTGACATTGGTGATGTGAGATGTGACAACAACTCTATGTCGACTAATTCGCAAATGAAGCATTTGACTTCAGTGTTACGCTCATGTGAGCATCTTCATAACCAAGTGGTGGAATCTTTAAAAGCAAATCATTTTCCGTTAGTATTTGGTGGAGATCATTCTCTTTCTTGGGGAAGTATAGGTGGCGTAGCTGAAGTGTTCAAAGAACTTGGTATTATTTATATCGATGCTCATGGAGATTTTAACACAAAAGAAACATCGATAACGCATAATGTCCATGGTATGCATATGGCTTATTTAATGGGACTCGGGCATATGGATGTAAATGATATAAAAGATGTTCAATATTCGGAGAATTGTGTGTGTCATCAAAATGTTTTCTTTGTTGGTAGTCGTGCTTTAGATGATGGCGAATTACTTTTTGCGAAAGAAAAGAAATTAAATATATATTCGTCTCAAGATATTATTAGACAAGGTGCAAGTAAAGTTGCCAGTAGCATCATTTCTTCTGTTAGGAAAAAAGGGATTAAGCATGTACATATTAGTTTCGATGTAGATGTAATAGATCCATTTATATTTCCTGGAACAGGTGTTCCAGAAAAGGATGGGATCAATCTAGTAGATGTGGAGTCCCTTCTTTCTATGTTTTTGACAGAACTGCCGATATGTTCAATGGATTTTGTAGAGTTTAATCCTCTTTTGGATAAAAATAATAAATCATTATCTTGCTGTGTTGATTTATTGCATGTAATAGATGACAAATTGGTATGATAATTAATTCTATTCTTTTTGTATTGTTCTTTGTCCTTTTTTCTGTACCGTATTTTTTTTCAAAGGGATCTGTGAAAATTCAAAACATATGGGTGTTATTCGCATCCTATATCTTTTATGGATGGACGGACTGGAGGATGGTGGGATTGCTGTTGGCGGCAACAGTCGTGTTTTATGGACTCTCGCTAACTATTACCCGTAAAGATGAGAATACAAGGAAAACTCTGTTGTTGATAGGAACTGTCTTTGGAGTAGGGATGCTACTCTATTTCAAATATATGAACTTCTTCACAGAGCAGTTTGCCGCGACGCTTGGACTATTCGGTATCAACACTAATTGGAGCTCTTTCAATATCGTTGTTCCTATTGGAATTAGCTTCTTTACATTTAAGTTGATTTCATATATTGTAGAAGTCTATAGGGGAAACATAGAGGCAGAACGAAACTTCATTGATTTTGCTGCATACGTAGCATTCTTCCCAACAATCATGTCGGGCCCCATCGATAAGCCGAATATGTTTATTCCCCAATTGAAAACGGCGCGAAGGTGGGATGACGCAATGGTGTTGGAAGGATGTAAACGTGTGTTGTGGGGATTGTTCCTGAAGATGTGTATTGCAGATAAGGTTACTCCATATACGGATTCGGTGTTTAACAACTACTATCATCATAGTGGGATAACAATCATATTGGCATCGGTGTTATACACATTCCAGATTTATGCAGACTTTTGTGGATATTCAGAGATGGCCATTGGTGTGTCGCAGATCATGGGATTTAAGGTGACGGAGAACTTCAAACGGCCGCTGTTCGCGACAAATTGTGGTGACTTCTGGCGCCGATGGCACATGTCATTGATGGCATTCTTTCGGGAGTATGTCTATTTCCCGTTGGGAGGTAGTCGCTGCTCCCAATGGAAGATATTCCGGAATACGATGGTGACGTTCCTTGTAAGCGGACTTTGGCATGGAGCAAACTGGACATTCGTGATATGGGGAGGTTATCACGGAGTGCTGGTGTATGGGTACCGACTATACAGATCCAAGTTTCAGGTCTCAAGTTCCTGGCTGTCCAAGTATTGCTCAATATTGCTAGTATTTGTGTTGTGCACGATAGGATGGATGGTGTTCAGGTGTGATACGTTCCAGCAATTCTTTGGAATGTTAGGAAGGGTGTTTGCATCTGGAGGTCTGTTCTTCTCTTGGGCTTTGACGGCAGCTCTGCCAATAGGTATTATGCTGTTTAAGGAATTGAAAGATGAGGAAGGATGGAATATCCACCTGCTCCATTCAAAGAACTATTATGTGCAGGCTGTTAGCATGGCTTTGCTGATAGTGTATGTGTTTTATACAGGTGAGTTGAACGGAGCACAGTTTATCTATTTTCAGTTCTAAGTATAGTTTCAAGTTCTAGGTTTCTGGTTTCAAGTTTCATGTTCCATTTATGTGGGGTAGAAGAGCAGATTTTTGTTCAATGTAGTGATGAGAAAGAAGATTGTTTTTATTGCGATTATATTAGGAATAGTTGTGGGGTGTGATCTGCTGATAGGCGCAGTCACCAAAGATGCTATTCTCAATGTGAAAGATGTTGGTGTGAACCAGACTAATACGGTGCAGGCATTCTTTAAGCGGACTGCAGATGTGCTGATATTGGGTCCATCGACAGCCAATCATCATTATGATTGCAGGATTCTTGAGGATTCATTAGGTATGTCCTGCTTTAATGCCGGTCGTGATGGTCAGAACATTATTTATGATGCGATGGTGTTGGAGGGATTCTTGACGAGATGTACCCCAAAACTAGTAGTTGTGGATGTTACCCATTCTACACTCTCAGATACATGGATGGCATCTCTTAACGACTTTAATTGCTATTATGGGTTTCTGAAGCCTATTGACGATATCATTGACTCAATAGGTGGACCGATAGACAAGATAAAACGAATATCAAATATATATCGGTATAATAAGACCTGGGAGTGGTTGTTGAATGCTCGATTTGCAGAAACAGCTGAAGATTTAAATGGCTACCGACCCTTAGACGTAAAAGAGATTAAAGGGATGTTGTCCAAAGTAGAGAATGGCAATTTAAAGATGAATAGTCAATGCCTTCTATACATGAATAAAATAATAGACGTTTGCAAGGAGAAAAGTATTAAATTGCTGTTTGTAATGTCGCCCTCGCTTATTATTGATAAAGGTAATTTTGGGGAAATAGTTAATGGTGAGCTGTCACAGAAAGATTTAGGATTGCTTACCTGGAATGGTGATACGGCTTTCACAAATCATCCAGAACTCTTTTATGATATGACTCATTTGAATGCCAAAGGGGCTGAGGTCTTTACAAGGGACTTCATTAAGAGAGTAAAAGGAAACATATAACCTTGTTAGAATTATTTGAATATTATGTTGAAGTTTAGTGTTATAATGTCGATATACAAGAGTGATGTGCCGGAGTTGGTGCGGATAGCTCTTGATAGTCTGTTGCAGCAGACGCTGCTGCCAAATGAAATAGTTATAGTGGCTGACGGGCCTGTTCCAGCTGAGCTGGAAAGGGAAGTTGAACGGTTGAAGGTTAAAGTTGAAAGTCTACCCCAACTCTGCCTTGAAGGCGAGGGTAACTTGAAACAAGATACTCGAAACTTGAAACCTATCATTCGCTATCTGCCGCAGGAGAAGAATAGGGGTCTGGGTGAGGCCATGAGGATTGCTGCCGAGGCGGCGAAGTATGACTACTTAGCGCGAATGGATTCTGACGACATCTGTCTGCCAGATCGGTTTGAGAAGCAGATGAAATGCTTTGAGGAGGATCCCGAACTGAGCCTAGTGGGCGGCATGATTACTGAGTTCGATGGCGAGCCTGAGAACATCATCGCAAAGCGTATATTGCCATTGGAGGACAGTGAGATAAAGCGGATGATGCGAGGACGTTGTGCTGTGAACCACGTGACGGTTATCTTCAAGAAGGCTGACTTGATGAAAAGTGGGAATTACCAGCCGTTCTTCTTGCAGGAGGATCATTACCTCTGGGCGCGCATGATGGAACATGGATGTAAGTTCAAGAATATCCCTGATGTCGTCGTGAATGTGCGGTCGGGTAAGGACCAGATTGCAAGGCGTGGCGGGCTGAAGTTCTATAAGAGTGTGGTTCGCGTGTTCTGGTATATGTATAAACATGGACTGATCTCATTCGGCTACTTCCTCTATATCTGCACCATACGTGGCATCGTTCAAGTTCTGATGCCCAACAAACTTCGTACTTGGGTATACTTGCACTTGCTGCGCAAGTAAGGGGTAATAGCCTGCTTTAGGGTAACTACGCTTGAAGTCATATATCTCACACAAATCTTTACCATCCATACAGATTTTTCTTATGATGATTATATTTTGCTAGCAAAATAACTTTATTCAAGAATAAAGGTTTAGATATCCTGGAATAATCATGAAAGCTCGCTTTCCAGATATCCATAAATCTAAACATATTATCATAAGAGAATTTTAATATCCGTGAGATCTGTGAGATCTGTGTGCCGACCAACCAAATAATGTTATTCACTGTTTTTACAACGGCATGCAATCGGCCTGAGGAACTGAGGCGGCTGTATGGGTCTTTGAAGAGACAGACGTATGAGGATTTCGTTTGGCTCATCGTGGATGACAGCACAGATAACAGGGTTAAGCAAGTCGTTGAAGAACTGAAGGAAGAGGGTGCTGTCAGAATTGATTACCACAAACAGGAGCATCGGGGGCGGTACTGGGCGCAGAAGGCTGGCTTCGGCTTGGTAGAAACGCCATATATGGTGGACATAGACGACGATGATGAGCTGACAGATGACTGCCTGGAGATTCTTGCTCAGGAGTGGAAACGGATTGAGGAAGAGGGTAGGAGTGATATTGGTGTTGTTTGTGGGCTTTGTGTAGAGAAAGACGGAAAGGTGCTGAGTTATCATGATGATCGTCCATATATCGACACAAACTACATCCAGATGGAATGGACGAAAAAGCACCCCAGCGAACATCTACAATCCAGAAAACTAGAAGTGATTAAGGAGGTTGACATCTTTAATAATGAAGGGAAATGGTTGGCTGATGAGGTGTCGTTTGTACGTGAGTCTGTGTTGTGGAATCGTGTTGCCAGGCGATATCAATCACGATATCTGAACAGACCGATGAGAGTGTACCATACGGAGTCCTCCGAACGATTGAGTGTGCCTGTGTTTAGTCGTCAGAAGTGCATTGATTATACCTTCTCGAACTATGTGATGCTAAATGAACTTGGTGATCGGTTATGGGAGAATCCGAAGGATGCTGTGAAGTACTTGGCTGAATATTTGGCTTGCGGTGCGGCGTTAAGGTATTCGCTAATGACACTGTTAAGCCACCTTGATTATCGCACGCTCAAAGTCTTAGGTGTCACTCTCTGGCCGGCTGCGCTCATTGTTGGCGCTTGTTTCCGGAAAAATAATCGCACACAGATCTTAACCATCTAAACAGATAATTTTTATTGTACATAGATTGTAACCATCTTAGAGATCTTTTCTTATGATGATTTCATTTTGCTCGCAAAATAACTTTATTCATGAATAAAGGTTTTGATTTATTGGAATAATAGTGAAAGCTCGCTTTCCATTTTTTCCATAAATCCAAACGTATCATCTTAAAAAATCTGTGGAATCTGTGAGATCTGTGTGACAAAACAAAAATATGACAGAGAATGAATTGACATATCAGATACGGGGAGCAGTTTGGGATGTGTACAATGCCCTTGGCCCTGGATTATTAGAGTCTGTTTACGAAGAAGCGTTATGTTATGAATTGGGGAAACGTGGATTAAAGGTCGAGCGCCAGGTAGAGGTGCCAATCGCCTATAAAGGTAATATGCTTAAGACTAATCTTCGACTTGATATGATGGTTGAAGATCAAGTTGTCATCGAATTGAAATCCGTTGAGGCGTTGAAGCCTATCTTCTTTAAGCAGACAAAAACATATTTGAAGTTGATGAATAAACATCTTGGGCTTCTTGTGAATTTCGGGGAGTATGATATGAAAGATGGTATTCATCGAATTGTTCTTTAGTTCACGCGAATATTTTAATTTCACACAGATCTATACCATCTAAGCCGATTATTAAGATGATTCATTTTGTTCGCAAAATAACTTTATTCCAGAATAAAGATGTTCTATTGGTTAGTGAAATATGAAAGTGATCTTTCAATATTCTTCTTACCGATATAACAATCATCATAAATAATATCTGTGGGATCTGTGAGATCTGTGTGACATAAAAAATGAAAATGCGAGTCGCATACATTGTTCCTTCATTGGCACCACTAGGGCCGGTGATTGTTGTCCGCAACTTGGTGGAGCGGATGGTGGCACATGGGCATGAGTGTGTGGTGTTCTACTTCGATGAACGAGAGAATCCTTTGCGGTTCGCGTGTGAGACAAGGCGCATTTCGTTCTGGAAGCGTGAAGACTTTAGCAACTTTGACTGGGTACATGCACATTCGTTCAGACCGATGGTGTATGCATCGCGTCTGAAAGGCGTACGGAAGATGGTGACGATGCATTCGTATCTGTTTACGGAGTATCGCTATTCATTAGGTCGAGTGACAGGATATTTGTTGGGACACTACACGATGGCGGTTGCAAGGAAGTTTGACAAGGTGGCGGTGCTCAGTAATGATGCCAAAGCATATTATAGCCGTTGGATTCCTAACGACAAGTTGTATGTGTGCTATAATGGAGTTGACATAGAACAACACGTTTCGTTAGATCTTCAACAGCAGTATGAGGAGGATACACAACAGATAGGACTTTTCAAAAAGACAGGAACTCTAGTGGCATGTGTTTGCGAAATGGTTCCTATCAAGAATGTATCCTCGGTTATCAATGCGTTGAGCCGGTTGCCTGAGTGCTATAAGCTATTACTTATTGGTAGTGGAAAAGGTATGCACGCTCTTATGCAACAGGCCAAAGACATGCATGTAGATGATCGGGTGTTGTTCATGGGTGAAAGGCTTGAGGCACATCGTTATCAGCAGTTGATAGACATTTTTGTGATGGCTTCAAACAGTGAAGGCTTCTGCCTGGCTTTGGTGGAGGCAGCCTTTTATGGGAAAAAAATCGTCTGTGCCGATATACCAGGGATGAAGGAAAAGTTTACCGATAAAGAGGTTACATATTTCCATTCAGAAGATATGGAGGAACTTGTGAAAGCAATTCTTACGGCAAATGAGCATCAAGGGAAAGGCTGCAAGGCAAAGGCTGTAGCAGAAGAACGGTTTTCAACAGAGAGAATGTACGAACAGTACGAGGCGGTTTATAGTTAATAATACCACACAGATCTATACCATCTAAACAGATAGTTCTTATGATGATTTCATTTTGCTCGCAAAATAACTTTATTCAAGAATAAAGATGTTCTATTGGTTAGTGAAATATGAAAGTGAACTTTCAATATACTTCTAACCGATATAACCATCATCTTAAAAATAATCTGTGGGATCTGTGAGATCCGCGTGACATTAAAAATATGACGTTAAGGCAATTGATTAGACCGCGATGGCGGATAGGAATAGTCGATAATTCATTAGAAGGAATTATCGGTGGGGAGGAACTACGTGTACAATGGCCGGCAAATCCATTTCACGACAGATGGTTTGCTGATCCGTTTATCGTGTCAGTCAAAGACAATGAAGTGAAACTGCTGGTGGAAGACTATCGATATGCTGATGATATCGGCAGAATATCCAGGATCATTGTCGACATGGAGAGAAATTCCATCGTCTCATGTAAAGCGGTGCTGGTTGGTAGACATTTCAGTTTTCCTGCTATCATGCGGAAGGATGGAAAAATCTTTGTATATCCGGAGCAGGGCAGGCAGAGGAAGTTGGACCTTTACGAATATGACGAAAAGAATGATGTATGCCAATATGTGAAAACGCTCTCTAAGGAACCGTTGACGGATGCTATTATATATAATAATATGATCTATTCAACGAAGTTGCCTGAACCGAATGGCAAAAGACTATGGATGAAACCTACTCCAAACCCCTCCCAAAAGGGATGGGAGGTCTCAAACCTTGAAATTGATGCTTTGAATGCCCCGAAGGTTTATACTTTCGAAGAATGTATTGCCAGAAATGCTGGTGATTTCTTTGAATGTAATGGAAAGGTCTATCGACCTGCTCAGGAATCGAATCAATGGTATGGGAATGCATTGAGCATACAAGAGTTTCGAACCAACGAATTTTCTGAAGTGAGGAGAATACCAGGGTTACACACGTTGAATAGCTTTCAAGGCGTCACTGTGGTGGACAGAAAGGTTTTCCCTTTTAAGTGGGTATACCGGCTGCTACGTAGAACAGACAAGTAGACTGTAGGTAATAGGTTATAGGTTATAGGTAATAGGCTGTTTGTTAGTGACAACTATTTATTAACGTGAATAAAACGGAATCTGCTTTTTTGGAGTTGTTGAAGGCAGGATTGTGGGGAACTGCAGTCCATGAAGATGCATTCAGGGATTCAGATATTGACTGGGAACGTGTCGTAGAGTTGGCTCGTGAGCAGACGGTGCTGGGTGTTGTCGGCGACGCCATGTCGATACTTTCTCGTGGTGTGATGCCGCGACCTCTCTACCTTCAGGTGCTGAAGGAGGTCATGGAAATAGAGGAGGCCAACAAACGGATGAACGGTTTGATGCCTGTTCTGTTCAGAACTCTCGATGAACTTGGTGTAAAGAGTTGGTTACTGAAAGGGCAGGGGATAGCTCAGAACTATGAGAAACCACTTCGCAGACAGTCGGGTGATATTGATGTGTATTTTCCGTTAGTGGAGGATTTTAAAAAAGCGCGTGAGGACTTCCTTCGTCATCTGAAACCAGAGGATATTACTGCTGATACACCATCAACGAAAACACTTGAATTCGATTATAAGGGTATCTATATAGAACTGCACGGAAAGATTAATCCTGAAGTAAACAGGAAGAGCAACAAAATGTTTGATTCTTTTGTGCTGTCGTGTGTGGACTTACCAACTGATAAATGGAGTGGGGCGGCATTGCCCCCCGTACGCTTCGACGTCGTATTTGTTTTCATGCACATGGTACGCCATTATTTCGGTGGTGGCATCGGCTTGCGTCAGGTATGTGACTGGATGAGGTTGCTACACATGAAGAAAGGGGCAATAAACTTAGAGCAATTAGAGTCGGACTTGAAAAATACGGGATTGCTAAAACTATGGAGGGCATTCGGTTGTATGGCTGTTGATTTACTAGGTTGTCCGAAAGATTCGATGCCTTTCTATGATCAACATTATGGCAAAAATGCTGGACGATTGTTAAGGTATATCTTGGAATCAGGAAACTTCGGCTATTATGATCAGCGAACAAAGAGTGACTCGAAATATTATTTCATCAGGCGTTTTGTCGCATTCTGGGGACATCTGCAAATGAAACTCCGTAATCTGATGATGTTCCCAGAAGAAAGTATATACGGCATTCCGTCGTTTATCGTCGATGGTTTCCGCCGTACGTAATACTTTTTTCTCTAAACTCTAAACAATAAACTCTAAACTCTATAATTGAATATGTTAGGATTAAGTTGGAAAATATGGACTCAAGGCATTATCTTGCCTTTTGTCATCTCAATGCTGCTGGTATTTCTCGTACATCCAGTAGTGGTGCGAATCGCAAAAAAGATTCAGGTTTTGGACAGGCCTGATGCACGAAAGCTTCAGGAAAGGCCGATTCCCGTATTAGGAAGCGTTGCCGTAATTTGGGGTATCATCGTTGGTGCTGGCATGACGAGCGTGTTCTTCAATAGCTATGCGCTGTTCACATCGGTAGTGGCAATCACAGTGATGCTCTATGTCGGCTTGGCCGATGATATCCTTGGGCTTTCGCCTTGGATGAGGCTTGTCATTGAGATCATGGTAATTGCTTTCGTCGTATTGATGGATCAGACGAACATGAATGACTTCCATGGCTTGTTCGGTATCCACAAACTGCCTGTCTACCTGTCGTTGCCACTGGTGTCGTTTGCCGGATGTGGCATCATCAATGCCATCAATATGATCGATGGCGTAGATGGTCTGTCCTCTGGCCTTTGCGTCATGGCATGCCTGGCTTTCGGCATGGTGTTCTGTGCATCGCATGATGGTACGATGGCTGTGATGTGTGCACTGGCAGCCGGTTCGCTGATACCTTTCTTCTTGCATAATGTGTTCGGACTCAAGTCAAAAATGTTTATTGGTGATGGTGGAACACTGATGATGGGCATGCTCATGACTATCTTCACGTTGCATACGGTTGACAACACCTCGCGTGTGGCATACAACTTCCCGAATATGGGCGTGGTGGCATTCTGTATCTCGGTGCTGTCGGTTCCCGTGTTCGACACGTTGCGTGTGATGAGCGGTCGCATCATGAAGGGTGTGTCGCCTTTCCATGCTGACAAGTCGCATCTACATCACTTGTTTATTGAGATTGGCTTCTCGCACGTGGGTACAGCCGTGAGTGTGATTACGTTGAACGTATTAAACATCCTGTGCTGGCTGGCAACATATCAGCTGGGAGGCGACGCAACGGTGCAGTTCCTTGTGGTCGTGGCAGTAGGCCTTTTGAACACCAACGGGTTCTACTATGTTGTCAGAAGGATGAACCATGAGCAGGCTCCCTATAAGGCATTGAAACGCCTGGCAGAACTGAGTCATATCGAGACGGGCCCCTTCTTCCATACTATGCGGTCAATCCTTGACAGGATTTAGTGCCTGCGGCACTATTCAAGGTTGAGATGATTTAGATGCGCTTCGCGCGAGTGAAGAGGTGAAAAACAAGAGCGCCGGTGGAGAAAATCCATCGGCGCTCGTCTTTTTTATCTGCTCCACCAGTGTTTTTTCTTTGGGGCTTCGTGGTGTTCGAGAGTACGGCGGGAGGCTTGTGCAATCAGGTCTTTCCAGGTCAGGCCTTGGGAAATCATCTGATAGATTTGTCCCCAATCGGGGATACCTCCTATGTTACGATCGTCAATCCAGACGTCTGCCTTGATCTTGCGAGAGAAGTGGTTGTTCCACTCTTCTTTTTCCTCTGGATAGTCCTTGTTAACGGCATAGAACTCGACACCACGCTCTCGACACCAGTTGATGGCATCTTCAAGAAGCTGGCCTTCGCGTACACTCCAAAGGATGAGACGGTGCTGGTCCTTGATAAGCATACGGAGCGTTTCCGTAGCAAAGGGAAGTTCCTCGCCAATCTCAGGATAGCGATGCTCAACAATGGTTCCGTCGAAATCAACTGCGATAGTCATAGTCACAAATTTTATTCTAAAATTTCTGAAATGGAGAATTGATAATTGAAAATTGAGAATTAGTTACTCTTTGTGAGGTGATGTGGAACTATTACCATTTTTTTTAGGATTCTCTCCACGTGAAGTCCTTATACTGGCGATGAGAATTGCAATTATCTCAGTAACATCTGAATAGATAGAGTCATACTCCTCTTTTGTCAAATAATCCGTTCTTTTAAGGATACGCAGCCAATATGCCGTTTCATCAGCCTCTTTGAGTGCTATGTTTAGCTTATTCTCGAAATCACTTTTGCTTTGTGCATTATTGCTTTCAGAAACATTTGCGCCAATACTTGTACCACTTCGAAATATCTGCTTAGAGATAATCGCTTCTTGTTTTTGCTCTCAGAGATAGCGTGCAAGATTGATAATCCTTACAGCAAAAGCTTCCGATTTGTTGGCAATAATATTGGCCATTGCACATTAATTTTCAATTCTCAATTCTCCATTTCAAGCGGTAGGCTAGGGCCTATCGCTTGATGGATGTGTCGTTCTTGTCGCCATAGCTGCTCTTGGCATAATTGCCGTAGCTGCCATAGCCACCATAGCCACCGTAAGAACCATAGCTATACTTACCATACTTGCCGTAGCTGCCATAGCGGCCATAACGGCCGTAGCGGCCATACTTGCCATAGCCATAGTAGTAGCCATACTTCTTCTTCGACATGTCGATACCGTTGAGGACGATAGACATCTTCGGAAGCTTCTTCTCCGCATCGAGTGAGTTGATGAGGTTGAAGCTCTCCTTCGGTGTGTAGTCGGCGCGGCACATGTAGACAGTAGCGTCGGCAACGCGGCCAATCTGCAGAGTATCGGTGACAAGACCGACAGGAGCAGAGTCGATGAGGATGTAATCGTACTTCTCCTTGAGAATGTCGAAGATAATCTCCAGAGAATGGCGGGCGATGAGCTCGGTGGGGTTCGGTGGGATAGGACCAGCAAGGAGCAGGTCGAGGTTGTTGTTGATGCCAGAAGGTAGAATCTGCTCTGTGATCTGTTCCCAAGTGGGCTGGTCGTGGGTGAGCAGAGGAGTGATACCATGCTTGTGGTCATCAATCTCAAAGAGTTCAGCCAGACGAGGCTTACGGATGTCGAGACCCACGAGGATGACCTTCTTGCCAAGCAGAGCAAAACTGACAGCGAGGTTGGCTGCATTGAACGTCTTACCCTCACCAGAGGTGCTCGACGTGAAGAGGATGACTTTCTCGTTCTCAGCGAGCATGAACTGGATGTTGGTACGCATGGAACGGAAGATCTCCTCCATCTGGTTGTTCTTGTTCTCGTGGACAACGATGTCGGCCTTTGTCTTCGCGGTCTCACTGGCCACAGCCACATCGGCAAGGATGGGCAGCTTGGTGAGGCGAGCCACATCGTCGTGACCCTCAATCTTATAGCGGAAGAACGATAGCAGGAAGAGTACCAGTGCGGGAATGGCAAGTCCGAGGAGCAGGGCGATGAGCATGATCATCGACGACTTCGGGCTAACCTTGCCAGCGGCAGTAGGCTCATCGATGAGCTTACCCTTGTCGGCAGTGGCAGCAAGCTGGATGGAGTTCTCCTCACGCTTCTGCAGCAACATCAGGTAAAGACCAGACTTCACGTCTTGCTGACGACCAATCTGGGTAAGCATGCGCTCCTGTTCTGGGGTTGCACCCACCTGAGCGGAATACTTGTTATACTGCGAAGCGATAGAATTACGCTGAATCTCGTAGTTCTTACGGGTCTGGCGCAACGAGTTGTTGATGCTGTTCTGGAGCTCGTCGAGTTGAGCAGTCAGCGGTGCCACAGTGGGGCTGGTCTCAGAGGCCGTGCGAAGCAGACGGTTGCGCTCAAGTGCAATCTCGTTGTAGCGGTTGATGAGCTGCTGCGTGCCCTGGTCGGCAAGGCCTACGTTGGAAGGCAGTGTGCCATAGGAGCCAGCCTGCTTGGTCATCTCTTCGTTGAGGCTGTTGATGAGAGCAACCTGGGTATTGGCTTCAGCCAGTTTCTGGTCGTATGCAGTTTGGTTACCAACTGCCTGACCTGCGTTCAAACTTAGGTTGACCATGTTATGGCTACGCTTGTAAGCTTCGAGCTGACCTTCAGTGTTGCCAAGCTCAGCGTTGATCTTCTCAAGACGTGAGTTGATGAATGCTTCGGTACGAAGTGCAACCTCGTTCTTGTCCTCATTAGCCTGACGGTTGTATACGGTGGCCAACTGCTTCAGATAATCAACAGCACGCTGAGGAATCTCGTCGTTGAGCACAAGTTGTGCAATAGTCGTTGTCTTGGATGCCTGTCCGACAGAGAGCGCGCCTGCATACTTATAGGCAGAAGCCTTCGGAGAACGGATAGTCACCAGATAGACTGCGCCGTCAGGAGCCGGAGTCGTGCCATTGGCAACGAACGAAATGGTACCTACCTTTGTGGTAAGTGTGGTGGGCAACTTTGCAATGGTCTTGTCGATCATTGTTCCCTCGGCATCGATAGTTCCCTGAATGTGGTAGCTATTCTTCTCGCACTGGATTTCCAGATTGATGGGTGCACCGAGTTTCTCAAGATGATCAGGATCGATGTCGACGCTGATGGGCTGGTTCTTATAAAGCAGTGTCTCCTTGACCTTGCCTTTGCTACGATAGGACACATAGAGCTTCAGGTCGCGAACGGCCTGCTCAGCGATGGAACGCGACTTGAGCAACTCCATCTCGTTGTCGATACCAGCCGAGTTAGACATGGTACCAAGCACAGCTGCATTCACCATGTTGCGGCTACTGCTGCGCGTGTTGTCCTCGTCTTTGATGAGCATCTTGGCATAGGCCTGATAGATGGGCGTCTTGTAGCGCAGGTAGATGGCGGCTATGCCCAGGCAGATGATGAGCGAGAGCACGAACCACTTCCAGTTGAGAACGACGGCAGTATAGATGGTTTGGAAGTCAAAGGTTGACTTCTCATCCTGTTCCAAAACGTTCTCTGTACTTAAATTCTTGTTTTCTTCCATTTTTTTGATTTATTGTTTTTTTTGTTATAATCGTTTTATAAATATAAAAAGGTACATCAGTCTTTTAGAAGTTGCAGCAGATACTGTCCGTAGGCGTTCTTCTTCATCGGCTCGGCCACCTCGCGAAGCTTCTCAGGGGTAATCCATCCCTTGTGGAGAGCTATCTCCTCCAGGCAGGCAATCTTCAATCCCTGACGCTTCTCGATGACTTCAATAAAGGTGCTGGCTTCGCTCAGGCTGTCGTGTGTGCCTGTATCGAGCCATGCAAAACCACGCTGCAGCGTTTTTACTTTCAAGCGCTTCTGCTCCAGATATGCCTGGTTGACAGATGTGATTTCCAATTCGCCACGTGCACTGGGTTTGATGTTCTTGGCTATCTCTACGACGCTGTTGGGATAGAAGTAGAGGCCCACAACGGCATAGTTGCTCTTTGGGTGAACAGGCTTCTCTTCAATGCTCAGGCAATTGCCGTTCTCGTCAAGTTCGGCCACGCCATAGCGTTCGGGATCGTTCACATAGTAGCCGAATACAGAGGCCATTCCATGTTCTTCAGCATCGATGACGCTTTGGCGCAACAGTTCGTCAAAGCCTACGCCATGAAAAATGTTGTCGCCCAGTACCAGGCATGCACAGTCGTCACCAATGAAATCCTCGCCAATGATAAAGGCCTGTGCCAGGCCATCAGGGCTGGGTTGCTCGGCATATTCGAAGTGTACCCCGATGTCGCTGCCGTCGCCCAACAGACGACGGAAACCGGGAAGGTCGTATGGCGTCGAGATAATGAGAATCTCACGAATGCCTGCTTGCATGAGTGCCGAGATGGGGTAGTAGATCATCGGCTTGTCAAAAATAGGAATCAGCTGCTTGCTGATACCTTTCGTAATGGGGTATAGGCGTGTTCCTGACCCGCCTGCTAAAACAATACCTTTCATTGCATTGGCAGTTGAATTGCTCTGTTAGAAATATTTCCTTTGCGCATATGGATGCGCCTTACTGTTTTATAAAACGATGCAAAGTTACGAAAAAAACAGGGATGGACAAACGTTTTTCGCTACTTTTTTTTGTTATTTCACGATATTGTTGTAATTTTGCAAAGTGTTGGCAATGCCAGCACACATTTTTATCAATATATTTGCATTCAATAAACTATGGGATTACTATCGAAACTTTTTGGGAAAAAACAAGAAGAAAATAAGACCGGTGGCATGGAAGACTATATGTCGTTGGTTAGAGTTTACTTTCAAGCATCGCTGGCTGCTCAGTTGGGAATCAATAACTTAGCTATGCTTCCGGACCTTCGGACATTCAAGGCTACTCTGAGGGTGCCTACGCTGAATAACAAACTTGGCTTGGGCGAGAAGAGCCATTGCAAGAAACTCATGAAAGAAATCTATAAGATGGATGACGATTTCTTCAAGGAGATTGATAAGAGCGTTGCTAAAAACTGTCACAAACTGCAGGATGCTCAGACATATCTCATTCAGTTTCAGGGATTTTCGCAAGACCTGATGATGCTGATGGGCAATCTTATGAAGTTCAAGCTTCGCCTTCCCTCTTTCTTCCGCAGTGCTATTTATCAGATGACAGAGAAAACAGTCAGCGACATCTTCAACAAAAACGATTACAAGGATCCTGCTGTCATGAAGACCGTTGCGGCTATTCGCCAGTACGACAAGCGCCTTGGCTTCTCGCAAAAATGGATTACCGATTTTGTCTATAATGTGGTAATGCTTGCCAAGAAAGAGCCAAAGAAGAAGGACGAGAGCGCTTCGTGAACTGAGTTAAAGTGACACTTTAACGAGACTTTGGTAAAAAAACTTGCAAAATATTTGGGCATTTGAATAAAAAGCCTTAATTTTGTAACCAAATTGTAATCTTATGGACCAAAACGAGCAGACATTAGCCCTATTCACAACCCGTGTCAGGCAGATGATTCTCCAATACAAAGATATGAAGAAGGAGAATTCTGACCTGTATGCGATGGTTGATGAGAGAGATGCACGCATCAAGGAGTTGGAAGCTCAGCTTACACAGGCTCGTAACGATTACAACAGTCTGAAGATGGCTAAGATGATCGAAATTTCAGACGCCGACATGGAAGGTGCTCAGAAGCGGTTGGCTAAGCTAATCAGGGACGTTAATAAATGTATTACGCTACTGAGTGAGAAATAAACCGGAGCGACTATGCCAGAAAAAGAGAAACTGAATATAACGTTGCATCTGTACGATACCGAGATGGCGGTAAAAGTCTATCGCGATGAAGAAGAGGTGTATCGCAATGCAGCTAAAACCATCACTGATACGGTGAACACATACGCTGGTGCCTTGAAAGGAAAGCGTAGTGAAAAGTACATCATGTATGCTGCCATGCTTGATGTTGCGTTGCGCTACGCGAAGGAAGCCAAGCGCAACGATACCGTACCATATAGCGATATTCTCGGCAAGTTGACTTCGGAGATTGAAGAAGCACTTAAAAACAATGATTGAGAATATTCTAAATTTTACAATTAAATGATTGGTATATTGATTGCAGCTGCGGTGGCCCTCATTGTGGGTGGCATCGCGGGCTACGCTATTTTCCGCTATGTCATCAAGGGGAAATATAACGAAATGGTATCAGCCGCTGAAAAAGAGGCTGAAGTGTTAAAAGAGAAGAAACTGCTGGAAGTCAGGGAGAAATTCCTGAACAAGAAGAGCGAACTCGAGAAAGAGGTGCAGCAGCGTAACCAGCGCATTCAGCAGAGTGAGAACAAGCTGAAGCAACGCGAAATCTCACTTAACCAGCGCCAGGAAGAACTGGGACGTCGCAAGCAAGAGGTGGAGCAGAGCCAGCAGCGTGTGGATAACGAAAAGAAACTTCTTGCCATCAAGCAGGAGGAGCTTGAAAGGATGCAGAGCCAGGAGCGTGCAAAACTGGAGGAACTCTCCGGTCTGAGTGCTGAGGAAGCCAAGAGCCGGCTGGTTGAAAGCCTGAAGGATGAAGCTCGTACTGATGCCGCCAGCTATATCAACGAAATCATTGATGAAGCAAAGTTGAATGCCAATGCACAGGCAAAGAAAATTGTCATCCAGACTATACAGCGCGTGGCTACTGAAACTGCTATCGAGAACAGTGTTTCAGTGTTCCATATTGATAATGACGAGGTGAAAGGCCGAATCATTGGTCGTGAAGGACGCAATATACGTGCCTTGGAGGCTGCTGCAGGCGTTGAAATCGTTGTTGACGACACACCAGAAGCCATTGTCATTTCTGCTTTCGATCCTATTCGCCGTGAGGTTTGCCGTCTAGCACTCCATCAGCTGGTCAGCGATGGCCGCATCCACCCTGCACGTATTGAGGAGGTCGTTGCCAAGGTGAAGAAGCAACTCGAAAATGAAATTATCGAAACAGGTAAGCGGACTGCTATCGACCTTGGTATTCATGGACTGCATCCTGAACTGATCCGCATCGTGGGTAAGATGAAGTATCGTTCCAGTTATGGCCAGAACCTGTTGCAGCATGCCCGTGAAACAGCTAACCTATGTGCTGTGATGGCCGCTGAACTCGGTCTGAATCCGAAGAAGGCAAAGCGTGCTGGACTACTGCACGATATAGGAAAGGTGCCCGATGAGGATACTGAGGATCCGCACGCTATCTATGGTGCCAAGATTGCAGAGAAATACAAGGAGAAACCCGACATCTGCAATGCTATCGGTGCTCACCACGATGAAATGGAGATGCAGACGTTGTTGGCTCCCATCGTTCAGGTGTGTGATGCCATCTCGGGTGCTCGTCCCGGTGCTCGCCGTGAGATTGTTGAAGCTTACATCAAGCGTTTGAACGACCTTGAGGCTATTGCCATGAGTTATCCGGGTGTGACGAAGACCTATGCTATTCAAGCTGGTCGTGAACTTCGTGTCATCGTCGGTGCAGACAAGATGTCTGATGCTGAGACTGAGGCTCTAAGCGGCGAGATTGCCACGAAGATTCAGAACGAGATGACGTATCCTGGTCAGGTGAAAATCACGGTGATTCGTGAAACTCGTTCGGTGGCTTATGCCAAGTAAGCGATACTGAATACGAAATAAAAAGAATGCCGCACATTCATGCTCTTGCATGGTGTGCGGCATTCTTTATTGCCATTTTTATAATTAGTAGCAGGGGAAGTCGGTAGACTGTTGCTTGATGGCCATGGTCTCCATCTCGATAAGCCAGCCGGGACGGCAAACCTTGGCGTTGACAATGACCCAGGGTTTGTCGGGGAAACGTTCTTCATACAGACGGCGTACCACCTCGTAATCGGCAGGGTCGCGCAGATAGACAATCATCTGAGCGGCATCGTCATATGTACACCCAGCTTCGTTGAGCAATGCGGCAACATTCTCCCACATGCGGTGGCACTGAGCTACGACATCACCATGGTGCATGATTTCACCTTTGTTGTTGATGCTGGCCGTGCCAGAAATGAAAACATGACGTCGGTCGCCATAGTCTATGTAGGTGCCACGTTCGAACGATACGCCATAGTCACTCGTTCTGTTGAGATGGGTGGGTGCGTAGAGGTAGTGGATTTGTTCTTTCTGAATGCCTGCGATGGCGTAAGCATCCATTTGCGAGAGCACTTGTGCATCAGCCTGGCGGCCCCCAATACCTGTACTAGCAATGAAATGGGTACGGTCGGTGAGGTTCTGCGTAACAAACACTTCGTTGCGGGCTTTTACGACGCCATTGTAGTTCAGGTCGACATCGTTGACAAAGAACCAGGTGCGAATGCAGTTATCTGCCAATGAGCACCCCTCGTTCATGAGTTGCATTACATAGTCATTCAGCAGGATGCGCGTCTGTCGTTCAGAGTCCTTAGCGTAATTGCTTGCTGAAGCCAACCAGAGATGACGATACTGGCCATGGCTAGCCTCATAGAGACCACTGGGAAGAGCCCGCGTCTGAACACCGCTGACCAGATAGGCCCACAATGCAATCTTTGTGCCGTTGAGCGGTCCTTGCTGAATAATGCTCATGGCTCCTTCAGGAGCTTCCATTTCATAATTGACGAGCTCGTCAGCCTGATTGCTGGCATCGCTCAGGAAGAAACGTTTGAACACGATGGCAGCACCTTTCGTCACGTCCGTGCGCACACGTGCAAATGCATCGAGTAAGGTTTCCAATTGCTGTCGATAGGTGAGCAGCTGGTTGTTGAGGCTGATCACCACTTGGTATTCTGTCACTTCCGTACCGTTGTCGAAAGCATAGACCTTGGCTACAGCATCTTGAAAAGATATTGTTTTGTTCATTAGAATTTTAATTTGACTGCAAAGATACAATTATCCGTTAACAATCAAAAATTAGCCATTGACAAACTTTGCGCAATTAACAATCTTTATGTTATTTCATGCGTAGCTGTGCATACCGCCAAGCACATAGTTTACTCCGAAATACGTCATCAGAATAGTCAGGAAGGCCAGCACCATGTAGACGTGGTAGACCACCGGACGGCGGAACACTGGCAGCGACTGCGTGTGGACGACAACGGCGTACACCATGAACGTGATGAGGGCCCACGTCTCCTTGGGGTCCCAACTCCAATAGTTTCCCCACGAGATGTTTGCCCAGATGGCACCGATAAAGATGCCGAGTCCCATGGTGGTCAGGGCAGGGTAGAGGAAGATGCGCGAGAGCACTGCCAGTGCCTCAGCCTGTTCGCGGGCTGACGAGAGGCTGTATATAGGCAGCAGTTTAGCCAAGGCTATGAGGAGAAGCGCCACCAGCCCGCAGATAAACGTCAGGCTGACCAGTGCATAGCTCATCATGATGATGCTTACGTGGAGCGAGAGCAGCGGCGAGTTCAGCACCGGCATCATGTGGGTGATCTGCGGATCCATCTGGTTGATGTGGCTTACGAGCAGGAAGAAGCCCGAAAGCAGGAAGCCGAATGTCAGCATCAGCGGCCCCATTGATTTCAGCGTGCGCAGGCTGAGCAGCGTGATAGCCATGATAAACCATGCCGTGAGCAGCATTGTCTCATAGCCATTGGCCATCGGGATGGTGCCTTTCACAATCCATCGGAGTGCGATACAGAGCGTCAATGCGAGGAAAGAGAGCAGGAGGAGTCCTGTCCACAGCCACGTCAGTTTTCTGAGAGATGGGTTGGCATCAGCCTTTCTTGTCATCAGCCAGATGCAATAGAACAGCATGAGGAATCCCATCGTCAGGTTAAACATGAAGAGAATCGTGGCGAAGGGAATCTTGTTGTACAAGTGCTCGGCGTTGTCGCGTGTGGGCGAGGGTAGGGACGTCGTTCCGTGCAGACGCTGATACTGGTCGATGGCGTTGACGAGTTCGCCGAAATGGGCGTTGTTGCCGCTCAATGCGTCGGCATACAGCTGATTGAAGATGTCAGAGATGAACACCGAGTCGGCAGCTGCGGTAGTGCTCGGCAGGGCATCAGTAGGCGCTACCCACGATGCAGAGCCTGCAGGGAAAAGCTTCAGCGGACTGCCACGCCGCAGGTCCATCACCAGCGATATCTTGTCGTCAATCAGTGCGGCTTGCTTGTGGAAGGCATCTTGCTGACCATTGTAATATTCCTTCAGGTAGGGACCGATGATGTAGCCACCCATCGTCTCGTTAAAGAAGAAGTCGACGGAGCAATGTGATGGCAGCTCGAGCTGACTCTTCAGCGCTCCGCCCTTGATCTTCAGGATTGGCTCCTTGCTCCACTCGTCGCCCCAGAAGATGAAACCCAGCAGCACCTGCGTAGCCGAATAACGACCGTAATGGCGCTTGCCGTAGAGCTTCTTCGTGAAGTCGAGCGCATAGGTCTCGACGGGGCAGATGCGGTCGTTGTACGACATGTGCAGCCGACCGAAGGCCTCGGCTTGCTCGCTCGGTAAGGTGTGAAGGGTTGGGAGTGTCGACGCCGCTGCGCGGCAAGTGAATAGTGAACAGTGAAAAACGATTAGAAGGAGTACGGTACGTTGTAACAAAGGTGAGCGCAGCAGCTTGCGGAACGTCCCCTTGGGATCGATGAGCATATAGATTAACGAGAAGAACAGGAGTGCATAGCCGAGATAGGTCACCGGAATACCCCACGGATCAGCATTCATGGCCAGGATGCTGCCACGTTGGTCGTTGTCGTAGCTGCTTTGGTAGAACCGATAGCCGCGATGCGTGTAGATGTTGTTCATGGAAACACGTCCGCTGCTGACCTCCTTTCCGTCAACGACCTCGAACACCGACTCGTAGTCGGCTGCTGCACGCGTGCCTTCATGATAGTCGATGTTGAAACTGCTCAGGGTGAGCTTGAATGGCAGGTGCGAAACCTTCATGCCTGTGGCTGTCGGCGATTCGTAGTATTCGTCGGTAGGCTCGCCAAGTCGCAGATGGACAACGCCCTGACGCGAGGTGAGGTGCGTCAGCAGGGCTCCGGCCAGAATGATGACGAACGATGCGTGGAGCAGGATCAGCGGCCATCGGCGCATGCGTCGGCGAACGATGTAAGCCATGCCGAAGGCTGTCAGCAAAGCCCATAGCAGCGAGAACCACCATGCGCCATAGAGATGGCCCGGGGCGTAGTCGCTGCCTTGCAGGTGTTCAATGATGGTCGTTGCGCCAAGCACGACGATGATAACGATGTAAAGCAGGATGGTTATTTTTTTCAGCATAACGGTGACGAATGGGTTTGAATAGCGTGACCCTCTTCTTTTAAGATGAAAAATCAAGGCCGAAGTTTAACCTCCGGCCCTGATGATTTGCGGTTTTTATGTGACGAAAAAACTCTTCATGAAGCGTTTAGATGGACTCTATGAACTTCACGACGGCGTCGCGGTCGGCTTTCGGAAGGTTATAGAATCTGACGGTTGAGTCGTAGGCATCCGACTGCTTCGAGTAGCCATGCCACATGATCGCCTCGAGCACCGTGCGGGCACGGCAGTCGTGCAGGCGGTCGTCAGCACCGGTGAGCTGGCGCGAGAGGCCACGGCCCCAGAGTGGGGTGGTGCGGCACCAGCCCGTGCGGATGTCGTTGATCATGAACAGTCGGTGCTGCACCATGTCGGTGTAAGGCCAGATGGTCTGGTTCGGGAATTTCGGCAACAGCTTCGTGTAGTCGCCGTCCTTGGCCAGTCCGTTGGCGTCGGCATAAGCCTTTACGCTGGCATCGACCCACATGTTGTCGGCACCCGTCTTCCACGACGGACGGTGGCATTGGGCGCAGCCCATCTCGGTGAACAGCTGCTTGCCGCGCTTCACGTCGGGATCGTCGAGGTTGCGGGCGGCAGGCACTGCCAAGCCGCGATGCCACACCATGAACTGGTAGTACTGCTTGTCGGTCATCTCTTCCTCGCCGTTGTAGGGAGCACCCTTGAAGAGGTATTTGTCGAACGACTCCTTCTTGGCAATCGACGAACAGCTCAGAATCTCGTTCACGCGCTCGGCGATGCCCTCGTTGGTGCCATCAGCATAGTAAGGATGCAGGATGCTCGACTCGGAGGCGCCGTAACGCTTGATGTAGTCGATGACCTCGCTGTCTTCGCTCTGTGCCTTTGCCCATGCCGGCGTGGTGTAGAGCCAGTGGCGGTCGGAGCGCGTCACGTTGGTGATGTTCCAGATGGCGTTGGCACCGGCACCGTCTTGCAGGGAACCGCGTGTCATGGCGTAGGTGAACTTCTTCAGCGGGCCGTGGCCGCCATGGAATTTGCCCGTGTCGTTATACGGTGCTGAGTAGTAGGCACCTGCCTTGAAGGCGTTAGCCTCCTTGTCCCACATGGCAGGATTCAGCTCGACGTAGGGAGCCTCCTTGCGCCACTGCTCCTCAATGTCCTCGTCGTCAAGGGCATCGAGCAGACCAGTGCCGTAAAGACCGATGGTCGACTCCAGGCGCACGTCGTACTCAGTAGGCTTCGGGTTGGTGTTGAAAGCCGATTGCGGAATGTGCACCACGGGGTATATCAGCGAATACGTTTCGCCGTCGGCAAACTTCATGGGCAGGCCGCTCTCCATCTCCTTCACCTCTGGCCATTCGATGCTGATCTGTGTCTCGTCGATGGGAGCCTTAAACGGGCTCATGGCCTGCGTCTGCGGCATACCCGTGACCTCTGAGATGTAGGCATTGTTTGACGGGTGGTAGATCACAAGGAGGTAACCATTGCCAATCTGGTTGGCACGATACTCCGTCTGGCGTTTTCCGTGGCCGTAGCTCGGGTGGCAGGCTATGCAGCCGTTGCGCACCCATGCCGGACCAAGTCCCTTTCGGGGAGCCTGCTCGAAGGTGTAGAGGTGCTCGAAGAAGTCTTCACCGGTGTTGAAGTCTTCCTCCATGCCAACGATGTTCTCCACGGCAGGGGCGGCAGCCGAATAACTGGCCTTCTCGGTGGTGCCGAGCTGACCGCCGGGGTACCACTCTTCGGCCGTAAAGGTATCGTTTGCCTTGCCGAAAGCATTGCTTTCCGGAGTCAAACTGCCCAGGTCAACATTGTCGTCGTCGTGGCAAGCCGTGAGCATAGGCACCGACAGCAGTCCTGCGACCACAAGTTTTGAAATGTTTTTCACTTTCATGATAATTATCTGTTTCGAGTTTAAAGTTTCAATTGTCAATTATCAATTATCAATTATCAATTATCAATTGAATCAGTCCCAGTCCTCATCGTCCTCGAAGGCGATGTTCCAGATGGTTGAGCAATACTTCACGAAGGGAGCAGGCATCTGTCCGATGCGCGTGATGGCGTTGTTGAAAGCGTCGACACACTGGCTGCTCACGTCGCTCTGGCCCACGGCATCGAAGAACCCTTTGAAGCTCTTGCCGGCAGCACTGCCGTTGGTTGAACCGTACCACACATTGCGGATGGAACAAATGTTGTCCTGGAAGTCGGTGATGGAGTTATAGCTGTAGGGCGACTCCACGTAGCTGATGTCGCCTGCCGAGAAGGGGTTGGCAATCTTAGCTGTGCCGACCTCAGTGGCAATGGCGCAGCACGAACCCTCGTCGTCGCTAAGCACCTGTGCGATGGCGGCTTTCAGGCTGCGGAAGGTGCTCTTGGCGTTCACGCCGGCACTGATGAGGTTTTCGCCGTAGCTCAGTCCGTTCTCAGTGGTGATGTCGAGACCGGCAGCCTTGACGGCAGCCACGCGGGCGGCATTGCGGGCCGTCTCGCCCTCCCAAGCCACCTGCAGCTGGTAGCAGCGCTCCTTCAGCAGTTTGCAGATGGTCTGTGCATAGGCCAGCTCCTTTGCACCGCTCACGCCGGTGAAGTTCTTATAGGTGTCGTTGCCCTGGAACTCGGCCACCTTACGCGGCTGACCGTTGCGGAACAGGATGAACTCCAGTGCGTGGAAGCCAAGGATGGTAGCGTCTTCCAGCATCTCGTCGTTCATGCCGTTGTTAAAATAGTTGAGCAGGAGTGAACGGTTCAGGGGCCATGAATCGATAGTCGGGTCGATATCGAAGTCGGAGGCGGCACCCATCAGGAAGGCCTCCGAACGCTCCCAGTTCTCGCGAGCGTCTAAGAAGTCGTCGCAAGCCTCGTTGATCTGGCTTTGGGTAATGCTGTTCACGGTCAGTCCGTTGAGCGTCTTTTCAAGGTCCTCAACATCGTCGGCCAGCTCGGTATAGGTAGGTACGATCACGTCGTTGACCAAACCTTTCAGCACGTCGCGCAGATAGGTTTCCTGGTCGGAGGTCAGACTTGCATTTGCAATGACGCCATTGGCAGCCTCGAATTTAGCGACCACATTGGCACAGGCGTCGACGGCCTGATTACCATAGGAACGATCTTTGTAGACGTCGTCTTTGATTTCTTCATTGTCATCGCCACATGCGGTGAAGCCGGTGGTGAAAATGCATGCTGCTGCAAAGAGCAGTGCGAACTTAAAAATCTTTTTCATACTGTTACTCGTGTTTAATGAAAGTTATTGTTTTAAATCTTCGTCTTATCTGAAAAATCCCTCGTAGGCAATGCCGATGTTCAGTGCAGGCTCGTCGTTGTAGATTTTGTTCAGGAACCTGTGTGAATACTCTGCCTTCACCACAATCTGCGGGATAGGGTAGTAGTTGACGCCGGCTGCTATGCGCTTCACGGCTGTGTAGTCGTAGGCCACGCCTTTGGTGTTTGAGGCATAGGGATTATACATCTCGTAGCGTCCGAACACGTACATCTTCTTGTTTTTTGCACGCAGCTGCTCGAACTGTGAGAACACGTTGTAGCCAGCCTCGATGCCGAGAGCATATGCATTCTTCGACACGAAGGCCGAGTGCTTGAAGGGCGACTTCGAGTTCAGGCGGTTGTAGACGTACTTCAGCTGCTCGGCATCGCTCAGGTAGCCGTAGTCGGCCTGTCCGCGGACAATCCAGTTATGAGCGTTGTAGGTGAAGTCGAACGAGCCGATGGCCACGCGCCCTTTGTACTCAGCGTCGACACCGTTGGCATTGCGGGGATAGCTGTTGCCGATGGAGTGGCCGTAGTAGCCGCTGACGGCCATACGCAGTCCGGGCACCGAATAGTTGTCGACGCGCATTGAAATGCCGTATTTATTGGCAATGTCGTATTCCAACGGCGACTTATGTCCCTTGTGAATCCAGCCCGTATTACTGAAGTGGTCGGCATTCAAGCCTGCCAGCAACTGAGCCTCATAGCGGAAATCGCCCTTGCGTCCCCAGAAGCTGACGCCCGTCTGGTGCCATGTGGATGGGAGAATGGTGTTCTCGCCCTCCGGACGGTAGACGGTGAAGAAGTTCAGAGGCTCGTGGTGGGCGTTGTTCAGACCCACCGGCACGACGATGTGACCGGCGCGGATGTTAGCCCAGCGACCGAACGACTTCTGAATCCAGAACTGCTCGAGTTCCACCTCGCCGCCTTTCTCGGTCTCCTGTTCCCACTCGCCGCCTTCCTCGTCTTCTTTCTCATAGGCGATGCCGGCGCCGCCGTGCTCGAACTCAATCTCCGTGCCCATGGTCCAGCCGTGGCCGAAGTCGTAGCCAAGGTAGATGACGGCATGCGGAATGTCGAAACGGCCGTGCGAGGGGTTGTCCTTATGCTGGTCGGGTTGCGAATAGCGGCTCACGTGGTCGCTGAAGAAGTTGCGGCTGAAAGCCACCTCACCATAACCGCCAACAGAAAGTCGGTTGCCACGAGCGTGGCTCATGACGCTGTCGCCGGCGTTCACTTGTGCTTGCACCTGCAGAGCCATGGCCCATGCAAGGCATGCGATAAGAGTTGTTTTAATAGTCATTTTCATCTTCTTGTTTTGTCAACATCGTGTCGACTGT
Organism: uncultured Prevotellaceae bacterium; assembly: GCA_902774815.1. GTDB lineage: Bacteria > Bacteroidota > Bacteroidia > Bacteroidales > Bacteroidaceae > Prevotella. Next base: position 8,597 of record CACYJV010000024.1, on the reverse strand, counting down.
TCTTTTTTGCGGTGCAAAATTACGAATTTTCCACCCCTTCCACAATACCTAAAAATGATGGAATTACGCGTGCCACAGGCTTTCACGACTGATAACAATCTAAAAATTACCTACATTTAATTATTGCGTATGTCGTTTTTTTTTAGTTATTTTGCAGCGTAATTGATTTAATAATGTACGTGCGCAATGAAAAATCAGAAAATGTACGAGGCTGACGACCTGCTGATCTCTATCATCCGAGACAATTACAACGTCCTTCAGAGCCTCGGTTCGTTTGGCATCAATCTGGGCTTTGGCGATAAAACCGTCAAGGAAGTGTGTGAGTACGAGGGTGTCGACACATACACGTTTCTCGCAGTGGTCAATTTCACCATTAACGGACATCGTAACCCTGACGATGCCGACCGTGTCTCCATACCCACACTGATGAAGTATCTGCGTGCTTCTCACGACTATTATCTCGGCTTCCAGCTGCCATTCATCCGCAAGGAGCTTTCCGAGGCCCTCGATCCCGACAATTCGGTCTCGAACCTCGTGCTGAAACTCTACGATGAATATGCACGGCAGATTCAGCTCCACATGAAGTATGAGGAACGCATGGTGTTCCCCTATGTCGACAATCTGCTTGATGGTCGCGTCACCTCGGGCTACGACATCGAAACATTCTCCAAGCACCACGGGCAGACCGACCAGAAGTTGCGCGAGCTGAAACAGATCATCATCAAATACCTGCCCAGCGACGGACTGCGCAACAACCAGCTTTCGGCAACGCTCTACGACATCTATAACAACGAGGAGTGGCTTGCCCTGCATGCCGAGGTTGAGGACCATATCTTCATTCCTGCCATCCGTCGACTCGAACAACGACTCCGACAGAGCGATGTCTCTAACAAAATCTCACACATGATTGCTCTGTCTCCAACTAATACTGAGGCTCTCAGCGACCGCGAGAAGGATGTCATCGTAAGTCTTGTACAGGGAATGTCCAATAAGGAGATTGCCAACCACCTATGCATCTCTGTAAACACAGTGATTACGCACCGAAGAAACATAGCTCGTAAACTGCAAATCCACTCACCAGCAGGACTTACCATTTATGCTATCGTTAATAATCTTGTTGATATCTCAACAGTAAAGTTCTGAGGCGTGTTTGCTTACAAATTAAACGTAATTGCGGGAAAAATGCATTTGATTGTTGTTTTTCCTGCAATTTTTCTTTGCAATTAAAAATATAATACTTACCTTTGCATAACTTTTTTCAGTGATGACACTTGTCGAACGTGGATGCTTCTATGAAGAACCCATATCCATTTGCCAATTTTCACTTAACGTAACTAAACTTTGTATCAATATTTTAAACATTTTCAACATGAAAAGATTTACACTGTTCCTGTTGGCGGCCATATTGATGACCGCAACGAGTATGGCACAGAAACCTGTTGCACGTGAACTTTCGTCCAATCGTGCTGCTGCCCTGATGCCTGGATTGAAAGCCGATGCCAAGAAGATGCCGTCAAAGATGGCTCTCCAGCAGCAGGTTGACCTTGAACGTCAGCATTCGGCACGTACTTTATTTGCCAGCAAGAAGGCTTTGGCTGAGAAGGCAAGTAAAAATGTCGACATGCAGAATCCGCGCATGAAAGCCATTACTGGCGATGAACCTTATTTCCCCACTCAGCCGGAAGGTACTCAGCAGTACTATTTGCGTAATGGTTCTGCTTACTATACGTTTTGGGGGTATGTTTTCAATACCGACTTCTCTGGTTCTGTCGGAAATGTGGTTTTTGGCAATAACGACGAAGTCTACATCAAGAACATCGTTTCTCAATACCCTACTAATGCATGGGTAAAGGGTACTATAAAGAGTGGCAAGATCACGATTGTATTTCCTCAGGTCGCTATGGAGTATGATGGCGAATACTACTATTATGAGGTATTGTCTTACGATGAAAACGAGCAGTGGTTCCTACCGTCAAACAATCAGACGCTAACGTTGAATTACAATGCCACGACTGGGGCCATCACTTGTCCAGTAGGTAGCAATATTGCCTATGGCGTGGATTTGGTCGGTCTTGTAGATGCGAATGAAGAATGGACTGGATATGGTGATTGGGCCTTCAGTTTGAAGCCTATGAATGACGAGCCTGTCACTGCACCTGAAGGACTTGAAACAGAACAATATGCCGTTACGGCTGATGGGTTTGACGGAGCATTGGTGAATGTCGGCTTCCAGGGCAACGATGTTTATGTGCAAGGCCTGTATCCTGGATTGCCTGATGCATGGGTAAAGGGTACTATTGATGGCAATAAGGCTACCTTCAAAAATGGTCAGTATATTGGCGCTGATGAGAATGTCGGTTACTTCGAATATTTAGTCGGAGCAAAAGGAGAAGAGAAGTATGACGATTATTATGAAGAGTACTATACCGAATATACGTTGACTAGTGAGGACATTGTGTTTGACTATGATGCTGCTACGAAAGTGTTCTCCAATAGCAACTGTTTCCTCGTGAATGCAGGTACCGATGATGTCAACTATGCTGTAGCTTTTGACAAGGCTAAGATGAGTCCTTTTGTTGAGGTTGCTGCTACACCAGCTAATCCAGAATGGATTTCGATTAATGAAGAGGGCGTTTCTTACTACTATGATTATGGTTATGGATGGGGCTATATGGACTTCAATATCTGTTCAAAGGATGTCGATGGAAACTTCATCCTCCCTGACAAGCTGAGTTACCAACTCTATACTAAGGTGAATGGTGAAGTGTCGCCTCTCGTGCTCTCTGCCGATAATTACGTAAATCTGGACGACGACATGGACGAATTGCCTTATTCTTTCACCGACGATTACGATATTGACGTTAGTGGCAATCAACACACCATCTACTATTTTGTGGTTGGACCTGAGGAGTACGGTGTACAGGCTATTTATCGTGGTGCTGGTGAAGAGCGTCGTTCCGACATTGTATGGTATGAAGTCAGCACTCTTGGATCAGAGATCCAGCCTGAAGCAGCCACGCCTGACTATCCGGATGTAGATCCGTCAGACGTTGGTAGCTCAATTACTGCCGGTTTCTTCACTGGTGAGGAAGAAGCTACTGGATTTGGCGATAATCTTGAGCAGGTCTACGACGTTGCCATTCATCTTCAGAACGATGCATTGGTGGGTGCCCATGTAGAGAGTATCACAATTCCTCTCTATAGCACGGAAGGCATTAGCGGCATCAAAGGTTGGCTCTCTAGTCAGCTTCGTGTAGAGGATAATCAGAATGTGCCTGATATTGTCAGCGTGAATGTTGAAAACGCTGAGGGGGGTATGTTCACGGTGAAGTTCGACAAGCCATATACAATTCCTGCCGAAGGCTTCTATGCTGGTTATAGTTTCACAGTTGATGATGCTTCAAGTGAAGAAAATGCAAAACCGATTGCTACTATTAGTGGTGCCAATGAGGGTGGCCTCTATCTGCACTCTACACGAAACATGCTGAAATGGCTCGATGTGTCGGAAGCTCTTGACCGTAGCGCAGCCATTCAGGTGACCATCAGCGGAAGTGCTATTAAGGAAAACGCTGTGGCACCGCTTGACGGTGAACAGGAGTTTGTGGAAGTCAATGCACCTGTTGAGACAAAGTTTGTTGTAGTGAATCACGGTTCGGAAGGTATTAAGTCTCTCGACATCGATTACTCCATCGTTGGAGGTGCCAGCGGTTCACAGCACATTGATCTTGCCAAGTCTGTAGCTGGATTCTTTGGTGAAGAGACAGAGATTGCTCTCAGCCTGCCTGCTATTACCGAGGACGGCACTTATACGCTTGAATTGAACGTGTCCAAAGTGAATGGTGTTGCTAATGCAGATGTCGACCCTGTCGCTAACAAGAAACTCGTTGCACTTGGTTGGTTGCCTAAGAAACGTACCGTCATGGAGGAATACACAGGCACATGGTGCCAGTGGTGTCCGCGTGGTTTCGTGGCTATGGAGAAACTTGCCAATCTCTATGATGGCGAATATGTTCTGTTAAGCTATCACAATGCCGATCCAATGGAAGTTGTCGACTCATACTCTTATCCGTCTTACGTAGGTGGATTCCCAGATGCATGGCTTGACCGATCGACAGAAGTTGATCCTTATTATGGAACATCCGACTTCGATGACTTCCACGTAGCTACTGATATGTCGCAGCGCAATAAGTTGTTTGGCTTTGGTTCAGTTGAATTCCAGTCCGAATTGAGTGCTGATGGTCAGGCAGTGAACGTTACGTCACAAGTATCCTTCCCCTATAACGTTGAAGATGGACAATTCGCACTTGAATACGTACTCGTTGCCGATGGCTTGACAGGTGGTTCCGACTGGGATCAGGCAAATGCCTACGCAGGAATGACCAGCGAAACCAGCCCCGACCTTCAGGAGTTTGTCAATGCCGGTAGCTCTGTCTCGGGTCTTGTGTTTAATGATGTTGTCATTATGTCGCCTGAATGTGGCAGTGGTGTAGATGGCAGTGTGCCAACTTCTATGAAGGCAAATGAAGTTGCTGAGCATAGCTACTCATTCCTGCTGGCCAATGCAGTCAATACTGGAGGAGAGGACCTTGTCCAGGAACAGGCTAAACTGAAGGTGGCCGTGCTGTTGCTCAATACTGAGACAGGTGAAATTGTCAACGCTAATGTTGCTCCGGTTGGTGGTAGCACCGTTGGAATCAATTCTGCTACGAAGCAGGCTTCTTCTGAGGTGGTCAGCGTTCGTTACTTCGACTTAAGTGGTCGTCGCCTGTCAACTCCTCAACATGGTATCAACATTGTCAGCGTTGTCTATGCTGATGGCTCTGTACAGACTATGAAGATAAAGAGATAGAAAGCTCTCGAAAAACTCTTCGAATAAATACTTAATGAAATGCGTCTCCGTTCTCTTTGTTCGGAGGCGCATTTTTTTAGTGTTTTGTTTTGTGTTTCGGTGTCTTTTCGTTATCTTTGCACATCATAAATAACAATAAAAGAAAAAGCAAGAATCAAACGAGTATGAGAAAAATTCTTATTGTCGTCTGTGCAGCTGTATTGGCACCCATGTGTCTGTTTGCTGCTGAAAAGCTTACGCTGAAGGCAATCAGTGGAGGCGAGTTTGCTGCCCAACGTGTCTATGGTGTCAACCCTATAGAGGGAACTGACCGCTATGCCAGTATCTCGAGCGATGGGCGGCGCATCGTGGAGTATTCGTTCAAGACGGGACAGGAGACGGGTGTGCTCTTCGATGTCGATCAGACACAAGGAGAGAAAATAGAACACTTCGACGGTTACGACATGTCGCCCGACGGTCGCCGCATGCTTATACGCACTAATACAGAAGCCGTCTATCGCCGTTCGTTCAAGGCCGACTACTATATTTATACCATCAAGAGTCGGAAGTTGGAACGCCTTTCTGACGGCGATAAGCAGCAGGTGCCCCTGTGGAGTCCAGACGGCACACAGGTCGCTTTCGTGCGCGACAATAACCTTTTCCTCGTGAAACTGCTCTATGACAATGCTGAGAGTCAGGTGACGAAGGATGGTCGTCGCAACGAAATCATTAACGGTATTCCTGACTGGGTTTACGAGGAGGAGTTTGAGTACAACCGTGCTTTCTGCTTCACTGCCGATGGTACCATGCTGTGCTGGGTGCGCTTCGACGAGAAGGCCGTCAGTGAGTATTCTTTGCAGTTGTTCCAGGGAATGAAGCCACAGCGCAAGGAATATGAACTCTATCCAGGGCTTTATAGCTATAAGTATCCGAAGGCAGGTGAGCAGAACTCGACCGTGACTGCTTGGAGTTACGACATCAAGAGTCATCAGACGCGCCAGCTGCAGGTTCCTGTTGACGCAGATGGCTATCTGCCACGTATTCTACCTATGAGCGAGCCTGACAAGGTCATGGTGGCTGCTATGAATCGCCATCAGGACGTGCTAAACCTCTATACTGTCAACGCACGCTCGACAGTTGCCCAACTGACAATCAAGGAAAGTGTTCCCAAGTATGTGAAGGAAGATGTTCTCGGCCAGATGATTGTAGGTAAGAGCCACATCTTGCTGCCAAGCGACCGTGACGGCTTCATGCACCTCTACCTGTATACGATGAACGGAACATTGGAGCGCAAGATAGGCGATGGACAGTACGACATTACCGACATCTATGGTTATAACGAGCAGACGGGCGACGTTTACTATCAAGCTGCAACCGAGAGTGCACGCGACCGACAAGTGTTTGTCGCGCACAAGAACGGAAAGACCGAGCGACTGACTAATCAGGCAGGATGGAACACAGCCATCTTTTCGGGCGACTATCAATACTTTTTAAACACGTGGAGCGATGCTAACACGCCCTTTGTCTATACCGTTCGCGACCAGCGGGGGCGAATACTCTCCACACGTGTTGACAATGCCGAACTGAAGGAGAAACTCGAAAGCTACGAGTTGGGCCGTAAGGAGTTCTTCCGTTTCACTACTGGCGAGGGTGTCGAGTTGGAAGGTTGGATGATGAAACCTGCTAACTTCGATGCCACGAAACAGTATCCCGTGGTGATGTTCCAGTACAGTGGGCCCGGTAGCCAGCAGGTTACAGACTCATGGAATATCGGCTCAATGGGGCAGGGCGGCCTCTTTGACAGCTATCTCTGTCAGGAAGGTTTCGTCGTTGTATGTGTCGACGGACGTGGAACTGGTGCACGTGGCGCCGAGTTTGAGAAATGCATCTATCTAAAGCTGGGCATGCTTGAGGCTCGCGATCAGGTGGAGACGGCACTTTGGCTGAGTAAGCAGCCTTGGGTGGATAAGGATCGCATTGGCATCTGGGGATGGAGCTATGGAGGATATTGTACGCTGATGAGTATGAGCGAAGGACGTCCCGTGTTCCGTGCCGGTGTGGCTGTGGCTCCTCCCACCAGTTATCGTTTCTACGACTCTGTCTATACTGAGCGCTATATGCGTACACCCCAGGAGAATCCTGACGGTTATGCCTTCAATGCCATCACACGAGCCAACCAGTTACATGGTGCATTGTTACTATGCCACGGTGTGGCTGATGATAACGTGCATCCACAAAATACCTATGAATATACAGAGGCGTTGGTGCAGGCAGACAAGGATTTCAAGATGAACCTCTATACCAACCGTAACCACAGCATCTACGGTGGCAATACGCGCAACCATCTGCTTCGACAGATAGCACAGTTCTTTATGGAGGAACTAAAGGAAAAGTAAAAAGCAAATAATAGTAAACAAAGAATGAATATGAAACCAAAGAGAATGATACTTTGGGCAGTAGCTGCCCTCATGATGCCATCGACAGTCATGGCAGAAAAAGTAAAAATCCGTGTTTCGAACGACGAGAAAGTGCAGCGACAGGAGGTCGTTGAGGTCGATGCTGCTGCTGTCTACAAACAGATGGGCATTCGTCAGGGCGAGCCATTCGTAGTGAAGAATGCACTCGGACAAGAGGTGGGCTATCAATTAACCTATGATGGGAAATTGCTAATTGATGCTGCCGTTCGTCCGTGTGGAACCGCAGAGTTCACTGCCGAACCCGGAAAACCGCAGCCTGCTAAGGTGTTTGTCACAGGCAGGCAGTATCCTGAGCGCGTTGACGACATTGCCTGGGAGAACGACCGCACGGCCTATCGTATCTACGGACCTGCGCTGCAGCGTTCGGGCGAGCGTGCTTTTGGCGTTGACGTTTGGTTGAAAAATACGCCTGACCTAGAGGTGGAAGGACGTTACAAGACCGAACTGTCTAACCACTCGCAGATTCAGGCTTTGCGTGCTGCAGGAAAGAAGGACGAGGCTTTTGCAGTGGAGATTGCTACGACCTACCACTTTGATCATGGCTATGGACTGGACTGCTATAAGGTAGGTCCAACACTAGGCTGTGGTGCTCCTGCACTGATGGATGGCAAGGATCTGTTGTTGCCATATTGTTATGAGTCGTATCGTATTCTTGACAATGGTCCGCTGCGCTTCACGGTGGAGGTAACGTATCCTGCTGTTGAGGTGAAGAAGGACAAGTCTGTCGTGGAACACCGAATCATCAGTCTCGACAAAGGCTCGAACTTCAACAAGATGGTCGTTTGGTACGATGGACTATCAAAGGCTCGCGATTTGGCTGCAGGTGTGGTAATCCATGCAGAGGACACGGAGAGTGTGGTGCTCGGTAAGAATTTTGTCAGCTATGCAGATCCTACAGACAATCCCAATGCACAAAACTTCCAGATCTATGTGGCATGCTTGTTCCCTGAAGGTAATGTGGAGACGCGTAAGTTAATTGAAAAGAAACCAGCTCCAGGTACTGTGGGACATGCTATTGGCGTGTTAAAAGACTACAAGAGCGGACAGAAGTTCACTTACTATTTCGGTAGTGCATGGAGCAAGAATGACGTACGCACGCAACGCGAATGGCAGGTACGCATTGAGGAGTTCCTCAATGCACTCGATCAGCCGTTGCAAGTCAGTGTTTTATAGGCTGGATAAAGAATACGAATAAGAGGGTGTGTCAAAATAGGCACATCCTCTTTTTATATTTCTCTAATAGCAGTCATGAGTTGTTTTCTTTGGCTCATGGCTGTTTTCTTGTTTTTCGA
>CACYJV010000023.1 GCA_902774815.1 uncultured Prevotellaceae bacterium | reverse complement strand
CCAAAGGTACAAAAAAACTTGGACATAACAAAGCCCTGGCTTGAGAAAGTCGGGGCTTTGCGATAAAAAAAGAGGATGTGCCTATTTTGACACACCCTCGTTGTTTGAAGAACGCGGAGACCGCGTCCCTGCGGTTGTAGTTTGTCCTTAGGGCAGGCTGATGGCCTCGTTCGGGCAAACGCTTGCGCATGTGCCGCACTCTGTGCAGAGATCGGGATCGATCGAATAGATGTCGCCCTCAGAGATAGCCTCAACGGGGCACTCGCCAATACATGTACCGCAAGCAATGCAGTCTTCTCCAATTACGTATGCCATAATGTTTTCTAGATTAAAGTGTTAATACTATTGTTTACTGTTTCAAGGTGCGGCGTTAGGCCGTTTTTCCTCCTTTTTGGTGGTGCAAAGATACGTTTTTTATTCTTATATACCTAAAAATGATGAGAGCTTTTTCTTTGATTATACATTTTTTAACGTTTTTGGAATGAGTTTTTGAGGTTTATGCAATAATGTGACGTTTTCTGCGTTATAAAGTAAAAATGAAGAGACTATTTTTCCTCATGGTTGTTGTGCTCATAGCCTTGCAGTCGGCTACGGCGCAGCAAGGGAGGACGGTGCAGAACCGTCCCTATACCGACTTGCGCCCGTTCCATCTTGGCTTGTTTGTGGGTACTCATGTGCAGGATTTGGAGTTGATGAACGTCGGTCCGCAGGTCATTGAGAACGAGGATGGTTCGACGACGACGCGTCTCATCACCTGTGATCAGGACCGATGGGACGGCGGCTTCCTTGTGGGTGTGCTTGGAGAGTTCCGTTTGCACGAATATTTCCAGTTCCGTGTGGCTCCTGCCATGTACTTTGGTGTGCGCCACGTTTCGTTCTACGACTATACACCTACCTATGGCACTGACCCCGCAGATGTAAACGACGAAGACGAGCAACCATCGGGGCGCTTGATGAACGAGCGTATCCAGAATATCAAAACCGCCTACATCACCTGTGCCCTCGACCTCATAGCTGCATCGAAGCGAAACGGCAATGTTCGTCCCTATGCGCTGGTGGGACTCAATCCGATGATTAACCTTTCTGGTGGCGAAAGCGACATCTTGAAGCTGAAGCGCACCGACCTTTTCTTTGAAATCGGTGCCGGTTGCGACTTCTATCTGCCCTTCTTCAAGCTCCGTCCAGAACTGAAATTCATGTTTGGACTTACCGATTGCCTTGACCATAAGCATGCCGATCGCCTGCGCGACGTCAACTTACGGGCTTTCTCCAATAGTGTTTCCAAGGCAACTTCGAAGATGGTCACCCTGACCTTCTACTTCGAATAATCTCTTTTCGTCGCCTGCATATAGTTTAGGTTATGAAAACAATAAGTGATGCATAGCGTTATGTGCTATGCATCACTACTTTTTATGATAAAAGGCACTGCTTTAGAGGGTGTAAAGCACTGCATTGAAGGTTATAAAGCTATGCTTTGGAGGAAATGAAGCTATGCTTTGGAAAGTATAGAGCAATGCTTTAATGGCGGTGGATGCGGATGCCTACATCGCTGATGCCCGGGAGTATCTCACGCTTCATGTCGTGACGAATAAGCAGACGAAGTGAGTCACCGGCATGAAGTGTCAGGTCGGCAAGATGAAAGTCGTGCTGGTAGTAGTTGATTCCTTGTCCCTTCGTGTTGCCTCGTTCGTCGACAAGTGAGCAATTCAGAATGTGAGGAACAGCTCTTGAGTTGCGTATAAGGGTAGGGGATACGGGAATGTCGAGAGAATCAGCGCTTGTCGTGGTAGTTTGGGTTGGGATGATGTCGTGTTCGACAACAAGGGTGATGCTCATGAAAGGATAGAGGCCCGTCGTACGCAGTCCCAGATCAATGGCATAGAGTCCGTCAGCAGCAATAGGTGGCACGCCGAATGCCAGCGTGTCGTTCTTTTCCCATCCTGTGGTGGGCGTCTGCTCGTAGTGGTCGTACACTTTATTGCCCGTACAAGAGGCGAGGCACCAAGCCAATCCAATCCATAGAAGACCTCTCCCTGTTTCCTCAACGGGGAGAAGTGCCTGACGGATGAAATGACTGATTGTTTGGAACATTTGCAATGGCATCACTCGACACTAAACACTCAACTTTCACCCTTTTGGTTGCTTGTTGCGCTGTTTGTTTTGTTTGTTGTTGCGATTCTTGCGGCGCTTTGTCTTGTCGAAACGGCTGAGATCGGCACCTTCCAGCAGATCGATAGGCCCGCGCTGTGCCTGCTGCTGACTGTTGTCGCTGAGGGAAAGCGGCTTCTCACCATTGCGATTCATGTTGATAATCTCGCGTGCACGTTCGGCAGTGATGGTCTCAAGATTGGCAGCGATGTTCTTGTCGGTGGAGTAGGAGACAAGTCCTGCCAGGATGTCGGCCTTGAAGTAGTAATAATCGGCATCCTGCGTCTGCAGAACGATGTCCTTGGCGGGCAAATGACGTGAAGCTTCCATGTAGTCATCGACCTCGTAGTTGAGGCAACATTTCAGTTTGGCGCACATACCGGCAAGCTTCTGCGGGTTCAAAGAGATGTCCTGGTGACGTGCGGCGTTGGTTGAGACGCTTACGAAGTTCTTCATCCACGTGGCACAGCACAGTTCACGTCCGCAGGGGCCAGTTCCACCGATGCGTCCTGCCTCCTGTCGGGCACCGATCTGTTTCATTTCGATGCGCACATGGAATGCAGCGGCAAGGTCCTTGATGAGCTGTCGGAAGTCAACGCGTTCGTCGGCGATGTAATAGAATATGGCTTTGTTGCCATCACCTTGGTATTCCACGTCGCCAATCTTCATGTCCAGGCCGAGGCCCTTGGCAATCTGGCGACTCTCAATCATCGTGGCGTGCTCGCGTGCTTTTGCTTCGCGATACTTCTCCATGTCCACGGGACGTGCCAGACGATAGATGCGCCGTATGTCATCGGGCGACTTGATGTTGACCTTCTTCAGCTGCAGCTTGACGAGTCGTCCCGTGAGCGTCACCACGCCGATGTCGTGCCCAGGATTGGCCTCCACTGCAACGACATCGCCCTTCTTTAGCGGCAGGTTGTTGACGTTGTGGTAGTAGCCTTTGCGCGTATTCTTGAACTGAACCTCTACTAAGTCGGTCTCGTCGGTATTGCCTGGCACGTCGGCCAGCCAGTCGTAGGTGTTCAGCTGTCGGTCTTGGCGTCCGCATGCCTGGTGGCACAGTCCACGGTCGCAGCCGTGCGATATCTGGAATGTCATGTCTTTATAGTCCATGTAGCTATTTACGATTTACAGATTTACGATTTATGTAGGTTTTATTTTCTGATGAGCAATACGATGACCTGCATGGCGAGGTCGAAAAACTCAATACGGGCGTTGGCATTCTGCCCGATGTCGCGTCGAGTGCGCTCGAAGAGCTCCATCATCTCGATGACGTTGGCCTCGTTGATGAAGCGTGAGAAATTCCGGGCGAAGTTTTCCTCGTCCTGAGTGAGGTAGTTGATCTCAGGCAAGTGGAAGTTATACATGAAGTTCTCGCGCACCTGAGTAATGAAATAGGAGAGCATGCGTCGTTGCTTCTCACGTCCGTAGCCGCTGACGGTTTCGCTCCACTGCTTTAACTCTTTGAGATTGCGCGTGTAGGCCAGTCGCATGAGCATGATGAACATGTCGAGGAACATACGGTTTTCGTTGCCAGCCTCGAGTGCGTCGAGAGCTTTCAGCCAACTGCCGTTGCTGACGCGTGCTATGCGGTGGGCGTTATCGGCATCGAGAGCACGCCTATTGATGAGCGCTTGTTCAATGGCCTCGGTGCTAATAGGGCGTACATCAATGCGCTGGGTGCGGCTTCTGATGGTTTCGAGCAGCAGTTCAGGCTGTTCGCAAGCCATGATGAACACCGTCTGGCGTGGTGGTTCCTCGAGCAGTTTCAGTAGTTTGTTGGCACTGGCCAGGTTCATTCGCTCAGGCAACCATACGATGCTGACCTTGTAACCACCCTGGCTGGACTTCAGACTGAGCTTTCGCGACAGTTCGTCGCTCTCGCCTGCGGTGATGATAGCCTGCTGATTGGCAGCTCCCATGGCCGTCATCCATTGGTCGGTGCTGAAGTATGGACCCTCCGTCGTAAGCAGTTCGTGCCACTCGCGGGCAAAGTCATCGCTGACAGGCTGGTGATCGGAGCCCATGGAAGGTGTCTTAATGGTGGGGTAGGTGAAGTGAAGGTCGGGATGTTCGAGCTTTCGCAGCATGGCTTCAGTGACGGGATCGGGACCTTCGGGCTCGCCAAAGAGCGATGCGGCGGCAGCTTGCGGTGCCCCTTTGCGCAACAATTCGCATCCAAAGGCAATGGCCAGCGCAAGTTTCCCGCTCCCCGCCGGTCCGCACAGCATGATAGCGTGGGGCACTCTGTCCTCACTAATCATCTGTTGCAGTCGTTGCTTGATGGCCTCTTGGCCTATGACGTCGTTGAAATCCACGTTTTGAGTCTCAATTTTCTACAGGTTTTATGTTTCAGAACAACCGTCTTACCACCTCACGGACCGAATCAACGGCCGAAACGGTGTAGAAGTGCAGCTGCGTCCACCCCGCATCGAGCAATTGTCGGCACTGTTCGGTGGCCCATTCGATGCCCAGTTGTCGTGCGTCTTCGTCGGTTTTGCAGCGTAACACTTCCGAAGCCAACGGCTGTGGCAGGTCACAATGGAACGTCTTGGGCACGACGGTGAGTTGGGAGAGCTTGGCCAGCGGCTTGATGCCTGGTATGATGGGGATGGTAATGCCAGCTTCGCGGGCCTGCCGGACAAAGCTGAAGAACTTCTCGTTGTCGTAGAACAGCTGTGTGACGGCGTATTCGGCACCGAGATCCTGCTTCTGCCGCAGATACATCATGTCCATCTCCAGGTTAGGAGCCTCCTCATGCTTCTCGGGATAGCATGCCACCCCATAGTGGAAGGGTTTTCCTGGTGCGGAAATAGGCGTTCCGTCGTCGAAGAATCCCTCGTTGAAGCGGTTTACCTGCCGGATGAGGTCGGTGGTATGGGTATGCCCTCCAGGCGTAGGAGTGAAAACGCGGTCGTCCTTGGCCTTGTCGCCTCGCAGCAGAAGCACATTCTCAATGCCCAGAAACTGCAAGTCGATGAGTTCGTATTCCGTTGCCTCGCGCGTAGTACCGCTACAGATGATGTGGGGCACAACGGGCAGACCATAGCGCTGTTGGATGGCAGCAGCAATGGCGATGGTGCCAGGCCGGCGTCGTATGCGTAACCGCTCGTAGTGGCCACCAGCTGTTTCGCGATAGACATACTCGCTGTGATGGGTCGTTATGTTGATGTAACGCGGCCCATATTGGCACAGTTTGTCGATGTTGGCGAATAGTCTTTCGGTGCCACTTCCCTTCAAGGGGGGTAAGACTTCTATGGAGAAACTCTTCTCCTTGTCGTAGCCGTTGTTCAGTTCCATTTGCGTTGTCCTGATTGAAGCGATGTCGCTTTGAGGTGCAAAGTTACGAAAAAAATGATGGAAAATGGTGCAGTTTGTGCCGAATTATTTTGATTATTCGAAAAAAACATGTAAATTTGTCCCGAAATCGTAACTATTCCTAACTGTAAACAATATGAAAAGACTAACGCTAATCGCAGTGCTGTGTGCCTTTATGGGCATGGCATATGCTGCCAACACGAAGACAACGGTGAAGCAAGTGACGGGAACCGTCACGCTGACCGACGATGTGGACTACCACATCAGTTCGGGAACACCGTTTGCTACCACAGGTAGCATTGACATTGTGAACACAGACCACGCTGTAGTGTTTCTCGACAGCGTTAAACCTCAACAAGCTTATGCCCAGCTGGCTTTCATCAAGATCAATGGTGAGGCTGCCCGTCGTGATGTGAATTGCCAGGTTCGCATCTACAACCACGGTACGCTGATCCTTCCGTACAACACGGCAGGTGCATTGACCGTCTATTCGGAGAAAAACTATCAGGGCGAGTCTGCAAACAACTTCAACTTCGGCAACTCTGGCGGCTTCATGCAGACGTTGACGGAAGCCCAGTTGAAGAACAATATTCGTAGTTTCAAGCTGAAGCGTGGCTACATGGTGACCTTCGCTATTGGTGAGTCAGGCCGTGGCTACAGCCGTTGCTTCATTGCCGATGGTGAAGACCTGGAGTTTGCCGAGCTGCCGAAGATTCTTGACGGCCGTATCAAGTCGTATCGACTCTTCAAGTGGCAGAACACCAGTAAGAAGGGTATCGCCGACACGCGTAGTGCAACGCTCTACAACACCTACAACGCCACGTGGACTTATGGTTGGGGCCTCGGCAACAATATGCTGCCCAATGCCGAGTGTGTGGTTCACCACATCTACGAGAACTGGCCTACTGCTTCAGAATTGGGACAGAAGGATTATTGCTGCCATCTGAA
The DNA here is from genome assembly GCA_902774815.1 of uncultured Prevotellaceae bacterium. Classification (GTDB taxonomy): domain Bacteria; phylum Bacteroidota; class Bacteroidia; order Bacteroidales; family Bacteroidaceae; genus Prevotella. The sequence continues at coordinate 45,888 of CACYJV010000023.1, read as the reverse complement.
GACTAACAACGAGCCTCTGAACTCGGCCGACGACCATCCCAATACTCTTGATGAGATTTTGGCCAACTGGCCCGACCTGATGCGTACGGGTATGCGCCTGCTGACGTCGTCGTCGTGGGATGGAAGTCCTAACTTCCTGAAGCAGTTCCTTGACAGTATCGACCGTCGTGGCTGGCGTTGCGATGTGGCCGATATGCACTGCTATTGGGCAGAGGGCTCGTTCAACAACCTGCAGAGCTACTTCAACACCTACCGTCGTCCCATCTGGATCTCGGAGTTCTGCTGGGGCGCTTCTTGGAACAACAATGGCGTCTTTGCTTATAAGAACAATCCTGACGAGGCAGTCAGACAGAACGGCGTCGTGCTGAGCCGCATCCTCGATCGCCTGAATTCGTGGGACTATGTAGAGCGCTATTGCTACTGGAACAGCGAGGCTTCCTATTCGCGTCTGACCTATAACAACAAGATTACGCCTGCCGGCGAGCACTTCCGCGACATGGATACGGGTGCGGGCTATGTGGCTAAGAACGAGTATGTGCCTCGTGCTCCGTCGGTAAAGGCTCCCTATGGCATCAAGGTCAGCTACACTGCTGCAACAGCAATGTGCACTATCGCCTGGCAAGATCCTAATCCTGAACTGCTCGACTCCTGCTTTGTGCAGGTGAAGAAGGACGATGGCGAATGGGAAGTCCTGAAAGAGATTGACATTCGCAGCAATGCAAGCCGTACGTCGTGGAGCTATGTCTACGAGACAGCAGAGGTTGGCAACTTTGCCTATCGTGTTCGCACTGTGGGTTACGATGGTAAGGAGCACTTTACTGGTGAAGGTTACAACATCATGGCGATGGCTTCGCAAGTGGAAGGCACCGACCTGCAGATGGGAACCATATCAACACTCACTTCAAGCAATAGCTACTGCTACTTCTCCACGGAGTTTACCGAAGAGCCTTCGGTGGTATTTGGCAGCGTCAGTAACAACCAGGCCAGTGCAGGCTTCGTTGAGCGCGTCCGTTCGAGCAACCTGCGCAATGATGTCTATGGTTCGATGATTACCAACGTGCTGCCTTTGCCCGAGAAATTCTCGAAGACCGACTTCTATCGTGGTTCGGCCTATCCTGAATACACCTCGTTCATAGTGGCTAAGCAGGGTAATGGTAAGATGGGCGACCTGGCTTATGAGGCTCAGCTGTTGCCTGAAGCTGACGTACCCGACACGTTCACCGTCACCTTCAACCAGCCATTTGCCGAGACACCCGTTGTGTTGGCAACACCAGTCTACATCTCGTCATCCTATCCCTTGATGTGGCGTGTCCTCGACGTCACACCGACAGGTTGCCGCGTAGCTATTCAGCGTCAGGCTGCCCTGGAGTCGGTCAGCGGAACGAAGCCAATTAAGGCAAAGGTGTCAGTGTTTGCGATTGAGAAGGGCAAGAGCAAGCTGGATGATGGCCGTACCGTCATCGTTGGCGATAGCACCTATACCTTCACAGCCTCAACTTTGAATAAGGAAGTCCTGTTCGGTGATTCTCTGGAGGCTCCTGTGGTGCTGGCACAACTGCAGACTCTCAATCGTAATGTGGGTGGTTTCCTGCGTACAAAGCCCAAAGCTCCTGAAGCTGTGTCAACAGTTTTGCGCCTGCAACTGGATGCCAGTGACACGCAGAATAACACTTTGAGCACGCGCAATTCAACCGATGAGCGTGTGGGATGGGTGGTTGTCGGCAAGTCGCTCAATGAAACCGACGGTATTCAGCTGACCGAGCTGGGCAAACATGGCCTGATGAATCAGGTTGTGGTTTATCCGTCGGTCGTAAAGGCATCGTTCGGCGTTCGCGACGATAGCGCTACGAGTGCAGCCATCTACAGCAGCAATGGTCAGTTGGTGGGTCGTGCTCAGTTAGTAAATGGACAGGCCACCATCGATATGAGTCACATGCCTGCAGGCATCTATGTGGTTCGTACCGATAGCAACCATAGCACGAAGATCGTGAAGAAGTAATGGCCTGGCGGCATCCCCGCCCGACATCATACCAAAAGGGAGTGCGTCGACAATCGTTGACGCACTCCCTTTTTTGATGTGATATGTCCGTTGAATTCTACGTGTTTATTTTGTTTCCAGCTTTGTCTTCACGCTCTTATAGGCTGCTGATGACGTGGTGAACGTGACCTTCGACGGCTGGCGACCGGCCCTTAGGATGACCAATGCCGAGCCGTTGTAGAGATGGCGATGGTCGGTTACGTTGAGTTCATCGGATGCCATGTCGCCATTACTCACGGCTACGATGCGCGCATCGCCCTCCAAACTGAAGTTCAAATCGTCCTGTGCCGACCAAACACGACGCCCTTTGCTGTCGACAGCAGTCACTCTCAGGTGCTGCAAGTCGGTACCATCGGCCTGCCAATCGGCATTATCGGGTTCGACAAGCAGTCGCACAGCCTTGCCAGTCGACTCTATTTGGTGGCGAGCTACCTCCTTTCCGCCCGTTCTTGCTATGGCTACGATGCGCCCGGGCTGATACTCCACGTCGTTCCAGCGTAGCTGGTTACGTCGTTTCGGGTCGTTTTTGGGATTCTGTTGCTTACCGATGCTGCGGCCATTGACAAAGAGTTCCACCTCCTCGGCATTGGTATAGGTGACCACTTGCAGCCGTTGGCCGGGCTTACGGTCCCAATGCTCGCTCATACCGTCGGTGCCTGTCTGGATGCCGTTCCACATCTGGTCGCCCTTTGAGTCGATAATACCGATGTGAACCATAGGTTCGTCGGCCTTGAACATGCTGCGCAGGAACCATGCCTTTGGCTTCGGCTCCAAAGCAATGTCGAACACGCCTTGTGCCCATCCCTTGTTGGGCCAGCCTTGCGACTCGCCCAGATAGTCGATAGCACCCCAATAGGCCAGGCCGATGACGTGGTCAAGATCCATTTCAAAGTAGTTGGGGCCCATGGCCGAGTTGGAGGCTTCGCTCTGGTAGAAGTTCATCCATGGGAAACGCCGCCCGTCGCCAGGGAAATACATATAGCGGTAGTTGTAAGCCTGTATGTCTGTCTGCATGGCGAGGTCGCATGGCAGTGAGTCAGTCTGCCAGTTGCGGTAGCGAGGGTGCATGGCTACGGTGGTCAGACGTGTGCTGTCGTAGCGTTGAAGCAGCGTCTTCTGCAGCTTATAGGCCGTGACTCCCCAGTCGTTAAATGCTTGATTGGGATCCTGTTGCAACTCGTTGCCCAGGCTCCACAATACCACCGAAGGTGAGTTCCGGTCGCGTTTCACCCACTCGGGCACATCGTGCTGCCAAAGACTCTCCCATGATGCCCTGCCACCGGTGTGCTGGCGTGTCCATTTGTCGTAGAGTTCGTCGACGACAAGGATTCCCAGACGGTCGCACAGTTTGATGAACGAACGGCTATAGGGGTTGTGGCTGGTGCGAATATGGTTGAGTCCGAAGTCCTTCAGCATCAACAGTCGCTTCTCAATGGCCCGCTCGTAGGCGGCGGCACCCAATGCACCCAGCGAATGGTGGTTGGCCAGTCCCTTCAGAAGTACTTTCCGCCCATTGAGTTTCATGCCATATTCAGGATCAAACTCCACGGTGCGGATGCCAAACTGTTCGCTTACGATGTCGCGAACCTGTCCTTCTTGATCGTAAAGGGTCAGGGTTACGGTGTATAAATGAGGCGTTTCGCAGTCCCAAAGCAGTGCTTTACTGATGCTAATGGGCTGCATTTTCAACTCGCCTACGCGTTGCTGTCGCAGCCGACCGACATCCTCACGTTTGTCAACCACTGTGTTGCCTTGCGGATCTTGGATGTTGATGCCAATGCTTAATGTTGTTGGATTGCTGCGCATGAAACATGCCACTTCAGCTTGTAGGTTGACCGTGCTGGTTGTCGTGCCAGGTGTTTGCTTCGTGGTGATGTACAGCGGATGACGCGTGAAATAAAGCTCGGCATCGGTCACCACGAAGTTGACGTCGCGGAACAATCCGCCGCCTGTGTACCAGCGTGAGTTCTGCGGCTCACGCGTATCGGCCATCACGGCAATGACATTGTCCTCGCCCCATCGCAGTTGTCGTGTCAGGTCCACCTCGAATCCCACATAGCCGTAGTCGGTTTTACCCACTAACTGGCCGTTGAGATAGACGTCGCCCACATACATGATGCCTTCGAAGTCGACCAATACGCGGCGTCCGCGCCAAGTTTCGTCGGGCGTGAAGTGCAGACGGTACCAGCCACGCCCCATTTCCTTGAATCCTCGGCTTGACAGACGGCTCCTGATGTTGGCACCTGGATCACTGTTGTCAGGCCGTTCCGATGCATCGGGCGCCACCCAAGGCTGTTCTATCTGGAAGTCGTGCGGTAAGTCGACCGTTCGCCATCCTGCATCGTCGAAGTCCTTGGCTTGTGCGTTGGCTATGTCGCCCAGATGGAATCGCCATCCGAAGTTCATGTTGATCACTTTTCGCCCCTCGGCCAGTGCTGTTGTGCTGATGAGACATAGCAGAGCCAGCAGGCTCCATGTCCTAACTTTTCTCATAAGTTATCGTTTCTTTTGTTTATGGATTACATGTGATGAGCCTGACTGTTGATGCGAGACCGCTCTTCACGGGCTCCCAGTCGGCATAATTTGTCTTCTTGTAGTTGATGTCCACAATGTTGATTTCCTCGAACTTCCGCCAATTGATACCCCGACGATCCATATCGGCAATGCGATTGGCCGGCAGGTTGGTCACTTCGATGCGAATCTCGTTCTTCCCCTTGTGCAAATAGTCGCGGCAGTCAAGCACATAAGGCACTGCCCAGGCACATCCTGCGTACACATTGTTAATATATACACGGGCAGATTCGCGCACATCGCCCAGGTCAATCAGCCAGTGTTGCTGTGCCTCTTGGGGCGTGAGGGTGACAGAAGTGGTGTAGATACCCGTGCCCATGGTCACTGCCGTGGTTTCAGAGAGGGTTTCCCATGTCTGGAGGTTGCTGAGCGTATAGGTTTCGGCCACTTGTGGTTCGGCATCGCTGAACGTCAGGGTCCATCCATGTTCCTTTCCCAGCTCTATCGTGGAAGGCTGACTGCTGGAAACAGCAGGTATTGATGGGGCAGGGGAGATGGCTGATGAGGCATGTGCCAACAAGAAGCGCGATTCGCCTGAGCGTAATCGGATGCGAACGCCCTTCTCCGTGAGTTGGGCAGGCATGGTTTCGCCTGTCATCGGATTGAGCCATGTCGCTGCCGTACAAGCAACGGCCAAAGGAACGGTGGCATCCACATCGTCAGGCGACAGGTTGGCCATGAAATAGTGGTGGCCTGCCTTGGCTGCCATGCTTGTTGGCGACGACTGTCGGCGAATCATGTGAAGCCCCAGTTGCGTTTTCATGGCTTCGGCCTTTGCGAAGCGGGCCAGCGATTCGGCATCTTCACCAAAGATGACCAATGGCGCCAGACGCTTCAGGATGCTTTCGAGCTGGGGCGTAATGGTGGTTCCCGAGGGGATGATCAGGGCCTTGTAGCGCGTACCTGCACCTGTCGTCAGTCGCTGTCCCCTCGCTTCGAGTGCGACTTCGGCAAGTTGGCGTTCGCTGATGTAGTCACAGTCATAGCCCAAACGGTCAATCTTCAGCACGCTGGCAATGAATTCAGGTGCCCGCTGAACCATGTTGTGGATGCTGAACTGCATGAAGCGGTGCGTTGAATCCTTCGCCCACATGTCGCGCACAGGCAGATAGACCAGGAAATCATTGTCGGGCTGTCCCCATTGCAGCATGCTCTGGCATCGCTCGATGTACTTCATCAGTGAGGGCGCATCGCGCCAGATGCTGTTTGTGGGGCTCATGTCGACCGAAGCGTAGAACTTCCAGCCTGGCCATGCGTCGTTTTGGGGCGAGTAGGTGGTGCCATGGAAGAGCATACGATTGACTCCGGCACAGAACATCAGGTCCAAGTCGGGCTTCATCTGCGAGAGCGACGTGCGGAAGTGTTCGGTCAGCCACGTGAAAGTTTCGCTTGAGGTTAGTTTCTTACCCGTAACGTGCGCTGCCGATGAGGCATACTTCAGCATCGACAGGTCCGAGTCGTTCTTACGCGTCTTTCCAGGGTCGCGGCGCAGTCCCTTGATGCCAAAATCCGACAGGCCAAACCCCTCGATCTCAGGGATATCTACTGCTGAATAGCAATCGATGAGGTTGGCAGGCGACCCGTGCGCTTGGTTACGCGTCAGTGCGCCATGCTCGTGTGCCCACTGTGTCCATTGGCAAGTGAAGTTTTCCAATAGCAACTCACCCAAAGTCTCACGGTAATCGGCCACTAACTTCGAATCACCAGCCAGGAACTCCGGCAGGTGTTGTTCCAATTGGTAGCCTCTCCGGCTGGCAAATTCTTCCAACAGATGGCTTGTCCAGTCGCCGTCGGCCACTTCGTAGCTGTCGTTGAAGAAGGTGTGAGGGTAAGGTGTATGGGTGCGGTCAAAGGCATCACTGATATGGTGGAGATAATTGGCCACTGCCTGCCGGTCGAAGTGGTCAACCACCAGTCCTTCGCCACCTGGTGCCGCCCGCTTCACCCGCATGATGCCCCGTTTCACATAGAGTGCCACCACGGTTTGTTCATCGTTTTTGCTGAGAGTCTTGCGTTCGTCGTTAGAAGCTTTCCAGGAAAACACCCCGTCAGACATGCAATTGGTCACGTCAATGGCTGTTTTGCTATTCGAAAGGGTTAGCATTACCTTCTGCAAACTGCAGTTTTTGCGGACTTTTTCTGCAGGAAGCAAGTCGAGTCCCGCCACTTCATGGCCTTTGAAAGTCTTCACGACAAACACGGCTCGGCAGGCCGACTCCTCAAGCGGCACCCATGGCCCGCCGAAAGGCCACCCTGTACCTGTGGCCATGTCGATTTCAATGCCCAAACGCTTTCCTTCGTCCATGACAAAGCGCAGCATTTCCATGTACTTGTCACTGAGAAACTCGATGTTGTTGCCGCTATTGCCTTGCACACCATAGATAGGCGTGATTTCCAAAGTGCCAATCCCAGTGCGCGCATACTCCTCCATGTTCCGGCGAAGGTTCTCCTTGTCAACGGCAGAACCCATCCACCACCAGCGGGCACCGGCTTTTGTCGTGCTGGTGGCTTTCAGTTGGGGGTGCGAAGGGAGTGTGGAAGCGAGTAGTTTGTAGTATTCAGCACCACCAAGCAGCAGGCATCCTGTGCCGAAATCCTCGAAATCGGGGATGCGAGTGTAACTCAGCGGCTGTCCGTCCTTTGGTTCCTTGCCCGTGCCTTGTACCCATCCGAGAAAACCATTGGCATGGATACAATCGCGTTGCAGTGCTTGCCATGCTCTGTCGCATGCAGGTCGATAGGCCTTGGCGGGCAAAAGGCCTGTGCTGATGCCCCAACTCATGCCATAGAGGAACAAGGCTGTGCCCGTCAGTTCCTTGCCTGCGTAGTTGTTGCTTGTGAGACTCACGTTCCAAAGGCCATCTTCACGCTGGCAACGCAGCAGCGCCTTGCTCATTCTGACGAAGTCGCGGCGCAAAAGGTCGCGTTCCCGCATCTTGTCGCGTGCCTCTGGTCGCTTGTCCTCGTCCATTGCCTTCAAACATCGTACAAGAGCGGCATATACCCACCCGTTTCCACGACTCCAATAGCATTGTTTGCCATCGGGTTCGCGGTAAGGTGGCACGAAATCCTTGTCGCGCCACCACAGGCCTTCCTTCTCGTTGAAGAGCCCACCGGCCAGCGTGTCGCGCGACCAACGATACATTTTCATGGCATGTTCCATGTATCGGTCATCTGCCGTGATGGTTGTCATCTGCGCATAGACGGGCATTGCCATCTGAATGGCATCAATCCACGTCCACCAACCGATCTTTGTGCGCATCTGGTGCTCCAGGTTAAGTTGTGTGGGAAGCAATTTTTCTTCGCCTCCCACCTGTTGGTAGCGCATCAGATAGGTTTGCGAACAGCACTGGTTGTCAGCATCGCACGTCTGAATGCCATCGCGAGGAGTCCATTGATGGAAGTTAGCCCAGCGATCCACATAGTCTGCATAGCGTTGTTGCGGGTCCACTTCGTAGAGAGCCATCAGTCCTTCGTAGTAAACCGCACGCGTCCAAAGCGAACTGGGGCGCTCTTTCTTCACAAATGTGGGTAGTGTCGGGTCAGCATACTTCTTCATGAAGTAGTCGTTGGCACACCGTAACGTGGCCAAAACGTCCTCGGCTTGGGCCTGAGCGTGTATGTTCATTGGCAGCAAGGCCATCAGACACACAGTAAGGAATACCTTTTTCAGCAGGCAAGCCATATTGATTGTTCTCATAGGTCTTTGTTTATGACATTTTTTTCATCGGCAAAGATACGAAAAGTCGGGGGCAATACAAAATAAAAGCAAATCTTTTTTGGTCACGTTTTCCCTGCTGAGGTCACGATGCCGATGGTAGGCAGGGCTGAACAAGGTTTCTTCGTTAACGAAAGTCGTAGAGTTAACTTTGCAATCCAGTTGCAAAACATTTCTTGTAACTTTGCACCCGAAAACAATAAACATCAAAAGATTATGTCACATCATCACGAACATCACGAACACGACCATTGCTGTTCACATAACCACAGAGATCACGACCATTGTTGTTCACATGAGCACGGAGAACATGAGCACGTTCACGAACACGAGCATGAACATGGCGAACATGAACATCACCATCATCATCACGATCATGATGGTTTGAAGCGGCAATTGCTGCTCATTGCGGCCACGGCATTGCTGTTGGTGGGTGCTGTCTTGATAGAGAAGCATTGCCAACTGGCCACTTGGCAATTGTTGCTCGTCTATCTGGTGCCCTATCTGTTGATTGGACACGAGACGTTGCACGAGGCTGTCGAGGGCGTAGCTCATGGCGATGCCTTCAATGAGCACTTCCTGATGTCGGTAGCCACGATTGGTGCGTTGGCTATTGGTTTCCTTCCTGGTGCTGAAACACAGTTTCCGGAAGCGGTATTTGTCATGCTTTTCTTCCAAGTAGGCGAACTTTTTGAAGGTTATGCCGAAGGAAAGAGCCGCGACAGCATAGCCCATCTGATGGATATACGTCCCGATGTGGCCAGGGTAGTGACTCCTTCGGGCAGCTTGGACGAGGTCAGCCCGGAACAAGTGGCAGTGGGAAGTACGATAGAGGTGCGTCCTGGCGAGAAAATACCTCTCGACGGTATTGTCGAAGAAGGCACTTCATCGCTCAGCACGGTCGCTCTGACGGGCGAAAGTCAGCCGCGTGACGTGGCTCAAGGCGACGAGGTCGTTTCGGGATGTGTCAACCTTTCAGGCGTTTTACGCGTGCGTACTACTAAAATATATGGTGAGAGCACCGTGGCAAAAATCATCAGTCTGGTGGAGAATGCAGGCGAACACAAGTCGAAGAGCGAAGCCTTCATCACTCGTTTTGCACGCATCTATACGCCTGTGGTGGTGATGGCGGCCTTGGCTTTGGCCCTTTTGCCGCCGCTGTTTAGCTCGGTTTCGCTGTCGCCCATTGCCTTCCAGTGGCAAGCATTCACTTCGTCATTCCCCACGTGGCTCTATCGGGCATTGCTATTCCTCGTGGTTTCATGCCCCTGTGCACTGGTTATCAGCGTACCACTGACCTTCTTCGGTGGCATAGGCGGAGCATCGCGCCATGGAATCCTTATCAAGGGAGCCAACTACATGGATGTGTTGTCGAAAGTAAGTACCGTGGTTTTCGACAAGACGGGCACGCTGACTCGTGGACAGTTTGCCGTTGAGGCTGTCCATCCCAACAATTGCGACGAATGTGAACTGCTTCATTTGGCAGCCCACGTCGAGCATTTCTCGACACATCCTATCGCCGTGGCTTTGTGCGAGGCCTATGCGGCCATTGACAGGCAATCCTTTCCGCTCTATTCTTCAGATCTTGACTGCTGCGAGGTGAGCGATGTGGAGGAGCGGGCAGGGCAAGGCATACAAGCCAAAGTGGCCGGACGGCTGGTCAGTGTCGGCAATACTCGCCTGATGGAGGCCCTTGGCGTGACGTGGAGTCAATGCCATCACTCTGGTACGGTGCTGCATGTCGCTATCGATGGCATATATGCAGGACACATAGCCTTCAACGATCAACTCAAGCCCGAGAGTCATGACGCTGTCGAACGGCTGAAATCACTGGGCGTTGGTCATGTTGTGATGCTTACAGGCGACAGAAAAGAAGTGGCAGCACACGTGGCTGAAGAGTTGGGACTGACTGACTATCATGCCGAGTTGCTGCCTGCCGACAAAGTGCAGATGATGGTTGAAGCCTCGCAGGGTGACGGTGAAAAGCAAGGAGCTACCGTCTTTGTGGGCGATGGTATTAACGACGCCCCCGTATTGGCCCGCGCCGACGTGGGTATTGCCATGGGAGGCTTGGGCAGTGATGCCGCAATTGAAGCCGCAGATGTGGTCATTATGGACGACAACCCAAGCAAAGTGGCCGATGCCATCAGCATCGCCCGTCGCACTATTGCCATCGCCCGGCAGAACGTTTGGTTCGCTATAGGGGTAAAAATACTAGTATTGCTATTGGCTACGTTTGGACTTGCCACCATGTGGATGGCTGTCTTTGCTGATGTAGGTGTCACTGTATTGGCTGTACTAAATGCCATGCGGGCACTCAGACATCCCCATTTTTAGGTATTTTGGCAAGAAAATAGTGCATCGAAACGGTAAATGCAGAAAATTCTGAGTACCTTTGCAACATGAAACTATCAGAACTGAAGACAGGCGAAAAGGCCGTCATCGTGAAGGTGATGGGCCGTGGTGGATTCCGGAAGCGCATCATTGAGATGGGCTTCGTGAAGGGTCAGATGGTGGAGGTGTTGCTCAATGCCCCGCTGCAAGACCCTGTGAAATACAAAATCATGGGCTATGAGGTGTCGCTTCGCAGGCAAGAGGCTGAGATGATCGAGGTCTATTGGGAAGCTAACCCAAAGGAAAACGCCCAAGAACCCGCCCCTATCCCCTCACTAAAGGAGGAGAATCTGGATGCTAATGCAGGCGGAAAGAGTTCTGAAAACCATCAGGCGTCACCTTCTTTTGATGGACTTCAGGTTGGGAAAGGGACTTCTGATGCCTACCACAAAGCCATGCGCCAACGTCGTACCATCAGTGTAGCACTCGTTGGCAACCCCAACTGTGGCAAGACGTCGCTCTTCAATTTTGCCAGTGGAGCTCATGCCCGTGTGGGCAACTACTCTGGAGTCACTGTCGATGCCACTGAAGCACGCGCATCGTTCTTCGGTTACGAATTCCAATTGGTTGACCTTCCAGGAACTTATTCCCTCTCTTGCTATTCGCCGGAAGAACTCTATGTGCGTCAGCACCTTACGGAGAAAATGCCAGACGTTGTCATCAACGTTATCGATGCCTCCAACTTGGAACGCAACCTCTACCTGACGACACAGCTTGTCGATATGGACATCCGACTTGTGGGTGCCTTGAATATGTATGACGAATTCGAACGCCGTGGCGACCATGTCGACCTGAAGACGCTCAGCACGCTGTTCGGTATGCCCATGGTGCCCACTTCATTTAAGAACGGTACCGGCGTGAAGGAACTCTTCCGCGCCGTCATTCAGGTCTATGAAGGCCGCAGCCGTGAGGCTCGTCACCTGCATATCAACTATGGACACGAAATAGAGGACGGCATCCGCCACATACAGCAGTTCCTGAAGGCCGACGAACACATCAGTCTGCGCTATTCAACTCGCTATCTGGCTATTAAATTACTTGAAAACGACACCCATGCCTTGGAGTATGTCACGCAGCATATGGCTGAAGAACAACGTCCTGACGACCGCAAGCGGCTTCTGGCCGAACGCGATACGGCTGCTGCACGCGTGTTGGAGGAAACACATACCGATGCTGAGACAGCCATTATGGATGCCAAATATGGTTTCATCAATGGCGCTCTGACAGAGGCCGAGTTCCAGACAGGCACGAAAGAGGACACCTATCGCACCACACACCTTATCGATCGCGTGCTGTCAAGCCGTTGGTTGGGATTCCCCATCTTCTTTGCCTTGCTTTTCTTGATGTTCCATGTGACGTTCGTCTTGGGCCAATATCCCATGGATTGGATAGAGATGGGTGTCGAATGGCTGGGCAATCTCATCGGTACGACACTGCCTGAAGGACCTGTTCGCGACATGATGGTCGATGGTGTCATCGGTGGTGTAGGCTCGGTCATTGTGTTTTTGCCACAGATACTTATCCTCTACTTCTTCATCTCACTGATGGAGGACTCCGGTTATATGGCCCGGGCCGCCTTCATTATGGACAGGTTGATGCACAAGATGGGCCTGCACGGCAAATCATTCATCCCGCTCATCATGGGCTTTGGCTGCAATGTGCCCGCAGTGATGGCCACCAGAACCATTGAAAGCCGCCGTTCACGACTCATAACGATGATGGTTCTGCCTTTCATGTCGTGTTCTGCACGACTACCTATTTACATTATGATCACGGGCACGTTCTTTGCCTTGGAGTATCGTTCGCTGGTGATGATCTCACTCTATGTCGTGGGAATTCTCATGGCGGTCATTGTCAGCCGTATCTTTGCGCAGTTCGTCGTCAAAGGCGAGGACACGCCATTCGTAATGGAGTTACCTCCTTACCGCATGCCTACGGCAAAGGCCATCGGAAGGCACACGTGGGAGAAAGGTAAGGAATACCTGAAGAAGATGGGAGGCATCATCCTCGTGGCATCTATCATCGTTTGGGCCTTGGGTTACTTCCCGCACCATGACGAACTGACCACCCAACAGCAGCAGGAACAGTCAATCATCGGACACATGGGTAAGGCTATCGAGCCCGTGTTTGCCCCACAAGGTTTCAACTGGAAGCTCGACGTCAGTCTCGTTGCTGGTCTTGGCGCCAAAGAGATTGTGGCATCCACCATAGGTGTGCTCTATTCTGGCGATGACTCATTTGCCGACGATGACAAGTTCAACGACGAGGATGGCAAGTACCAACGTCTGCAGCAGTTGATGGCTGCCGATGGCATTACACCATTGGCCGGTTATTGTTATTTGCTGTTTGTCCTGCTCTATTTCCCGTGTCTGGCCACCATTGTGGCTATCAAAAGCGAGACAGGATCGTGGCGTTGGGCGCTGGTGGCAGCCTGCTATACCACTGTCGTGGCATGGATTGTCTCCGCTGCCGTGTTCCAGATAGGCAGTTTGTTTTAGGCTTTAGCATCGTCCTGCACATTTCCATGTAACAGCGTGTTGACATTTCACGCTGAACTTTTTGTCAATTTAAAAAAAGTTCGTACTTTTGTAACCACACTTCCGAATGTGATAAGTCGGGAGAAGCTATGCCTATGCCATTAACATACAGCTGATGTTGCTGTAAAGGGCTGTCGGTGAGTGCTGCCTAAGCAATCGAATCGTAGGGCAATCCTTTTGAAAACTAAACATGGAAATAATGAAAAAACACTGTTTATTCTTAATGACTGTGCTGGCATTGCTGGCCGTTCAGCCTGCTGAAGGGCGTCGTCCTTCGGAAAAGAAGATGGGTGCCTATCTCTTTACCTTCTTCAACGACCCCACACATAGCCTGTTTATGGCCGTCAGCTACGACGGTTACACTTTCACGGCAGTCAACGACGGGCGACCAGTCATTGCTGGCGACAGTATAGCCGACCAACATGGCATTCGCGACCCGCACATCTGCCGGGCGCCAAACGGCATGTTCTATATTGCCATGACAGACCTTCACGTGTTTGGAAAGCGTGCCGGTTACCGGACAACCCAATGGGAACGCCCCGACAACTATGGATGGGGCAACAATCGCGGACTCGTACTGATACGCTCCAAAGACCTTATTCATTGGACACATACCGAGGTGCGCATCGACAAGGCATTCCCGGAGAACTTCGGCGAACTGGGTTGTGCATGGGCACCGCAGACCATCTGGGATCCTGAACGGCAGCAACTCATGGTCTATTTCACCATCCGACAGCATCCAGGTGGCCGTACCAAGCTTTATTACAGCTATGCCAACGACGATTTCACAGACCTCGTCACCGAACCACAGTTGCTCTTTGAATATCCCGACGAGAAGATTCAGGTGCTCGATGCCGACATCTGCCCTATGCCAGACGGCCGTTTCTTCATGACCTATGTGGCACAAGAGAATCCAGGTGGCATCAAATACATGATTTCCGACCGCATCAATTCCTACAACGACTACCATCCCGAGCAGATTGACGGCGAACGTGGTGCCTGCGAGGCCCCCAACATGTGGAAACGCATTGGGCAGGACTGCTGGGTGCTGATGTATGACATCTTCAGCATCCATCCCCATAACTTCGGTTTTGTAGAGACAACCGACTTCAAGACCTTCAAACCCCTCGGCCGTTTTAACGAAGGACCGATGAAAGCGACCAATTTTGTGTCGCCAAAGCATGGTAGTGTCATACAGATCACAAAGCGTGAGGCGCGTCGTTTGGAGCGCTATTGGCAGAAAAACGGTCGATGAATGATTTGAAATGTTTCAAATGTTTCCCATTTTGTTTCATTTTTAGGTTTTCCGCTTGATAGTTTCAAATAAAATTGTATTTTTGCAGTACAATTATACAAATCATCATTTGATATCATGACATCAGAAAAAGGTAACAAAGGCTACCTCATCTCCATTGTGATGGTGGCCGTTTTGGGCGGATTGTTATTTGGCTACGACACCGCCGTCATCTCTGGAGCCGAAAAAGGCTTGCAAGCATTCTTCATGGGAGCCGATGACTTCACCTATACCGATGGCCTGCATGGCTTCACGTCGGCTTCGGCACTCATCGGTTGCATCATTGGTTCTGCAATGAGCGGACTTCTGGCTTCCAACCTTGGCCGTAAGCGTTCGCTCATGGTGGCTGGAATGCTGTTCTTTATCTCTGCACTTGGCAGTATGTCGCCCGAGTTTCTCTTCTTTGAGCATGGAAAGCCCTGCTATTCGCTTCTTATCATGTTCAACATCTATCGCATCATCGGAGGCATCGGCGTGGGTTTGGCTTCTGCTATCTGTCCCATGTACATCGGTGAGGTAGCTCCCAGCGACATCCGTGGCATGCTTGTCTCGTGGAACCAGTTCGCCATCATCTTCGGTCAGCTAGTGGTCTATTTCGTTAACTTCCTTATCCTTGGCGAACATACCAATCCTATCATAGAATCCATCGGCCAGGGTGTCAACGCCGTTGCTCCAGGCAGCGATCCCTGGACTATCGCCACTGGCTGGCGCTACATGTTCGGTTCCGAAGCTGTTCCTGCCGGCCTCTTCACTGTGCTCATTTGCTTCGTTCCCGAAACGCCGCGCTATCTGGTCATGGTGCGTCAGGACGAAAAAGCACTGCAGATCCTGTCGAAAATCAATGGAACCACTAAGGCTCGCCAGATCCTTCAGGACATCAAGGAGACCATCACCGTACGTACCGAGCGCCTCTTCACCTATGGTTATCTGTGCATTTTCGTGGGTATCATGCTCTCTGTGTTCCAACAGGCCGTAGGTATTAACGCCGTACTTTATTATGCTCCGCGCATCTTTGGCGACATGGGCATGACAAACCCGATGGTAAACACCGTTGTGATGGGTGTTGTCAACATACTCTTCACGCTCGTTGCCGTTTTCACCGTGGAGAAACTGGGCCGCAAACCGCTCCTTATCTGCGGTTCGCTCGGCATGGCTTTGGGCGCCTTTGGTGTGGCTTTGACTTTCGGTCATGCCGGTTTGGAAATCGTTACCATGCTTTCCATCATGGTCTATTCGGCTTCGTTCATGTTCTCATGGGGTCCCATCTGCTGGGTACTCATTGCCGAGATATTCCCCAATACCATCCGTGGCGCCGCAGTAGCCATTGCAGTGGCATTCCAGTGGATCTTCAATTTCATCGTTTCCAGTACCTTTGTGCCGATGTTCAACATGCATCTTACTGAAGGCGACGACTTTGGCCATTGGTTTACCTATGGTTTGTACGGCATCATTTGCGTCTTGGCAGCCCTGTTCGTGTGGAAACTGGTGCCCGAAACCAAGGGTAAGACGTTGGAAGATATGACAAAACTTTGGAAGAAATCATAAAAAGAGAAGTGAAAATGAAACAATTTCTCCTTGGCTTCGACGTGGGCAGTAGCTCCGTGAAAGCCTCATTAGTAGACGTGGAGAGCGGACAGTGTGCTGCCTCTGCATTCTTTCCCGAATCGGAAGCCCCCATCAAGGCAGTGAAAGCAGGCTGGGCAGAACAGTCGCCCAATGACTGGTGGCAGTATTTGAAGCTGTCGCTGCGCAAGATCATGAGCGAAACCGGTGCCACAGGCGACCAGATCTGTGCCATAGGCATCTCCTATCAGATGCATGGACTAGTGTGTGTCGACCGCAATCTGCAGCCTCTTCGCGACGCAATCATCTGGTGCGACTCGCGTGCCGTGCCCTATGGCGAACGTGCTTTTAACGAATTGGGCAGCGAACAATGCCTGAGCCATCTGCTAAACTCACCGGGTAATTTCACCGCATCCAAGCTCGCATGGGTGAAAGAGAACGAACCCGAACTGTTTGAGCAGATCTATCGCATCATGCTCCCTGGCGATTACATTGCCATGAGACTGTCTGGCGAATGCAATACCACTGCAAGTGGACTCTCAGAAGGCATGCTTTGGGACTTCAAGGAAAACCGACCGGCACAGTTCTTGATGGACTATTTCGGCTTCCCCAGCGACATATTGCCCAACGTTGTGCCCACTTTCAGCATACAGTCGACGGTCAGCAGGGCCGCTGCTGAGGAGTTAGGCCTGAAAGAAGGCACTCCCATCAGTTATCGAGCCGGCGATCAGCCCAACAACGCCCTGTCGCTCAACGTGTTCAACCCGGGCGAAATAGCAGCCACGGCAGGCACTTCGGGTGTTGTCTATGGCGTATTAGGCGACGTTCGCTACGATCCGCAGTCGCGTGTGAACACCTTTGCCCACGTCAACCATGGCGATGAGACGCGCCTCGGTGTGCTTCTCTGCATCAATGGCACAGGTATTCTTAACGCATGGATGCGTCGTAACGTAGCTCCCGAGGGCATCAGCTATGCCGACATGAACGATCTCATGGCAAATGTGCCCATCGGTAGCGAGGGCGTCAGCGTGATTCCGTTTGGCAATGGTGCCGAACGCGTGCTGGAAAACCGCGAGGTGGGTGCTTCCATCCACGGCATCAACTTCAACAAGCACACGAAAGCGCACCTCATGCGTGCCGCACAAGAAGGCATTGTCTTCTCGTTCTGCTATGGATTGGAGATCATGCGCTCCATGGGCATGCAGATTGAGAACATCCATGCCGGTCGTGCCAACATGTTCTTGAGCGACATTTTCCGCCAGACATTGGCTTCAACGAGTGGCGCAACCATTCAGTTGCTTGAGACCGATGGCTCCGTTGGTGCTGCCAAGGGTGCCGGTATGGGTTGCGGACTCTATAAGGACCACGACGAAGCCTTTGCATCGCTGAAGCGTCTGGCAGTGGTTGAGCCCGACTTGGCCAATCGCAACGCTTACCTTGAAGCCTACAATCGCTGGAAGGCAGAAATGCAAAAGGACCTCTAAGGCAGACGTTTAGCCTTTGATTACATAAGAATCATCCGTAAATTATTTAATAGTATATTGTCAATCTAAAAAATTAAAAAGATGTCAAAAGAGTATTTTCCGTTTATCGGTAAAGTTCCTTTCGAAGGAACAGAGAGTAAGAATGTAATGGCTTTCCATTACTATGAGCCTGAAAAGGAAGTGATGGGCAAAAAGATGAAGGACTGGCTGAAGTTTGCCATGGCTTGGTGGCACACACTGGGTCAGGCTTCTTCCGATCCGTTTGGCGGCCAGACCCGTTCCTATGAGTGGGATGAGGCTGAGTGCCCCGTTCAGCGTGCCAAGGACAAGATGGACGCTGGTTTCGAGTTCATGGACAAGCTGGGTATCAACTACTTCTGCTTCCATGATGTAGACCTCGTCGAAGAAGGTGCTACCGTTGAGGAGTACGAAGAGCGTATGCGCATCATCACAGACTATGCCCTCGAGAAGATGAAGCAGTATCCCAACATCCATCTGCTGTGGGGTACAGCCAACGTATTCGGCAACAAGCGCTACATGAACGGTGCAGCTACCAATCCCGATTTCGACGTGGTTGCACGTGCTGCTGTGCAGATTAAGAACGCCATCGATGCTACTATTAAGCTGGGTGGTACCAACTATGTGTTCTGGGGTGGCCGCGAGGGCTACATGAGCCTGCTCAACACCGACCAGAAGCGTGAGAAAGAGCACCTCGCTCAGATGCTTACCGCAGCTCGCGACTATGCACGCGCCAAAGGTTTCAAGGGCACCTTCCTCATCGAGCCGAAGCCCATGGAGCCCACAAAGCACCAGTACGACGTCGATACCGAGACCGTTGTCGGCTTCCTCCGTGCCCATGGACTTGACAAGGACTTCAAGGTGAACATCGAAGTGAACCACGCTACACTCGCCGGTCATACCTTTGAGCATGAGTTGGCAGTGGCTGTCGACAACGATATGCTGGGATCCATCGATGCTAACCGTGGTGATGTGCAGAACGGTTGGGACACCGACCAGTTCCCCATCGACAACTACGAACTGACACAGGCCATGTTGGAAATCATCCGCAATGGTGGTTTCAAGGATGGTGGTACCAACTTCGATGCCAAGATCCGTCGTAACTCGACCGATCTCGAGGATCTCTTCATTGCTCATATCAGCGGTATGGATGCCATGGCACGTGCCCTTATGAACGCTGCAGCTATCCTTGAGGAGAGCGAACTGCCCAAGATGAAGAAGGAGCGCTATGCTTCGTTCGACGCAGGCATGGGTAAGGAATTCGAGGAAGGCCGCCTTTCGCTGGAGCAGGTCTACGAGTATGGCAAGCAGGTTGGCGAGCCCAAGCAGATTTCAGGCAAGCAGGAGAAGTACGAGACTCTCGTTGCCCTCTATGCAAAATAGTCGGTAGATGGTTTCGAATGGTTCGTTCAGGACCGTTTCTCAACCCAATTCATCAGGCCGTTGCAACGTTTGTTGCGGCGGCCTGATGTCGTTTCTGTGGTGCATCGCAATGAGTTGAACCCCCAATACCTATGCTTTGCAGGTGTTAACCCAATGCTTTGGAATGCCGAAAGCAATGCTTTCCGATGTCAATAGCATGCCAATCGTATGGCGAAGGCTATTCTTCGGACGGGAAAAAAGTATCACTTTCGTTTGGCACTTCACGGAAATTATTGTATCTTTGCAGAAGAATAAGTTTAAGTCTTAAGCTAATAATAACATGAAGAAACTTCTATTAGGAGACGAGGCAATTGCCCAGGGAGCCATCGATGCCGGTTTGAGCGGCGTCTATGCCTATCCCGGCACGCCTTCAACGGAAATTACTGAGTTTATTCAACTGTCACCCCTTGCAAAGGAACGTGGCATTCACAGTCGTTGGTCGACCAATGAGAAGACAGCCATGGAGGCTGCACTCGGCATGTCGTTCATGGGCAAGCGTGCACTGGTGTGCATGAAGCACGTAGGCCTGAACGTTTGCGCCGACCCATTTGTCAATTCAGCCATGACGGGCGTCAATGGCGGACTCATCGTGCTGGTTGCAGACGATCCTTCGATGCACTCGTCGCAGGACGAGCAGGATTCGCGCTTCTATGGCAAGTTTGCCATGCTGCCAACGTTTGAGCCCTCATCACAGCAGGAGGCCTACGACATGGTAGCTGCCGCCTTCGACTACTCCGAGCAGGAGAAACTGCCTGTGCTCATGCGCGTTACGACACGCATGGCTCATTCCCGGGCTGTTGTCGAGGTAAAGCCCGAGGCCCGTAAGCAGAACGAAATGAACTATGAGGCTGAGGCTAAGAATTGGGTGCTGCTGCCTGCTAATGCCCGTCGTCGCAATGACCACGTGACATCTCAGCAACTCGCTATGGAAGAGGATTCCATGGCGTCGCCCTACAATGTCTATACCGATGCAGCCGACCACTCGCTTGGCATTATTGCCAGTGGTATAGGTTATAACTATGTGCGCGAGTGCTTTGCAGGTGGTGATATTCCCTATCCATTGTTGAAGATTTCGCAGTATCCGCTGCCGAAGAAGCTCGTTCGCCGTATGCTCGACGAGTGCGAACGCGTGCTGATAGTCGAGGAAGGACAGCCCTTCGTCGAGGACATTGTGCGTGGAGTGGCCGATATGCCGAACGTGATGGGACGTCTGACGGGCGAACTTCCCCGAACAGGCGAACTGAATCCCGACGTGGTGAAGAAAGCTCTCGGCATGAAGGTAGGCGAGAACTTCGCTCCTTGCGAGGATGTGGCCCCGCGTCCACCAGCTCTTTGTCAGGGTTGTGGTCATCGCGACGTCTATACGGCTCTCAACGAAGTGCTGAAGGAGTACGATAACCCACGCGTATTTGGCGATATCGGTTGCTATACGCTTGGTTTCCTGCCTCCATACAAGGCCATTCATTCCTGCGTCGACATGGGTGCTTCTATTACCATGGCCAAAGGAGCAGCTGATGCTGGTCAGTGGCCTGCCGTAGCCATCATTGGCGACTCGACATTCACGCACTCTGGCATGACAGGTCTGCTCGATGCCATCAACGAGAATGCCGACATAACAGTGATTATCAGCGACAATCTGACTACGGGCATGACTGGCGGTCAGGACTCTGCCGGAACCAATAAGTTTGAAGCCATCTGTAGAGGACTCGGCCTCAGCGACGAACATCTGCACGTGGTGGTTCCCCTGCCTAAGAACATGCCCGAGATCACGAGCATCATGCGTCAGGAAATCAACTATCATGGTACCAGCGTCATTATTCCACGCCGTGAGTGCATCCAGACCTTGCAGCGTCATCTGAAGCAGAAGAAGGCACAGGAAGAAAACCGTAAATCGTAAATTCGTAAATCATGAAAACCGATATCATCCTTTGCGGTGTGGGAGGACAAGGTATCCTCTCCATTGCCACTATCATAGGCGAGGCCGCCATGAACGAGAATCTTTACATCAAGCAGGCTGAAGTGCACGGCATGAGCCAGCGTGGCGGCGACGTGCAGTCGAACCTTCGCATCTCGAGCGAGCCCATTGCCAGCGACCTCATCGCCAAAGGCGGTGCCGATGTCATCATCTCGATGGAACCCATGGAGGCCCTTCGCTATCTGCCTTTCCTCAGTAAGGAAGGTTGGATCATCACTTCGAGCACGCCGTTTAAGAACATTCCCAACTATCCCGACATGGATGTCATCATGGACGACCTGCAGAAGCTGCCCCATGTCATCACGCTCGATTTGGAACAGATGGCGAAGGACGGCGGCGTGCCACGTTCGGCCAATGTCATCCTGCTGGGTGCGGCACAGAAAGCACTTGGCATAGAGTATGGAAAGCTTGAGGATGCCATACGCCGCGTGTTCGGTCGCAAGGGCGAAGCCGTGGTTGAAGCCAACATCAAGGCTCTCGCCATGGGTCGTGAGGCACAAAAGTAAAAAACTAACTTGTAAAACAACTGTATTGGCTGCGTTCCATCAAGTGGGAACGCAGTCTTTTATTGAGTTTTAGTGCTTCTGACACATATTTTATGATGTCTTTTCGCCAATCAATCAGTATGCTTTCTCATTCAATATGGTCACCATCGGCAAGTCGGGCAATGAGATAGAGTTTGCTCGTATGGAGATCAATGACGAAGGCCAGGAGCAAGTGAAGACCAACGACATTATAAGAGTCAAAAAGTAACCAACATGTAGTCAGTGGAATTAACTTAACAGCAAGCGCATAATGTTTTTTCATTAACAACCGTTGGCTGTTTTTGAAAAACTTAGTAACTTTGCGGGCAAAGTAACATTACTGACAGCATGTAAATAATATTCATAAACGATGAAACCAACCCCTATCAAAAAAGAAATCGTCGACCAATTGGTGGCCGATCTGAATATTCAAGACTTTGCCAAGGCCACCATTCGCGAAGTGAAGCAAGTGGCAGCTATGGCCGAACAGCAATCGGGTGTCGAATACATCAAAATGGAAATGGGTATACCTGGCTTGCCAGCAGCAAAGGTGGGCGTTGAGGCACAGATCAATGCACTTCGCAATGGCATCGCATCACAATATCCCGACATTCAGGGCTATCCCGAACTGAAACGGCAGGCTTCGCGCTTCGTAAAGGCCTTCATCGGCATCGACATCGCACCCGAAGGCTGCGTGCCCGTGGTGGGTTCCATGCAGGGAGCCTTTGCCTCGTTCCTGACCTGTTCGCAAGCCGACAAGCGGAAGGACACAGTTCTCTTCATTGACCCAGGTTTCCCCGTACAGAAGATGCAACTGCAGGTGCAGGGAGTCGCCTATGAGACCTTCGATGTCTATGACTACCGTGGCGAGCGTCTCGGTCCGAAACTCGAGAGCTATCTCGAGAAAGGCAACATCTGTGCCATTATCTACTCTAATCCCAACAATCCATCGTGGGTATGCCTGACCGAAGATGAACTGCATACCATCGGTACGCTGGCCACGAAATACGATACTGTTATCATCGAGGACTTGGCCTACTTTGCCATGGATTTCCGCCAGGACCTGAGCGTTCCGTTCCAACCGCCCTATCAGCCGACGGTAGGTCGCTACACCGGCAATTACCTGTTGCTCATCTCCGGTTCGAAAGCGTTCAGCTATGCTGGCGAACGTATCGGTGTGGTGTGTATCAGCGATAAACTGTTCCACCGCCACTATCCCGACTTGGCCCAGCGCTACGAAGGATTGCCCTTCGGACTGGTATTCTCGACGCGCATGCTCTATGCACTGTCGTCTGGCACCAGCCATTCGGCCCAGTTTGCCATGGCCGAGCTGTTCCGTGCCGCCTGCGATGGTGAGTACAACTTCCGCGACGACATCAAGGTCTATGGCGAGCGTGCTCACAAGTTGAAGGAAATATTCCTGCGCCATGGTTTCTACGTGGTTTACGACAAAGACCTTGACCAACCCATCGCCGATGGATTCTATTTCACCATTGGCTATCCGGGCATGACCAGCGGCGAGTTGGCCCGTGAACTTATGTACTATGGCGTTTCTGCTATTTGTCTGGTTACTACGGGCTCGCATCAGGAGGGACTTCGTGTCTGCACGTCGTTCATTCGCGACCACCAGTACGAGCAACTCGACGAGCGAATGACAGTGTTTGCCGAGAATAATCCCCGCTGATCTAGTTTGATATCGCGGCCGAACGGCATGCGGAAGCATTCATTTCACACACTTATTCGTACCTTTGCAGAATAAGAAAAGGATAATTTATGACGAACGGAAAGATACTATGGGTGGACGATGAGATTGAGTTGCTGAAGGCTCACATCATCTTCCTCGAGAAGAAAGGCTATGAGGTGGTAACGGTGTCGAATGGTACTGATGCCATCGAGGAGTGTCGCCAGCAGTCGTTCGACCTGGTGATGCTCGACGAGATGATGCCTGGACTGACAGGTCTGGAGACCTTGCAGCGCATCAAGCAGATAACGCCTGCAACACCAGTAGTGATGTGCACCAAAAGCGAGGAAGAAAACATCATGGATCAGGCCATTGGCTCGAAGATAGCCGACTATCTCATCAAGCCAGTCAACCCCATGCAGATCCTGCTGACGCTGAAGAAGAACATCCACAAGCGCGAAATTGTCACCGAGGTCACGCAGACGGGTTATCAGCAGAACTTCATGGACATCTCCATGCAGATACAGGAGTGTCGCACTTTCGCCGACTGGGTGGACATATATCGCCGACTTGTCCACTGGGAACTGGAGTTGAGTTCTGCCGATAGTTCCATGACGGAGATTCTTTCCACACAAAAGGAAGAGGCAAACATCGGCTTTGCCAAGTTTGTCAAGCAACACTATCTGGAATGGGTGGCTGGTCTTGGCAATGGTCTTGCCGGGAGCAGTCGTCCATCGTCCATCGATGCCGACCTGATGCCTGACCTGATGTCGCCCGAGGTGTTCAAGAAACGCGTATTCCCGCTGCTCAACGAGGGTGAGAAGGTGTTCCTCATCGTCATTGATAACTTCCGCTACGACCAATGGCGCATGATAGCACAGGAGATAGGCGATCTCTTCGATGCACAGGAAGAACTCTATATGAGCATTCTGCCCACTGCGACACAGTATGCCCGCAATGCCATCTTCTCAGGGCTGATGCCGGTGAAGATAGCCGAGATGTTTCCCGAATTGTGGGTTGACGAGGACGAGGAGGAGGGCAAGAACCTCAACGAAGGACCGCTCATCGGCACACAGATCGAACGTTTCCGCCGGCACGACACCTATTCTTATCATAAGGTAAACACGTCGCAAGATGCCGAACGCTTCTTGGCCCAGTTGCCCTCGCTGCGCCAGCACGATCTCAACGTTGTGGTTTTCAATTTCATTGACATGCTTTCGCATGCCCGAACTGAATCAAAGATGGTGCGCGAACTGGCCAATAACGAGTCGGCCTATCGTAGCATCACGTTGTCATGGTTCCGCCATTCGCCCATGGCTGAGGTGCTGAAGCAACTCTCGCAGACCGATTGCAAGGTGCTAGTCACCACCGATCATGGCTCCATCCGCGTATCTCGGCCCAGTAAAATCATTGGCGATCGCAACACTAACACCAACCTGCGCTACAAACTAGGCAAGAATCTGAACTACAATCCCAAGGAGGTGTTTGTCATTAAGGAACCGCTTCGGGCACAGCTTCCGGCTCCCAACCTTTCCACAAGCTATGTCTTTGCAACGGGCGACGCATTCTTTGCCTATCCCAACAACTATAATTACTACGTCAGCTATTACCGCGACACCTTCCAACATGGAGGTATCTCCATGGAGGAAATGCTCGTTCCGCTGGTTACGCTGACGCCGAAGAAACGATAAACCCACTTCCGTGCACCTCCTCCAAGGGGTGGGGTGGGGGAAAAATAGTATTTCAGTCATGAATAAGAAACAAAGTGATTCAATAACCTGCAATAACTCGAGCGCTCAAGCTCCCCTCCCTGCGGGAGAAGCTGATGGCAGGATCATCATCGATATCGACCACATCCACGAAGCGGCACAGCAATTCATCGACCAGATGCTGCCTGGACACAACGTTGTTGCCTTCTACGGAAAGATGGGTGCTGGCAAGACCACTTTTATCAAGGCGCTATGCGAGCAGCTGGGCGTCGAGGAGGTCATCACGTCGCCCACATTTGCCATTGTCAACGAATATGAAGCCACCGATGGAGCCATCTACCACTTCGATTTCTACCGCATCAAGCGGCTCGAAGAAGTCTATGACATGGGCTACGAGGACTATTTCTATGCCCCCGATGCGCTCTGTTTCATCGAGTGGCCCGAACTCATAGAGGAACTCCTGCCCGACGATGCCCTGCGCGTTGAAATCAGCGAGCAACCCGATGGTAACCGGTGCATCCAGAGCCGCTAAGCGGAAATACCATGCTCTGTTGGTATTGGCTTGTAAAGCCTTTGGAATGTAAAGTTGCTATGCCATGTGAAAACGGCATTCAAAGCCGCATTACATCGTAATAGTATTTGTCACTCAACACTGAATTCTAAACTTTCAAAAAAACGTGAACAACAAGAAAATACTCCCCATTTTGGTAGCTGCGATAGTCCTCGTTCTTACCATGTCGATATCCAACGACCCCAAGATGGCGCTCGTTACTACGCTCTTCTCGATGCTCGTCAGCTATGCCATCGGCTTGTTCCTCAAGCCAGCTGCACCTGATGACTTGCAGCAATCCTCCCACGTTCGCGATGCCGAACATGCCTATCAGAAGACTGTAGACGAACTTATCAATTTCTATGGTGAACCCGATGACATTGTCCTGCTCAACCCTACGCGGGGCAACGAGGCTCAAGGCGTCGTCTTGGTCTATTCCCAGCAGGGCTTTATCGTCGTCGATGGCGAGAAAATGCTCATTGCCGACATCGACGATGTGACGTTCAACAATGCAGCTGTCGCCTATACGCCCAACAGCTATCAGCTCATCGTCACCCCAAAGAACAAGAAGCAACCCCTGCACCACCTCCCCTTGGGCAACGACGGTGATTGGGCCCTTCAGGCTACGGAACAACTGCGCCAGTATCTGAACCGTTGAGTCACTTTCCTGTCATACTCCAACCATCTTGAGCCATGTCATTGTTAACGCGCAAATATCCATTTCCCAAGAGTCGTCATCTAATCAGGGATTTGATGGTCTATTCCGCCATAGTATTCCTTATCCTCTACCTGTTGCAACCCTTCGGATTCAGCATGTATCGAGGCAGCAAACTGTTGGCATCCCTGCTCTTTGGCGCTGTCACCTTTTGCTGTTGTTGTACGTATGTCATTGCCATGACACCTGTATACAAACGCGTTTCGCCATGGCGTCTTTGGCATGAAGCACTGTCTGTTTTGACGATGCTATTGCTCATCGGTGTATGCAACTTCTTTGTTTTCTCGTTTGTGTTCCACTATGCACTGTCACTTCAGGGGTTACTCCTGTTTCTCTATTGGACACTTCTCATCGGCATCATCATCACTGTATGCTCCGTCAGCGTCAACTACTATCGACATATGCGCAACCAGTTGGAAACACTGCTCCAGAAGACAACCTCCGAGCAAGCTGACATCGTCATTACCATTCACGATACAACCGTCAGGGGCAGCGACCTGCAGTTGCCCATCAACGATCTGCTCTATGTCGAAGCGCAAAAGAACAACGTCGTCGTCAATTTCATGAAGGATGGCCGGCCGACTAGTGTCGAACTGCACACCACGCTTTCAGCTGTCATGTCTGAACTTGCCGCCTATGATAACATCTTCCAGTGCCACCGCTCGTTCGTCGTCAATGTTAACAACATTACCTCGGCCCACGGCAACTCCAACGGCTATCTGCTGAAACTCGGAACCAGCCCTGCCAGCATCCCTGTTTCCCGTTCTTATGTGCCGCGGCTTAAGTCGTTCATTGCTTAGTCACTCGTCCCAGATTATAGTCATTCGTCATCCCTGTTTAGTTTTCCGTCAGCACTTTTAGCTGTCTGTCACAACTATTTGGAGACTATCGTTTCTTGCCGTATCTTTGCGGCATGAAACATCGTGTAGCATATATTGTTTTCCTTCTGATGGCTGCCTGTAGCCTGACAGCGCAGACCACCGTTACTGGTACCGTCAGCGATGGGCGCGAACCCCTCGTAGGTGCCAATGTATTCATATTAGGTACCATCGACGGATGCCTCTCTGATTCGCTCGGACGCTTCTCTTTCACGACGGAAATGACGGGCGAGGTAACCCTCCGAGCTACCTACATCGGCTACGACGACTTCACTTCCACTGTAGATGTCAGCCAGTTGACCGATTTTTCCATCCGCATGAGCGAACGTGCCACTACCGTTGGCGAAGTCGTAGTGACGGCCAGTACCTTCAGTTTTGGCAAGAGTGAGCACTTTAAGACGATGGATGCACTCGACGTAGTGATGGCGGGCAACTCCTGTGGCGACATCGTGGCAGCTCTACAGACACTTCCAGGTACGCAGAAGGTGGGCGAAAACGGCAAACTCTATGTCCGTGGTGGCGAGAGCAACGAGTGCCAGACGTTCGTCAATGGCATGCACGTGCTCGTACCCTATAGTACCAACACCGAGAACACTGCCGTGCGTGGGCGATTCTCGCCTTTCCTGTTCAAGGGCATCAACTTCTCGTTGGGCGGCTATGGCGGTGAATACGGCCAGGCCCTGTCCTCCGTACTTCCTATGGAGACCACCGATGCCGCCACCAGCGACAAGTTTGGCGTCAGTGCATCGCTCGTCGATTGGAATGTCGGCGGAACAAAGGCCTTTACCAATGGTAGCCTGTCGTTCAATGCCGCCCTCACCAGCATGGCACTATACGATCGTCTGTTCAACCAGCGTTTCGATTTCAGCCGCCCCTACCGCAAGTTGTCGGGCGAGGCGCAGTACAAGGCGGAACTGAAGTCGTCGGGGGTACTGAAGGCCTACGTTGGCTACGACCTGACGTCAGTCAGCCTGCACATCGACCTTCGTAGCCTCTCGCTTCAGGAGCATAACCTCTATGCGAACGTCACATACAAGGCCGCCATTGGTCGTGGCTATACCCTGTTTGCGGGTGTTGCCAACTCATCAGTGGTCAATGACATCGACGATGCGCGTGTTGTCGGCGACCATTACCACAACTTTCGCAACGAAATACACCTGAAAACCGAACTGCATCGTGCCTGTTCCGACGGGCTAAAGCTTTCGGTAGGCATCGAGGACTATCTTCGTAACAGCACACTGAGCTACGATACCAGTCACTATTGGCTTGCCTACAACATCTTCGCCACCCATGTCGATGCCCAGTGGCGCATCGTTCCACGGTTGTTCCTCAACACGTCTGTAAGGGCTGAACTCATGAAAACCCACTGGCTGTTCATGCCAAGGGCAACCCTCAGCTATCTTCCCAATCGCCATTGGCAGTTCTCTCTCGTTGCAGGTCGGTACAGCCAGATGGCGGACGACGACTACCTCGCCATGAACCCACAGGCATCGTGGCAGGGCACGGCCGATCATGCCATTCTCTCCATGCAATACCAGTCTAAGGGTACACTACTGCGCATCGAACCCTATTGGAAGCGCTACCGTCGCTTGCCCCTGCTTCAGGGCGGAACCTGTCTGCCTCATGGCCACGGAACCAGCAAGGGCGTCGATGTATTCCTTGAAAATCATTCGCTAGTCAAACATCTGGCTACAACGCTCTCTTATTCATTCAACGACTCAAAACGCTACTACCTTGACTATGCCGCACTGCAGACCCCCGACTATGTCTCGCGCCACAATCTGCGGCTGTCAGCCAAGTACACCATCGGCAAGACGATCATCGGACTGTCTGAGTCATACGCCAGTGGACGCCATTTCCCCACAGGAAAGACCCCGCACTACAACAGCATCGATGCCAATCTCACCTATCTGCTCAGTCCGAAGGTCATCATTTATGCCTCGCTGAACAACCTCTTCGGCCGCACTAACACGTTCCGCTACGACGCCAAAGGGAGTCCTGTCGTGCCCTCGCGCGATCGGTTCCTATACATCGGCATATTTGTATCACTTAAAAATAACAAAGCTTATGACATTTCCAATTTCTAAACCACGCGTGATCATTCTCGCAATCACATTGCTGTTGTCGGCCAGCATCCAAGCCCAGCATCCAACCATGCAATCGCTCATCGACCAGACGCTCACAGAGTTACAGCAGCCCAGCCCAGAGGCATTTCTTCGTTGCATCGCAACGATGAAGCGCATCGATGCTATGTTCCCCGACAGTATTCAGCCCAAGCATCAAATCGCTTTGCAAAGTCTCAACTTCTCAGTGATGAATCCCCACACCCCACAGACCGAGAGCTTGCTGACGGAAGCAGAGCAGACCATTGCCAAGATCGAACAGATGAATGGTGCCGATCTATCTGATATCTGTACCCTTCGCGGCTACCTCTACATGGTTCGCATCGTGCAGAACCCTGCACAAAACGGCCAGCGTTATTATATTGACGTGATGCAGAACTATGAGAAAGCGCTGAAACTCAATCCCGATAACCTGCTCGCCAAACAACTACAGCAGAAATTCTTTGAAGGAATGAAGCAAGTAACGGGGAGGTAAAAGTATGCAATATGTGGCATATAGCTACATCAAAGCAGTGCTTTTATAGCATCAAAGCATAGCATTTCCAGGCTAAAAGCATTGCATTTGCCGTATAAAAGCAATGCATTTGTCGTATCAAGACATCGCAATTCTGCCGTAACGTCATAGCACTGGCAGATTGTCAGTGATATTGCAAAGAAAAAAACGGAGCCAATCCTTTGTGGGATGGCTCCGTTTTGGTTTTTTGTTGTGCTGCGTTGGTGCAGAGGGATTAGAGCAGTGCGCGGAACTTCTCGTCGAGAGTTGCCTTTGTGGCAGCACCGACAAACTTGTCGACCAGCTTACCTCCCTTGAAGAAGAGGATGGTGGGGATGTTGCGCACTCCGAACTCGATGGCGACATCGTCGTTCTCGTCTACGTCGCACTTGCCTACGAGGATGCGTCCATCGTAGTCGGCAGCGAGTTCACTGATGACGGGACCCACCATGCGGCACGGACCGCACCAGGGTGCCCAAAGGTCTACAACCAGAGGCAGTTCGCCATTGCGATAGCTCTCAAAGTTCTCGTTGGTGATTGTTACTTCCATTTCTTTCAAGTTTGAATGTTAATACTATTAATTAGTTGATTATTATTGCAATCACGGAGGGGCTGAATATGTACGAGCAAATGATGTGCCAAAATGGGATGTCAGTTGACCTTATAGTCCATGTGCTGGTTTTCCTCGATGTATTGCAGGAGCATGCGGTCCAGTGTGATGGTTTTCGACGAGGAGCGCAACAGCAGGCTGGTCTTGTGCTCGTGGTCGAGGACCCGGAAGTAGAGTTCGGTCTTCCCTGGTCGTTCGGCTATGAGTGTGGTAATGTCGTTGACGACGTTGTCATCGATAGCATCTCTATCGATGGTGATAGTGAGTTTTTCGATGTGGTTGTCGCGTACCGTCTGCAGGTATTGTACGTCGATAATCCGCATGTCGATGAATGGGCTGTTGGGAAACTTCTGCGTGAACTTGCAGCGCACGAAGATGGTACTGCCAACGACGAACATGCCGCGCCACTTTCCCCATTCCTCACCGAAGAAGGTAAGGCTGCCCGAGCCTTTGAAATCTTCGATGGTAATGATACCCATGGGCTTGCCTGACTTAGTGTATTTGTTGTCAGACACGGCGGTGACGATACCACCGAAGGTTACTTCTTCCTTCTTCACGAGCTGGGCCTTGTCCTCGAGTTCAGGGCAATGCGTGTTGCACATGGTCTGGAGGACGATGCTGAAGTCGTCGAGTGGATGGGCTGAAAGGTAGATACCCACGAGGTCGCGCTCGCGGTTGAGTCGTTCGATGTTGCTCCATCGCTCGGCCTGCGGTATGGGTGGCGTGGCGATGTCAACGGCTCCGTCATCGCCGAACAGGGAGTTCTGTGATTGCTGTCGCTCGGCTTGGTAGAGCTGTCCGAAGCGCACCAGCGTGTCGAGGAACACGTTGCCGCGGCTGTCGGCAGCAAAGAAGCTTTCGCGTGGTATTCCGAAGCTGTCGAAACCTCCACTGAGTGCCAGCGACTCGATGGCTTTGCGGTTGACAGAACCATAGTTGACGCGCTGGACGAAATCGTAGATGTCGCGGAAGGGGCCGTTCTTCTCGCGTTCGTCAATGATGGACTGTGCAACGTTATCGCCCATTCCTTTGATGGCGGCGAGTCCGAAGCGGATTTCACCTTTCTGGTTGACACCGAACTTCAGGTAGGACTCGTTTACGTCGGGACCTAGCGTAGCGATGCCCATGGCACGGCACTCGTCCATGAGCTTGGTGATTTCGGTGATTTGGTCGCGGCGGCGGCTCATGATGGCTGCCATGAACTCGGCTGGATAGTTAGCCTTCAGGTAGGCTGTTTGGAAAGCTACCCACGAGTAGCAAGCAGCGTGCGACTTGTTGAAGGCATAGGAGGCGAAAGCCTCCCAGTCGCTCCAGATCTTCTCGAGCACTTTCGGATCGTGGCCGTTCTTCTTGCCCCCTTCGATGAATTTGGGCTTCATGGCGTCGACAATATCCTTCTTTTTCTTACCCATGGCCTTGCGAAGGGCGTCGCTCTCACCTCGGGTGAAGTCGGCCAGCAGTCGGGAGAGCAGCATGACCTGCTCCTGATAGACGGTAATGCCATAGGTGTCCTTGAGATATTTCTCCATGACGGGGATGTCGTAAGTGATAGGCTCCTCGCCGTGCTTGCGACGAATGAATTGCGGGATGTAGCCCATGGGCCCCGGTCGGTAAAGGGCATTCATGGCGATGAGGTCCTCGAAGACGGTAGGCTTTAGTTCGCGCAGGTACTTCTGCATGCCAGCCGACTCGAATTGGAAGGTGCCGATAGTGCGTCCCTGCTGATAGAGTTCGTAAGTCTTCGGGTCGTCGATAGGTATGTTGTCGAGGTCGATGTCGATGCCTCGGTGCTGCTTGATGATGGCGCAGGCCTCTTTGAGCTCGCTGAGTGTCTTCAGTCCGAGGAAGTCCATCTTGATGAGACCTGTAGATTCAATGACGTGACCGTCGTACTGTGTGCAGTTGGTCTTCTGGTCCTTGAAGTCAGGGTCGTCGGCTGTGGACACGGGTACCCAATCGCTGATGGGGTCGCGGCAGATAATGAAGCCGCAGGCGTGGATGCCAGTGCCTCGGACGGTGCCCTCGAGCATCTTGGCATACTTGATGGTATTGGCCAGCAAGGGGTCTTCGGATGTTTCGGCGCTGCGCAGCTCGGGAGTGCACTTGATGGCATTGGTCAGGTTCATCTTCATGCCGTCGGGCAGGCGGTCGGGGATGGCTTTGCAGAGGGCATTGGACTGTGCCAGTGGGAGCTTCTCGACACGTGCAACGTCCTTGATGGAGTTCTTGGTGGCCATGGACGCGTATGTGATGATGTGGGCACAGTTCTCATGACCATACTTGTCCTCCACCCATTTCAGCACGCGTCCGCGTCCATCGTCGTCGAAGTCGGTGTCGATATCGGGCAGTGAGATACGGTCGGGATTGAGGAAACGCTCGAACAGGAGGTCGTACTTCAATGGGTCGATCTTGGTGATACCCAGACAGTAGGCCACCACGGAACCTGCAGCGGAGCCACGACCGGGTCCGACCATCACGTCGAGTTCGTCGCGTGCTGAGTTGATGAAGTCCTGCACAATGAGGAAGTAGCCAGGGAAACCCATGGTCTTCATGATGTGGAGTTCGAAACGAATGCGGTCGTCAACCTCCTTCTCCAGTGGGGTAGGATACCGTTTTTGTGCCCCCTCGTAGGCCAGTTTGGCTAGATAGTCAGCCTCGAACTTGATGCGATAGAGCTTGTCGTAGCCGCCGAGGTGGTTGATTTTCTTCTCGCCCTCCTCGCGTGGCAACGGATTTTCGCCATTCTCGTCACGGGTAAACTCCTCGTAGAGCTGCTCCTGGGTGAACTTCTGCCGCCACTGTTCTTCGGTGCCGAAGCTTTCGGGGATGGGGAAGAAGGGCATGATAGGGTCGTGATCGAGGCTATAGATTTCAACCTTGTCGAGAATTTCAAGTGTGTTGGACAAGGCTTCGGGCACATCGCTGAAAATGGCGTTCATCTCAGCACGAGTCTTGAACCACTCTTGCTTGGAGTAGAGCAAACGAGTGGGGTCGTCGAGGTCCTTCGATGTGGCCAGACAGAGCAGGTGATCGTGTGCCTCGGCGTTTTCTTGGTCGACGAAGTGGGCGTCGTTTGTACATACGAGTTTGATGCCGTATTCATGGGCTAGTTCGATGAGTACACGATTGGCCTTCTGCTGCATGGGGAACGTCTCGCGGTTGGCCCGCACATGGGGATCTTTTACCTCGTGGCGCTGCAGTTCCAAGTAGTAATCGTCGCCGAAGACGCGGTGGTGCCACTCGATGGCTTCGCGTGCGCCGGCGATATCGCCCATCAGAATCTTGCGTGGCACCTCGCCTGCTATGCAAGCAGAACAGACGATGAGTCCCTCATGATAGCGCTCGAGGTCAGCACGGTCGGTTCGCGGTCGCATGTAGAAACCGTCAACCCACGAGCGTGAAACCAGCTTGATGAGGTTCTTGTAGCCCTGATAGTTCTTGGCCAGCACGATGAGGTGATAGCCGCTTTGGTCCTCCTTGCCGTCCTTCTTCTCCTTGGGGCCGTGCTTGGCCACGTACATCTCGCAGCCAAAGATGGGCTTGAACGGTTCGAGGCCCTCCTTCTTGCGCTTCTTGTTGATGCCCATGCAATAGTCGTGGAACTCCTTGATGCCGAACATGTCGCCGTGGTCGGTGATGGCCATGCCTTTCATTCCATCGGCAATGGCTTTGTCAACAAGTTTCGAAATCTTTGATTGGCCGTCGAGTATGGAGTAATAAGTATGTACGTGTAGGTGTATGAAATCTTCCATTGGTTGGTTTCGGTTGTCAGTTGTCATTATTTATCTTTCAGTCGCAAAGATACAAAAAAACGGAGAACTGGCAAACAATTCGGAAATAATTTGTACTTTTGCAAATGAAAACTCAATCATAACAATTCAGCCATATGCATAGCGACATCAACGACGAAGAAGTGCTCCGGCAGGCTGGCGTCCGGCTGACAGCCGTGCGTCTGCTAGTTTGGCGGAACATCAGGCATGGCTTCAGCGACGCGTTCAGCCTGGCCGACTTGGAAAGCAAGCTGCCTACCGTTGACAGGTCGACGCTTTTCCGGACGCTGACCATTTTGGCAGATGCCCATTTGCTGCACGAGACCGACGACGGATCGGGTTCGCAGAAGTACTGCGTGTGCCATCTTGACGACACGCGGCACTGCTTGGGTCACGTCCATCTGACCTGTCTGGGCTGCCATCGTACGTTCTGCCTGACCAACGTTCACATTCCCAGTGTGCCTCTGCCTGAAGGATTCGATGTGGAGGAGACGGAATATGTGGTGAAAGGCTATTGTCCCAACTGCCAGCGAAGGCATTTGAACAGATCGTAGTTGGCTGCCATTTCGCTGGTGGCACAGGCTAGGAATTGAAATAATTTGCAAGTTTTTTGCTGATAATTGAAAAATTCTAACTTTTCTTAGCCTAATCTCGATAAAAAGCATTACCTTTGCAGATTGGAAAGATAACAAAGACCAATAAATCTATAATGGGAGAGAAAATCAAGAAGATTAAGAAACTCAAGAAAATACGCATACACCGCGAAGGTACCGACACGCTTTTGTGGGGATTCATTGGCATTGCTGCCATTGCCCTGCTATTGTGGCGGTGCGATACGAAGTGGCCCTTCTGGCTGTTCGTTGTCGCGTTCGGTGCAATCTATCTAATTGTCGTCAACTTCTATCGTTGCCCCATCAGGTATTTCCCATCTGAAGATACTGATGGTGTTGTCGTGGCTCCTGCCGACGGCAAAGTGGTGGTTATAGAGGAAGTTGAGGAGAACACGTACTTCCACGACCGCCGCTTGATGATTTCCATCTTCATGAGTCCGCTGAACGTGCATGCCAACTGGTTCCCTGTCGATGGAAAGGTGAAGTTCGTTCACCATCAGGATGGCAATTTCCACAAGGCTTGGCTGCCCAAGGCCAGCGAGGAGAACGAGCGTTCGGACGTGATGATCACTACGCCCGATGGTACTGATGTGCTTTGTCGGCAGATTGCAGGTGCCATGGCACGGCGCATTGTGACCTATGCCAAGGAGGGCGAGGACTGCTACATCGATGAGCACTTAGGCTTCATCAAGTTAGGTTCGCGCGTCGACGTCTATCTGCCTTTGGACTCGGAGGTGTGCGTGAAGATGGGACAAAGCACCACAGGCGACCAGACTGTCATAGCGAAATTGGCGGAACGGGAACTGGCGTAATGGATAATTGAGAATTGAAAATTGATAATTAGAGACTAGGATCTTGAAAAAGCATATTCCTAACATGATTACCTGCTGCAACCTCATTTCAGGTTGCCTGGCAACGGTGTCAGCACTCTATGGCGACGCCCGAATGGCGTTGCTTTGGATTGTCATTGGTGCCGTGTTTGACTTCTTCGATGGCATGACGGCGCGACTCCTGCACGTCAGCTCGCCCATCGGAAAGGAACTTGACTCGCTAGCCGACGATGTCACTTTCGGCGTGGCTCCCTCGGCGATTCTCTACCAGCAGTTGTGCGTGCTCGACTGGCCCTCGTCGATGCAGAACGTCGTCTTCGGCTCGTCGGCAATCACGTTGCCGCAGGTGCTTGCTGCGCTGGCCTTCATCATGGCAGCCTTTTCAGCACTGCGTTTGGCCAAGTTCAACCTCGACGAGCGTCAGGCTATGGGCTTTATCGGCCTGCCTACGCCAGCCAATGCTTTGTTTTGGGGTTCGCTCATCGTGGGCAGCCATCGCTGGTTGGAGTCCATGTCCTGGGCTCCATGGCTCTTGTTGGTGCTTATGCTGATGAGCTGCTGGCTGTTGGTGTGCGAGGTGCCTATGTTTGCCCTGAAGTTCAAACACTGGGGATGGCGTGGCAATGAGGTGCGCTATCTGTACCTGCTGTCGTGCGTGCCCATACTTGCCTTCTTTGGCATCTCTGGCATTGCCGTTGTCATTGCCTGGTATGTGTGCCTCTCCGTCTTGACTCAACGTCAACCTCGCCAGCAGGCATAGCCTCAAGTTTTTGCTCATGATCATTCTGAAGTTTCTTCTCCTGTTGCTGCTCTTTGGCTTTCTCGCCATAGTAGTGTTCCTGTTGTCTGTTTGGCAACAGGTCAGAAGTGGTTTCCGCCGTTTCCGTGAGCAGGCAGGTGAGCAGCAAACGCATGTCGATGGCAACGTCGTCATCGACCGCCGCTCTGACGAAGAGGCCGGCAAGAAGATCATTCCCAGCGATGAAGGCGAATATGTCGATTACGAAACTGTAGGCGGCGAGTAGGTAGCTTCGTGGATTGAAGGCCGCTTTTCTCGGACATACCTCCGAATCCTCGTACCTCAAAATATGAATTGCAAACAAAAAGGCATTGCCGCAGCCGGGCAATGCCTTTGTCGTTTCGTCAGGTATGGGCAGGATTACTTGTGCACCAACGTACCGATGTCTTCGCCTTCCATCACGCGGCGCAGATTTCCCACAACGTCCATATTGAAAACGTAGATGGGCAGGTCGTTGTCCTGGCACATGCAGATGGCCGAAAGGTCCATTACTTTCAGATTACGAGCCAGCACCTCGGCATAGGTGATGTCGCTGAACTTCGTAGCGGTGGGGTCCTTCTCGGGGTCGGCAGTGTAAACGCCATCGACACGCGTGCCTTTCAGCATCACATCGGCCTCGATTTCAACTCCACGCAGTGAAGAGCCTGTGTCGGTGGTGAAGTAGGGCGAACCCGTTCCGGCCGAGAAAATGCACACCTTGCCGGCTTTCATGGCTTCGATGGCGCGCCACTTGGTGTAGAACTCACCCACAGGCTCCATACGGATGGCCGTGAGCACTTGGTTGGGAACGCCTGCTGCATCGAGTGCCGACGACAAGGCAAGTGAATTGATGACAGTTGCCATCATACCCATTTGGTCGCCTTTCACACGGTCGAAGCCTTTCTTAGCGCCGCTCAGACCACGGAAGATGTTACCACCACCGATAACGATGCCAATCTCCACGCCCATGTCGTGAATCTCCTTGATCTGTTCTGCATACTCGGTAAGTCGCTGTGTGTCAATGCCAAATCCAGTGCCGGCAGCAAGGCTCTCGCCGCTCAGCTTCAGTAGTATTCTCTTAAATCTTGCCATAATAGTTTTTATTGATTAAGTTTTACGAGTTATTGTAGTATGAATTCCACTTCCTTGAAAGCATATTGCACTGACCGGCCGTCGTCGCGTCGGAGTGTCAGCAGGCCTGTGGCATCGGTGCCAACCACCTCGGCTAAGAACCGCCCGTTGGCATCGCGGAACGGAAACAGACCTCGACCGCGACGATAGAGCATGGCATTATAGCGCATAGTGGTCAGATCGAGCATGCAGGGCGACAGCATGAAGCGATCGACGATGCGGCGCAGCACCACTTCGCGGTCGCACTCGTGCCCTAGGATTTGCACCATCGACACAGGATTGGGGGCATCGCTGACGAACGCGCGCTGGTTGACGTTCAGTCCCAATCCGATGATGCTGTCACGGATAAGGCTGCCCTGCAGGCGGTTTTCGATGAGGATGCCGCACAACTTGCGGTCGCGCCAATAGATGTCGTTGGGCCATTTCACGCTCAGGTCGCTGATGCCAAATGCCTGCATGGCTTCAACCACGGCAAGTGATATGGCCATCGAGATGTGGAACTGCTGGCTGGCTGGTATGCCATCGGGGTGGACGAGCAGCGAGAAGAGCAGGTTCTTGCCGCGTTCCGATTCCCACGTGTTCTTGCCGCAGCCACGTCCTGCCGTCTGGAAGTCGGCCACGACAATGGTAGCGCCTTCGCCTTCGGCTGGCTGATAGTCGCGCAGGTAGCGATTGGTGGAGTCCACCTCGTCGAGTCTGATGAGCTTTGCTTCCATGTTCTTACTGTCTCTGCTATTGGTCTTCAATAGGCCAGCATCGGGTTGAATGCGTCTTCCCAATGCTCTACGACTGGTGCACTGCCGTCGCTGCTGGCACTGACACAGACAATGTCGAAACGTATGTTGTTGTTCAGGCCGTAATGCTGCAGATAGGCATTTGCCGCATAGCCTATATTGCGGATTTTTTGCACGTCTATGGCAGTGTCGCCACTAACGAGAGGATGTATTTCGCGCGTCTTCACTTCTACAAATACCAGCGTACGCATGTCGGCAGTCAGTGCGACAATGTCTATTTCGCGATGTCCAACCCGCCAGTTACGGTTGCGAATGGTGTAGCCTTTGCGCTGTAGATGCTCCACGGCCACCTGTTCGCCCCATTTACCCGTTTCGTTGTGCTGTGCCATGATAGAAGAGGTTGATTGCTTTTTGGATGATTGTCTTATAACAACTGCAAAGATACGAAATAAAAATGAGAACACTTGTCTTTTTCCTGTTTTTTCGTACCATTGACGTCCGTCGAAGGTACTTTCGTTCGGAAAAGCGAAATGAAAAAACTTCGTATTTTCTTTTGCTTTCCCCTCACTTATTCGTACCATTGACATTCGTCGAAGGTACTTTCGTTCGGAAAAGCAAAATGAAAAAACTTCGTGTTTTCTTTTGCTTTCCTCTCACTTATTCGTACCTTTGCAACATGACACAGGATGAACAACAGAAAACTGATGAGCGCCTGATGGCGATGGCACTGGCCGAAGCAGAGCAGGCAAAGTTGGCTGGCGAGATACCTATTGGTGCCGTTATCGCCTGCAAAGGACGTATCATTGCCCGGGCTCACAACCTGACCGAGACGCTGAATGACGTGACGGCGCATGCTGAGATGCAGGCCATCACTGCGGCTGCCAATCAGCTGGGCGGCAAGTACCTGCAGGATTGTACGCTTTATGTAACTGTAGAGCCTTGCCCTATGTGTGCCGGTGCACTGGGCTGGTCGCAAATCAGCCGTATTGTCTATGGCGCACCCGACGAGAAGCGTGGCTACAGGCGGTTCGCTCCAGATGTGTTGCATCCCAAATGCGTGGTCACGGAAGGTGTTTTAGCTGACGAATGTCGCGACCTAATGCAGCGGTTTTTCAAAGAGAAACGGCGCTAATACGAACGTGAAACATCTGCTTTCGCATTGCCAAAAACTATCTTCTGCTGGCGCAATGCTCTCAAAAACCGAATAAGACAAAAACGTCGTTTCGTGATTGCACTTGTATCAAAAAGAGAAAAAGCCTGTCCCCGTTTGGATTACGATCTGTAGAAAGATACTTTCCAAATGGGGACAGGCTTTTTGAAGTCTTAGGGCGATAAATGCTCTCCCTTACAGGCACCTGTAAGGACTGTCGAAGTCGGATGGTAAAAAGTGATTACTTCACCAGTACTACCAGATACTTGCTTGTCGACCAGAACAGTTGCGGATTGGTAATGCGCAACACGTACTGCTTGTTGGCATCCTGCTGCAGGGTGTAGCTGCTTGACGGGTGCATGGTGAGGAGTCTTGCCGACTTCGAGTAGAGTTTGATTTCTTTGTCTACACGGATATCGATCTTCGTGAAGTAGCTCTTGTTGAAGTTCGACTGCAGCACACGGTCGCCCTCGATGATGTGTTGCTCCTTCAGTTCCTTCTTGGTTCCGAAGACAAACCATGCGGTG
The DNA here is from genome assembly GCA_902774815.1 of uncultured Prevotellaceae bacterium. GTDB lineage: Bacteria > Bacteroidota > Bacteroidia > Bacteroidales > Bacteroidaceae > Prevotella. The sequence continues at coordinate 6,060 of CACYJV010000023.1, read as the reverse complement.
TTGAGCTGCTTGTCCTGTGTGCTGATGGTTTCGCTCTTCTGCTTGCTCTCAGTAGTGAGGTTCTCCACGTGCGTGTTCAGATTGTTGATGGTCTCATCAAGCTCAGAGATATGGATGTCTTTCGAATCGAGTTCGGCACGAAGCTGCTGCAGCTGCTGATCTTTCTCCTCGAGTTGCTTCACCAGACCATCGATGGTGGCCTTCAGGGCATCGCCTTTCACGCTGCTCTCGCGCAACTGCTGGCGCAGCTTGGCAATGAGTTCGCGATTCTGCTTCATCGTGTTCGAGATGAACTGGATGTTCTCGCGAATCTGCTGAGCTTTGTTGGTACGCTCGCCATCCTTGACGATGCTCAGACGATTCTCGGCTTCAGCAATTTCGCGGAAGCCATCCTGAATCTGGTTCAGCGTTGCCATCATGTCGTTGATCTCGTTATCCTTCTGATCAATGATCTTCTGCAACGAGTCACGTTGTGACGTTTCGGCCAAAGGGGCTGTACGGGGTTCTTGTTTGCAACTGGTAGCCAAGAGCGCTGTGAGCGCCAATGCTACAAAGAATAGTTTTTTCATATTCAGTATATTTGGTTTTTATTGTTCTTTTTCTTGTCGTCTGCTCTTTTTCTCCGAGGGCTTGCCTGCAACGACGACGACGATTTCGCCCTTGGGAGGTGTCTTTGTAAAGTGCTCGACGAGTTCTGCCAGCGACCCTCTCACACTCTCCTCGTGCACCTTTGAAATCTCGCGGCAGACGCTGGCACGGCGATCGTCGCCAAATACCTCGGCAAATTGCTGCAGCGTCTTTAGCAGTCGGTAGGGCGACTCGTAGAAAACCATGGTCCGCACCTCTTCGCGAAGCGACTCCAGATGCGTCTGCCGTCCCTTCTTCTGTGGAAGGAAGCCTTCGAAGCAGAAGCGGTCGCAAGGCAATCCGCTCGACACCAGGGCTGGTATGCAGGCGGTGGCACCAGGAAGTGTCTGCACCTCGATGCCTGCAGCAACGGCCTCGCGCACAAGGAAGAAGCCCGGGTCGCTGATGCCCGGTGTACCGGCATCGCTGATGAGTGCCACGGTCTGTCCTGCTTTCAGCCTTTCCACCACAGAACTGCTCGTGCCATGTTCGTTGAACTTATGATGAGAGATGAGATGGTTCTGAATGTCGAAATGTTTCAGCAGGATGCCCGACGTACGGGTATCTTCAGCCAGCACCACATCGGCTTCTTTCAGTAGCCGGATGGCTCGAAGCGTCATGTCCTCCAAATTGCCCACAGGAGTGGGAATGATGTAGAGAATACCCATCTTTCTTCTTCAATCGTTCATTTTTAGAGTGCAAATATAGTTAAATAATCTTCACTGACAAAAAAACTGGCGATTTCTTTGCAATTTTTAAAACGTCTTTGTATTTTTGCATGGAATTTATCACATTATTCGTAGCGATTTAAGCAAAATGATGCATCATATCGATGGGGAATCACACCGCCCCGGCCGAATTGAAGTGGTGTGCGGATCGATGTTCTCGGGCAAGACCGAAGAGCTCATCCGACGTATGAAGCGTGCGAAGTTTGCCAAGCAGAAGGTGGAGATATTCAAACCGGCTATCGATACGCGCTATTCCGATAACGACGTGGTCAGCCACGACCAGAACGCCATACCTTCCACCCCCGTTGAGACATCGTCGAGCATCCTCTTGCTCTCCTCCGACATCGAGGTGGTGGGCATCGACGAAGCACAGTTCCTCGACATGGGATTGGTCGACGTTTGCAATGAACTGGCAAACCGTGGTGTGCGTGTCATCGTCGCTGGTCTGGACATGGACTTCCGCGGTGTTCCTTTTGGCCCAATGCCTGCCTTGTGTGCCATAGCCGACGACGTCACAAAGGTTCATGCCATCTGCGTGCGCTGTGGCAATCTGGCCTATCTGAGCCATCGACTTGTGCAGAACGACAAGCGCGTGCTCTTGGGCGAAAAGATGGAGTACGAGCCACTCTGCCGCGACTGCTATCAACAAGCCGTCAAGAAAGAGGCGTCATCGCCGACCATTTGAACCCTTCATAACCCTTCATAACCTTTCATAACCCCATCATAACCCTTCAGAACCCCATCATAACCCATCATAACCCCATCATAACCCTTTCATAACCCTTTCGAACCTTCCCGAACCGCGACTCCGTCGCTTTGACAATATGCAAGAGAAAATAACATTCGACCGATTCATTCGCTGGGCAGGTGTTGCTGCACTGGTGGTTTTTGTGCTGGCAGCCGTCAATTACCTGAGCAATGTCCTGCTGCCCTTTTTCATCGCCTGGTTCCTGGCTTACCTGCTCTATCCGACAGTTAAGTTCGTGCAATATCGCATGCACGTGCGTTCGCGTGCGTTGAGCATTATCATCACCCTCATAGCGGTCATCGCTGTTGTTGGATTAGTAGTCTATCTCATCATTCCGCCAATGATAGAGCAGTTCCAGAAGTTGGGATCGCTCATCACCAAGTACATACAGACCTCGGCCAACATCGACAGTATTCCAGGAGCAATCCAGCAATGGCTGCAGGAGAATCAGCAGGAGATAGACCGCTTCTTCCGTAGCAAGGACTTCACTAACAGCCTGCAGAAAGCCATGCCGCAGCTGTTCAACTTCCTCGGTCAAACCGCAAGCGTCATCATCAGCATTGTCGCATCGCTCATCACCTTATTATATATGTTCTTCATCCTGCTCGACTATGAGTATCTGACCGACAACTGGATCAAGATATTCCCAAAGAAGTCGCGGCCTTTCTGGCACGAACTCATGGGCGACGTGGAGCGCGAACTCAACAACTACATTCGTGGGCAAGGCCTCGTGGCGCTTACCATGGGTATTCTCTTCTGCATTGGATTCACGATTATCGATTTCCCCATGGCTATAGGTCTTGGCATTATGATTGGTATCATGGATCTTGTGCCTTATCTGCACACCTTTGCACTCATCCCAACGGCATTGCTTGCTCTGCTAAAAGCTGCTGATACAGGACAGAACTTCTGGCTCATTCTGCTGGCTGCGGTCGCCGTTTTCGCCATCGTTCAGCTCATCATCGATATGATTGTCACCCCGAAGATCATGGGAAAGGCCATGGGACTCAACCCTGCCATCCTGCTGCTCTCGCTCTCCGTGTGGGGTGCGCTGCTTGGTTTCATCGGACTCATCATTGCCCTGCCATTGACGACATTGCTCATAGCCTACTACCAACGCTACGTGACGCGCGAAAATGAAGATGAAACACCCTATATGCCCATCCCCAGTCAGGAAGCCGTTGCTACTCCAAAGGCCGATAAAAATAGCTGCGAAGCAACTGACGTGGAGCCAAAAGAGGGGGTAAATGAAGAAAAGTTGCCAGAAAATTTGGCAGAATAAAAAAAAGGTAGTACCTTTGCACTCGCTTTCGAAGAAATGTGCCTTGGCACAACAACGCGGAAGCACAGCGGAGATCCGCTAGCTCAGTTGGTAGAGCACAACACTTTTAATGTTGGGGTCTTGGGTTCGAGCCCCAAGCGGATCACCAAAACCACGTTAAGGGAGCCAATCAGGTTCCCTTTTTTAGTGCCTGATTATCAACATTTTACAAATACAACTAACTGATAATCAGATTTTTACAAAATCCGCTACCTCTAAAAGTGCATAGTATGTCTTATATGATGATGCAAGTTAGAATATACATTTTCAAATTATAAATTAATTAGAGGTATGAAAGCAACATTTGATGTAACTGTAAAAATCGACGGTAGGAACGTCGGTGTATCTCTCGCTATGCGTGATGGGGCTAAGGACGTGGACACGAAAGTCGTAGGAAAGTTATTAGACCAGCTACAGAGTTTGACCAAACTACATCCAAAAATATCTGAGAAAATAACTCATTTTTCACGAAGAATTGTTCAATAACACCATCAAAATAGCCAAAAGCACGTTTGGTGGGTCGTGAAAACGTTAATATACGACTTAAAATTTTGCAAGACCCTCTAAAACAAAAAAATTCCGTTTCTTTGCAGCAGATAATAAAACTTATTATATGAACAAGGAAGAGATTAGCGTATTGGCTGCTCTGGTGGCCGATCAGGTAGTGAAGAAGTTGAAGGGTGTTGGTAATCTGGCAGAGACAGAATACGTCGATACCGAGGAAGCGGCTCGAATACTCGGTGTGTCTGCTAACTATCTACGCCAAGTAAAGGATAGGTACCCGCACATGAAGGCAGGTGACCGTAAACAGGGACGTATCATGTTCAAGCGTGATGCACTCCTGAATGAGTTTAAGCAAGCATAATCATGGAAGGAATCAGACAACCTATTCTCACCTATATATATAATCGGTATGGCAAAGCTTCACCGACACATGATGCTGTCATAGAGCTTCGGATAGCCTACAAGAACAAGCAGAAATACCTCTCGACTGGTATTCGTTTGTTCCCGAAGGAATGGCAACGTGGCCGGGTGGTGAACCGTCTGGATGCTGCCATCCTCAATAAAACGCTCGACAAACTAATGGTTGACGTCCGACAGGTCATCTACGATATGATTGACGATGGCAACATTGACATATTCGCCATACCTGTAAAACTTGCTGCGAAGCGTCGTAAGGCAATGACGTTTATGGAGTTCTACGCCGAGAAGGCACAGATTCGTAAACACGGCATCGGGAAGATTGCGCAAGGGCGGTATGACCTGGTTCCTCGCGTATTGGATGAGTTCGGACGCATCACCTCCTTCAGCGACCTCACGCCAAACAACATTGTAGCCTTTGATAAGTTCCTCACCAAGAAAGGTATTCAGGCGACCAGCCGATGGCATAACTACCACAAGTACATTCGCCGTTTTGTTGTTGAAGCCATCAAGGAAGGCTTTCTGGAGCGCGATCCATACGACGGTGTCCGGCTCGATCATGGAAACTACGACCATAGTATCGAAAAGTTTCTTACCGTGGCAGAACTGAAGCAACTAAAAGAGGCACAGATGCCAGAAGAACGTCTGGAACGAGTAAGAGACCTGTTCATCTTCCAGGCATACACATGCTTATCCTACACAGACCTGGCACACTTCGATAAGAATCGAATTCTGGTGGAGGACGGCAAGAAAGTCTATCACGGCCATCGTGAAAAGACGAATATACGGTTTACAATTCCACTGTTGGGGCCAGCCTTGGAAATACTTGAACGCTATAATGGTCTGCCCCTCTCTCTTACAACTAAGAACAAAACCAGTGGGAAGATTATTAGTAACGCGAAGTATAATAAGTTCCTGAAGGAAATAGCAGAGCCTGCAGGACTGAGCCAACATCTCACGACACACTGGGCCCGGCACACAGGCGCCACAATGCTGTTGAATGCGGGAGTACAGCCGGAGGTGATAGCGGTCATTGGTGGCTGGAAGGATACGAAAGTGCTGATGAAGATTTACGCCAAGATGCGTGAGAAGACTGTCATCGCGGCAGTCAACGATGTAGAACATAAAATAGTGTAATTATGGCAGAAATGAATATCAATGAGAAATGGGCTGATCTGCTCGATTATGCAAAGCAGCACGCCACCGGCGAAGGCTTACACCGTGGCTATAACTGGCTGAAGGATGCCTTCAACGAGTATTTGAACATGAGCGACAGCACTCCCGGCTACGGCATGGGCGGTCAGCCTGACAGCATGCACAACCGCGAGGTGCTTGCCGAAAAGGTCTGTCTGGAACTTGGATACCATGTCGGCGGTCGTCACCTCATCGACGCAGATCAGGAGGCGAAGCTTCGACAGACGCTGAATGATATTGTTGCTGATCAGAGCCGCACCAACGGCCTAAAACTATAAGAGGAATGACTATGAAAAAGAAGAAGAGACCACCACCTATAAAAAAGAAGTCCCCGAACGTGAACGTCCGGGGGATGGTTCAGGGAATCTGACCTGTGTACTTCCTCGTGCTGGGGGCAAAGGTACACATTTTTCCTGAATCAACCAAGTTTTGAGTTAAATATTTGCGTTTTTAACATAATAGCGATAGGAAAAATGAACGATACAGTACAGAATCAAGTTAAATCGGCTGCAGAAATAGCC
>CACYJV010000022.1 GCA_902774815.1 uncultured Prevotellaceae bacterium | reverse complement strand
CCGAGGCAAGTGGTATGCCCGTGCAAAGGTCCAGCAGACCTTCGACCTGGACAAGCTCGTCGAACACATGTCGAACCACGACTGTCCCTTCTCGCCCGGTACCATCCACGGCGTTCTGAAGGACGCCATCCGATGCATCCGCGAGCTCACCCTCGACGGCAACCAGGTCAAGCTCGACGAGCTGGCCATGTTCTCCATCGGTCTGATGACCAAGCCCGCAAACTCCGCAAAGGAGTTCATGGCCTCGAAGAACATCGTCGGCTACCGGCTCCGCGCCCGTGCCACCGGAGAGTTCACCAAGAAGGAGCTCGCACTCTCGGCAATGGCAAAGGAGGACAACGAGTACTCTGTGGACAAGGAAGGGGAATAACCCACCCCCTGCCCCTCCCGAGGGGAGTGGGGATCTAATTAGCCTTGGAAGGTGAAACGACGCACTACGGGTAGGGGCAGCCCCCCGTGTCTGCCCGCCGGTCCCCAAGCAGGACTAGAATCACCGAACAACGGGCAGACACGGGAGTCTGCCCCTACAGGTGGAAACCAAGATGCGGCCATACAGGTGGAAGCCACGATGTCCCATACATGTGGAAACGCGGCTCACGACTCTCTAAAAAGGCGGTGCTTTACAACTCTAAAACACTGCTTTTCCCCCTCAAAAGGACAGAATTAAATCCGTGAAATCTGTGTAATCTGTGGGCAAAAAGTAAAAAGACAAATTCGTGGCATTTGTGTTGATTCGTGTTTCATGAGCGAGAGATGTGCAGCAAATGAGCATGAAAATGCAGATAAAATGAAAAATAATCATGGAAAAGTATTGATATTTCAAAAAAAGTTAGTACCTTTGCACCCGTTCAGTGGAATGAGGGACTCCGACGAGAGTTCCTCATTCTTTATTTTTCAACAAAAAGGAAAGAAATGATAGACAAAAACGTCGTAAAAGAAATTGTTGGAGAGTGGCTCCAAGACAAGGACTACTTTCTGGTAGATGTGGAAGTGAGTGCCGACGACCGTGTGGTGGTAGAGATTGACCATGCCGACGGCGTCTGGATTGAGGACTGCGTGGAGCTGAGTCGCTTCATTGAGGAGCGCCTGGACCGTGACGACGAGGACTATGAGCTTGAAGTGGGCTCAGCCGGACTGGGCCAGCCGTTCAAGGTGGCGCAGCAGTACGTGAACCACATCGGTAAGGACGTTGAAGTGCTGACGGCCGACGGCAAGAAGCTGAAGGGCGTGCTCACGGCTGTTGATGGCGATGCCTTCACGCTGACCACCGAAGAGAAGGTGCGCGTGGAGGGCAAGAAACGCCCGGAGGTGCAGCAGGTGGAGCATCAGTTCAAGATGGCCGACGTGAAGTACTGCAAGTATTTATTCCAGGTATAGGAAAGAACGAAAACAAAAAATAAAGCAAAAAAAGTAATGGCAACAAAAAAGACTGAAACGGTGAGCATGATCGACACGTTCAAAGAGTTCAAGGACACGAAGAACATCGATCGTACTACACTAGTGAGCGTGCTGGAAGAAAGCTTCCGCAACGTGTTGGCGAAGATTTTCGGCTCGGACGAGAACTTCGACGTGATTGTGAACCCCGACAAGGGTGACTTTGAGATTTACCGTAACCGCGTTGTCGTGGCCGACGGCGAGGTGGAGGACGAGAACAAGCAGATTTCGCTGACGGAGGCACAGAAAATTGAGCCCGACTACGAAGAGGGCGAGGAGGTGTCAGAGCGTGTGGACTTCACGAAGTTCGGTCGTCGTGCCATCCTGAACCTGCGTCAGACACTGGCTTCGAAGATTCTGGAGCTGGAGCACGACTCGCTGTACAACAAGTACAAGGACCGCGTGGGGCAGATTGTCTCGGGCGAGGTCTATCAGATGTGGAAGCGCGAGGTGCTGGTGGTGGACGATGAGAACAACGAACTCATCCTGCCGAAGGCCGAGCAGATTCCCAACGACCAATACCGCAAGGGCGAAACCATTCGTGCCGTGATCCATCAGGTGACGAACGAGAACAACAACCCGAAGATCATCCTGAGCCGTACGAGCCCCGTGTTCCTGCAGCGTCTGCTGGAGGCTGAGGTGCCCGAGATCAACGACGGACTGATTTCCATCCGTAAGATTGCCCGTATGCCGGGCGAGCGTGCGAAGATTGCCGTTGAGAGCTACGACGACCGCATCGATCCCGTAGGAGCCTGCGTGGGTGTGAAGGGTAGCCGTGTGCATGGCATCGTGCGTGAGCTGAACAACGAGAATATTGACGTGATCAATTACACGGCAAACATCAAGCTGTTCATCCAGCGTGCGCTGAGTCCTGCCCAGGTGTCGAGCCTGAACGTGGACGAGGAGAACCACAAGGCTGAGGTGTTCCTGAAACCTGAGGAGGTGAGCCTGGCCATCGGCCGTGGCGGTCTGAACATCAAGCTGGCTTCGATGCTCACCGAATATACCATCGACGTGTTCCGCGAGGTTTCTGAAGGCGAAGTGGACGAGGACATCTACCTCGACGAGTTTGCCGATGAAATTGATCAGTGGATTATCGATTCCATCAAGGCCATCGGACTCGACACCGCAAAGGCAGTGCTGAACGCTCCGCGCGAGATGCTGACCGAGAAGGCCGACCTCGAGGAGGAGACGGTGGACCACGTGCTGGAAGTGCTCAGGTCGGAGTTTGAGTAAGGCAGCCCCTGCCCCTAAAACCCCTACACCCTACACTCCTGAACTCCTTAGAATTATAATTGAGAATTGAAAATTGAATATTGATGACCATCCGTGACATCCGTTTTTTTATCCGTGTCGTCCGTGGTTGCAAAATCGTAAATCGAAATAGATGAGTGTCAGATTAAATAAAGCATTAAGAGAACTGAACATAGGACTCCAGACGGCAGTGGAGTTCCTTGAAAAGAAAGCTGAACTGGGAGAGGTCAAGGCCGAGCCGAGTTTCAAGCTCAACGACGCACAGTACGAAGCTCTGGTGGACGCGTTCCACCAGGACAAGGAAGTGCGTACGCAGGCTTCGCAGCTGTTCCAGAAGAAACCGAAGGAAAAGAAACCTGCTGAGCCTAAGGACAACAGGGCTGAGAGTCTGCTGGAGTCGAAGAAGCAGCAGGCCTATAAGCCGCTGGGCAAGATGGACCTGAGCAGCCTGGGCAAGAAACCCGCCGAGCCGAAGCCCGCCGAGGAGAAGCCTGCCACCGAGGAGGTGAAGACCGAACAGACCGCTCCCGCACCCAGCAGTGAGAAACCCGCCGAGCCGAAGGCCGCTGCCGTGGCCGAAGAGCCTAAGAAACCCGTTGAACAGCCTGTGGAGGTTGAGCAGCCGAAGCCTGCCGAGCAGCCCGTGGAGCCCGCCGCTACTGCCGAAGCACCCGTGAAGGAAGAGCCTAAGCATATTGAGAAACCTGTGTCGGTCTCGATGCGCGCTGTTGAGGCTGATGAGTCCAGCAACGAGCCTGCCCCTGAGGTGGAGGCAGAGAAGCCTGCCGAGCCCCAGAAGCCCGAGGTGTTCCAGCTGAAGATAGACAAGAAGCTGGCCAATGCCCCGCAGCTGAAAATACAGGGCAAGATAGACCTCGACGCGCTGAACCAGAGCACTCGCCCGAAGAAGAAATCGAAGGAAGAGAAGCGCAAGGAGCGCGAAGAGAAGGCCCAGCAGGCACGCGAGCAGCAGAAGAAAAAGCGCGTTCGCATCGGAAAGGAACGTGTGGACATCAATGCCGCCGCCAATCAGCAAGCCCCCTCGTCGGCACCTGCCGACCAGGCCGGCAAGAAGAGCGGCAAGAAAAAGAAGAACCGCGGTCGCAACCAGAAGCCTCTGGAGGTGAACGAGGAGGATGTGGCACGCCAGGTGAAGGAGACGCTGGCCCGCCTGACGAACAAGCAGAGCCAGAACAAGAAGGGCGCCAAGTACCGCAAGGAGAAGCGCGAGGCCGTGCAGGAGCGCCTGAACGAGGAGCTCTCGGCCGAGCAGGCACAGAGCAAGGTACTGAAGCTGACCGAGTTCGTGACCGTCTCAGAGCTGGCCACGATGATGAACGTCAGCCCGATGCAGGTCATCTCGACGCTGATGTCGGTAGGCATCATGATGTCGATCAACCAGCGCATGGACGCCGAGACCATCAACCTCGTGGCCGACGAGTTTGGCTTCAAGACCGAATACGTGTCGGCTGAGGTGCAGGAAGCCGTGAGTGAGGAGGAGGACGACGAGAACGACCTCATCCCGCGCGCTCCGATTGTGACCGTGATGGGACACGTTGACCATGGTAAGACCTCGTTGCTCGACTACATCCGCAAGACCAACGTCATTGCCGGTGAGGCTGGCGGCATCACCCAGCACATCGGTGCCTACAACGTGAAGCTGGAAGACGGTCGTCGCATCACCTTCCTCGACACGCCGGGCCACGAAGCCTTCACCGCCATGCGTGCCCGTGGTACGCAGGTGACCGATATCGCTATCATCATCATCGCAGCTGATGACTCGGTGATGCCCACCACGAAGGAGGCCATTGCCCACGCACAGGCTGCTAACGTGCCGATGGTGTTCGCTATCAACAAGATAGACAAGCCCGGTGCCAATCCCGACAAGATACGTGAAGACCTTGCCCAGATGAACCTCCTCGTCGAGGACTGGGGCGGTAAGTACCAGTGTCAGGAGATTTCGGCCAAGAAGGGCTTGGGTGTCAACGACCTGCTGGAGAAGGTGCTCCTGGAGGCCGAGATGCTGGACCTGAAGGCCAACCCGAACCGCAAGGCCACGGGTTCGATCATCGAAAGCTCACTCGACAAGGGCCGTGGCTACGTGTCGACGGTACTTGTGTCGAACGGAACGCTGAAGGTGGGCGACAACATCATTGCTGGTACGGCATGGGGTCGCATCAAGGCCATGTTCAACGAGCGTAACCAGCGCATCCAGGAGGCTAAGCCCGCCGAGCCATGCATCATCCTCGGCTTGAACGGTGCTCCGACGGCCGGCGACACTTTCCACGTGCTGGACACCGAGCAGGAGGCACGCGACATTGCCAACAAGCGTCTGCAGTTGCAGCGCGAGCAAGGACTGCGCACGCAGAAGAAGTTCACGCTCGACGACATCTCGCACCGTATCGCACTGGGCGAGTTCCACGAACTGAACATCATCGTCAAGGGCGACACCGACGGTTCGATAGAGGCCCTGAGCGACTCGTTCATCAAACTCTCGACCGAGAAGGTGCAGGTGAACGTCATCAACAAGGCCGTGGGTCAGATTTCTGAGAACGACGTCATGCTGGCTTCGGCCTCCGATGCCATCATCGTGGGCTTCCAGGTGCGTCCCTCGGCCGATGCCCGCAAGGCAGCCGACCGCGAAGGCGTGGAAATCAATACCTACTCGATCATTTACGACGCCATTGATGATATCAAGGCTACGATGGTAGGTATGCTCGACAAGGTCATCAAGGAACAGGTGACCGGTCAGATTGAGGTGAAGCAGGTGTTCCACATCTCGAAGGTGGGCACCGTGGCCGGTGGTCTGGTGACCGAAGGCAAGGTGCACAACAAGGACAAGGCCCGCGTGGTGCGCGACGGTATTGTCATCCACACTGCCGCCATCGATGCCCTGAAGCGCTACAAGGACGACGTCAAGGAAGTGGCCTCTGGCTTCGAGTGCGGCCTGTCGCTCGTCAACTTCAACGACATTCAGGAAGGCGACATCATCGAAACCTTCACCGAAATCGAGATTGCTCAGAAACTGTAAACAATGCGCAACCGCAAATTCAAATCCTTTTCACGAAGGCTTACCAGGAGGCTGGTGCTCACACTACTCACCGTGATGAGCATCGCCTCCTTTTTGGTTTTCATCATAGGCGGCGCCTTCATCGTTGAAAACGAGCAACAACGCCACGGGGCCATGCTCGAAACCGTTTCAGCCTACATCAGCCTTGTCACTTCCAACATCAGTACCAACGCCCACGACCTCGTTCCTCAGATAGAGGAACGCCTCGACCGCCCCGACCAGCTGCCCATGCTGCTGGAGCGCGCCCTGAAGCAGGATACACTCATCCGCAGTTGCGGCATCAGCTTCATCGAGAACTACTATCCGCAGAAGGGACGCTGCTACGTGCCCTATGCCATTCGGCACGACAGCACCCACATAGAGGTCGTCAGCCATGCCGACAGCCTGGAGAACTACCTGCAGGAAGAATGGTTCCTGCAGGCGCTGCAGACAGAGGATGGCTTCTGGTCGGAGCCGTTCTTCGAGTACAACGACACTACGCAGCAGCCGCTGGTGGCCTATGTGCAGCCCATTCGCGACAAGCAAGGGCGCACGGTGGCCGTGCTGGGAATCGACGTATCTCTCAGTTGGCTGCAAAAGAAGATGGACGAGGTCGATGAGGAAATCTACATCCAAGAGTGGACCTCTACTGACGACCCCAAGCAACGCAACACGGAAATTTCAGACCTCGTGCCCTACAGCTTCCTCATCTCCCAGAGAGGCACCTTCATCGTCCATCCCGACAAGCAGCGCGTCATCAAGGACAACTTCCAGAGCGTGGTGAAGGCATCTGCTGACACGGCTGCCGTGGCCGCGCTGGGCCGAAACATGATGGCTGGCAAGAGAAGCCATGGCATGGATGTCGATGAGGAAGCAACCAACCTCGACTTTGAAGGCCGCGACTCCTACGTCTTCTACACACCCGTCTGGCCCATAGGGTGGTCGGTGGGACTGGTCGTGCCCAATTTGGTCATTGACCTCACAGCCTACCTCGTGGGTGGCATGCTGGTGTTCCTCATCCTGCTGGCCGTGCTGCTGGTGTGGCTGGTCAGCTCGCACTCCATCCGTCGGGCCACCAAGCCCCTGAAGCAGTTGGCAGCGTCGGCCGACGAGGTGGCTAAGGGAAACTTCGACACGCCGCTGCCCGCCATCAGGCACAACGACGAGGTGCGCCTGCTGCGCGACTCCTTTGCCAACATGCAACAATCGCTGACGCAGTACATGGAGGAACTGAAGCAGACCACGGCCTCGAAGGCTGCCATCGAAAACGAACTGACCATCGCCCACAACATCCAGATGGCGATGCTGCCGAAGATATTCCCACCCTACCCCAACCGCAACGACATCGACATCTACGGCATGCTGACACCGGCCAAGGCCGTGGGCGGCGACCTCTTCGATTTCTACCTGCACGACAATCGGCTGTACTTCTGCATCGGCGACGTCTCGGGCAAGGGCGTGCCCGCATCACTCGTCATGGCGGTCACGCGCTCGTTGTTCCGCAACGTGTCGGCCCATGCTACAGAGCCGCACCACATCGTCCGCGCTCTCAACGAGGCGATGTCTGAAGGCAATGAGTCCAGCATGTTTGTCACGCTGTTCGTGGGCGTGCTCGAACTCGACAAGGGTCTGCTCCATTATTGCAATGCAGGTCACGACGCGCCGCTGCTCATCTCTGCCGACGGAGGCCGAGAACTGACCTGCGACTCCAACATCCCCGTCGGCGTGATGCCCGGATGGGAATTTTCCCTACAGGAGACTACGCTCCAGCCCCATACGACCATTTTCCTCTATACCGACGGACTGAACGAAGCCGAGAACGGCAGCCATGAGCAGTTCCAGATGGAAGGCATCGCGCAGGTCGTGAAGAGTCTGCAGACAGAGGAGGCAGTGTCGTCGCAGATGCTTATCACCCAGATGGCACAGGCCGTTGCCCGCTTCGTGGGCGAGGCCGAGCAGAGCGACGACCTTACGATGCTTGCCATCGGCTATCGGCCTGGCAAATGAGCGAAGAGAGAATCTTTTTATGATATGAAAAACCAAAAAACTATGTATAGGAAATTCATGTATGTCATCATGGCCGTTATGGCCATGATGACCTTGAATAGCTGCGAGGATGAAGACCTCGAGAAAGCCTACGACGAAGAGACCTCACTATCTTTGCCGTTCCTCTTTTCAGAAGGCTATCAGGACAGCATCGCCATCGCCTACAACCTGTCCGCCCCCATCACCGACTGGCTGAGCATGGTGCGCGACGAGACAAAGGTGTGCAAACTCAGCATCCCCGGCACCCACGACACCATGACCGGCATGGGCTTCTACCAGCCCCTGCTGAAGTACGTGTTCAACCAGACGGCCATCAGCCAGGTGTCAACACTCGAGGAGCAGATGGCCTGCGGCATCAGGTTCTTCGACATTCGCCCCGTGGTTAGCATCGACACACTGGCCACCGATCCCGCCGAGAAGCAAATCCTGCGCCTCACCCACGGCATCAGCGAGCTCGACGTCACCTTCGAAGAGACCATCGACCAGCTGCAACGCTACCTGAAGCAGCATCCCTCGGAATTCTTCATTGCCAAACTACAGGCCGACAATGGTTGGGAAAACCAAAACAACTGGACGGTGCTGCTCCATAAGGTGCTGAGCAAGCCGAAGTACCAGGGGCTGTTCGTCGACAACTGGCACCCTGGCATCACCGTGGGCGAGATGCGTGGAAAGATACTCTGGCTGAGCCGCTACGACCTACGACCGATAAATGCCGCCTTCCACTTCCCCATTGTCTATTGCGACTGGCCCGACGAGGACCCCGACATCAACGAGCAACTCAACCCCGAGGCCCAGCGCAACTGCGCTATGTACAGTATGAGCGACACCACGCTGAAGGCCACACTCTACAAGCAGGACTACTACAAGACCACCACCGAGCAGCGCATGAAGAACAAGCAGCAGACGGTCATCAACATGATGCACAGCGCACGCGAGGCCGCCGCCACCGAACAGGACATCTGGGTCGTGAACCACTGCTCGGCCTATACCGAGGTGTCGCCGCGCGGCTATATCACCAATGCCGCCAACCTCCACCCCCTCGTCATTGCCGACCTGCAGCAGCACGAGGGCACCGTGGGCATCATGCCGATGGACATGGCCTGCCACGACTACGTGCACTGCATCATCAACGGCGGCACTCCCTACACCAGCGACTACCTCTACGGCTTCTATCCTCTGAGCCAGTCGCTCACCCATCTGCTCATCATGTCAAACCAGCCGCACTTCAAATAGCATTCCTATGACGAAACATATGAAACACCATATCTGCCTTCTCTGCATCCTCTTCTCGTTCGCACTTGCGCCCACAAGCGCCAGCGCGCAACGTACGGACCAGTTGTATGCCGAGGACGGACTGCTCAACCACCTCTCCGTGGGACTCACCTCAGGACTCGCCGGCACGGGCATCGACGTGGTCGTGCCCCTCCACAAACTCGTGACGCTCAGGGCAGGCTTCGCAGGATGGAACGTGGGCGACATCAAATTCAAAGCCATCAACACCGCCACCGAAATCACCGAGATGCAGATGGTGGAGGCCGAAGCCGTGAAGCGCTCCCAGCTCACAGAAAAGGTGGAGCTGGCCGCCGAACCCAACTTCTGGAACTTCTTCCTCCTCGGCGAGGTACATCCTTTCCGAAACCAACCCTTCTACTTCTCGGCTGGACTCTACGCAGGCAGCCAGAACTTCGTCCACTTCCGCAACACCAACGAAGGCGCACTCCAAGTGCTCTACTATGCCAATCAGTTGGTGGAAGACTACAACAGCGTCTTCCGCACCAACTATCAGCCCATCGGACTGAAGTTCGGCGACTACGTGTTCACAGCCGACGAGCGTGGCAACATCGACGTGCGCATGAAGACCCATGCCGTGAAACCCTATCTTGGCATCGGCTTCGGCCAGCACCTCGCCAAGAAGCACCGCCTCAGCCTGGCTGTAGACGCAGGCCTGTTGTTCTGGGGCACACCGAAGTTCGTGTTGAACAACGACGTGGAAATCAAGTCGTCGGGCCGCAATTCCGGCATCACCAGCACCTTGTCTTGGCTGAAAGCCTGGCCTAACCTGCAACTCCGCGTTGCCTACAAAATCTTTTAGCTTGAAGGTCAAATAGAATATAATTGCCAAGCAAAAACCCGATTTTTGCTTGGCAATTCGCGCGATTATTCGTACCTTTGCGATTAAAAAATCGCGAAGGTACTACATCTCGGCAAAAAAAAACGAGTTTCTTTTGTTCTGCGCTCGATTATTCGTACCTTTGCACCACATTTGTGCGAGAGCAATCATCATGGAAGAAAATCTGAAGAATAAGAATATAGGTAGCGAGGGCGAGAACGAGAGCGACAACGAGCTGGTGCGCCGCATAGCCGAAAAGAAGTATGAGTTCGGCTTCACCACCGACGTGCATACCGAAGTGATTCCCGTTGGACTCAGCGAGGACGTGGTGCGACTCATTTCGCAGAAGAAGGGCGAGCCCGACTGGCTGCTGGAGTTCCGCCTGAAGGCCTTCCGCCACTGGCTTACGATGAAACAGCCGGAGTGGGGGCATGTGCATCTTCCCGATATCGATTATCAGGCCATCAGCTATTATGCCGACCCTATGGCAAAAAAAACGGCGGGTGATGGAAAGATTGATCCTGAACTCGAAAAGACCTTCGACAAGCTGGGCATTCCCCTTGAGGAGCGGCTGGCGCTGAGCGGCAACACCGCCGTTGATGCCATTATGGACTCAGTGTCGGTGAAGACAACCTTCAAGGCACAGCTGCAGGAGAAGGGCATCATATTCTGTTCCATCGGCGAGGCCGTGAAGGAATATCCCGAGTTGGTGCGACAGTATCTTGGAACGGTTGTGCCCTATCGCGACAATTTCTTCGCAGCGTTGAACTCGGCCGTGTTCAGCGATGGCTCGTTCGTCTATATTCCAAAGGGTGTGCGCTGTCCGATGGAGCTCAGCTCTTACTTCCGCATCAACGCCCGCAACACTGGTCAGTTTGAGCGAACGTTGATTGTGGCCGACGACGACTCGTACGTGAGCTATCTGGAAGGTTGCACGGCACCGATGCGCGACGAAAACCAACTGCATGCGGCCATCGTCGAAATCATCGTCAACGACCGGGCCGAGGTGAAATACTCTACGGTGCAAAACTGGTATCCGGGCGATGAGAACGGACGTGGCGGCGTACTGAACCTCGTGACGAAGCGCGGCGACCTGCGCGGCGAGGGCTCGAAGCTCTCGTGGACACAGGTGGAGACGGGGTCGGCCATCACGTGGAAGTATCCGTCGTGCGTGCTGCGCGGCGACAGCTCGGTGGCTGAATTCTATTCCGTCGCCGTGACCAACAACTATCAGGAGGCCGACACGGGCACGAAGATGATACACATGGGGCGCAACACCAAGAGCACCATTATCTCGAAAGGAATCTCTGCAGGCCACTCGCAGAACTCGTATCGTGGACTGGTGCGTGCCACCGCGAAGGCAGAGAATGCCCGCAACTACTCGTCGTGCGACTCGCTGCTGCTGGGCTCAAACTGTGGTGCTCACACGTTCCCCTATATGGACGTACACAATCCGACGGCCATCTTCGAACACGAGGCCACGACCTCGAAAATCTCCGAGGACCAGCTGTTCTACTGCAACCAGCGAGGCATCCCAACGGAGCAGGCTGTAGGACTGATCGTCAACGGCTATGCCAAGGAGGTGCTGAATAAGCTGCCCATGGAGTTCGCCGTCGAGGCTCAGAAACTGCTGAGTGTCTCACTGGAAGGAACTGTAGGGTAGGGAGCCCATCCCGACCCTCCCTAATAGCGAGGGAGAAAGACAGTTGATAAGATGATTTTATGAATAGACTAAGTTTATTATTATGTATGCTTCTAGCATCGGTGCTTGGGCATGCTGTCCCTCTCAATCGTGAGCAGGCAGAGCGGCGTGCAAAGGCATTCCTCTCGGCTTACCATGAAGGCAACGCTCAGAGGAGAAGCATGATGAAAATATCATCTACCCCCTTTTGCTATTTGGCAAAAAGTGAGGCTTGCTATGTCTTTGGCCTTACCAGTGGAGAGGGTTTCGTGGTGGCTGCTGCCGACGACCGCCTGCCTGCCGTGTTGGGCTATTCGGAATGTGCCCTTCCTGCTGATGCAACCATGCCACAGAACATGCGCAGTTGGCTGCTGACCTATGATAAGGAGTTGAAGTGGCTGAACGAGCACGGACAGCCCACGCTCATCGCCGAAACAGCAACAGAATCGGAAAAGGTTCGCCGCCTTATCAAACCCATGATAGCCACCTCTTGGGGGCAGGAAGCTCCTTATAATAATAAGGTGCCGAAGGAAGGATGCCCCTCGGGGTGCGTGGCAACGGCCATGGCACAGATCATGTACTATCACCAGTGGCCGCAGCAGGCTACCACGGCCATCCCCAAGTACTACATGGCCAGTGCACCACTGGAGCCTGTTGTCTTCGACTGGACTTCCATGCTGGGCAGCTATGCTGGCAGCTACAGCACTCAGAGCGGCGATGCCGTGGCAACACTGATGCGCTATGCCGGACAGGCCGTCAGGATGAACTACGGCAAGGACGGCTCGGGCGCCTATGCCGAGGCCGTTGCCTATGCGCTGGCAACCTATTTCGACTACGATGCAGGCATGCGGTTCGTGCAGCAGGCTCAGTACTCGAAGAAGGAGTGGGAGGACCTCATCTACAACGAACTTAGTCAGGGTCGCCCGGTTTTCTATGCAGGTGCTGACACCTGGGAAGGAGGACATGCTTTCGTTTGCGATGGCTATAGTCACGACGGCTACTTCCATTTCAACTGGGGGTGGGACGGCCTCTACGATGGTTATTTCCTGTTATCATCGATGTCGCCCATGTTCTTTTACAATTTTGGCTACAACCACAATGCCGTGATAGGCATAAAGCCCAACAAGGATGGCATGGATGATGAAAGCGGAGGCATCATTGCATCCTCGCTGACGGCAGAGGGCAAACAAGTGTACTATCGGTCGGCGACCGACGACGATTTCAGCGGAATCCTCATCGCCGACGAACGCATGAGTGCCCATACCACCGACCATGCCACGCAGTGTGCCATCGGCCTCTATGCCGACGGACAGTTGCTGCGCGTGCTGGGAACATATAACTACGGATTCAGCCTGAAGCCCGGCGACTGGAGCAGTATGATGTATGGCATCGACTTTGGTGCTGGCATCAGCGAAGGGCACTACGAATTGCGGCCTGTGAGTCGCAATGCTGACGACGACCACTGGACAAGAGACCTGGGCGGCGACCACCACTTCATCATGGCCGACATCGCTGGCGACTCGCTGCGGCTGCACAACCATATGGCCGGTGAAGACCTGCACGTCAACAGCATCGAGACGAATGGTGCCTGGACAGGCTGGGACTACATGATAGACGTGACCAACAACGGTCCCACGTACAACGGTCCGTTGTGGCTGATGTGCGAGGAGGATAGTGACGGTGTTGCCTTGTATGAAATGAATCTTTGCATTCCTGCCGGAGAAAGACAGCGAGTGCCAGTGCATTTTGGCGGGCGTCTTGAAGAGGGAACCGTCTACAAGGTCTGCCTCGATGCAGAAGGTATGCAGCCCATTGGCACCGTCATTCCGACTAAGGCCGAGCAGACGCTCGAGATGAACATTCAGTTGCTGAACGTCGATGGCGACAAACTCATTGGCGGAGTACTGAAGCTGCAAGCCGTCGTGACCAACCGCATGGACAAGGCTTTCGAACGTGAGTTCTATATAGGTGCCAACAGTCGCGAAAGCGGCGACTATGGCTCGGCAGCGAAGTTCGTCCGGCTGCAACCTGGCGAGACGCGAACGGTCAACGTGGAGTTCACGCTTCGGAATGACCTGGAGAGCCGCCTGGGCTGTAAGTACGAGGCATGGGTAGAGACCGACCTGAAGACTAAGGTGCGGACAGCCGGTTACGAACTCGCGCGCGGTGCTTTGTTCTATCATGCTGATGGTTCGATCACGGCCACTACCGATACGACCGCCATCACGGTGCCTGCTGATGCCTTGGCTGCCGACATGCGATATGCCGGCAAAAGGCTGTCGAAGGTCACACCCAGCGACAATCCCAACTGCCTGTACCTGCTCGATGCCAATGCCGAGGTGCCTGAGGGCATCGGCAACAGGAATGTGGTGAGAGGCTCGACGGCAGCGCTCATCAGCCTGACTGACGGCTATCCGTTTACCGCTCCCATCAACTTTCAGGCTGCAAAGGTTACCTACTCGCGGGTGCTGCCCGACCGGACATGGACCACGCTGTCGGTGCCCTTCGATGCCCAGCTACCCAATGCCGACGAGATGCTGCTGAAGCAATGGACCGAGGAGGTGGGCTGCATGCTGCATTTCGATGATGCACCCGCCATCGCGGCCTATCAGCCCTATCTGGTGTGGGCAAATGGCCAGACCTTGGCACTGACGGCCACCGACGTTGCGTTCCTGCGGTTCCCTGAAAGCTATGAGACAGCCGTGAACTACGCCTTTGGCGGTACGCTCGACAACGTCCTCTACCTCGACATCGACCGGTCAATGGCCTCGGCCAGCCATTACACCGTGAAGAGCGATGGCAGTGCCTTCGTGTTCAGCGACGACGACGTAGAGCCCTTCCGAGCCTATTTCCGGCCCCTCGGCGACCGCATGGACGAGGAGTTGCCCATCACTATTGGCGGTCGTACCATCGCGGGCATTGCTGATGTCCACACGACTGGCGTTCCAAAGCCTGAGGCCATCTTTGCCCTCGACGGCCGGCGTGTCGACCGGAACTATCGTGGCCCAGTCATCGTGAGACGTTCCGACGGCACGGTTAGGAAAGCCCTCTCCTTCGGGGAGAAAACGAAAAGCGAAAAGTATAATATTAAATTCAACCGCAAATAGTAATCATCTGTAAACAGTAAACTCAAATAAAGCGAACCGCAAACAAAAAAATAATGTTAGAAGTAAAGAACCTGCACGCCACGATTGCTGGCAAAGAAATACTGAAGGGCATCGACCTCGTCATCCGAGATGGCGAGACGCATGCCATCATGGGCCCGAACGGCTCTGGTAAGTCGACGCTCTCGGCGGTGCTCGTGGGCAATCCGCTCTACGAGGTCACCGAGGGCGAAGCGTGGTACAACGGCAAGAACCTCCTGGAGATGAAACCCGAGGAGCGCGCCCACGAGGGACTGTTCCTGTCGTTCCAGTATCCGGTGGAGATACCCGGTGTGTCGATGACGAACTTCCTGAAGGCTGCCGTCAACGAGAAGCGCAAGGCAAAGGGACTGCCCGAGCTGAAGGCCGCCGAGTTCATCAAGCTCATGAACGAGAAGCGCAAGATTGTAGATCTCGACGCGAAGTTCACGCGCCGTTCGGTGAACGAAGGCTTCAGCGGTGGCGAAAAGAAGCGCAACGAGATTTTCCAGATGGCGATGCTCGAGCCCACGTTGTCGATCCTCGACGAGACCGACTCCGGCCTCGACGTCGATGCCATGCGCATCGTTGCCGAGGGCGTGAACAAGCTGCGCACGCCCGAGTCGTCGTGCATCGTCATCACCCACTACGACCGCCTCCTGGAGATGATTCGCCCCGACGTGGTGCACGTGCTCTACCAAGGTCGCATCGTGAAAACCGCTGGCCCGGAGTTGGCCAAGGAAATCCAGGAGCGAGGGTATGACTGGATAAAAGATTCAATTGATAGTTGACAATTGATAGTTGATAATTGATAGTTGATAGTTATGATTACTCCAACTCCTGATAAACAGTACATCGACCTTTACGAGCAGGCTCGCCAGATGATTTGCGAGCATTCGTGCGACGTGATGAACGCCGTGCGTGACCGTGCTTTTGAGGATTTTCGGCGAATGGGATTTCCTACTCGCAAGCAGGAGCGATATAAGTACACCGACTTTGCGAAACTGTTTGAGCCCGACTATGGATTGAACCTCAGGCGGCTGAATATTCCCGTCAACCCATACGATGCCTTCAAGTGCGATGTGCCTAACCTCTCCACGCTTCTTTTTTTCATTGTCAACGATCAGTTCTATCACTCGAATCTTGACGCTCATAATTTGAAGCTGAAGGCACTGCCTGAAGGAGTGGTCGTCGGTTCACTGCGCGAACATGCAGCGATGGTAAAGGGATTCTATGGCCAGTTGGCCAGCACTGACGACGATGCCGTCACGGCTCTGAACACGATGTTTGCCCAGGATGGCCTGCTGGTCTATGTGCCAAAAGGCGTGAAGGTAGAGAAAACTATTCAGGTGATCAATATACTGCGCAGCGATGTCGATTTCATGGTCAATCGCCGTGTGCTTATCGTGGCAGAGGAAGGTAGTGAGGCTAAACTACTCTTCTGTGATCACGCTGCCGACGATAAGGCATTCCTGACAACGCAGGTCATCGAGGCCTATGTGGGTCTGGGTGCCAGCCTTGACCTTTACTGTCTGGAGGAAACGCATGCCAAGAACACCCGCGTGAGCAACCTATACGTTGAACAACAGGCCAACAGTCGCCTGCACCACAACGTAATCACGCTACATAACGGAACCACGCGTAACAAGCTCGATCTGCATTTCCGTGGCGAGGGTGCCGAGTGTTGGTGTAATGGGTGCGTCATTGCCGACAAGTCGCAGCATGTCGATAACAATACGCTGATCACTCATCACGTTCCGCATTGCGATAGTCATGAGCTCTATAAATATGTGCTCGATAATGATGCAACAGGTGCCTTTGCCGGACGTGTGTTGGTGGAACATGGTGCGCAGAAGACCTCTTCGGAGATGCGTAACCAGAACCTTTGCGCCAGCCGTGAAGCCCGTATGTATACGCAGCCGATGCTCGAAATCTATGCCGACGACGTGAAGTGCTCGCACGGTTCAACGGTTGGCCAACTCAACGATGCTGCATTGTTCTATATGCGGCAGCGGGGTATCTCCGAACGTGAAGCGCATCTGTTGTTGCAGCAGGCCTTCGTTACTGAAGTCATCGATGCCATTGCCCTTGAACCCCTTCGCGACCGTCTGCGATATCTTGTCGACAAGCGTTTCCGCGGTGAACTATCGAAGTGTGAAGGCTGCAAGTTGTGCCGCTGATGGCGGTGGCTGTCAAGGATTCAACTGTTTTTTCCCATTCTTGATAACAATTCCGTGGTAGCTGTCGCTGACGCGCTGCCCGGACAAGTTATAGGAGCCTGTTCCTTTCACTCCTCTTTCCTGTGAGGAGTAGGGGACAGGCTCTATTCCTGATACCTTATTGCCAAGAAGCAATAGGCGCACACCATGGCTGGGAACGGTGGTGGTGAGGATTCCTGTTGCAGTGCCAAGGTCCTCGCCTTTCCAGATGTCGTAAAGAGGCACATCTTCGCTGGCTCCATAGCCCAGTTGCGTCAGGTCGAACGTATAGGGTTCCTGGCGCGTAGTATAAACGATGAACTCCATGGTTGTACCTGCCGACGAGGTGTTGTCGCGGTCGCACGACGAGTCGTAGCCGCACAATGTTCGGAACGTCTTCCACGTGTGACCAGCAGGCAGGTTGTAAAGAAGTGTGCATTGTGCATTCATGCCTAGTCCTGTCGTGTATGCCTGTCCTTCGACTTGCAAAGTACCGCCCTCCACGTTCTTGTTGATGTGCAAAGAACCCCATTCGGAGGTGTATGAGGTTGCGGTAAGCGTAGTCAAAGAGGTCTCGTTACCTTCAGCATCAACGAGTACAGGGTTCACCAGGTTGGCACGGTCGTAAGCAAAACCGTCGCCCCAGTTGCTCACCACAATCTTCAGTTGTTCGGCTCCCTCTATGTCGGCCTCGAGCATCTTCGATTTCGTGCCAGTGCGCGAGATGAGTCCTGAGCGCGCTGACGCATCGTCTTGCTCGTCGGTGAGCGGATTTTGTGCGAACACCATGAAACGGATGCTCGTCGTGGCACCAGCCTGTCCTATGCCCGAGTCGTCGGCAGCGGCCATGGCACGGAACCTTGCCACATCCATGTCGTCGGGAATTTGGAAGAAAATGGCTGCATTGGCATCGGTAGAGAAGCCTCGGTCGTAGCTCACGCCCATGACCTTCATCTTGCCGCCATTATCGACATTTCTGTTCTCGTAGACGCGATTGAAATAGCTGTTTGTGTACTTGCGTGTCAAATAATCACCCGTCAGAGGAACTTCTGTACCATCGCGTAGGATAAGGGTTGGATTGATCCAATCGCCATGGTCATAATTGAAGTTATCGCCACCGTCGTCGACAACCAGAACGAGTGTCTTCTCGCCTTCGGGCCATTCGATATCGACATCGACGGCGTGTCCATCGGTAGTATAAGCGATGGTTTCTGATCGATAAAGGGCTTTTGGTCCTACCACCCAACGATTGTTATCGCGCTGGAACAATGCCAGGTAGCGATTGCCTGTTTGTGGATCTTGAGAGGTCCAGACGATGTGTCCCAAATCTTCGTCGTTCAACACTTGGTGGGCATCTTGGCCGTATTTATGCATTTGGTGGTATTCCTCGTTCGTCAGCAGCGATAGGGTAAACGCGTCGTTTTTCGTCATCTCACCACCGAAGAAAAGAGGTGAGTGGCAGATTCCCCATAAGGTCATCATGGTAAGTTGTTCATTCTCGGTAAGACGGGTCCAACGACCTGGGTCGGCAGCAGTGTAGCCTGGGTCGGCAACGGTCATGGCAATCTGACCAAGCGGCAACATATCACAATCGGCATAGTTTCCAGACTGGGTGTAGCGGCTCCAGGCATCGGCCTCGGCAAATACGGCATCAACTTGGCTCCACGTATCCCAGAGGTCGTCCATCATACGCCACATATTGGCATTTTGTAGACAGTCGTCGGCATAGGTCAGCTGCGTTTTTCCGGGTGAAAGCGACAATACTATCGGACGGCCCGTTTGGTCAATGGCCTTGCGAATCATCTTCAGTTCGTCGCTATAGAAAGGTCGCGAGAGGTCGTCGATTTTCAGAAAGTCAACGCCCCATTGGGCATAGAGGTTCATGATAGAATTGTAGTACAGTTGTCCGGCCTCGTTGTTGCGCACCAGCAGATTGTCCTTCAGCCACGTACATGGCGATGTGGTGCCGTTGTAGACTTGTGTCCATGGTGTACCCTCGTTGCCCAGCAGCTTATATGTCGAGTTTACGACAGCCTTAGGTACGCCGCGCATGATGTGAATGCCCAGCTTCAGCCCCATTTGATGCAGTTTCTCGGCCAATGGGCGGAATCCGACATTCACACCGTCCTCCATACACGACGGAAAACGCGTTGGTGACGGCAAATAACGGCCGTATTCATCGAGCACGTAGTCTTGTGTGCCTCGCTGATTGTAGTTGCCGCCACCCAACGATGGGTGGTTGCAATACCAACGGATGTCCACTACTACATATTCCCAGCCATACTTCACAAGGTCGTGGTCAACCAGATATTGTGCATTCTGCAGCACTTCCTTCTCGGTTACTGACGAATAGTAACAATCCCAAGAGTTCCAACCCATAGGCGGTGTCGGAGCCCAAGTGCGGAAGGTTGCCATATCGGCATCGCTTTGTGCCCATGTCGATGAGAGACTGAGCGCAAACAGACATAAAACAAGAATTCTTTTCATTTTGTTGAGATTGATTAGGTGTTGCAAAAATATAAAAAATCTCCGAAAAAGGAATCTTTTGTGGGAAAAATATTGTAATTTTGCAATCATGTACGACGTAGACATAATAAGAAAAGACTTCCCAATACTGGCGCGCGAGGTGTACGGCCGACCTTTGGTGTACCTCGACAATGCCGCTACGACGCAAAAACCACTTTGCGTGCTCGATGCCATGCGTGACGAGTATCTGAACGTGAATGCCAACGTGCACCGTGGCGTTCACTATCTGTCGCAGCAGGCCACTGACCTGCATGAGGCAGCTCGCGAGCGGGTTCGCCAGTTCATCAATGCCGGGAAGACGGAGGAGATTGTCTTCACCCGTGGCACCACCGAGGCCATCAACCTTGTGGCATCGAGCTTCTGTGGTAGTCAGATGCAGGCTGGCGATGAGGTCATCGTATCGGAAATGGAGCACCATTCGAATATCGTTCCTTGGCAGTTGCAAGCCACGAAACTCGGAATTCGGCTGCGCGTCATCCCTATGTGCGACGACTTCCGGCTCGACCTGCAGGCTTATGAGCAGTTGTTCAACGAGCATACGCGGTTGGTGAGCATTACGCACGTGAGCAATGTGCTGGGGACGGTGAACCCTGTCGAAGAATTGATTCGCATCGCCCATGAACATGGCGTGCCTGTGCTGGTGGATGCTGCACAGAGCGCTCCACACAAGAAGTTGGACGTTCAGCAAATGGACTGCGACTTCCTGGCCCTGAGCGGTCACAAGATGTATGGTCCTACTGGTATTGGCGTGCTTTATGGAAAGGAATCGTGGCTGGAGAAGCTGCCTCCGTATCAGGGTGGGGGAGAGATGATTGACAAAGTGACTTGGGAACGTACCACCTTCGAGCGCCTGCCGTTTAAGTTTGAGGCTGGTACCCCCGACTATGTGGCCACGCATGGACTTGCCACAGCTATTGACTACCTGTGCTCTATTGGCCTCGATGCTATCGAAGCTCATGAAAAAGACCTTGGCACTTATGCCCGAGAGCAATTGCAACAGATTGACGGCATCCATATTTATGCACCCACCTGCCTTCCTGACCAAGAAGAGACTGGTGCACCGATGGACTGGGGGGGGGCATTGTCGTTCAATGTCGGTAATCATCATCACCTCGACATCGGCACATTGCTCGATAGATTGGGCATTGCCGTCCGCACAGGTCACCATTGTGCCCAACCGTTGATGGACCGGCTTGGTGTGCTAGGCACCGTCCGCGCTTCGTTTGCTCTCTACAATACGAGGGCTGAAGTCGATGCCCTCGTGGCAGGCCTGCAGCGCGTTGTCCGTATGCTGGGTTAGCATTTGTTCCCTTAAGGCAATAGGGATTATAACTATTGGCCCTCGTGGCAGGACGACTTCGAAGTTATCGCACGAAATGAATTTATAGATAGGTGCGACATCTTCGAAGTCGTTTTTTGTGTGTCTGACTGCGATGGTTAGAAGAGTAGGGACGCGGCGTACGTGTCCCTACAAGCTATACGCAGTCATCCTTAAAAGTTGTCGCGACACTTCAAGACAGCGTGAAGAAACCAGCCACAGCATGCTGCGCGTAGCAGCATGGGACATTCGAACGGCAGGACGGTGCAGGCAAATGCGGCTTGCGCATTCACCAACAAGAGAGTTTGCCGCATAGATACTTCACGTTCCAAAACCATGGAGTAGTAGCCTTGCAACATCTTCATGGGCTTCTTCATCAGTTCAACTTTCTTACTGATTGTTTTCACAGTCTCCTTACCGAGATTGTAATGGGCCATGTTAGCCTCCAAAATCATGTTCTTTTCCATATTCTTTCGGTATTGATATTGTTTTTGAATGATTTTCTTGTTTCTGGGTGCAAAATTAACATGAAATAGTGAAATATACGTTCAAAAATGAAAAGTGAGTGTTAAAATCTTATTTTTGTAACATTATTTAACTAAAAAGCATGCAGTTAGCCCCTTTTCTACCCTCTTTAGGGGGTGGAAACCACTGGTTTAAGTGTTAAAAAGCAGTGAGTTTGATGGCCATTTACATAATTTTCGTTACTTTTGCATGGCCAACCATCAAATAGGAAACTGTAAATAGAAGACAGCAAGCTGTTATTATGTTGAAAAATCATTATTACGAAGGACTGGTAGAGGCCGGGTGCGACGAAGCTGGACGTGGCTGTTTGGCTGGCAGTGTCTATGCTGCCGCAGTCATATTGCCGCCCGATTACGAGAATGCCGACCTGAACGACTCGAAGCAACTCAGCGAGAAGCGCCGCTATGCCCTTCGAAAGCAGATAGAACGTGATGCCGTGGCGTGGGCCGTGGGCATCGTTACGCCCGAGGAGATAGACAAAATAAACATTCTCAATGCGTCTATTCTGGCTATGCACAGGGCTCTCGACCAATTGAAGGTGCGCCCTGAGGCTGTCATCGTTGACGGCAATCGGTTCAAGCCCTATCAGTCAGCTTCGATGGCGGAGCCACTTCCCCACACCTGCATCGTGAAGGGCGATGGAAAGTACCTCGCCATTGCAGCCGCCTCCATCCTTGCCAAGACCTATCGCGATGACTATATGAACCAGCTAGCTGAGGCTTATCCCATGTACGACTGGCTTTCGAACAAAGGATATCCAACCAAAAAACATCGTGAAGCCATTCGGCAATACGGAATCAGCCCCTATCACCGCAAGTCATACAATCTGCTTGGTGGCGAAGAACTGTCGTTGCCTTTCGATGTAGAACCTTGATACCATCATCCTCCTAATCGCATCAACAAAAAAGATGACCCAAGAACGTATAGACAGGATTCTCGACCTCGTTCTCATGTTGTCCGGAGACGGGCACACAGTAGAAGAATTGTCCGAGACGTTTGGCGTAAGCAAACGTCTGTGCTATTATATGCTGACTTGCCTGCGCCAACACGGGTTTATCGTCATCAAGCAGGGAAAGGTCTATCGCCTGAACCCCAAGTCACCCTTCTTCCAGCAAGTGTCGGCCAACATTAGTTTTAGTGAAGATGAAGCGGCTTTCCTCTTCAAACTTGTCGACAATGTCGAAGATAGCGGCCGTTATGGCGAGTTGGTGAAGAACAAACTCGTCAGGTTCTACGACATCGACTATCTGTGTGGTGGAAAGGCCTCGAAAACGAGGGCACAGATGATCAACAACCTTTACGATGCCATCGACCGCAAGCGTGTTGTCGTACTGAAGAATTACTCGTCGCCACACAGTAAGACCGTGAGCGACCGAGTCGTTGAGCCGTTTCTTTTCATGAACGACAAGTGCGACGTGCGCTGCTTCGAACTTTCCTCCGGTAAAAACAAGACCTTCAAACTATCGAGAATCGGCGAGGTTCGTGTTGTAGAAGACGCTGTCTGGAGTAATGAGGATAAGCATTGCCAAGTCTACACCGACATATTCCTTTTCAGTGGCGAAGAGAAACACCGCGTGAAGCTGCGTCTTGGTCGGCTCTCTCACGACTTGCTCTTGGAAGAATATCCCCTTTCGGCTCGAAGCATCACGCCCGATGGCGATGATCGCTGGATTTTCGAGACCGACGTCGTGAGCTATGTCGGCATAGGGCGCTTTGTCATCGGGCTGTCCGACGATATCGAAGTGCTGTCCGACGATGGGTTGAAGGACTATCTGAAGTCGAAAGCCGACTCATTATTATATAAATACGCGCGTGAATAGCTACCTTTTCGCAGATACTTCAAATGACATTTTGTGCATTTTCATCGCTTAATCGTTAAATATTGTTTATTTTTGACCAAGAAAGTGTTAAATAGAAATACATTCTCGTAAAAAAGTGCTAATTTTGCACCGCATAGTATCATAAATGCTCGTAATCTATACTGGAAAAACCAGAAGATTAAAAACAGAATAACATAATAAAAAGAATCTTATGAAGAAAAGACTAACGATGATCTTGGCCTTCATGTTCCTGTCTTTGGGCGTGGCCATGGCTCAGACAAAGGTCGCGGGAACAGTTCTTTCCCAGGAAGACAATGAGCCGATCATTGGTGCAGTAGTGAAGCTGAAGGGTCAGAAACAGGCCCTCGCCGTTACTGACATCGAAGGTAACTTCTCGTTTACAACAAGCCAGAAGAACGCTACCCTCGAGGTATCGTCTGTGGGTTATGTGACAGTCACGGTAAAAGCCGGTCCGAAACTGATGATACACATGACGCCTGACTCTCGTTCTATCGACGAGGTGGTCGTCACGGGTATGCAGAAGATGGATAAGCGACTCTTCACGGGTTCTGCCACCAAGGTCGATGCAGAGAAGGCAAAGCTCGATGGTGTTGCAGATATCAGCCGTTCACTTGAAGGTCGTGCAGCCGGTGTATCGGTGCAGAATGTCTCCGGTACCTTCGGTACAGCCCCGAAAATCCGTGTGCGTGGTGCAACGTCTATCTATGGTTCGTCGAAGCCTCTTTGGGTTGTCGATGGTGTTATCATGGAAGATGTCACAGAGGTGGATGCCGACGCCCTTTCGTCGGGTGACGCTGCTACGCTGATTTCCAGTGCCATTGCAGGTCTGAACGCCGACGATATTGAGTCGTTCCAGATCCTGAAGGACGGTTCCGCCACATCTATCTATGGTGCCCGCGCCATGGCTGGTGTGATTGTCGT
The DNA here is from genome assembly GCA_902774815.1 of uncultured Prevotellaceae bacterium. Taxonomy (GTDB): domain Bacteria; phylum Bacteroidota; class Bacteroidia; order Bacteroidales; family Bacteroidaceae; genus Prevotella. The sequence goes on along the minus strand of CACYJV010000022.1, from coordinate 31,132 downwards.
CACCACCAAGCGTGGTAAGATCGGTACATCGCGTATCTCCTACACCGGTGAGTACACCATGCGTCTGAAACCCAGCTACAAGCAGTTCAACATCATGAACTCGCAGGAGCAAATGTCGGTTTATCGAGAGATGTATAACAACGGTTTCTTCTCGTTCATGAACTCCTATCGTGCCTCCAGCAGTGGTGTGTTCGGTAAGATGTATCACCTGATGAACGACTTCGATCCTGCCTCAGGCTTCGGCCTTGCCAACACTCCCGAGGCTATGTACAACTATCTGCGCGAGGCAGAGTATCGCAACACCGACTGGTTTGACGAGCTCTTCTCGAATGCCATCTCCCACAACCACTCTGTCAGCATGAGCTCGGGTACGGAGAAGGCACAGTACTATACTTCGTTCAGTGTGATGAACGATCCGGGTTGGACCAAGAAGAGCAAGGTGGAGCGCTACACCGCTAACATCAACGCCCTCTACAACCTCAGCAAGAAGGTCTCGCTGAACATGATCGGTCTGGCCAGCTATCGTCGTCAGGAAGCTCCTGGTACGACCAACCAGAGCGTTGACCCCGTGAGTGGTGCCGTTTCGCGTGACTTCGATATCAACCCCTATAGCTACGCCATCAACTCATCGCGTACGCTCGATCCCGATGCATTCTATGTTCGCAACTTCTCGGCATTCAACCTGAAGAACGAACTTGACAACAACTACATGGATCTCGACGTGATCGACCTGAAGTATCAGGCAGAACTGAAGTACAAGCCCATCCAGAAGGTTGAACTGAGTGCTCTCGGTGCCTATAAGTTCTCGACGACCACACAGTCGCACAAGATCACGGAGTACTCTAACCAGGCTCTGGCTTTCCGCGCCATGGACGATGCCACGATGCGTGATGCCAACCCCTGGCTCTACACCGACCCCGACCAGGTGAACAACCTGCCAGAGACGGTGCTGCCGAAGGGCGGTTTCTATCGTGAGACCAAGTATAACATGCGCAGCTGGGACTTCCGTGCCACCGCTTCCTATAACGACGTGTTCAACGACATTCACATTCTGAACGTCTACGGCGGTATGGAAATCAATGACGTCACCCGTACTCGTTCGTTCTTCAACGGTGTGGGTATGCAGTACGACATGGGTATGCTCGGCAGCTACGACTACGCTTACTTCAAGCAGGCCAGCGAGGAGAACTCCATGTACTACTCTCTGAACAACGGCTACAGCCGTGAAGTATCGTTCTTCGGTACGGCTACCTATTCTTACAAAGGCCGTTACACCGTCAACGGAACTGTTCGCTACGAAGGTTCTAACCGTTTGGGTAAGATCCGTAGCGCCCGTTGGCTGCCCACATGGAACATCTCTGGCGCATGGAATGCCCATGAGGAGAAGTGGTTCGAGAAGCTGCGCCCCGCACTGACTCACGCTACACTGAAGGCCAGTTACTCGCTGACGGGTGACAAGCCTGTGGTGACCAATGCTGAAATCAACGTACAGAGCTACAACCCCTGGCGTCCGTTCACCGTCGATAAGGAGTCGGGTCTGCAGATTGTCGATTTCGCCAACGCTGCCCTGACCTACGAGAAGAAGCACGAGCTCAACATCGGTCTCGACCTCGGTTTCCTCAATAACCGCATCAACCTGGCCTTCGACTGGTACAAGCGTAACAACTTCGACCTGATTGGTCCGAAGCGCACCGATGGTGTTGCCGGTCAGATTACGTGGTATCCCAACGTAGCCAAGATGAGATCTCATGGTGAGGAGTTCACCCTCTCGACCAAGAACATCATCTCCAAGGATTTCCAGTGGAGCACCGACTTCATCTTCTCGCACACCAAGAGTAAGGTGGTCGAGCTCGATGCCCGCAACCGTATCATCGACCTGATCACGGGTTCCGGCTTCACGTCGGCTGGCTATCCCTACCGTTCGCTCTTCTCGCTCGACTTCCGCGGTCTGAACGAGAATGGTCTGCCCACCTTCGTCAACGAAAGTGGTGAGGTGACCACCAGCGACATCGACTTCCAGTCGTACAACACAGAGTACCTGATTTATGAAGGACCGACCGATCCCACCATCACTGGTTCACTCGGTAACGTGTTCTCATGGAAGGGTCTCCACCTGAACGTCTTCATCACTTATGCCTATGGCAACAAGGTTCGTCTTGACCCGTCGTTTGCCGTCAGCTATTCCGACCTGATGGCCATGCCGAAGGAGTTCCAGAACCGTTGGGTGGTACCCGGCGACGAGGCAAAGACCGACATTCCCTGTATTCCTGACCTCCGTCAGATTCAGAACGACAGCCGTCTGGGTTATGCCTTCAATGCCTACAACCGTTCGCATGCACGCACTGCCAAAGGCGACTTCATCCGCATGAAGGAGATTTCACTCTCTTACGATGTGCCCGTTTCGTTCGTACACCACTTCGGCCTCACCAACATGAGCGTGAAGCTGCAAGCCACCAACCCCTTCTTGATCTATGCCGACAAGAAACTCAATGGTCAGGATCCTGAGTTCTTCAACTCTGGTGGTGTGGCAGTACCTATGGCTCGCCAGTTCACACTTACATTGCGTCTCGGCATCTAATTTGTTCAGTATTGTCAATCAGAAAAAGAATATACAATTATGAAAATAAGAATCTTTTCAATAATGTTGCTTGCGCTTGCTCTTGCCTCTTGCGACAAGTATCTTGACCGACTTCCTGATGATCGTGCCGAGCTCGACAGCCGCGATAAGATCATCAACCTGCTTGTGTCGGCCTATCCTTCTGCCAGCAATAACCTCGTCATGGAGGTCATGTCCGACAACGTGCTTGACAATGGCCGGCAATACGGTACCTCTATCCTCATGGAGGAGATCTACCGCTTCAAGGACACCGTCGAGGAAGGTACCGATTCGCCCCGTTCGCTTTGGAACTCCTACTACGAGTCCGTAGCCATCTGCAACCAGATCCTGGCTGCTATTGAAGACCTTGGCGACACGCCCGACCTGGCTGCACCAAAGGCTGAGGCCAAGATGGTGCGTGCCTACAGTATGTTCATGCTGGCCAGCACCTTCTGCATGGCATGGAATCCTGACAAGGCCGACGAATACCTCGGCTTGCCTTATCCGCTTGAGCCCGAGAGCGATGTCAATGCCACCCACACCCGTGGCACCCTGCGCGAGCTCTATGCCGCCATCGACAAGGACATCGAGGAAGCTCTGCCCAATATCAGCGACGACTACTATCGTGTGCCGAAATATCACTTCAACGTGAAGGCAGCCTATGCTTTTGCCGCACGCTTCAACCTGTTCTACATGAACTACGACAAGTGCATCAAGTATGCCAACATGGTGCTCGGTGCCAATCCGCTCGCTTTGATGCGTAACTTCGAGCCTTATGGTTCGCTGGGTCGTGCCGATATCTCCAACCGCTACGTGCAGTCGTCGGAGGCATGCAACCTCATGCTGCTGGCCACCTATTCGCTTGCTGGACGTAACCTCAGCGGTGGTTCGTCTGCCCGTTTCCACCACAACTACAACATCACGGCTTACGAAACCTATTGGGTGAGCATGCCTTGGGGTTCGGGTAGCTCGGCCAACACGCTCTACTACTCAAACATGCTTTATGGCTCCAACCAGTATGTGTCGTTCCCGAAGATCGACGAGTTCTTCGAGTACAGCGACAAGGTGAACGGTATTGGTTATCCGCACATTGTCGACCCCATCTTCACGGGCGACGAGACCCTTCTCTGCCGTGCTGAGGCTTACATCCTGAAGAAGGACTTCGAGAACGGTCTGAAGGACATGAACCTTTGGGTGACCAACCACTGCCGTGCTGAGAACGAAGGCACCGTACGTCCTGTGCTTACCGTTCAGAACGTCAACGATTTCATTGAGAACCTCGACACAGCTGTGGTCGTTCCTGAAGGCAACCGCGAGCGTTCCATCCGTAAGGCAATGGTTCCGCAGGGCTTCACCATTGACCAGGCTCCTGACAACCACGTCCAGTCGAACATCCTGCAGTTCCTGCTCCACATGCGCCGATTGGAGACCATCTATCAGGGTCTGCGTTTCATGGACCTCAAGCGCTACGGTATTGCCTATAGTCACCCCGTTTCCGGTGAAGATGCTCAGGTGTTTGAGCCCGGCGACCTACGCGGTGCCATCCAGTTGCCTAACGATGTCATCAATGCAGGCCTTCAGGCCAATCCCCGTAAGGATTCTAATAAGTCTGGTGCTGCAGGCATCCTCGACAAGAGTGATGAGTCGAAGCCTGTAGAGACGACGCTTTGGGAAGAATTGTCGAACAAAATTTATATGTAAAGGCCATGAAGATGAAATATTTATCCCTTGCATTCCTGTCGCTCTGCATGGCAGTGCTGACATCCAGTTGCGGTAGTGAAGACCTCAATCCCGTCAGCGTGTTCGACGGCGAGGTGACCAAGCTCAATGAGTTTGACGCTTGGCTGAAGAAGAATTATACTGATATCTATAACATTAGCTTCAACTATCGTTATAGCGACAAGCAGACCGACCAGACCTACAACGTCATCCCTGCCAAGTACGAGCAGTCGGTGGCATTGGCCAAACTCGTGCGCCACGTCTGGCTCGACGCTTATGCCGAGGCTATGGGTGCCGACTTCATGAAGACCTATACCCCGCGTGAAATCCAGCTCATCGGTTCCTACGAGTTCAACTCCAACGGTTCACAGGTGATGGGTACCGCCGAGGGTGGTCTGAAGATCATGCTCTACGGTGTCAACGAACTCGACATCGACAATCCTCGCATCAATAGCGATAACCCCTATGCCAGCAAGTACGAGCGTCCTATGGACATGAACTACTGGTTCTTCCACACCATGCACCACGAGTTCTGCCACATCCTGACTCAGAAGAAGAACTACTCTACCGACTACCAGACCATCAGTGCCGGTAAGTATCACTCTGCCGACTGGATCAACGTGGCCGACAAGGATGCTGCCAAGGAAGGCTTCGTCACGGGTTACGGCTCGGGTGAGTACAATGAGGACTTTGCCGAGATGTATTCCACCTATGTCACCATGACTCCTGCCGGCTGGCAGATGATCATCGACCAGGCAGGCGGAGAGAAATCTGAGGGTGGTATCGCACTCAACCAGAAGCTCACCATGATCAAGGAGTACTTCCAGAACAGCTGGGGCGTAGACCTCGACCATATGCGCGACATCGTGCTGCGTCGTTCGGCCGAAGCACCCTCTCTCGATTTGCGTACGCTTGACTAATCCTCTCAAATAGTTAGAAACGAAATAAAAGAACAAGCTATATGAAAAAGATAAACAGCATTTTCTCACTTCTCTTGGTGGCCATGGCCTTTGTGGCATGCACACCTGAAGTAGAGGATAAGTTCGACAAGAGCGCATCACAGCGTGCTGCCGATGCCATTGCCGAGGCCCAGAAGGTCCTTGAGGCAGCCCCCAACGGTTGGCGTATGGAGTATTACGGCTCGTCTACCTATGGTGGCTACAACGTCTTTGTGAAGTTCAAGGGCGATCAGGCCGAGGTTGGCAGTGAGAAGGTTGGTGCCAGCCATCAGGCAGGCGTAGGCGAAGATGGCAAAATCATCACCGAGACGTCGCACATCAAGTACGAGCAGAGCCAGGGTATCATCGTCTCGTTCGACGATTTTAACAACATTATGCACTATTTCTCAACCCCCGACAACCCCGACTACGGTGAGAAGGGCACAGGTATGGATGGCGACTTCGAATTCCGTATTATCTCGGCCACTCCTGAAAAGGTGACCTTGCGTGGTAAGAAGCACAACTCGCGCATCGACATGTACCCCATGCCTGCCGATCAGTCGTGGGCCGATTATGTGCAGAAAGTGAAGGAGACCGAGGAGTTCATGGCTTCGCGTGCCTACTTCCTGCGTGTTGATCCTACCAAGCATACGCTCAAGACCGACACTGCCAATACCGAAGTGACCGTCTTCCTGAGCTATCGTCGTCTGGTGTTCGAATATACCGACACCCTGGGCGAATCTCAGCAGATTGTTGTTCCCTACGTGGTCACACCCGAAGGCTTTACCTTCTATAGCGACTATGAGGTGGCTGGTGTCACGCTCAACGGACTTCTCAAGGGCGACACCATGGAGCGCTTCTATGCTGCCAACGATGCAGCCATCTGGCTTGAGACCGAGGTTCCGCCACTGTGGGAGTCGCTGCGCGACGGCATGTGGTTCTTCTATTGGGATGGACTTGGCAGCTATGCCCAGCCTAAGTGGAAAGAGTTCTGGGAGAAGCTGAAGACTGCAGGTCCGAACAAATCAAAGAATACGCTCTATTGGGCTTTCATTGGTAATTACCAGAGTAAGGAAGCCTTCCACTTCCAGGCTGGTGGCGACTATGGCTATCAGGGTCTGAACTTTGCTCCTCAAGATGAAGAGGGAACCATTGTCAAGATTACCCGTAAGTCAACTGTCTACAACACCAACGGACGTACTTATTATAACACCTACGCTCTGAATAAGGCTATGGAGCCGCTCGTTGGTTCAATGGGCCGTACGTTCAGAATTGAGACCGACAACCCACGTCGTCCCAGCTACATGCGTCTGGTTGACTTGAAAGAATCTACCAATGTAATCACACTCTCAGGAAATGAAGTTGATTTGCCACTTCAGGTTCTTGATGAGACAGAAGAGAATTGATATTTTTTAATTCAGAGTGGCAATGCCTATAGTTCCAGGTCGAAAGATCTGGAACTCAGGCAAAGCCATTAATACTAACATTTTTAATTTTATCATTATGAAGAAAACTTTACTTATGATTGTTGCAACTATGTTTGTTGCACTCGCAGTAAATGCACAGACGAAGCACATCGCACAGCCTGTGACTCTCAATGGTGAGAAGGCCATGTTGAGTACTTCTTATAGCCAGAGCGCTCAGGGCATCAATACCATCGCTAAGGCTTCTAAGGTGGCTCATGCTGAAGATGGTATCGCTGGCGATTACATTCTCGATTTCCAGAACTGGGCTGGCGATTTCACTGGTTCCATGTCTTTCACTATCGAGGACGCTGAAGGTACTATCGTGCTCGATCAGTACGAAGACTCTACTGAGTTCACTTACAATGTCATCCTGAGAGATTTCACTCTGGCTGGCGCCGAGGTGAAAGCTTTCTACGATGCAGAGCAGGGTACTATTGAGATTCCCGTTCAGGACCTTGGCGATGCTAAAACCGTTTTCGGCTACACTGGCGATCAGGAGATTGGCGACATTGTGTTCTCAGCCGTTGTTTGCGTTGATGGAACTCCCAAGACCTATGGCTATGGCATGGTAATCCTCGTCAATGAGGATGGTTCGCTTTCTATCGACAAGGGCGACTTCTCTGAGGAAATTGCAGCTGGTGAGATGCCTGAGGGTGCTTACATATCTGGCTGGTATCACTACCTGACTGGTATCAGTGGTGCTTGGAGCTATGGTTTCGAGATTGCTGTTATGGCTCCCAATGCTACAATGAACTATCGTACAACAAGTGCAGCCCTTGGCGGAACTGGTTCTGGTTGGGCTCTTGTTAACAAGAGAGTGTATGTTGAGAACTTCGAGAACGAGCTTCTCATCCACAACTTCCTGGGCATCGCTCTTGCCAGCGTAATGTACGACGACGAGGGTAACTGCATGCTGCCGTTTGGCCAGGAAATGGACGATCATGACTACGAAGAGCCTTACGGCCGTCTGCGTCTCGTTGGCTGCTACCTTGATGGCAACAGCATCGGTAGAGATTATGACAAAGAGTCGCTGAACGGATTCTGGAAAGATGGTTTGTATGAGTTCTACAAGACTGAGTACAAGGAAGCTTGGGACGATGAGGACGGTACACACCACGATGCTGGCAACTATTTCGTTGACGACGACGAGAATTACGTTCGTTACTTCAGCGTAGCTTCCGGTCCTGATGCTGATGGTGCTGCCTACGGTATGGGTTGGGTTTGCAACATGTCGATTCAGCTTGATCCCGACGATGTCGATGGCATTGCCAATGCAACAGTTGCTACTGAGAAGAACAATTCTGTTGTCTACAACCTCATGGGCCAGCCTGTTTCAAAGAGCTTCAAGGGTATCGTCATTGAGAACGGCAAGAAGGTTGTTCGCAAGTAATTGCTCTATTCTGCAAAAGAGAAAATATTCGCAGAAATTCTATAACCCGAAGGGCACGTCCGCAAGTTGTGGGCGTGCCCTTTTCCGTATTTAGCATATAAAGAAAGGTATTCCTTTCGGCTACTTTACTATCGTGAGTTTCTGCGAAGGCACAACTTTCGTCCTCGCAATTCATTGCTTTTGTTCCTCAAAAGCAGTGCTTTCATCCCTCGTAACTCATTGCTTTTGTCCCTCAAAGGCATTGCTTTCTTCCCTCAAACTCATTGCTTTTGTCCCTCAAAGGCATTGCTTTTGACCTTGTAACTCGTTGCTTTTGTCACTCCAAAGCACTGCTTTCGTCCTTGTTATTCGTTGCTTTCGTCCTACTATTACGTACCTTCGGCCAATAGGTCGAAAGTACTTTCGCTTGGAAATAAACGCAAAAAAAATGGTTTTTGCTTTGCATTTCGCCCACTTATTCGTACCTTTGCATCCCCAAACGCTATCAAACAATAATAAAGACACATAAAACGTTATGAAGAAACTCTTTCTAACTATGATGGTCATCTTGTTAGGCTTCTGCTCAGCATGGGCAGTGCCTGCTCAAGGTAACCGTCTGAAAGTGAAGCAACCCGATGGCTCGGTGCTGACCATCCGCCTCGTTGGCGATGAGTACATGCACTACGTCGTGACAGGCGATGGCTTCTCTGTGGTGCGCACCGACCGCGGCTACTGCTATGCCCGTCTCGGTGCCGACAAGCAGTTGGTGGCTACCGACCTTGTGGCTCATGAAGCCTCGGAGCGCACAACCCAGGAGAAGGCCTATCTGCAGACCGTGGGACGCTATCTGGCACCTGCCTTGAAGCCACAGGCGGAGCAGGAGAAGGCACGCGTTGCTCAGGATCGTCGCAAGGCACTTGCTGAGAAGCGAGCCCCGCAGTACGACTATTCGAAGTTCCGTGGGCTGGTCATACTTGTGGAGTACAACGACCAGACGTTCGATCGCGAAGACTACAAGGACGTCATCACCGAGACCATCACCAAGGAAGGCTTTGATGGTTACACCGACTATGCCGGCAAATGGGTGGCATGCACGGGTTCGGTGCGTGACTATTTCACTGATAACTCTATGGGTGTGTTCAAGCCCGAGTTCGACATCGTTGGCCCGATCAAGGTCAATAGGAGCAAGTACTATGCTGAAGGCAGTGACAATGCTGCCCAACTGACCTGCGACGTCATCAATGCTGCCGACAGCGAAGTGGACTTTAGCAAGTACGATGGCGATAAGGACGGTGTGGTTGACATGGTGTTCTTTATCTTTGCCGGACATGGAGCACAGGTGGGTGGCAACGACGAGCGTCTGTTGTGGCCACATGCCAGCCAGATATACAACCCCAGTGCCACAAGCTATTATAACTGGCAAGTCCGCAAGGACGGTGTTGCTCTGGGGCGCTACGCCTGTTCTACGGAGCTTTCGGGTAGCGATGGCTCTACTGCAGGCTATCCCACGAGCCGCAATATCGACGGCATCGGTACCATTTGTCATGAGTTTAGCCATGTGCTGGGCCTGCCCGACTTCTACGACGTCGACTACGAAAAGTCGGGTGGCGAAAGCAAGCACCCCGATCAGTGGTCGATTATGGCCAGTGGCTGCTATAATGGCAATGCACGTACACCTGCTGGCTACACGCTCTTTGAGCGCTATGCAGTGGGATTTGCAACTCCCAAACTCATCAGCGAAGAAGGTTCCTATACTCTTGAAGCCCTCAACACCAGTAACGCAGGCTATAGGCTGAACTCACCCAATAGCAAGGAGTACTTCCTTCTGGAGAATCGCCAGCGTACACGCTGGGATGCAGCATTGCCCTATCATGGAATGCTCGTGTTCCGTGTTGACTCTACCAGTACGAGTGTGTGGCAGCAGAACGGCGTGAACAACAACCCGAAACACAACTATTTCGAGTTGGTGCGTGCAGGTGGCACAAATGTGGCTGCTGCTCGCGACCCCTTCCCTGGTTCTGGCAGGGTGAGAGAACTCAACAATGTGACAACACCAGCTAACCTGAAGACTTGGGATGGCAAGGACAATCTCTTTGGTCTTTCAAAGATTACAGAAAATGCTGTTGCAGGAACGGTCAGTTTCACCATTGAGTCACAACGCGACCTGAAGGTCCTGACCTTGCCTGATTCGCTTCGTGTTCTCGTCGGCATTACCCGCAAGATTGACTATGTAGCCGAACCTGCTTCCGCTGAGTTCACGCTCACATGGTCGTCGTCCGACGAAAATGTGGCCACCGTTGACCAGGAAGGCGTTGTTACAACTCTTGCCGCAGGCGAGACTACCATTACCGTAGAGAGCGACAACGGGCTGAAGGCTCAGTGCCTATTGACCGTATTTGATGCTCCGTCTGCCGACAATATTGCTGCCTTCAAGGCTCTCGACGATGGTGAAAGCGTATTGCTGAAGCTTCATGATGCACGTGTGCTGGCTACCTATCGTAACGACATCTATGTGCATGATGCAACAGGTGCCATCGTCTTCAGCAACACAGGCCTCACAATGCAGAAGGATGCCGTGGTCAACGGCTTCATTTTCGGTAGAAAGACTACCGAAAACCGTATGCCGAAGTTCACGGCCGTCGAAGAACTGACAAACGATGCAGACTTGGTTGTTGAAGATGGTGACGAGGTAGAGCCTGTTGAGGTGAAGCTGAGTGACCTGAATGCCGACTACTATGCAGAGAAAATCATCCTGCGTACCGTTGCTCTGAATCGTCAAGTGTTGGAAGGTGTGAGCACATCGGCCCAGGTAGTGGTCTACGACGGCGACCTGTTCTACCGCATGCACAATGCACTTATGGTGTCCGGTATCCGTACTCCCACGAATGATAAGATGGCCGAAGAGCGCTACGACGTGACGGGCATCTTTGGAACCTATAAGCTGTCCGATGGCAACATCATCGACGAAATCTATTGGCTGGCATCGCCTGTCTCCGTGGAATGGGAAGACACAGGCATCGAAATGATCGATACAAAGGCCGCTGGCGACAACACCGTCTACGACCTGCAAGGTAGGAGAGTAATGAGTGGAGTAAACGACGCCGCTGACATGAATGGCTCGCAGTTGCGCGGACTCTCCTCGCCACAGTTGCCTAAGGGCATCTATATCGTTGGCGGACGTAAAGTCGTGGTCAAGTAAAAAGAGCTTGCAAAGTCCATCTCTACGACAACGTTAACCGTAACTCAAGTGTTCTGAAAATCACACGTCAGACGACAACTTAATATAGCGCAATCCACAAAACAGTGGGTTGCGCTTTCCTTTTAATTACGTTTTTCTTTACATTTTTGGGCAATTTGTTTGGTCATGTGCAAAAAATACAATAACTTTGCGCAGCTGTATCTTCCTATTGAGTTACTTGGAATACAGGAACATGCCCTTACTAAAACCATCCAGCTATGTCAGAACAAAGGAACAGCTTCCTGCGCTCTGCCTTTATATTGGTGGAGAGGGACAAGAAGAGTTTTAGCCGGAGTACTTACCTAAACTATCGTACAGCGCTTAGAGCGTTTGCTCGTTTCGGCGGACAAGAGTATGGTATCAATGACATCAGCGTCGCATTGATGACGGCTTTCCAACGATGGCTGGCCGAACACAATGTGGGACGCAACACTTCGTCGTGCTATATGCGGTCGTTGCGGTCACTCTACAGAAAGCTCGGTGGTGAGAAAGAGCCTTTCCGCGATGTCTATACGGGAATGGAACGGACGGAGAAACGCGCCCTCACGCTGGAAGAAATCCGTCGGCTCAGAAACCTGCAATTGAAGTACAAGTCGAAAATGGACATAACGCGCGACTTTTTTCTCTTCAGTTTCTACTCGCTGGGCATGCCCTTCGTCGATCTGGCGTTCTTGCGTCGTGCAAACATCAGGGGCGACTTCATCGTCTATCGGCGCCATAAGACAGGGCAGAAGATCAAGGTTCCATTGGAAACCTGCATGGTCGAGATCATCGAAAAATACACGGAGACGGGCAATCGCTATCTTTTTCCCATCATTACTGAGCAGAATCCCGACAAGCAGCTTGAACAGTACAAGGTAAAGCTGGGCAATTACAACCGTATGCTCAAGAAGTTGGCAGTGCAAGCGGGCATCAGCCGCAACCTGTCATCGTATGTGGTACGCCACTCGTGGGCCAGTGCGGCCTACGAGGGCAATGTCGACCTGCCTGTCATCTCGAAGGCCCTTGGCCATACCAATGCCCGCACTACACAAATCTACATCAGCGAAATCAACGACGAACGACTCAGCGAAGCCAGCCACAAGCTGCTCTCCGACTTCCTTAGCCGTTGAGGACTATTTCAGCTGTTGAGGCCTGCTAACCCAATCTTTTATGAACGTGGCGTGCTGCATTGCCTGGCCTATGTTTCCCCTTTCAGCCTTGCGAAAAGGAATGTTATAGCAAATGCCCCACCGACCTCTTCGAAGTCTTTCTGCCTCCTATAGGTCATCTGCTATATCATTCCTTATCAAAATGTTGCGTCTCTGCATGGAGCGATGGCCCTAAAAGAATTCGGAAACAAAACACGGGGGCAAGCACCAGATGCCTGCCCCCGTGAATATGTGAGTGATAAAACCTTTCGGTTTAGTCGTTCTCTTTCAGACCGCTATAGCGAATACCGCTGACGCGGTAGTTCTTGTAGCCGAGCTGCTCGGGATAATCGTCATCGCTGAACGAAACGTAGAACACGATGGAGTCAGCGGGCGAGCCATTGTTCTGGTGTCCAGCCTGAGGCAGGATCTTACCACCCGAAATCTGCACGTTGATGTCCTCGTAGCCAGACACCAAGTTGTTGTTCTCGGTAGTGTTGGTTTGGAACGTCAGTCCTTTCTGGTCGGTAGACACCTTTACCTTGAACTCCCAGAAGTTGAGGAGGTCGTCGACAATCATCTCATTGGGATTGTTCGAAGAGGTGTTGTAGGTAAGCATCATGACGCGACCTTTTCCGAACAGATCCTTGTATTCTTCAATGAGGTTACCGTTCTCGTCGGCAGCGTCGATAGTGACATACCACTGGCCGGCAGTAGCCTCAGTAGCGGTTCCACCCATTTCTTCCTTCTCGCACGATGTCAGTGTGAGACCGAAGAGCAAAGCTGCAAAATATAGTACTTTCTTCATATTTGCTTAATTAATTATTTTGTTAACTCAACTTGGAACAACATGTCCGACCATACAATACCCCATGAAAGAGTATTTGTCTCTGGATCGTACTTGCCATCTGAGAATTCAGTGGGCAGATCGCTGCCGAAAGCAGCGGCAGGGCCAGCAGAGATCATGACAATCTTGTTGTCAGAAGTCAGCTGAAGGATACCCTCCACGTCGAAGTCGTAGCCAGGATATGCAGCACCGTAGCCAACGTACTGGCTATAGTAGGCTGCGAGATAGTCCTTAATCTGGAAAATACCCGGGCAGAGATACTTGATGGTTGTGGTGCAACCGGGATAGAATGTCTGCTTGGTGGTCATGCGGTAGGTATTCGCTGTGGTGGTCCATGTGCCACTCAGGTCGGTCGTCACGTTCGGATCGCAGACAGCCACTGTGCGCGTCTTGCTCCATGCAAATCCGTTAGGACCTACAGCAGAGTAAGTCACATAATAGAGACCAGGCACATTGACATCGATGTCGCTAACACCTGTTGTGACAATCTTTGAAGTATAGTCGCTGCCCTGGAAGGTAGCCGTACAACCAGCATCCTTGTAGGGTTCGCCGATGGGCGAGATCGTGAACTCGTCGCCCAGAATATTCAGTACGGGATAGTCTATGACAGACGACAGCCCTTCAGTGTCCTTTTCGCAGCTGGCGAGAGTAATCACACCCAGTGCGAGCAACATTGTATAGAATATGTTCTTTTTCATATCGTTACTTATTTACGTTGTTACCTTATTACTTTGGTACTTAGTCTTACTTGCCCCAGAACACAGGAGTTGCATAGCCGGGGAAGTCGGGGCAGTTGCTGTTGCGGGCCGAAGAGCTTTCGGGATAAGGCCAGCGCTCAAGAATCTTGTTAGCACCAAGTTTGTCCTCAACCTTGATAGGTGTGTAGAACGTGCCGGGTACATAGAGTTCGGGCTTGTAGCTGTCATCGGTCTGCTCGTTGTACATCTGCGAACCCTGAACGCTACCGAATGCGGGGAAGTCGAGACGACGAGCTTCACACCAGCCTTCAAACGTGTTCACGCCAGCCAGTGCAATCCACTTCGAGATACCGATGCACTTCTTGTAGTTGGCTTGGTCGTAAGGGAACTGCTTGATAGCCTCGGCAGCACCGGGAACGCCAGCTGTTTCGAACGAAGCATTGATAGCTGCCTCGTAGTGAGCCTTAGCCTGAGCAGCGTTGCCAGCCTTGGCATAGTACTCGGCGATGAAGAACTCAACCTCAGCCTTGGTGATGAAATAGACGGGCATGTCATAGCTTGCAACGGGACGGCACCAGTAGCTTGACTTATACTTCGAGGAAGTAGAGAAGTTGCTACCCGAGATACCACCCGTGTAGTTACCATCGCTGTTGGGCTCGAAGAAGGCAGCCAGACGTCCATCGACATAGCTGGTCTGGTTCATAGTGCCGATGATGGCAACATTGCCGATGCAGTTAATCTGTGTGGATCCCCAAGCGGTAGAGAATTCCTCAGCAAAGAAGGGGCTGAGAGCACCGCTCTCGTTCGACCAGCATCCCTCCCAAGCGACGTCGCCTTCGGGGAAGTTGTTCTGGCTGACGAGTGCAGCAATCTGCGAGTTGACATCAGCGACGCCACTCTCGCGGGTGAGCATCTTCAGCTTCACGGCGTTAGCCAGCTTGATCCACTCACCGGCAGTCTTGCCAGGAAGCAGGAAGTTGGTGGCTACTTGGTCGTTCTCGCTAGCCTTTGAAAGAGCCTCGTCGAGTTCGGCCAACACACCGGCATAGATGTCGGCACCCTGATCATACTTCGGGGTGGCATTGCTGGGATCGAGAGCCTCAGTGTAGGGCACTTCGCCATAAGCATCGACAAGAATCTGATAGATAAAGGCGCGCAGTGTCTTGGCTGCAAGGAAGGTTCCCCACTCCTCGTTGGCCTCGGCCAGTTCGGCAGCAGTCTTCAGGTTCTTCAGTGCACGCTGGTTCAGCTGAGTGTAGTCAGTACTGGAACGAGTGGCCGACATCGTGAACTTGCTGTAGTCCAGATAGTTTGATGTACCAAAGGCCTGGCTGTAGTACTGTGCAAAGTATCCACCGGTGATGCGGTAGAAGTCACCATAAGAACTGCAAAGGTTCATCTCGGCACCCGGGAACAGGATGTTGGTAGTCATGTTCTCCTCAGCCGGTGAATTGGGATTATGGTTAATATCCATATAGTCATCGCACGAGGTCGTGAGCAGTCCCAAAGCTATTGTGAAAATAAATGCAAATTTCTTCATATCTTGTTTCCTCCTTTTTTAGAATTTGAGTCCAACGTTGAAACCGAAGACGCGGCATGAAGGATTGCTATAGAGCTCACCAAACATACCCCGAAGGTCGTTACCATCGGCACTGGCCTCAGGATCGATGAAGGTGTTCGACTTATGAGTCCACGTGAAGAGGTTGTTGGCAAATACAGAGAGCGTGATGTCGCTGAGCTGCAGCTTGCGCACGAGCTGACGAGGCAGCTGGTAGGAAAGCGTCACGTTACGCAGCTTCACGAACGAACGGTCGAGCAGGTAGGATTCGCCACCAAGGTTGTAACCATAGTTGTTGTACCAGTTCTGGTAGCTGCTGTCGTCGAGATAGATTGGAGTGGTGTTCTCACCAACAATGGTCAGGTTGCCATCGGCATCGTATGCACCCACCACAGAGTTGGGAATGACAAACGGGCGACGGTCGTTATAAGTCGTGAATTCGCCGTTACCAGTGAATTGCATGAGGTTCTTCGTACGCGAGAACATGTAGCCACCCTTACGGATATCAAGAGCTGCGCTCAGCGTCAGACCCTTCCATGTCAGAGCAGTGGTGATACCACCAGTCCAGTCGGCGTTGACGTTCTTGCCAGTGTCCTGCACTTCGTCGGTGAGCAGCGGCTGTCCGCTGGCACCTACAACGATACGGCCCTGTTCGTCGTACTGCGGCAGATAGGTGAAGAGTTCACCCATGGGCAGACCTTCAACAGCACGCATGTAAACGGCGTCGTTACCGGCCGAGAACTGGTTGACGTTGACCATACCGCCTTCAAGGCTTGCAGGCATCGAGAGCACTTTATTCTTGTTTTTCGAGAAGTTGAAGCCCAAATCCCAACGGAAGTCACGTGTGCGAACAGGTGTGGTGTTGACGAGCAACTCGACACCAGTGTTGCGCACCTCACCGAAGTTGGTCACCATGGAGGTGTAACCTGTAGCGGGATCGACGGGCAACGTGAAGATTTGGTCGCTCGTAGTACGAGTATAGAACGAGAAGTCGACATTAATGCGGTTGTTCAGGAAGGCTAAGTTCAGACCTGCCTCGAACTCAGTGGTCATCTCAGGCTTCAAGCTTGAGCTACCTGCTGTGCTGGATGCCTGGAAAGAGTTAACGCCATTGAATGGGAACTTAGTAAGGTCTACGCCATAGTAACCACGGCTTGCCGACTGTGCATAGTTGGGATAGATCTGATAGACACTGGCGTCGTTACCAGTCTTACCATAAGCCAGACGCAGTTTTCCGAAGTCGAGGATGTTGTTCTTCGGGATCAGACGTGTGAAAATCCAGCTCAGTGTAGCACCGGGATAGAAGTAACTGTTCTTCTCCTTAGGTAGCGTTGACGACCAGTCGTTACGTGCGGTAAGGCCAAGGTAGATCATGTCGTCCCAACCTAAGGTGATGTCGCCGAACAGACCTACGAGGCGGCGCTTTGACTGGCTCTCTGAAAGTTCTGTCTTTGTTGCACCGTTGCTCAGATCCCAGAAACCAGTTTCGAAAGTCAGACCGTCGGTCTCACCCTGCAGCCATGTCTGGTAGCGCTCGTTCATATTGACACCAGCATTGATGTTCACGTCGAGTTTGCCATCCAGATACTTATCCTGCCAGTTGGCGAGGAAGTCGTGGTTCAACTCATAGTTGCGCTGATACTGTGTGTAGACATAACCATCCTGGTTCATGCTTGAGGGAGGATAACCATAGTTTTCCCAAATCAGAGCATCGTCGAGATTGATCTGAGGATAACCAATCTTAAAGTCGAAGTCAGTGTAGTCGAAACCGAAGCGGTAGGTAAAGGTGAGCTGCTTCATAGCCTTGATGTCGGCCTGAATCTTACCGAACACCTGCTTACCATCCTGGTGGTTGTAGTTGTTCTCGATAGCCCAGTAGGGGTTGGTGATACCATAAGGTGTGTACCAAGCCTCGGGAGTGTCGAAAGCACTGTTGAGATTCTTGCGGTCGACGAGGGAGATGTCGCGCGGGAACTCAAGAATACCTTCGATCATCGAGGTACCCTGATACTGACCTACGGTGTTGGTGTTGTTCTTTGTGAAGTTCACACTCGAGGAGAGTTTGAACCAGTCGGTAGCCTGATAGCTGCCACGATAAGCGATGGTGTTACGCTTGTAGGTATCCTTATCCTTCGGGATGATACCATTGTCGCTCGTGTACGAATAGCTCAGGTAGTAAGTCATCTTCGAGTCGCTGGAGACACCGCTCAAAGCAACGCTGTGGTTGGTGCTGACACCAGTATCGAAGAAATCCTTAATGTTGTTTTCGGCTGCCTCATACTTGTGAATAAGCTGCTGGCCGTTCCAAATAGGACCATAAACCTGCTCAGAACCGTCCATCTCGGGACCCCACGAACCGTTCTCAATGAAGGTCTGACGGCCGTTCCAACCCTGTCCGAACTTGTTCTGTAACTTCGGCAGGTTAGCCACTTGGCGGAACTGTACGCTACCATCATAGCTGATGGAGAAGTTGCGGGCACCGTTTTTGGCACCGCTCTTTGTGGTGATAAGGATCACACCGTTAGCAGCACGCGAACCGTAGAGAGCCGTAGCAGCGGCACCCTTCAACACGGTCATGTTCTCAATGTCATTCGGGTTCACGTTCGTGATACCACCAATGGCATTCTGATGCTGCTGGGTCAGACGAGTTGTACTCTGGAGGGGTACACCGTCGATGACGTACAGCGGCTGGTTGTTACCGTTAATCGAGCTGATACCGCGGATAATCACCGAGTTAGCCTGACCAGGGTCACCAGACGTGGCGTTGATCTGCACACCGGCTACCTTACCAGCCAAGGCCGAAGTGACATCAGTCACCTTACCTTCGGTAAGTTGGGCGTTGTCAATGGTTTGCGCGGAATAGCCGAGCGTCTTCTGTTCACGACTGATACCGAGCGCGGTGACAACCACCTCGTTCAGGATCTTGTTGTCAGAAAGCATCTCGATACGCATCGTACGGGCGGCAGTCACATTGATGGTCTGCATACCGAGATAAGAGATGCGCAGCGTGGCACCACTTGACGGAACGGTCAGCTGGAACTCACCATTGCCGTTCGTCACAGTACCTTGGCTTGTGCCTACGATCTGGACGGCAGCACCCACGATGGGAAGACCGTCTTCCTGAGACACTACGGTACCGCGGACTTGTGTCTGGGCCATTGCACTTACTGCTGTGAGCAGCAGGGCGGCCAAAAACATAGTTAGCTTTTTTACCATAAATTCTCTCTCTTTAAATTAATTAATGTATAAGTGAAAAATTAAAATCTTTCTACTTAGCGAAAAACGTTACAACCCTTTTACCTCGCATACCCATTGTATGAATTTTGTATATATCATGTTTGAGTGTGTTAGATGTTTTTTAACGAGTTTTTATCTTTTGGTTGCAAAAATAAGCAAAAAATACTAATCGTGCAAATAAAAGTGATAAAATATCAATTTTTATGGCATTATTTTAACGTTTTGTTCATGTTTTGTATGAATTTACGTTGAAAAGCAAGTTTATGCAGGCTTTTTTCAGGAAAAGGGGGCAACTTTCTCTTCCAATGTGATTGTAATGCCTATTGGAAAAGGGTGATACGAATATGTAAAATAATAATCATTGCCTTTGAAAATGTATAAAATTACCTTTCGATTTATAACATGTGTTCTTCCAGAGCATGATGATAAGAGAGAGAACCGCGAACTGTGAATGGTTGCGGCTCTCTCTCGTTTGTGTAAATGGTTGCTATTTTTGTTACCACTATCTTGATAACGTGCAAACATTGTCTTGATAACGTGTCAACACTATCTTGGTAACGTTGTTATCACCACTTAGTAATGCCTCTACCTCTATGGGATAGGTTCTCTAAAGTAGTGTGGTAACGCGGCTCACTCATTCCTATTGTTGTTTCAGCAACTTCAGCTCCTGCTTCGGACGCAGGGCATCGCTGGTCTTTTCGGTGTACTGTGCTACCTTGGCGGTTACGGTTTGGCGGATGTCGCGGCTTGAAGCACCGATGCGGAATGTGTAGGTACCGGCTTCTGTGAGCCATTGGCAGTTGGCCTCGTCATAGCTGGCCAGGTCGCGGCGTTGCAGTTCCATCGTGAGCACCTGACTTTCGCCCGGCTTCAGCTCGCGTGTCTTGGCAAAGGCTTTCAGTTCCTGAACAGGCTTCTCCAGTTGTCCGGCGGGGGCACTGACGTATACCTGCGCTATCTCTTTTCCACTGACATTACCTGTGTTCTTCACGCTGACGCTTACCGTAATGCGATCACCTTTAACCTTCACGCTAGGCTTTGAATACTCGAACGCTGTGTAGCTAAGGCCGTAGCCGAAGGGGTAGGAGACGTCTTTGTTGAAGGTGTCGAAGTAGCGATAGCCCACGTAGATGTCTTCCTCGTGGTTGCTCACCTTGTTACGGCTGGGGAAGTGGCGCGACGATGCGTGGTCGTAGACGCTGATGGGCCATGTCATCGTAAGCTTTCCTGATGGACAAACCTTACCTGTCAGCACGTCGGCGATGGCATTTCCAGCTTCCTCTCCAGGCTCCCAGGCACAGACGATGGCATCAGTCCTGTCGCGCCACGACGATGTCTCGATGACCGATCCGCTGTTGATGACCACCACCACAGGCTTTCCTTCGGCATGGAAGATTTCGCTGACGTTCTTGATGAGTTGTTGCTCGTCGGTGTTCAGGTAGAACTCCCGTTCAGCATCGCGGTCGCCACCCTCGCCGGCTTGACGTCCGATGGTGATGATGGCCACATCGGCCTCCTTTACCTCATGGTTGATCATGTTCTTGCCCACAGGCATCTCGGGAAGTTTCTGATCGCCCCATGCATCCTGAAGGTACCATTCGCCAGTGTGGTTGTCGGCTTGGAACTTTGCGCGCGCATAGGGTACATATTTATTATATACGTCTGTCAGCATCTTAGTCGTTCCGATGCCTGCGTTCTTCAAGCCCTCCACCATATTTATAATATACGGAGTGTGAACACGTCCCGAGCCGGTGCCTCCCGAAAGCATGTGGTAGCTGCCCACGCCAAACAACGCTACGACCACGTTGCTCCCATCCTTTTTGACGGTCAGGGGGAGAGTCTCCTTTCCCTTTTGGGAGGGGTTGGGGGTTGGTTTGTTCTTCATCAGCACGATGCCTTCCGTGGCAGCCTCGCGGGCGAGTGCTGCATGTGCGGTGAGATCGGGCTTGTTGGTAAAGGCATGGCGGCGGAAACTTGGTGTTTTCACAATGTACTCCAACATGCGACGCACGTTGCGATCCACGTCAGCAATGCTCAGTTCACCCTTCTCCACTGCTTCGATGATCTGTTCAGCCTGCCGTTTCTGTCCTGGTTCAAGCAAATCATTGCCCGCTGCAACCTCGTCAGCTGTGCGCAGACCTTCGCGGATGCCTATCCAGTCGGTCATTACGATGCCTTTGAATCCCCAGTCGTCGCGCAGAATCTTCGTCAACAGGTCGTGGTTGCCCATGGAGTATTGGCCGTTCACCGAGTTATAAGACGACATCACGGTCCAAGGCTGGCTCTCCCTCACGGCAATCTCGAAGCCACGCAGGTAGAGTTCGCGTGCCGCACGTGCCGACAAGCGTTCGTCAACACTTGTACGGTCGGTCTCCTGCGAGTTCACGGCATAGTGCTTGGCCGACGTGCCTACACCCTGGCTCTGTACACCGTTGATATAGGCGGCCGCCATCTTTCCCGTCACCAGCGGATCCTCCGAGAAGTATTCGAAGTTACGGCCGCACAGTGGATTGCGATGCAGGTTCAGGCCTGGTCCGAGGATGACGTCGCAGCGATATTCCATGGTTTCGTTACCGATGGCTTTGCCCACTTTGTACAGCAAGTCGCCGTTCCACGATGCTGCCAGACATGAGCCGATGGGAAAACCTGTGGCATGGAAGGTCTCCGTAGTGCCCTCACGCGTGGGGTTGATGCGTACACCGGCAGGGCCGTCGGTGAGTACGGTGGCTGGAATGCCCAGACGTGGGATCAAGGCTGTTGAGCCTGCTGCTCCCGGTACATAGTCGGCACTGCCGCCAACGACGGCCATTTCGCCGAAGAAGTCACGGGCACTGCCCACGAGAAGTCTTGCTTTTTCCTGAAGAGTCATAGCCTTCAGCACTTCATCGATGTTCTCTGCACTGAGTTTCGGAGTCTGTTGTGCCATAGCGTTTGTAGTGATGAGGCTCACCACCGTGGCGAGCGCAATGTTCTTGAATGTTTTCATTATCATCTCTGTTTTTTTTGATGATTATATGTAATCGCTGCAGAATTTAATATTCCATTTTCAATTCTCCCTACTCTCTGCCCAGGATTTTGTTGACAAGTTGCGTGACGTCGGCAATCGTTACAGAGCCATCGCCATTCATGTCGAACTCGTTCTTCTTCTTGTAGATGGCCACGAACTCGTTCTTTCCGCCAATTATCTGTTCAGCGTTTACGGTGAACTCGTACGTGTTGTTGCCGTTATACTTCAGATAGTTGCCAGGCAGCTCGTCGTTGGGAGTTCCTTCCGGTGCAGGTTCAATAGTGATGCCGTTGAAGAAGAATTGCAGCTCGTAGCCAGTATTACATCTCATGAGGACCGTCACAGGCTGGCTCAGGTCGCTTGCAATACTAATGGACGAGGGGTCGGAATTTTGGAAGGTCTGTTGCACTCCGTCAATGGTCGCTACCAGCGCCGTCAGTCCGCCGGCAGATGTTGTCAGGTTGTTGGTGTACTCGGTGATTTCTTCCTCTGGCGAATCAAATTCAATGAGGATGTTGTCGTCGAAGCTGGTGAGTTTGAAGACGGGCGTTCTCTTGTTGGCATTACCTTCAGCTGTGACTTCCTCGTCGTTTATGGTTATTCGCTTTAGATTGAAATCTTTTGCACCTAAGAATTGGATTTGATATTCGGTGTTAATGTCCAACGTGTCGACACGGTCGAGCGGAAAATCAGTCGGTTCGCATGTGAATATATACTCCCGATGGGTAGTGTCAAACAGTGCACAAAGTCCGAAATTCTCACCCGTCCCCTTTGACTTGGTACGAATCACACGCTTGGTCATGTCAAAACTCTCACCATAGATACAGGCGACGACCACCGTGTCGGTGTAGTGTCTCAGGTTGCCAAGGTCGTAAATCAGCGTGTCGCCAGAGTTTTCCGAAGTCTTGAGTTCGCCATTTACATAGACAAGGCCATTGTAACGACCAGGATAGCGCAACGTCTTGAGCTTGAACTCATCGCCCAAGTTGGCCTTTATAAGACTGAAAGTGGCTTCACGCGCACCATCGAACGCCCTCACAACCGTCTGTCCGCTGCTGGTGGTGTTGCACAACCACGACTTTCCGCCGGCTCCGTTCACCATCGTCAGTCTCAGGATGGGGCTGGGATCTGCGACGCTGCGTTCGGCCTCTACAATCTCCTTGAACACGCCGCCATCGTCCTGTGTCTTCCAGCCGGCAGCCTCGTAGGCCTCTGTGCAGCCATAGGGCACAGTCAGCACGCAATTCTGCGAGACATCGCTGAAGGGATTTCCCTGATAGGTGGGCGGTGTCTTGGCTTTGCATTCAACTGACTCCAGGTACTGGCAGGCGGCAAATGCGCCGTGGCCTACTAACTTGGTGGTTGAGGGTAATACAATCTGCGTGATGGGCAAGCCCGTAAAGGAAGTGCTGCCGATGGTGTGCACTCCTTCGGGAATGGTTGAGTTCTTGCAGGCGAATCGCAGGACGGATCGTAGGTCATAACCTACATTTCTCTCAATGATGGCATTGCTGTTGTCGCGAGAGTCGTAGACGGTGTTTTCGGGATCGACAGCCATATAGGCAAGATTGGTGCATCCTGTGAAGATGGGGTCTGAAAGCGTACTGACGCTCTTCGGGATATGTATGAACAGCAGCGAGGTGCAGTCCTTGAAAGCCGATGTCGAAATCTGGGTGACACCGTCGGGCAGGGAGAGTGTTGTGCCCAGCTTTGAGCAGCCCTCGAAGGCCGATACGCCAATAGTGGTGATGCTTTGCGGCAAGTTGAGTGAGGGGCCTAACGATGCACAGCCCTGAAATGCCCTGTCGCCGATGCTCGTCAGTGTGCTGTCGGAGGCGAAGATGACACGCTCCAGACTCGTGCAGCCCTGGAAGGCGCTACTGACGTTGGTGACGGAGGCAGGAATGACGACCGACTTCAGGCTGGTGCATCCAAAGAAGGCGGTGCTCAGGCTTTTGAGTGAGGTGAAATACTGCAACTCGTCGAACGATGTGATATAGGGGTTGTTGGCAAATGGTGAGGTTCCGTAGATGTTGGTCACGGCTGCAGCCTCTTCATATGACAACTCATGGTCACCGTTTGTGTCCCACCTGCCCACACAGGCAATTTTGGTGGCGCGGTCCTTGAACTTGATGTTTGGATTTAAATCCAATGGCGGAAAGAATACACCATCCTCTGTGGGAACGACAGCCTTGAATTCGCTCCAGAAGGGTGATTCTTCATGGTTCTGGTCGCACTCCTCCTGCGTCCACGATTTTACCACGGCAGTAATGTTTTCAGCAGGTGTTGTGGAAATATTACTCCAAGGGGATTCTATGCTTGGTAGAACGGATGAATTAATCACAAGAATTGACAGGTTCGGACAGAGTAATTCTGGGGTTTCGTCTTCATTTTCGCTGATCAAAAATGCACCAGACTCAATTCGTTGAAGCGACTTACTGCTGATGGAGCCGTTAAATTCTTTGGAGGTGGTTGTGCCATCTTGCTCCCATTTTTTGAAACTATGGTGGAATTTTGGACTATTCTCAAATGTCAGTGACCTTATGTGGTCGTTCACGATATCAGCTCCAACGCCTATAACATTGTAATCATTAAAAACTTTGCTTGGTACGACAACATCTTCATTTTCAGAATTGATTTCTACGAGGAGTGCCTTATAGGTTGTGGAACTAAAATAAGAATTGTAGACTGAAAACAATATGAATACCATGTCATTTACTCTATGGCGGCCTCTATATGTATACGTATCTAACTGTGCCCATAGGCTCTGGGTTCCGACTGCAATGAAACAAAACAGCAGGACGATTCTTCTTAGTTGTTTGGCAGTAGTTCTCATAATCATTTTGGTTTTAGTTTATAGTATTGTTGACGTAGTTTTTTGTGTGGGAAAAGATTCCATTATTCACATCCTGCTGCAAATATAGCGATTATCAATGATAAAAGCAAGCAAAATGCAATGTTTTTTTCTTGTTGTTACCAAAGAATGAGTTCGTGATGGTGCCAATTTGTCGGGCTGTCGTGACATATTGGCATGACTGCGGCTGTGGCATGAAGGTTGCAAATATAAGGGTGAGCGACGAAAGGAACTCAAACGAAAACAATAAAAAGTAATTTCAACAAATTCAAACATCAACAAAAAATAATTGGAGGTAAAAACTATGAGACAGAATCACAGAAATTGGATGCCAACCGTGTTCGACGATTTGTTCTACAACGATTTTATGCCGCGTGCAAACGCCACAGCTCCAGCCATCAACGTGGTTGAGAACGACGATCAATACATAGTGGAGCTTGCCGCTCCGGGTCTGAAGAAGGAGGATTTTGCCGTTAACATCAACGAGGATGGCAACCTTGTCATCAAGATGGAGAAGAAGCAGGAGCAGACAACTGACGACAAGCACTCACGCTACCTGCGTCGCGAGTTCAACTACACGAAGTTTGAGCAGACACTGATACTGCCTGACGATGTGGAAAAGGCCAAGATTGTGGCTCATGTTGAGCACGGTGTGCTGACCGTCGACCTGCCTAAGACCGAGCAGGCACGCACCAAGGTGGAGCGCCAGATTGAGATTGGGTAAGGCTCGGCCCGCCCTCTCCGCATGAGAGGGGTAACCGAAAGTGAAGTGTAGTTCATATAGATGATTGATTATTACTGAAAGGAGTGCTGCAACGGCAGCATCGCACGAAGCGCCCTGTGTCCGACGATGGATGCAGGGCACTTTTCGTCTTTTCCTGCTTTGGTTTGGAAACATTTGGCATTTATTTGTTTATCTTGGAGATTATTTGTACTTTTGCAGAGTGAACCCAATGGAGAAACAAGTTATACAAAATGAATGTAACCATGAACAAAAACATTTTCACATTGCTCAGCCTTGGCCTCATGCTCGTGGGCTGTGGACAGCAGACTCAGAAGGAGTCGGGCGAAGCATTTACCGACAATGTTCAGCTGGCATTGGCCGATAGTGGCCGCGTCGACCTGAACAGCCTTCAGTGGACAAGGGAACCTGGCGGTTTTGAGATTAAAGGCGACACGCTTGTCATCACGACGGCACCGCACACCGACCTGTGGCAGCGCACCTACTACCATTTCCAGAACGACAATGCACCGGTATTGCAGATGAAGACACGCGAGAAGTTCTTCAGCTTCGTGGTCAAGACCGACTTCACACAAAGCCATCAGCGCTTCGACCAATGCGGCATCGTGATGTATCTGGACAGTGAGAACTGGCTGAAGGGATCGGTTGAATACGAGAACGACCAGTTCCAGCATCTTGGCTCCGTGGCCACCAACAATGGCTATTCCGACTGGGCCACGACAGCTATCCCTGCCGATGTGAAGACCATGTGGTATCGCTTCTCACGCCGCGAGGATGACTACTGCATCGAATGTTCCACCGATGGAAACGAGTTCAGTCAGATGCGCATCTGCCACATGTATGCAGGTGCCGACGAAATCAGCTTCGGCATCTATGCTTGTTCGCCTGAGGAATCGTCCTTCACGGCCGTCTTTACCGACATGAAGATTACCGAGTGCATGTGGAAGGCGCACGACGGACAGCAGCCTGACGAGTAGTAGGGCACTGCGCGCTTGTCCTCATAGTGATTCCCAGTCCTTCAAAAACATAGCTCCCGACTCGTGAACGCAATGCTTCAGTGGGTCGGGAGCTATTCTTTTACATGGCTGAAGCTATGCTTTTGCAGTTCCATAGCTATGCTTTTACAGGCCTATACCAATGCTTCTTGGGGCCTATGTCAATGCTTTGCGTGGCCAATAGCTATGCTTTAGGAGGCCGATAGGAATGGTTTTGGAGTAGTGAGATGGCTTGTTGCCATCGGATGAAGAAAGGGAAAAGGCACAGGCAGACGGAAGTTTGGTCGTCTGCCTGTGCCTTTGATGTGTTATATGGTTCTCAGGAATGCGTAATCTTACTTGAGAACTTTCTTACCGTTGATGATGTAGACTCCCTTCGGGAGGGTTGAGTACTGCGAACTGGGCGTAGAAAGTCTTCTGCCGCTGATATCGTAGATGACTCCTGTCTGTTCAGCCTCTTCAACGAGGTCGGGAGCAGCGATACCGTCAGTTTCTTCGCCAATGATGGCGATGTCAACCGTCTTGGCAAAGTATGGTGTCTCGCCAATGGACTTGAAATAGGCGTGGAAAGCGTCGACATTCTGTGCGCCACTGCTGCTGAACTGACTGCCGTCGGCAGTAAGTCCGAGCACATTGCGCAGGTTCTGCTTGTAGACAGAGCCGGCAAAGGCCATGTTCTGGCCGCTGGTGTAGGCAATGGCATCGGGTTTCACGGTGGCGTTGGTAGCGCTCCAGCTGATTTCCTTGCCCACGAGGTTCCATGCGGCACCCCATGCGTTGTCGGGAACTGCCACGAGATAAGGCACATTGGCCAGCATTTCGGGCGCGTTGCGGAAGTAAACGGTCTGCCCATCCTCCTCGGCGAAGTCGCAAAGCCAGAACTGCTTGCCACTGTCGGTGCTGGAATGGAACCAGTCGAGTTGTTTTCCGTCGGTCAGGTTCATGACCTTTGTGGGCTGGAAGGGCAGCACAATGGTCGACCATCCTGTACGAACCTTATTGTTATGTCCCTGCGTGAACGTGCGCTTGTAGCTGATTTCCGAAGCAGTAAACGTCTGTGGCGTGTAGAAGTCGTAGCCATCCTCAAGTGCGATGACGTCGGCCTGCGATCCA
Organism: uncultured Prevotellaceae bacterium; assembly: GCA_902774815.1. Taxonomy (GTDB): domain Bacteria; phylum Bacteroidota; class Bacteroidia; order Bacteroidales; family Bacteroidaceae; genus Prevotella. The sequence goes on along the minus strand of CACYJV010000022.1, from coordinate 3,625 downwards.
GCCACGATGTTTTTACCCTCGAGACCGGCAGGAGCAGTCTCGCCTTCGCCAAGGAAGTAGAGCGTATTGGGGTTGTTGCTGGCTGCGATGTTGCCGAGATTGAGGCCTTCGAGCAGCACGGCAGCAACGTCTTCGGGAACTACAAAGCCTTCAACGGGCTTGTTGCCCTGGCGTGTTCCGTCGCCCTTCCAGGTGACGATGCCACGCTCAATCTCGTAATACTTCGACTTGCCCTTCTCCACGATGTTCTCGACGTGGGTTCCTTCCTCCTCTTGCGGCACGTTGTTGCGGGCATAGATGTTCATGGAGTAGGTCGATCCGTAGGCCAAGTTGTCGAATTCGAAGAAGTAGGTCTTTGAGCCACCAGCAGGAATGGATACTGCCTGCTGCTTGTAAGTGACCATTGAGCCTGCACCAATGGTTCCGTCTTCGTTGCGATGGACGATGAATAGCGGTGCCAACACGTACTTATTGTATTCGCCAGTAGAGTTGTTGGTGATGGTAGCCTTGAACCTTGCATGGCTATCGAAGATGACGCCATGGACGTTCTCGTCGTCGGTGGACTCGGCATTGGTGGCTTCGATGTCGACACTGAGGTCCATCTCGGCTTCTTCCACACCTTTGATCTCAATTTCCGCGGTGGTTCCGGGCAGTACGTCATAGCCGCCGTAGCCATCTTCGGTCATTACGTAGACAGTCTTGACGCCAGCCGATTCCGGAGTGACATTAAACGTGATGACACTGGAACCCTGTGCAGGCACCTCTGCTTGCACGACGGTCGTGTATTGCGAGTATTCGTCGAGTTGCTGGCCGCCAAAGTCCAGGTAGAGGTTGCCGAAGAAGCGCTCGTCACCATAGTTTTCGATGGTGGCATGCACCTGTTCCTTGGAGCCCACCTTGTCTTCACCAGTGAAGGAGACGAAACTTACCTCCAGTTTCTTCTCGGGATGATAGATGGGATCTGATGTCATGGTGGAGTAGAGCGACACTTCAATGTAATAGCGGTCTGCCTTGTCCATGAGTTGCCACTCGTCTGTGCCTTGGAGTCTGTAGATGGGCACGATGTGGAAGTCGCCTGTTTTGCCAGCTCCGAAGGTGATGCGTGGATCGGGGCCATATCCGCTGGGTTTCAAGCCTGCTCCGAATTCATGGGTGTCGCCAAGGGCAGCAGTAGTCACTACTCCTGCGTTCCAAAGTGAATTGCCCATCACCTCAAGTTCCTTGTTGGTGGGATTGTAAAGTCCTAATGCCACTTCGTACTTCTGTCCTGAGTTGAAATGGTCGGCAAAGCTAACCTTCACACGGCGTGTGTCGCCAATTTTGAACGGATCGCTTAGCTTGTCTCTCCCAAGGAAAGCATAGCTGGTACCACTGATGGCAGTCACGGTGAGTTTGTTTTCAACCTCTTCGGGGTCGTCGCTGCCACCACCTTGTGCCGTTCCAGGCAGTATTTCGTAGATGATGTTCTGCTTCATGTTGTAGCCTTCCGACGACGAGGAGCCTCCTATGCCACTGGCAGAGGGGTTCAAAATGCTGAGTTGGAAAAAGCCATTGCCCATGCCTCCCCATCCCCAGTTGATGTGGAAGTAGTCGCCGTATTCGAATCCGTCGCAGACAAACGAGTGTCCGCCACCGCTACCAGCCGTTCCGTTGTAGATCATGGGACGTCCGGCAGCCAGTTCGCTGTAGACAAGGTCTTCCCATTCGGTCTGATCGTAGTCGGTTCGGAAGGCTATCTTTGCCCCATAGCCAAAGCGAGCGAATCCCTTGGGGATGTCATCGGTGTAGGCACCCGATGAAGAGATGCCGTACTGCGTCTTAACGGAGCATCCTACGTAGAGCATCAGTTGCGATACGGCAGAGGTATAGACCTCGTCCTCAGCACCAGTGTAGGTTTCGCGCATGTGTTCCCAGTCGAATGTGGTAGGAGGCTGTTCCTCCATCGTCACGGTCGAGTAGTTGAAGTTGTCGCCCACAACGTTAAAGGTGTAGGAAGGAATCGGTTCGCTGATGCTTTTCGGCTGTTTGTAGAAGTACATGATTTGCGACATGGAGGTAGCTACGCATCCCGTGTAGGCCAGTTCGTAGCCGTCGTCAGGATCATCGGAGTTCATGAACTGCGGACAATCATTCCAATAGGGCGTCGCCTGGTCCCACTTGGTAGTGATAAGTGGGGCAATGGAGTTGCGCGTGTTCACGCGTGCTTTTCTGGCGGTGCCCACTGCTTGCGCGGCTTCGAGGTCGTCCATCTTGTCGAGAGCCTTCAGCTGGTCGGCATAGCAGTTGAGCCAATAGCGCATGTTGTCGGGCATGTGAGCCGGATCGATGGTTCCCTCGTCGCTGTAGGCAAGGATGGATTCAGTACGGTCGTCACCCGAGACGATGACGAATCCGTTGCCATCGCCTACATTAAATAAATAATAATAGGCTTCGTCGCCATTGCCTTCGCTTTTCAGCGCTTGAGGCATGGCAGGCGACTTCATCAGCTTTTTAGCATGGGTAGGCGACTTTTTGGCCACGAATGCTGCGGCCTCTTTCATGGCCTGTTCACGACTGACGGGAGCTGCGAGAGCGTTGGCGGCGATGATCAGGCTGAGTATGACGAAAAGTTTTCTCATAATGGTAGGATCTTCTTCTGTTTTTGTTCGTTAGGTGTTTTTGGTATTAGTCATCCCATACGCTGTGGGTGGTGATGGCAGATGCATCTTCTTCTTTTGCGGGAACAACAATAGGCGTATCGCCATCACCAGCGGGACCAGGTCCTGATGCTGCAAGAATATTTAAGATGGACGTTGTCAGCATCTTGACTTCTGGCTTTTTGTATAGCTTTTTCATTTCTTTGTTTGGGATTTGAATATTAGTTAGGAATCGTGTAAAAGTTGAAAGATTTTGCAAAAGTATTGTTTTTTGTTTGATTTTGCAAATAAAAAGAGTGGAAAATGTAGTAATTGTAGCTTTTGGTACGTATTTTTCGCCCTCTTTTACGTTTTTTTTACCCGCTTTTTGGAAAAGTTGTTATAATTTTGCATCGTGAAACTATGTATCTATTCGAATACTAACATAAATAAATAGCGAACTTATGAAAAAAAGTATTGGTTCGACGTTGGTTCTTTGCCTGATGGTCATTGCCTTGGTCATTCCGACAATGGCATTTGGGCAGGAAACCGACGAAGTGCTGTCGATTGGATTTGTCGATAAGCAAGGCGCTCCTTTGCGAAAGGCCAGCACGACGCTGCCAGAACGGATCGTTCTCGATGGGACAGGTGCCTCAAAAAGCATTGTTGTCTCCACCGTAGGGTTGACTCAAGACGTCAAAGTCTCGGCCTCTTCGGGACTAGAGGTATCGCCTCAGGTAATCGCTGCTGATGCTGGCGAGGCCGTGTTGACCATCACCAACCATTCTACACTTAACCACCAGTCGGGTCGCATCATCTTACGTTCAGGCGATATCCGCCTCAGGGTGAATGTAGAGGCTATGGGCACACCTCTGCCCGTGAAGGACCTGTCCCAGAACCCTGTCTATGGCGGCGGCAAGGACAAACAGAAGACATTCGAGGGCTTCGCCCCCGGCCCCGAGGGCTTCACGGTTGAGCTCCGCGCGAAGACGGACGTCGGCTCGCAGCGC